>CALROJ020000006.1:0-176911 GCA_943369735.1 bacterium Ga0077546
AAGTCACCGCGGAAGTCACCGCGGAAGTCACCGCGGAAGTCACCGCGGAAGTCACCGCGGAAGTCACCGCGGAAGTCACCGCGGAAGTCACCGCGGAAGTCACCGCGGAAGTCACCGCCATACTGAAAATCGCCAATGGCGAAATGAGTAGACGAAAACTACAGTTAGCTCTCGGACTAAAGCACGCAGAGCATTTCAGAAAATCTTACTTGCTTCCAGCATTAAGAAATGGATATATAGAAATGACCATTCCGAAACAACCAAGAAGCCAACTTCAGCGCTATCGACTGACAGAAAAAGGGAAACGATGGCTGTGGATGCGCGATCGAGAGGAATGAACTTCTCCATCAATCGTAAGCACGTGCATCCTCAATAGCCCGAGGCCCTGTCTCTATGTATGAAGCAAGCACGGCCAAGCTCACTGGTTCAAAATCCCAGTTCTCTACACTGACATTTATTTGTCTACCGGAGAACTGCCACCGGTCATGAACATGGCCGTGTATCAACTAGCCACCTTGATCTACCGGACGCTGACTATAATACTTCTGCTGAGGTTCCGTTTCTGCCCGATAAGGAAAGTGGTGCAAGAGAACAGTCTGACCAGCAATCTCAATCTCCAATTCAGTATGCACAGAGCTGAAACCAGCTTCCCTGTATACAGGAAGCCATCTCTCTGAATTGCCGATTTTCGGGTGACACCGGTCGTGATTTCCCGCTATCAGAATTTTTGTGCCCTTTAGCCTAGGCAAAGTCTCAGTCACTAGCTGCGGATGCATGGCAAAATCGCCCAGATAGTAGACGATATCATTCGGGGCGACAACCCTATTCCAAGACGACTCCATAACAGCGTTCATGTGCGAGACCGAATTGAACGGTCGATTACAGTACTTGATGATATTCGTGTGCCCAAAATGATGGTCTGACGTAAACCAGGTGGCCATAAGCACTCCTTCAGCAAATCCGAGTTCCAATTTCTGAACAGCTCTCTCAACCACCCAGCTTTCGAAGCGCTTCATCAGGAACTGTAGACTTCGGCTTCGACTTCTTCAACTCACGATAATAAATTACAAGCTTATCTTTCATTCCATACTTGACCATATCGTCAAGATTACCAATCGCGCTTAGATCAATAGCGTCTTTCAACCGCCAAAGTCGCAAAGAATTATCTTTGTCTCCAGAACGTGCCGCAGCAATGGCAATTCGCGACAGCCAATCTGGTTTTTCTTCGCTTGTTAATCGCACAGACGCAGCCGGCCAAATTTCCTCGGCGCGCCGCCAGTCAAAGACATCCAGATAACTTTCGAAAAGAGTAAATTGCGAGCGCTGTTTCAAGTCTTTATCGTCGCTCCTAGATGCAGCCAGAAGCAAAGGAATTGAACGTTTCGCTTCCTGACAGCGGTTCATGATCCAACCTAGCGTGAATTCTCTACTGGCATTGCCTAGAGCCAACCCTTCTGCTCGCTTCCACAATTGCTGCCGTTGCTCAGGCTTTGCATTGCGCGCCATTCGCCATAATATGCGCTCTTCTGTGTAGCTCCAGGTCTTCAACTGCTTCAACAGCTGCCATAGCCGTTCATCCACTGGAGATAGATAACCAGTCTGATCAGTTTCATAAGTCTGCTCAAGATCGCGCACCAACTTGGTGCGATATTCTATGCTCGAAGTCGAAGTCAAATTCGACGCCGCATCAAACTCGCTCCAAATGAACTTAATAGCAGCCTGGTCACTTTCATGGCGTCGCAAAAACTGAGCGTAAGAAGACACGATCATCGGCAAGTAAAATTGAGCACTCTGGTCTTGCTTTGAGTTTGCTAGCTTTGACTTTGCTAACTTCAACGCTCGCAGCCAAGCTGAACGCTCTTGTTCAGTCTCTTTACGCCCTCTATAATAATCAGCCCGACCTTGCCAATAATCAATTGAATCTTCGTTCTTAACTTCTGCCGCTTTTATTTGCTGCTCAAGAGGCCGCGTCGGAGTAGCAGCTTGAATTTGCCCGGCCAGTTGCGACAGAGCGTAAGTCGGAACCTGACCACCAGATTCTTTCGACAATTGCAAAAGAATAGACTGAGCCTCTTTGCTTTGCCCTACTTTCTGATAGCACTCAGCGAGCATTGAGCGCACCCACACACTAAAATGCTTTACCTGAGGAACAGCGCTTAAGTTAGCTGGCAGAGCCGAATATCGCAGCAGAAAGTTTTTGATTTCCTTCTCGTCTTGCGGAGTAAATGGAATAGTTTGAGCACGCTTCAAATAGAAAATCGCTTCAGCCGGATGCCTCGTGTGCAACCATTCAGCCACTTGGTAGTTGCGATAAGCAAGCTTAGGCAACACAGCTTCGCAGATCCAGTGAATATCTGATTTCTCGGCCGAATCGTCGGTGGCCAAAATAAACCACTTCAATCTACGAGCATCATCGGGCTTGTCTTTAACTTGCTTAGCAAAATCTGCCAAGATTTGCTTGCTTCGTCCAGCCTCTTCGGCAAAAGTCATGCGAAGTCGCCACCAATACTCTTCATTGAATGGATATCGCGTCTCTATCCAATTGTCGATAGCATCAAGGGCGGTGGCATCTTTCTTACACTCCGAACACATATGCTTGACTAACACATATCCCCAACCAGGTTCCGCCATAGGCAGCTGCTCTAAATAGAGCTTTGCCAGATCCCACTTTTCCTTTCCAATCAAAAAGTCAGCCGCTTGTGAAAGCTCACTTTTCTCCTCAGCATTGGCTGCACCTCTTACTGCACCCAGCTGCTTGATAATAGATTTAGCAGCCGCATCATTGCCTTGGCGCACTTCATCCTTCAGCCTTCTCAATAAGGGAAGATAATCAGACTTCTTAGCAGTCATAGCTGGAAGACTTGGCGAGGGTTTAACTTTCTTAGAATCAGACGCCACCGCAGGCTGTGCAATCAAAATCAAAGAAGATAGAATCAAGATTCGCAGAACCGTAATTTTCATGCAACCTCAGCCTTCGACGCACTCACCCCGACATTGTCACATGCTACCCCAAATTTGCTCATACAGGCAACGATAGACCTGCTAGGATCTTGCATGGAGCTTGTAATGACCCGGCAATGACCAGGCGACAATTCGGCCATGCTCCAAACCCAGAGGAAACCACAATCAAGCACCTACCAATCGATGATGTTTTGCCAGAGGTGATTTCCGGCCTGACAAGCACAGATACGGGTGCTCTAGTCCTGATTGCAGCACCTGGCGCAGGAAAGACCACTAGAGTTCCGCCAGCGGTGCTTGATGCTGGGTTAGCCGAGCTTACTAATGGGACCAGTCAGAGAACCCAAGGCCAAATAGTAGTGCTCCAACCGCGCAGGGTCGCAGCCAGAGCCGCAGCCACTCGTATATCAGATGAGCGCGGCACAAAACTCGGTGAGGAAATTGGCTACCAGGTTCGCCATGAGAGCAAAGTATCAGCGCGCACGCGCATAGTTGTTTGCACCGAAGGTGTTTTTCTCAGACGCTTGCAAAAAGATCCAATGCTTGAAAATACAGCTGTAGTAATTTTCGATGAATTTCACGAGCGCAATCTTGACAGCGATCTGGCTCTAGCACTAGTGAGGCAAGTGCGCAACGAACTGCGCCCAGATTTGAAAATCATAGTGATGTCTGCCACCCTTGACGCCGAACCGGTCAGCCGCTATCTATCAAACTGTCCTGTGGTGCAAAGCCCAGGGCGCACCTATCCAGTTAATATCGAGTATCTTTCATTTCAGCCCTCCGCAGTAAACCTTGAGCAGACAGTGAGCGATGGCGTCAAGAAAATGCTAGCCGCTAGCGACGGCCATATTCTTGCATTCCTACCTGGAGTGGGGGAGATTCGTAAAACCCAAGAGTTGCTTGAGCCAATTGCCGAGCGCGAGAATCTTTTGCTACTTCCTTTATATGGCGACTTACCATTAGAAGAACAGCAGCGCGTGCTAAATCAATCGGCTCAGCGCAAAGTGGTGCTTGCTACCAACATTGCCGAAACATCACTGACCATTGACGGAATTACTGCCGTTGTCGACAGCGGCATGGCAAGAGTCAACAGGCTCGATACAAGGCTCGGACTTAATCGTCTCGTCCTCGAACGCATTTCTCAAGCATCGGCAGACCAACGAGCCGGTCGCGCGGGCCGCACCGCCAGCGGTGACTGTCTTAGGCTTTGGACTGAGCGCGAGCACAAATCGATGTCAGCTTTCAACTCACCAGAGATAGAGCGGGTTGAATTGTCTGAATGCGCCCTCCAGCTACTCGCCTGGGGCGAAAAAGACCTGCAATCTTTCACTTGGTTTGAGACACCACCACCGGCCAGCCTCAGTCGCGCTCTAGAATTACTTGACCGACTTGATGCCCTAGAAAACGGTAGCCTGACAGAGCTAGGGCGCAAAATGGCTCAGCTGCCATTGCAACCAAGACTAGCGCGCTTGCTCGTGGAAGGAGCCAACTTAGGTCAACTGAAAGATACTGCGCTTTGTGCAGCCATGCTATCTGAGCGCGATCCGCTCAAACGTTCAACAGAAAAAACAGGAGCAAAACACAAATCAGAATCTGATGTCTTAGATAGAGTTTGGGCACTAAAAGAATTTGCAGAGCACGGGCACAAGCACTCGTTTGCTGGTGAACTGATGGTAAATCCGGCCAAGCAGATTCTGCGAGCAGCCGAGCAACTGACCCGGCTTGTTGATCAGGTCTCACCCAGCAAAGCCCCAGCCGTGCGAAAGTCAGTCGAGCAAGCAGAACAATCAGTTATGCGCGCAATTATGGTGGCATTTAGCGACCGTATTTGCAAGCGAAGAGAACCCGGTGGCAAAACAGCAATTATGGTCGGTGGTCGCGGAGTCAAACTTTCAAACGACTCAGCAGTAACCGATGCAGAATTCTTTGTAGCGGTTGAACTAATAGAGACTGGTCAATCTGATGCAACCGTTAGACAAGCCTCAGCCATCGACAAAGGCTGGCTGCCCAAGTCACATATTACAACTAGCATAGACGTATCTTATGACACCATTCGAGAGAAAGTGGTGGCATCAAAATGCACTAGATTTTGTGATTTGGTTATTGAAGAAAAAGTGGCAGCGCTTCCACAAGATATTGACCCAGGAGAAATTTTAGCCAAGGCACTAAGTGCAGCAAATGTTGACGTTGCGGCCCTTGTGGATGACCATGCAAAACAATACCTAGCTCGCCTAAACTGCCTGCGCGAGAACATGCCAGAACTTGAATTACCTCAGTTTTCAAACGAACCTTGGCGTGACCTCTTGCCTCTATGGTGCATGGGTTCTGCCAGTCTTGCGGACCTAAAATCACACTCATTCGCGTCCATTTTGCAATCACAATTGAGCCACGAACAACTCACAGCAATCGAACAGGAAGCACCGGCACAAATACCAGTACCAAGTGGCAATCAAATCAAACTCCACTACGAAGACGGCAAGGCACCAGTATTGGCGGTGCGCATACAAGAACTTTTCGGCATGACCGAAACACCAAAAGTGGCAAGGTCGAGGCAACCAGTCTTGATGCATCTACTGGCGCCAAATTATAGAGTGCAGCAGATTACACCAGATCTAGCTAGCTTCTGGAAGAACACATACAGTGAAGTAAAAAAAGATCTCAAAGCCCGCTATCCAAAACATTCTTGGCCAGACAATCCGCTTACGGCACAGGCTGAGAGTAGACCTAAGAGAAGAACCTAGCAACAAGACCTATGGCTCATAGGTAATCTTCTTTGCCCAGCGAATTGTCTGCAATGCCTTCTTCACTTCGCCAACGTGTTTCTTGTACTCAGCTGGCGGGGCGGAGTAGACTATTTCGGCGTCAACCCAAACATCTGAGTCATCAGGATTATGATTAAAGAGGATTTTGTAGACATTCAAATTATCACTCTCGTATCGCCCAGTCAGAGCAATCACACGTTTGCCGTTGATAGTCTCAGTTTGAGCAGTAGTGAAAAAGGTCTGAATTCCCATAGCTGAACGCTCTTCTGCAGAAACAATGTGGGGAGCGCTCCTTATTAAAGACTTAAAGACAGTTTCGTCTGCATAACGCATACCCGAGCTAGAAAAACGAAGTTCAACCTTGCTATTAGTCTTTAATGTCAAGGGAATGTTGTACCCGTTGGGCGATGAATACTCCAACCGCTGATACATCCACGTGCCCGGAGGCAATTTCATGAAAACCATCGGCATATCATCAACAATAGCCGGCATTGACTTTACTACGACAGGTGCTGGATCACGGGGAAAGTGCCTCGGAACCGACGGCGGATCAGCCAATCTCTTAGCAAGTAACGGCGACGGGGATTTTTGCGCGAGATACCGAAACTCAACAGTATCAATAGGCCAATCGATAATCTTCGGTGGCTCAAAGTACATACTTACATTTCTCCAAATTATAGTCAGCGTAGATTTATTGGGTACTTAACGAGCCAGTCCTGAAGCACTATCTTCCAGTGCCTTAGCTCCTTATCGCCTGGATGTCGCTTAATCCAGTCTCTCAATTCGGGATCTGGGTTCAGGTGCTCAAATTCAGTAGGGCTCAATGTACGACTACCCTCCTTAAGCCTTTCTGGAAAAGCGAGCCACTTAGGCAACTGCCTTTGTAAATAATTAGGATTCTGACTCCAAAAATTGACCAAGGGCATAAGACCAGCAGCCTCCGACTCTACTCTAATCTTAGGAGAGAAAACACTCTCTGAAATTGTACTGATAGGAATCTTAGGTACACCGTTGTGATCTCTAGATTCTTCCCAAGTATTGTCGACAGCTAATAATCTCCCATCCTCAGATAGCTCACTTAAGACCAAGAAGTGAGCTCCTCCATTCTTCATGCTAGTAGGTGGCATAGAGCAATCCAATCTCACAATAGGTGGCCACTGGCCAAGTTCCTTTGTCGCCCTAAGAGCGGCCGCAAGTTCAGATGCCGAGAAGAGAGCAACAACGCCGCCATCTCTATTGTTGAACTCGTAGGCTCTACGAACGTTAATACTAGCCGCTTCAGCTGCAGTTAGGTGGGCCGCCGAGATAACAAAATGCCGCTCATCCTTACCGGTCATTCTCTGGGCGAGGGTCGAGAGGTCGGTATCAACAACCTGACGTCCTTCACCGCTCCCCCACGGCAAAGAATTTCCAGTCCGAACCTCAACTACTTTGCCATTAGCTGCATTCTTTAGACTCTCGTAATCCTTCAAGGTTGGCTGCTCATAGCGAAATCCACGCGGACCAAGAGCCAAATTTATGGCAGTAACATCAAACAGCTGAGATGCAAAACCTCGCGAACCATGATAAAACTTTTCGAACTCATAAATTGGCACATTTTTAATATCATTCTCGACAGTAAAACGCTTAGCAAAGAGATCTGGTATCAGATTATTCGGACAGGCAGTCAAATCAACCTTGATGCCACCATATGTGGCCTCATATTTGCCTGTCAAAATAACATCGGTAACTAAACGAGCCACCGCTGCTGGTTCACGATAGTGCTCACGCACCTGCAAAGACGCAGTAGCACAAATTGCCAAATTACCCTGACTAATAGTAAATGGCTCAGCCACTTGATGCATCAATTGCTCGGCAACCTGAACACGCCACGGAGTATCACCTGGTTGTTGGTTACACTCTGGGTAGCGAGCCAACACATCAGAATCAGCCGACAAAAGGCGGCTCAGCTGCGCGTAAGTATTGGCCATCTCACGCGGCTTTTCCATCGCGCCCATGCGGCTTCGCGCAGAGAAGTTCTTCTCAAAATTATCCAAATCAATAGAAAACTGCCTCAGCTCATTCGGTTTTGAAATCGCAGTATCTGCCAAGCGCTTCAATTCAGAGCGAGCAATATTCAAATCTTGAGGTGCCAGCATATCTTGAACAGGAGCCAACAAATTGTCACTAGCCCTTCGAGCAAGCTCAGAAGGGGCAATCGGCTTAGGCATATGGTTTAGACGTGACTCGACATGGCCACCAAAATCAATCTCTAAACTATGACCTTGCGATTCATCGAGTGAACCCGAACTAGCATTAGTTCTTTTCTTGGCAATGGCATCCATAATGGTCGAACCAATGGAACCAACTTCACGCGACACTTTGCCGTCGCCAGCAGAGTGCGACTCACCCGCTCGTTCAGCAGACTTAAAGCTATCCTTTTCCTTCTGGTCGTCGCTCATGCACTCACTCGAGAAATACAAACAAGACGCGAATCTAAACAAAATTAGGGATGCCACCTCTATTATTACAGAAAAGCACAAATTGAAAATCGCTGTTGCATTTTCTTTTGCTCGTGGTATATTGAAAAAACGGTCGTGCAATTCGTTGCACAATTTTCTGTTCGCGGGATTGGCACATTGGTTGTGCTCTAGCCTTCCAAGCTAGCTAAAAGAGTTCGATTCTCTTATTCCGCTCCATTTTCAGGTGAATAAAGTGAAGACCATGATAGGGATTATGAAACGGAATAGTGATAGAGGCAATTGCTCTATCGTTCGTTTTGTCACACCTATTATGAGATCAAATCACCATGTTATTTTTACAACCAGCACTGCCCGAGCGACGTCCACCAGCGCCTAATGCCTGGGGTCTTAGTTTAGTCAGAAAAACTCTCGGCTTGCACCCGAAAGTGAAGGGTGCAAAGCCCTTAGACTCCACCATTTCTCAATTGCATATTTGCCCATGTAGCTCAAAAGCAGAGCGGTCGCCTTGTAAGCGACAGGTAGCGGGAGCATTACCACGCCTTGGGCTCCATTTCTCTGCTGCACCAGCAGAGGCTATTGCTGCGGTTCTCGCCGCAATATACGCGCACGTGGTCTACTGGATGGGCAACGTTCTTCTAAAGCGTTTAAAGCAAGTTCGATTCTTGCCGTGCGTGTGGTGCGCTATAGCTCAGTTGGTAGAGCGTCCGCCCGTTAAGTGGATTGTCCCTGGTTCGAACCCAGGTAGCGCAGCCATTCTCCACTATCGTCTAACAGTAAGACATTCAGCTCATAACTGGAGCGATGTTGGTGCAAATCCAGCTAGTGGAACCATTTTTAGAAGATGCAATTCGTTTTGCAAAACTACCTTCACAAATTATTTTGCGTATTTACGGAGCTGTGTTATGCTGAAAAAAGTTGAAAGTTACAGGAAATTATTTCCAATGAAAGCGGTTCTCCAACATTCAGATAGACAGATGAGTGGCTGCCAGCCTTGCTGGTCGTCATCAGATATCTATCTATTGAATGTCTCTGGAGTGCTTGGAAATGAAACCTCAACAAAAATTAGTCCACGAATTATATAACCGTTTTAGATGGCCGTGTAGTTTAGTGGTAAAACAAGCTCCCGATAAGAGTTGTAGCGGTTGTTCGATTCAATCCTCGGCCACCATTTTTTCAATGCGTTTTTAGCCAGCTCTGTGTACTTAGCCAAGACAGCAAGGCAACTGATTGCAAACCAGTCATGCGATGGTGCAAATCCATCAGTACACTTTATACCGGTGTCGTCTAACGGCTTAGGACGCTCCCCTGTCACGGGAGTAATGCGGATTCGAATTCCGTCACTGGTGCCATTCTCTTTTGAACTGTACTTTTAAACTATATTTTGGAGACGATCCGGCTAGATGAGGAGCTTGTCTTGAAAACAAGTGCCCGACAGGGTTGTAGGTGCGAGTCCATACCGTCTCCTCACTTTTGGAACAGTGGCCCATGGGGGCAAACTCTTTGCTAGAGAGTCGGGCCAATAGCCTAGTAGGTTCGATTCCTACCTGTTCCGAAATTTCACAAACACACTCAGAACGAGAAAGGAAAAACTAAAAACTCAGAGACACGAATTAACTTAGACGACTTAAAGCGCAGACAGTAACTGTCTTGCGCGCGGATGCACTTGCTCATTTTCCTTTTGCACGTGCACTTTTAAATCAGCAATGACGGCAGCAAGGCCGTCAGCAAACTGATGGCAAATTCCGTCAGCACTATCCTCGGTGACCGCAACTGCATTCACCACAGCCAGTATCGTCTCAAAAGCCTTACCAGAAGTCTCATGCTCACTTTCCATCTCGACTAAGCGATCAAGCAAGTTAGGCCCCGCTGTCACTTCGACAATCGCCGGGTCGGCCGCTTCACTACTTTCAAGCTTAAGACAAGCGGGAAAGAGAAACTGCTCTTCGTCACCTAGGTGAATCTCAATTTTGCACTTTACTTTTTTGAAAGTCTCAAATGCTTCACACAACTTTTGATTCTCGGCACCATACTCAGCGGCAATTTCGCCCAGGAGCAACTCAAGGCGCGGTAGTTCTCTTCGCAAAAGAACATGATGCTCCATCAGAATATTCTGAATCAATTCCTTAAGACTCAAGGCCACGATATGCTTCTCCCAAATGCAAGATTGCAGGTGAAGCGCTAGTTTAGCACTATGAGATAATGAAAAATCGGCGGAGTAGGATTTGAACCTACGTGCTTGTTACAGTCCTGCTCTACAGGCAGGCGCAATCGACCACTCTGCCATCCGCCGATGGATGCTCATGTACATATGCATATGCATGTAAACGAGCGCGTCAGTAATCACGAACACAAGTTCGTGCAATGAGAAACGCCAATTCGCGCTGCTCCACAGCAGCACCATATTTAGCGCCACATATATTTGCCTAACGGCACACAATACAAGCTAGCCTATACAAGCCAGACAATCGTCGCAGGGGGATATTCGGAATAATAAATCTATTTGAACAACACACGCACGACGACCAGAGCCTAGCCTCGATATGAGCGGCGCCGATAAGTGCTTATTGATAGTGTCAATTGCTTGTTCATAAGATGACATTACCATGATGCAAAAGAGATCGCAAGAGTTTGCAAATAGAAAAGAATTAGATCTTCTCACTCCGCCCAGAAGAAGAAGAAGAAGAAGATGATGATCCAATCTGCAATTCTTCATCCAACCTCAAAGCTGCGTCTTCACCAATCCGCAAAACCAACTTCGCACGAGACTGCTCGTAGTCTGACTGCAGTTCCTTCAGTCGCTCAAATTGTTCAATCGTCAATTTTCCTCTCGTGTTACTCGACCTATTCTTGACGGCCCGAACCAGCTGAAGCGCTTGTATTTCCCGACAATTCTTCAAATAGCTAACGAAAAATTCATCCTCACCGCGAACCAATTGATATAGAGAAATAAGCTCTGCCTGCGAATTCATTGCAGCAGTTCGTTCAGCCTGCGAAATTGATTTGTCTGCTGCAAAAATGTTTGCGCCATTATAAGTTAGAGTTTTGGAGCGGCCAACCCTAAGATAGCTTGGCCCGCTTTCATGTAGCACCGGATAGGTCGGCTCAAAGTTCGGATCGGTAAGCGCCATATTTGGCGGACCATACCCCGAGCGTTGCCGTTCGACTCCAGCCGCTGGCAATGGATTAGCTAGAAGCCCGGAAATAGTATTATCATCCCGACCGCTCTTCTTAAGCTTCTCTACAACGAGCAAGAGGTCGGGCGACCTCTTTGTATAAGCCTGCCAAAGCTCAGTAAGCAACTCTTGGTCGCGCGCAGAACTATCTGTGCTTTTCGCCTTTAAGCCACTGCCCACCGGAGAACCGTCCTGACGACAGGTCGCTTCCTCGGCAATCGAGCCCCCGCAAGAGATATCCAGCACAACGACAAGGCCTAACCCCACAGACACAATTAGCCTGCGAATTCCCCAAAAGCCAACGGATATAAAGCTATCAATCATCTGCCCATTGTACACGGGTGCTCGACAAAGCAACCTCTGTTTACCTGGTCTAAAACATCAGACTAAGGGGAATATTGCCAATCCTACGAGGGCCTGAAAAATGTGGGACGACACAATCTCCAAACAGTTAAAACGCGGCAACATCAATATGTTAGTCGCCGGAAGCTTTGTTGCGCTAGTGAGTTGCGCCTTTCTCATACTGACCGCTCGCACCAATGCCAATGAAATTCTTGGCCCAGTAACGATGACAGCAGCAGAGGTCATCAAAGTGCAAGACCCAAGCAAGCTTTTTCGCTATTACATTGCCACCACAGGCTCACGAGTTAGCGCAACGATTTGGCAGGAGGGCTATCAAACTATTGACCGGAAAGACAACACGGTAAAATCAACCTCTATTAACAGCGAAATTCAACTAATGCAACTTGAAGACAAGGTTGTGCTGATTAAAAGAATTAGAAGTTCAAAAGACAAAAGTATTGCTGGCGCATTAATAAAGGTGCCCAAAGATCTAGACGAAGTTACAGCTCAACTCAGCCAAGACCCCAAATTGAAAGCGCAATTACTACCGCTGTTGATTGATTCGACACGTTTCAATTGGGGCGGTTACTTTGTTTTGATAATATTCCTACCTTCACTCATCGGCGGCGTAGTGCTCGTTCGCAAAGCCATTGCACGTATGTCAGACAAATTTCAAAATCCAAGCATTCAGTCGCTCAAGCGCTTTGGCGATGCCAGAACTATACTTCCTGAAATAGAAGAAGAATTAAGGCAAACAGATAGTGTATTTCGCTGCTCAATGCTTTGGCTCACCAAAAACTGGCTAATTACCAGCAAACTAACAGGCATAGAAATTAGGAGCATCAAGGAACTTGTGTGGGTCTACCCTCAGACAACTAGTCACAGTGTCAACTTCGTACCGACAGGAAAAACACATGGTCTTATAATCTGCGACAGCAGTGGAAAATACACGCAAATCTCACTGCCTTCTGGCGACTTTGCCACCATTCTTGAGACGTTAAACGAGCATGCGCCCTGGGCGTTTTATGGCTTTGCTCCTGAGTACAGACAAAGGTGGCAATCCAAAAATCGGGCCTCGATGATTGCCGAAGTAGAAGAGCGCCGAGTGGCGATGGAGAGTCAGTGAGCAAGAGCCCCACGATTGCCCCACCAGTAAACACTACCAAAGTATCCAGACTAGATAACCGACCTGCCACCAGCTCTATACTTTTCAACTGAGAACTACGCCTTTGTGGCGCGTGCCAGCCCGCGGCAAGACCAATCAGACTGAGTAACTGTTAAACCCGAGAAATTACACTGCTATTTGGATTTATCTGATTCAGCATCAGCGGACGCGTCTGCCTTCTTTCGCATCTCAATGCATTTGCCCTGTTGCTCGACACAAAAGCGATAAAGGTCGGCAGTCTCTTTAGAACGATTGGGACGAAAACTCATTCGCCGAAGAACCTCAGTATAGTGCTCCTGAGCATCGGCAAACTTTCCTTGGGCTTGCTCCTCTTTAGCCAAGTCAGCAAGCCTTCTACAAGTGTTAAACGACATCGAATTATATTTTAGTTCGGCTTGGGCCACTAACTGCTTTTTCTTCTCAATTTCAGCCTGATTATGGAGAATCTTTGGTTCATCAGCACTAGCGCTAAGATCTTGAACAAAGGCGCATCCGGACAGAAGTAGTGAAGATGAGAGAAGACAAAATGGTCGCTTAAACATTTGATAGCACCTCGTCACTTCTTCATTCTTACCCATATTTCATGCATATCTGTCTCGCCAGATATCTCGTAATCGCCCATAAAGCGAACGAAAAAATTCTGCTGAACGAGTAAATCGAGCACCACTCTTTTCTGAACCATGATCATGGCTGGCTTTCTCTCAGCAATGTCATTGCCATAGTTGGCAATAACCAGTTCAGTCATTTCTTGCCAGCGCTTAGCATGAGTTTCATTCAGGCAATAATCAAGAAACGGCAGCAAACAAAATATATAGCGACTGCCCTGCTGCCTGCCGCTTTGCAAAATAGCAGGATAGCCGGGCCCAATGCCCGTACCCATAAAAAATGCACTATCAGTTGGTTTGGTCTTATCAACAATGAAAAAGAAGAGCGGGTCCAAGTCAGATTTCAGACACTTGCCCTCGTAACCCAATGGTCTCATATCAAATAATCCCGCACCCTTGCGACAGTCTCTCTCAATGTTTATGACTTGGTAGGTGAGCAAACCGGCAAGGCAGAGCATGGCACCCGCAAGTACAGGCCGTGTTAGTTGCTGCAGGCGTAGGCGGGTCAGCACTCCGCTTAAAACTATGCTGAAGATCAAGCCATCAAGCATAAAAAGCCCAGCACTCATTGGCAAAAATCTATAGGGCCACGACTGTGCACCATAAATGTAATGGAAGAGAAAGCTCAAGGAAAAGGCAGCCAACGGAGCAATCAATGGACTGTAACGGGACAATGCAATGGCAGCTGATAGAGTCAAAATCAGATGAAGGAAGGGTAGATAAAAGTCACTATTTGTTCGCAGCATTAACAATAGTGTCTCACTCGAATAGCTCAAGCCACTCAAATAAAGTGGCACCACCTGGTGAAAGTAGACATCCCAAACAGCCGGGGGGAGCAAAAGACAGAGCACCAAATAAGCAATAAAGACTGATATCAAGCTATAAATTTCAGGCCTGACAAAACTTCTAATTGTCTTAAATTGACAATAGAAAAACAGCTCGACAATAAATGCTGAAGCCACAAACTGCGGCTTCAAAGCCATGCCCATTCCCGCCAGCAAACCGCACAAGACTGCATCAAACTTAGAAATAGATTTTTGATTAGCTGCTTCACTCTGCCAAACAATGCTACGCAAAACGAAGTAAGGCAAGTAAGAGAGAACAAACAAGTGTTCGCGCTCACCAGTGTTAATTAGCAGGTCTTGGCTAAAATAGGCCACAGCAAACAACATCGGCAAAATCGCAACAAAATCTTGCTTGCTCAAGTACTTATAGGCTATCCATAAACTTAAAAAGGAGCTGGCGGCGCTTAAGCCCAGCACCGAGAAGTTAATAGCCAGCGGGCCGGGTAGATGGAAAAGTCTTGAGATAAATACTGGTATCAAATTGAGATACATAATTAGTGGCGGATTCCACTCAAATAAATCAATATATGGCAATTTACCCTGGGTAATCATTTCAGCCATGGCGAAGTAGGCTGATTGATCCGGATAAGTAAGCAGTGGATGACCAGACCAGAAAAAAGCTTTGTTCAAAATCAAGATGACAAAGGCCAAACCAATCAAAAGCAAAAAGAGACGATTGCCTTTCTGTTGCTGAGACTGTGATTGAGATTGATCGTCAATAGTTGTTAGCATTGATTTGCCTTATTTACTTCTCTTGACGAAGAATCTAAACTGCGGATTAGACCCACAGTATTCATGGGGCTGATGATTGCCCAGGCTGAAATAATCTCCCGTAGTATCAACCTCTAAATAGCCTTTTCGCAATGCGCGGAAAAACTTTTCGCGGTCGAAAGTATTAAGAACTTGATCATCTGAAGCAATGAACAAATCAGTCCGCTGCTGGGCAATTTCAGACTCAATATTAGACCAGGTATGGGTCTGAAAATCTTTCATTGGTCCAGAAAAAGTAGAATTGTCACTAATCCACTTGAACAGCCAAAGCGGTCTAGACCAGAGTAAATAGCCACCAGGTTTTCTTCCAGAAAAAAGAAGCAAGGGATAGGCCGGCTCGACGTAAGGGCTCAACAAGGTGACACTGTCATTTACTTTAGAGGTCTTCTCTAGTGCTAAATCTAGTGGCAGATTTCCTTTGGTGATATTGAGGCTCATATAGTCTTGCAGCTTAGAGCGATCATGGTCGAGCGAGCACCAAACCGCCGTTGTTGACGTCAGCACAAGCACGACCAGCACAGATTGAAATGCCAATGGCGACTGCAATATCACTGAGTTCTTTGACTGCGGTGCGAGCTGAGCGAACCAATTCACCCCCTGCCTGACAGCAATGATAGCAGCACCTATGAATATGGTTGTGATAGCAAAAATCGCCACGGTAAAATCATGAGAGAAGCCCTGACCTTCAAGCATGTATAAGCCCAGACCAGAAAGCAAAAGGCCTGTTAGTGGAGCAAAGCAGCTATTCTTCTTACTAAAGAGAAATGCGAGTAGCGCTGCTGCCACCAAACAATAGACGACATCCACTCGATTGGGCGAAGATAGTGGCGCCACAATTGCCGGGTCAACAATTGAATAATTGAGCCATTTAAGTGGCATTGTCCACTGCCAAAAAGCTGTGTGTACTGGCTCTTGCAAGTTTGTCAAACAGAGAAAGTTTATAGCAATCATAAGTATGAAAGTGAGCCACTCTAAAGAGAACAAGCTGCGCCATCGGTGGGATTGCAGTAGCAGAACCAACTCTACTATGACGAAAACAAACAAGTATGGAATATCAGAACAGGCCGCCGCACCGGCAATGATTCCAACTAAAACAGCAAGAATTGTTGCCAAAGACATTTGACAGCGGCTAATCTTTTTGGAAGAAGAAGAAGAAGATAATGATGATGATGAGCCCTGAGCGGAAGCGGCAAAAGTACTCTGAGGTAATTTATTGTGAGCAAGCCAACGCAAGAAAAGCCAAGGAGCAACGGCCAGCAACAAAACATATTGCAATTCGCCAAAGTCAAAGCGAGCAATAAGAAGCGTCAGAGCCAAGCCAAAGGCACAGGCCAAAGCGAAGCTTTGAATTTCTTGCTTCGCCTCGGCCGAATCAACAGAGGTGAGCGCTTGCCAGGCAATTGCAGCAAGCAAAATTAGAGAACCAATAATCAAACAAAAAATGCAGAGTGGAATAAAAGAAGCGGGAATTACTGAAACACCCATTGCCCCTAACGCGGTGCAGAGCATATGGAGATACTTGAGAGATTCAAAAACAATAGGCTGAGACCAATCCCAAAAGTCAACATAAGGCAACTCGCCCCTAGCCAGCAGGCCCGCGGCAACGATGCGCATAGCCAGCCCACCTGAAATCAAGTACGGATAGCGCCAAAGATCAAAGAGTAGACATCCCAGGGGCACCAGAGAGACAAAACCAAGCAAGACAAAGAAACATCGAGCGACCTTTCTTGACTCACTGTTTTGTCCATCAGAGTTCATTCAAAGACAACCACTGCGCTCAACTATTCCGCTTAGCGCTTCCATCATACCTTTGCAGACAATTAGACTGGTTTGCCTGACGGGATCAATTCGTCGCACCTTAGGCTTGTACCGTTCGCTTGCAGGATAGCGCCTCTCTTCCTCCGAGAGTCCTATCGCAGGCTCCAAGTCTACCGCCAGGTATGTGCCATCAGGCAAATCGAAGAACACCAACCACCTGCGATTGTCAATTACGTTCTTTCCGCAGTGCTCTAATTTCTCGATCACCATATATTCTTCAAGGCTCACACCAGACTCGGCACTCTTCTGCCTTAACACTGCCATTGCCTCTGAGTAATGGTCAGTCTCTCCAGGTAGACAAACTCGCTCTAGCTCTGTCATTGAGCGAAAGGCGCCAGCCATTGGTGCACTAAATTTGATACCATCGCACTTTCTATAGAACGTACTTAACTCACCTGGTAGGGGCATACCACCAAAACTACTGTCGTTGCGCAAACGCTGCAAATGATTCTCAAATTCTGTGTGGGCCAACGGAGGTTTGACGATACAATCTGCAGGCAAGGAAGCAAACATACCATCCAAAAGCCCAGCATGGCGCACAGCCCAGCCAAGTTTTGGTCTTATTGCCTGTGTTTCGCCGACTTGTTCAATACCAACGAAGCCACCTATTAGCTGCATCTCTTTTGACTGCAAACCGCCCTCGAAACTAAAGGGCACAATCGACAAGCCACTTGGAAGGTCATTTGATATCAGACCAGAGACGGCAGTGATAAAGCTTGGGGCGGGCTCCGGCCCTTCGTCACGCTCGATTACAAAAGGCCGAGCCAGAAGCGGATTAACAACACTAAAAGATCCGCTTTGACCATGACGAATATACGGAATTAAGCGAGCAATCCAACCGTTGATTCGATCCCAGCCATATGCTTTCTTTAGTTTGTAAATGTTTTGCCAATACTCTGAATCTATGTCTCCTTCAGCTGCACGCACAAACTGATCGATAATAGGACGCAAACTCGAAAGCCACCAATCCATCTCAAATTGAGCCAATATCTCAATTTTCTCTCTCAAGCTTCGCCAGTCGCTGACGGTACCTTCTAGAGTGATGGAAGGAATACCGCAGACACAATAAACCACGTACTCGAAGTAGGCTTCGTAGGCGTCGAGAATTGTAATGGCGCACACCGTTTTCTCAAGGGGCCCGGTGGTACTAAAATCAGCCATAAGCTCGTCATAAGTTTCGCCAATATTTGCTTTCAACAACCCACCAAGACCATCAATAAGCCCTTGCCAATCACTTTCTGGAGAATCGGGGTTAAACTCATCGACGCCGAGAACAATTTTCATCTTGCCCTGATGCGAAACTAATCTTTTGCGCAAGCCCTCAGGATTATTATGAACATGTTGAGCGACGCCCTGCATGATAGTTATCCACAACATGTCCGGTGAGAGTGAAAGGGGTCGATGCTCAGCAAAAGCAGTGTGCACCGCCTCAATAAGGGCATGATTGGTAATCTGACGGATTGTATTAGAGTTATAACCAGAGCAACTGAGAATAGCGCGAAAGCCTTTGCCCTCTGACTCAGTCAAGAGGGCATTAATTCCCTCGTAAGCTTTCCAGGTTACCTTAGCGCTTGTGACAGCAGCCACGTCATGAACCGGAAATGTAATAAACCGGTCGCTTACTCTGTTGGTTATCATTATGAACCTCATGGCCAATATTTGAAGTAGACCACCGACCACAATATGCCCCAAAAGAGCATAAGTGAAAAACTAAGGCAAAGAAGAATGGGCAAAGCCATCACTGACCGCCCATTCCTCGGGATTAGCGCTAGATCTTTAGCTAGTTAAAGATACAAGCTAGTTGAATATACAAGTATGATGAAGTTCTGTTAGAAACCAATTTAAGCCCATAGGAGCAGCTAAGCCAATAGCAATGGCAATAACTGCGGCAATCAGTTTCGTCCGACTTCCTTGCAGTGCCGTCTTACCTCGCATCAGGCAAATAACCAAGGTACAAGTGCCCCAGCCAATACCAAGAATCTCGATGGCGTTGGCAATCAGGTTTGCCTGAGCCTCCAGGTCAGCTAGATAGTTAACCCTAACGGTACCGGCAGTGTTAACTCCATTCACCACTATAGCGTTGTCTCCTTGCGGCCCGATGGTGCCATTGGTGGCTCCTTGCAGAGTAGGCGTAGTGCCGTCACTAACAGTCTGGGTGGCTGGAGACGACTCATAAACCGGAATTGGCGTGGAGATCGTACCCTTTGTAGGGCTACTCTGAACAGCCACTGGACTGGCCGGGGCATTGCTCTGAGCAGCGACAGAACTCTCGGTTCCTTCCACAGGCATGCTGATCACCGGCACAGTGAGCAAGCTCTTGCCGCCATAAACAGCGCTATCGACCGCTACAAACGAGGTGAAGTCTGACATCAACTTATGGTCTAAAGCTACTTTGGTGATAGCTTTTTCAATACTAGGGTTAACCTGCCCCTTAGACAAGCCTGCTAAATCTTGATCGGTCAAGTTATCTATTTTCTGTCTTGCCCAGACCTTTTCAATTGAGCTGTTGGTAGTGTCTCTCCATGGCAGTGTAACAGCCAGGGTCTGCTGATAAGGACGGCCATTGGCATACCCAGTGAGCACAACTTTGCCCTGTCCAGCGCCGCGATAGCGAGCAGTAAAGTAGAGTGGCTTGTTGGCCCAAACATCACTGACAGCACCTGGATAGACATCATAAAGCTCGATACCCTCAGCTTTCAAATTAACATCAGTCAGTGCTGGGCTGGCAATGCGCGAGTAGAACTTTTTACCGACCTCTTCAGCTGAACTATCGAGTAATACATAGTCAGCCTCACCGCCGCCTAGTCTCGAAACATTATCAATCAGAGTGCGGTTGACACCGTCACCGGTGCCGAAGGCAAACCAGCGTGAGTCTTTTCTTTCTTTTTGAATAAGACTCATGATCTCAATATCGTTTCCGACATAACCATCGGTCATGAAAGTAACTATGCGCAACCGTTTGAGATCATCACCGGCTTTACTCTTTTGCTTCAAGACCCGCTCAACAGCTGGAGCCATCCAAGTGCCACCAGTAGCATTGAGCCGACTAATAAAACTATGAGCCAGTATCTTTTCTGCCATACCGGCCTGAACCGGGCGCTCTGATAAAGTCGCAACTTGATCGTTAAACGCCAAAATCTGGAAGGTATCTTGAGCATTCATATGATTGACGATATAGTGCAGAGTTTCTTTGGCTTTCTCAATTGGCCTACCACTCTGCGAACCGCTGCAGTCAATCAAGAAAATCATCTCTTTAGGCGCAGCAGTAGCTGGTGTTACTTTGGCTGGTGGCAGCAGCATAAAAGTAGCGTAGCCATCTTTGTCTTTAGCAGTCTCATCACGGTAAGTCAGATAGCCACTCTTAAGAGCATCAGGATTATCTAACTCGTAGGTCAAAACAAAATCTTTGTTTGGATAGTTTTGTGATTTCTGCAATGACACAATTGAATGACTAGCATTCTGCTTATCTACCATAATCGGA
This sequence comes from bacterium Ga0077546, assembly GCA_943369735.1. Taxonomy (GTDB): domain Bacteria; phylum Cyanobacteriota; class Vampirovibrionia; order Obscuribacterales; family Obscuribacteraceae. The sequence continues at coordinate 20,383 of CALROJ020000006.1, forward strand.
AATAGCTTCGAGCTAACATTTTTAATTGGCATACCGGCATTAACATCAACATTGATAGAAAGATTTTGAGAAGCGATGGTTGGTTCTATACGGCCTTGGGGGTTCGGGTCTGAGCCAATCACCAAGTTGTTTCCAGAAAGCACTTGTGCAAGAGCATTAGATGAACTAACAGCAGCAGAAGTATCGCTATCGACAGCAGTGTTTGGGAAAAAGCGAGGACCAATTGTCGTTGGCATAGCAAAAGTATATTTACCGTCCTCAAATTTGAGCAGCTCAACATAAGAAAGCTGCACTACAATCGACTTACCGGGGTCGATATTAGCCACATGTTGAGTAAAAATATTGGTGCGTTCTTGATTTAGTAGAGCGGCAGTGTGCCCAGTATTCTTAGCATTGTCATAGATTTGTCTCGCCGCTTCTCTTGTCTTAATTTCACCCTTAATAGTACGCTCGCCGATCTTAATAGTCATATCATCTACAGCACTATCATCAGAAAGAGGGAAGCTGTATACCGCTTCTATTCTCTCTTTATAAGGATTTGTGAAAACCTGAGTGACATTCACTCTGGCCACATAGCCACTCAACTTTGCATCCATAGTTGTATGGCTAAGTGGGCACTGACCTATGGGTCGACCATCGGCACCAAGGGCAGCAAGTGGTGCCATATAGTCAGGGTCTACCTGAGCAACACTAGCCTTGGTGCAGATACCATCACCGTCATAACTTACAGCTACACCTCCGACGGTACCAAAAACTGGGGCTGGTGCTAGAGTGGGCGCCACAGAGTGAGCGAAGCTAGAGATAGTAGTAGCCGCTCCGATGAGAGAAGCAGTTACGGTCACAGCCGCAATTGTGGTCTTCATACTTTTAGTAAAGTGGTGATTTTCAGGCGAATTTTTCTGCCTATTGTTTCTCTTACTTATGCTGTAGACTGGCCCAACAAGTGGGCTGCGCTTTGCTGGCGCTTGAGCTGAAATTGAGCCAGAAGTCGATTTAGTAGTAGTAGTAGTAGTAGTAGTAGTAGGTTTAGTAGCAGGGCTAATAGCAGACTCTTCAGTTTGTCTTTGTTCATCCTTAGTAATTTGCATTGCAATATCCTCAAATGCTTTCGCACGACGGCATAGCATCAACACTTGCACAAAAGAGCAAACGCGAATGACATACCATGGCGCTCAGCACGCTAGTAGTAATAATGTTGGTAGTAAGTGTGCCGGCCCAATGCTCTTAGCAAAGCTATCCACCAAGCGTGAGCAATGCCTGTGGCAAAGCCAAGCTAGGGGGATCTAACCAGGCAAGACAGTACAATTGAGGTCGTCGTAGTGGCTGACGAGCAGGCACTACGCAGAACAGCAAAGTGCTGCAAAGCATGGCAATTGTGACCGCAACACAATCGCTGAGCACTGACACTAACGACTTCAAAATGAAGACCTAAGTATAAGCGTGTAGCCAGAGCAAAGCGCTGAATACAAAGCTACTATGATTAACGGTCAGACCGTGTTTATTTTCGGTGGTAAGTGGCGGACGAGTCAGAATAAGTTTCTGACTCGTCAAATGTAGTACCAAAGCTCAACCTTGTCAAGCCCCAGGCTAATCTTATTACGCCGAGAGCTAATTACACTTGCTGCAACTTCCAAGTACCAACTTTGAATTGCCAGAGCATGAGCAGCCCCAACAGCACAGCAGGAATAGCTACCGCATACCAGCAGCCAATCGGCCCCATGCCAAAGGTAATAGTGAGCAACCAAGCCAAAGGCAGACGAATCACGGCCAGGCAAATAACTGATGCCCACATCGGCCATTTTGTATAGCCCGCACCATTCATCGCCCCCATCAAAATCAGCCATATAGCCACAAACGGTTGAGCCAGGCCAACTACTTGAAGATACTGCACTGTATATTCAAGCACCAACGGATCACTAGTCATAGCACCAGCCAGCTGTCTGGCACCAAAGAAGAGCACCATGGCAATGATACCATTCAGCCCAGCACCAACTAGGGCCACCTGCCAACCAGCTAGCGCAGCTCTTTCTGGCTGTTTAGCACCAAGGTTCTGACCAACGATTGTGGCGACAGCCATACTCAATGCATAGACAGGGAAACCACCAAGCATCTCTTCAAGACGCCAACCAATGCCCCAAGCAGCTTCAGTTGCTGTGGGATGCATGGTGTGGGCAAATATCACCAAGAGTACGCCATTACCGCCCACCCAAGCTAAATCTTGCACACAAGCAGGAATGCCGATTTTCATCAGTCTCTTGAACCAATCTATTGATGCTTCACTGATCATCTTTTTCAAATTTAAGCACTCACCTAAATCAGAGCGCTTCAATAGAACAAGCGAAAGTGTTAAGCCCAGAATGCTGGCAATGCCCCAAGACATACCAATTCCGGCCACACCTAAATGAAATGGCTTAATGCACAATAGATAATCTAAGGCAATAACTTGAGCTGTAATTAGCACCATAACTATCATCGGCACTCTGGTGTTGCCACGTGCCCGAAAAATAGAATTGCTTACCCAGAGCACCGTAAATGGTAGCTGGGCTAACAGATCAAATTTCAAGTAGTCCCAACCAAGCTTTTCTACTTCAGGCGATGCACCCAGTAAATGCAAAAGTGGCCGACATAAAATCAGTCCGAGGCCTGCAGAGCAGACACCAAACAAAACAGAGAATAGAAGCGCTTGCCGAGCAGCAACGATTGTTTTCTCTTTATCACCTTCACCCCAGAAGCGGCTAACGAGCGCGTTCGTACCTGATGATAGAGCCACTGCTAGCAGTATCATAAAGATAGATATCTGCCCACTGACACCAACAGCGGCTTGAGCTTCAGAGCCAAGTTTTCCGGCAACCCAAATATCAGCAAAGCTGGCAAAAGCAATGGTCACCATGTTCAAGAACAATGGCCACGACAGCGTCCAGATGGCAATCCAGAGGGAGCCTTGGGTGATGGCATCAGCACCAGCTAAGGGCGATTTTGCAGAAGCATTTTTATCCTCCAAACCAACATCAACATCGACTTCCATATTTAATTCACTTATATGTGCGTTCATTTATTCCTCTTCGGCGATTAGAAGCGCCAATCTGTTCTTTAATATGAGACAACGTGCTCTCTTAAAAGCAAAATTCAACTTGCTCAAAAACGAAACGTGCCCCATCTCTTGTGAAATTGGGCACAAAAAAACCAACAGCATGCGCCGAGCCCAGAGGGCAAGTTGTCGCAGACCATTGGTAGTCAGTTAATGTCTCATGACTCTACATTACCTTCTTTTTGAAAAAAGGCAATAGTTTGTTAAGGCACCCGCGATTTTGCATCTACCCTGCGGATGATTTTTCGGCAAAATAGATCGCTATTGCGGCTGATGTTCGCTAGGGGCACTAGTACTAGAATAATAGTGCAAGAGAAAAGGATGTCTAAAGAATAAATGAAAAGAGAAATGGTTAAAGAAACCAATAAAAGCTTCTCAAACGGCCGATCCCAAGCATAACCCTCTTAAGGGTTGATTTTCAGGAGATTCGGCCGTTTCTGTAATGTCAGCGATATTTATGGGTATAGCAATTGCAATTGCTCACAGCTTCCAATTACTCAAAGAGTATAGTTGATGCACCCTTTCGACAGTTTGCCCCTCTGGGCATTTTTCACCACAGTCCTTTTACTCTCTCTCCTTTGGACCGAATGTGGTTACCGGGTCGGCGCGCATCGCCGAAAGAAAGACCCGAAAGAGCCTGACGCACCACTTGGTACGGTCGTGGCATCAATTCTTGGCCTGCTTGCCTTCATGCTCGGCTTTACTTTTAATGTTGCTATCAATCGCTTTGACGACAGACGCGAGGCAGTTCTGGACGAAGCCAATGCCATCGGCACCACTTATTTACGGGCCGATTTTTTTGACAGCCCCGCCAAAGAGCAAGCAAGAAAACTACTGCGTGAGTATGTACAGCTACGCGCAAACGGCGTTCGACAAACAACTGAATTTGAACAAGTTGTCTCAAGGTCAGAGCAATTACAAAGTGAGCTCTGGTCAAGCGCAGCAAAGCTCGGGAAAGAGCGCCCGACTCCAATATCGGGGCTTTACATTAGCTCTCTAAACGAAGTAATCGATATGCATGCCAAGCGAATAACCCTGGGCCTGCACTCTCGCGTTCCTCTTTCAGTTTGGCTCGTACTTTTTGCCGTCTCGGCCCTCGCCATGGCAAGCGTGGGCTTTTACTTTGGTCTCTCTGGTAACCGAAGCTGGGTAGAAACGATAGTCTTAATAGTGACATTTTCACTAGTTATGCTCTTGGTAGCAGATCTCGACCGACCACAAGAAGGCCTGATCAGAGCCAGCCAGCAACCAATGTTAGATTTACAAAAGCAGTTGGGCCCTCCGTAGTAGCCAATACCACATTAGCATCCAGCTCAGGGCTGATTATGTAATGACTTAGATCATTACTAGGGATGGTGTTAGACACTGATGGTAGTACTAGAATGATAGTGCAAAAGAAAAGGAGTCTAAAACATAAACGAATGGCGGAACTGGTTAAAGACACCAAATAAAAGCTTCTCAAACGGCCGATCCCAAGCATAACCTTCTTAAGGGTTGATTTTCAGGAGATTTGGCCGTTTCTGCTATCTAAGTGGAAATGATGGAGTCTTCCGCACAGCTGTTTTGCGGCGAAATTCGTCAATTACTTTATGCACCTGAGCAATGGTTGCGCAAGCAGCAAGGTCGTCAAAGTAGAGAATGTTTGAGGCTACTTTCGCCACGTCAAAGGCCATATAGAGAAGCATCAGCGGACTAATCCACAATTCAGTGCCAATCGTTCTGCGGGTGCGGTGGTAGTCGCCAAAGTATCCTTCAAATGCCGAAAGAATCGAGCTGCAAATTACACTTTCATAGCCACGCATCTCAAGGAAAACATACTCAGTGGCCTCAGTAAATTTCTGCACCTCCGGCATATCAGGGCTAAGCATCAGGCCACCAAGAAATGCCTTCGACTTGATTAAGTGTGCCACCGTTTCTAGTGCATAAAGGTGACAAAGATCAGTTTCCGCACCAAGCCCTAAACATATCAGTTGACTAGGTGAATCTATCTGCAATGAGGCCGCCAAGCTCATCACATCTTCAACCGGACTGCCAATACTCGACTCGTCGCCGCGCATCAGCGAATCAACGCCACCATCCATAAGCACCATCATGTCAAACTGCAGATGTTGCTGTAAAAGCTTGTAGCTTTGCACAAGCTCTGGTACTGAAGTCGGGCGAATGCAATAGATCGGTCTATCTAAGCGCTTACGGCTTAACCACTGAGCCAAGTAGCCCTCAGGAAAATAATACTCATTGCCTCTCGACCCAGCGGTAACGGCAACGACATTATCGCTTAGCCTCTTCCCTGTAATTTCGCCATGGCGAAAAGAAAAGGAGAGATTGGCCAAATGAACATTAATGCCAGCGTCAAGCAAGGCAAAAAACAGCGGAAGGCCCATAAATATGTCGAAGCCACCACCAGCCCCAACCAGCAAGATATTCTTACAGCCATTCAATTGTCTAATAAAAGGCGGCTCTAGCACTTAATCACCAAGGCAAACAGTCTTTTGTACCCAGAGACAACAGGAACTTATCCACCTCGCTCACGAGTGCTCAAACAACTTAACAATGCCCGGTCAAAATGTCAGGTCTATACAGAATCAATCTTAGGGTAATGCCTAGGTGAACCATAGGCGGCCTCTGGGTTAAGCCTGTAACACTCTGTAGGACAATTAGGGTTAGACCCACCACAGCTGATTGCTCGGGTGCTACGGTGAAGAAAGCGCGGCAAAGAAAGCGCGGAAAAGGGAGCGAGGTGAAATCATCAGTTTTGCTTAACCTAACCCCCACCGCAGCGCACTCAATTACAAAAACCGTCCAAGCAGCCAGACCAGGCTTCACCGCATTGAGCGCCAACATCTTGAAGCGCGCCCAAGCTTGGTCAGACAAAGCCCGCGCTCTCAAATTCGAAATGGAATTCAAACTTGTCGAACAAGAGCGTCGGCGAGTAGCAAAAGAACTTCACGATGAAGTTCTACCGCACTTAAGTCGACTAGTGCGCACTCTGCAATCAACAGAAGACAAAATAGAGACGCAGCAAATCGTCTTAGCACTGCATGACCTAAATCAAACTTTGCGCGACCTATTAGCTGAGCTACATCCTGTAGACCTAGAAGAACTTGGTCTTAGCTCCGCCGTGCAAAATCTATGCCAGAGATACTCAAGGCACTATAAAACACAAATTAGTTGCAAGGAAGAGAATGAAGTCTGCGGTCTATCAGACCTACAGCAGTTAGCAATATATCGCGCCCTGCAACTAGCCTTGAAATATTTTGCTGAGAGTGGTCAAGACAGCAATAATTTGGTGGTGCGCTACCGGTGTGTAAATGGCACCACACGCCTTGGTCTCGGCCTGGACAGCAAGAAACAATATGTAGCAAAAGCACTTCTACAATCGATGCCAGAGCAAGAGCTTGACGCCTTCTTTACCTGGTGCAGCCTAGCCGGTGCCGAACTACAATTTACGACATGGAGCAAGAACCAATCAAACACGTTCCTAGTGCTCACTGCTTCTGATTCTAGATCGACAAACCTGAGCGCCTCAAATGCACATATTGATCTAAGTGATCTGAGTGATCTAAGTGATCAAATTGACCAACTTAGCCGCATCAGACTCACCGAACTTGAGCAAATTATGGCAATAGCGCAAAGCGAATGGACTGACTTGCTAGAGCAAAACTCAAACTTTTCAGAACCAATGACGATTGCCCTTGAGCGAAAGAGGCTTCTGTCTGAAATCGAGAGAATTGTATCTCCTGGCTTTGCCCAAGTAGAGTCACTGGCCAACGACCTAGCCAATTGCACCACTGGCAGAGCGGCAAAGTCTAGCATTGCCGCTGCTAAGAATTTAGTCGATAGCGTTATCAGCGAATCTTATCCAAGGCAGTTAGAGCATCTCAACCTGGTCTCAATGATCAAGCTGCTAGTCAACAAATTCAATCGAGCAACTCTCATTAAACCCAACTTCATCGCTGGACCCAGCACGGCAAATGTCAAACTTGACATAAACAAAAAACTAGCTGTTTACAGAATAGTTCAAGAAGCACTCAACAACATAGAAAAACACTCAGAAGCAAAAAATGTCTTAGTGCTGATCGAACCAGAGCAAGACTCGCTAGTTATCTGCATAGAAGACGATGGCATTGGCTTCAATCAAGAACAAAACTGCATTCATCGTGGTTTAAAAAACATCAAAGAAAGAGCACAAACCGTAGACGGCACAGTCACCTGGCAAGATTCTATTTCTTATCAAAGCGGAACGCTTTTAACTATCAAGCTAAAAGATTTACCAGAGCAACGACACCATAGGCACTCCATCAAATCTAATTAGGGTGATCACTAGGCACCAATTGAGCATCCCATGATTACTGACCACTGCCATGTTTGGAAAGATACAAACAGCAGAGGCCAACTATCGACGGGAATGACCATGTCAATAATCAACTTACAAACCAAAGAAATCAATATCAAAATTGTCTACTATGGCACTGGTCTGGGAGGTAAAACAACAAATCTCAAATACATCTACAGCCAGCTCTCTCCAATCACACGAGGTGACTTAATCAGCCTGGCAACCGAAACCGAGCGCACTCTATTCTTCGACTTTATGGCCCTAGACCTAGGAAAGGTAAAAGAGTTTGACGTAAAGCTTTCACTGTATACGGTGCCTGGCCAGGTCGAATACAACGCCAGCAGAAAACTAATACTCAACGGCGTTGATGGCATAATTTTCGTGGCCGACTCAGACGTAATGAAAGAGCAAGAAAATATTGAATCACAAATAAATATGCTAGAAAATCTGGCCGCCTATGGCTTAACCATAGACAAGATGCCCCTGGTACTTCAGTACAACAAAAGAGACCTATCGACAGCAATGGCAATTGATAGAATGGAGAAGAAATGTAATCTCTTCGATGTACCAAGCTTCGAAGCCATAGCTTCTCAAGGCAGTGGTGTCTTTTCTACCCTGAAGGCAGTCTGTCGTCAAGTTTTAAACCGGCTACAATGAGGAAAGTGTGATCAATATCGCAATTAGGTGTAGGCTCAAAGTCAGGTGTACTAAATGACCATCGTCATTGCCGATGACCAGGAACGCGAACGAGTATGGCTAAGAGAGTTACTCAAGGCCAGCCTAGGCCAAGATACAGCGGTGATAGAAGCCAGCAACGGTGAAGAAGCCATTGAGCTGGTCAATTTGAAAAATCCAAACTTGGTATTTCTCGACATTGAAATGCCAATATTGTCAGGCATCAAAGCAGCTGAAAGTATTATGACGAGTCATCCAAAGACAGCAGTAATTATGCTGTCAAATCATTCTGACGAAGTCTTCGTGCGCAAACTATGGAAGGTCGCACCATCAGATGGTGCCTTTGGCTATGTGCTAAAAGACTCGACAGATCAACAAGTAGTTGATGCCGCCAATGCTGTACTTAGCGGAGATTGCTGGATACATCCTCGCATTCAGCGAATTATTCGCCGCAGCGAGAGTAGCGCTACGGCTCTAACCGAATCAGAGTTTGAAGTACTCGGCTGCATTGCTATGGGCTTCACCGACAAAGCCATAGCGAGGCGGCTATACATTACAGACAAAGCTGTGCAAGCACGACTTAAATGCTTATACGGCAAGCTTGGCATCGCCCTCAAAGGCGCCACTGAAGAAGATGAATACAATCACCGCTGCCGGGCTCTAAACATCGCCTTTCGCCGCGGTCTAATTAACCGCAGTGAACTGGAGCAATGGGAAGAATCTGTAAACTAATACAGTTCACAAGACGATGCTGAGCGCACAGCTCCTGTCCATACCTTCTCAGCCTTTGACGAAGAATCGCTTTCAATTTCAAGCTTGGCTGAGATGTTAGCATGCTGATTCTCTTTGCAAAAATCAACGACTTTGTTCCACGACCAAGTGCGGTCTTCTAAACTTATTTCTCGCACACACATATCGCCCGGCAGCAGTTTCAACGGCATCGGAAAGTTTCGCTTCCAGTTGATCTCGGCTCTATTAATCGGGAGGACTTTGCTGCCAGCTTTCACCTCAAACGAAATATTAGACCAACCCCAAGAGCAATCTTCTGCCCAAACATTCATCGGTGCCTTGGTCTTATTTTGAATCACAACAAAGCACTTCTTGTCTCTTAGGCCAATCCTCCGTGCCTGGGTAGCACCGCATAACGTGATGGTAGGCGCATCTGACGAATCGGGCCCATTAGAACGAGCTGGTGCAGCCAAAGCCGGAAGAAATGCGCTGAGCGCAAGCACTGAGGATAGGAGCCTGACAAACTTAATGCGCATACGCTTCCTTACTGGCAGAACCGGCAAACTGGTTTGCTACTAACATGCCCAGGTGAGCGCAAGTAGAAACCAAGGCTATGCAAAGATCAACAGCAACCAGTCAAAGATGGTCATTCGCCTGTCCTGTATAATCATTCAATTGGTCGAAAACGCTCAAATGAGAATGGATACTGCATTGCTATGAGATTATCCACCACGCTCCTGTTGATCTGCTCACTATGCGCTTTGGCACAAGGCCACTGCAATTCAGCTCTCTGCTCGCCGACAAATAGCGCTCCCGGCGATGCCATGAAAGAGATAGAACACGGCCGCAAATTAAGCCGGGCCAAACAGTGGCAAGAAGCAAGCAAATATTTTCAAAAAGCCATTGCTCTCAACCCCCGACTACCAGAAGCCTATTATGAAGACGGCATTGCCCAGATGGAGCTTGGTCACTACAAAGAAGCATTGAGTGATTGTGAGCAAGCACTGCGCGTCGAATCGACCTACATTCCACCATACTTGACCATGGGCGACATTTACACAAAATTGCATCAATACAACAAGGCAATTGACAATTATTCAATGTACATATCTGGCTATCCAGATCTTCCACAAACATATTTGTCTAGAGCTAAAGCATATGAAGCACTGGGAAAAACAGCCCTAGCAAAAAGAGATCAAAGTCTAGCTCATAAAGCTGAAAAACAAATTGACTTAAAGGTAGACAGACTTTTCAACCAATATGGCATCGCCAAAGAAAAGCAAGCAGCTCTGAAGGCGAAATACAAGAATGATCCATTCAACAAACAGCTGACGATGCAACAAATACACATTGAAGGCAGATCCTGCTTTTTGAAAAAAAATCCTTTTTCAAGGAGCGACTATCTGTATCGATCCAGGCTATACAGGGATACGGCACAACCAGCGAAGGCTATAGCTGACCTTACGAAAGTAATTGAAATACCAGCAAACAAAGGGGGTCATGTTGATTGGAATTTAGACCAAACATTGTTTGATCGCGCCAACCTATATTTTGCTATTCACGACTATGCCCATGCGATTGCAGACTATTCAAAGATTATCGAACTGGACGACGATTCTGAAGACGCCTACCAAAAAAGAGGCGATTGTCAATTTGCCCTGGGTCAATACAAGAAAGCTCTAGACGACTACAATCTCGCTCTCAAGCATGAAGTTGACCCAACGGCTGAGTCATACAGCGCTAGAGCCAACGTCTACGAAAAGTTAGGCAAACCAGAACTGGCAGCCAAAGATCGCAAGGCTGCAATTGAAGCACAACAAAAACGCTGAGAGTCGCTAAGGAGTAGCTGGCAATGGCAAACAATAAAGAAACAGTTTTTGAGCAAGAGCAAAATCAATCAGCAGATGATCCAGACCTTGTAGAGCCGTCGAACCAATTGGTCCTAGAGATTGCAGAGCAGGCACAAACTTTATGGGACGAAGGACAGCAAGACAATGCCATCGAATTGCTTATAGATTCATTTACTAAAAACGAAAAAACATTTGATAGCATCAACTCAAATATTTTAGCTACCCTAGCTGTAAGTTTTCTTGTGCGCCAGGGGCGTTTCGAAGAGGCCAAATCATTTTTGCATGACAATGCTGGCGACGATGACCAATGGCACTACCTTAACGCACTTGTATTCTATTGCCTGGAGGGCGAAAGCCCTTTAACTCGAGCAGCCCTTGGGCGCGCTTTTTCCACCGGTTACTCAATTGCGAAGAGACTGGCAGAAGGTAAGTTCGACATGCAACTGAACCCCGAACTAGCATCACTCTTGGCTCCATACATAGAATACTCAGAGCCTGCCTGGCTAGCTCAATCTACCGCTCTTGAATGGCTTAAAAAGAATCATGAAGATCCATTCAATAGTTACAATCGCGAAAGCATTGAAATCGCAGAACACTATGATGACAGCCTGCGCTTCAAACGCATTGAAGATCTACTTGAATCTGCCGATTTCTTCAAACATCAAAAGAAAGACAAAGAAGCAAAAGATGCGCTAAGAAGAGCCCTCAAAGAAGCTGAACGCATTGAATATTCAGCAACTCCATATCTAATGGCAATGAAAGATTTACTTGTACTCTACATGACCACCGGCAGGCCAACAGACGAGCTAGAAAAGCAATTACTGCTGCGGGCACTAAGATTCGAGAAAGAAGTAGCATTGGTGCCACCAATAGACTGTATCCATATGCAATTTCTTGGCGGCCTACTTACTCTGGTGGGCGAAAGCGAAAAAGGTATAGAGCTATTACAGAGAGCGCTTGAGAGTGCAGAGCAGCATGCCGACAGTACTCAGACTTTCTTGAATCTATTTGACGTAGTCGACATGCGTGACCATCTGGCAAAATCACTAGCCAAAGAAGACCGACACAATGAAGCAGCACCCCATCACCTAAAGAATGCCGACATACAAGAAGCTTATCTAGGCCAAAAACATATTGACGTCCGCAGATCTCTCGACGATGCTCACGACTGCCTCCTAGACTGCGGCGACGATGAAGGTGCGGCCCTAGTATTTAAACGACTTAGTGATTCGGCGAAGTAATAATAGAAGCAAGGAAATCATACGATGGGTAGCTCTAGAGACAACACCTTCAAAGTTGACCGCCACCAACGCCCTTGGTATGCTAAGCCTCGCTTAACTCCTGTCGAGGCTCCACATTGCGCTCAATCTTGTATGGCAGCACAGCTGCGGCACTGTCCTTAATGTCTACTTTTGTGGTTGCATCAGCTGCCAACGATCAAACAGACAGTAAAGTTGAACAAGTAAATGAAAAAGTATCGGCAAAGTTCGCCACTAACTTCTTCAAATTGGCAGCAAAAACAACCGATAGCAACGTTGTCATATCACCATACAGCGTCAACACAGCCCTTGCGATGACATATAACGGTGCTGTTGGTAAAACTAAAAATGAGATGCAGAAGGTACTTGGATTCGAAGGCCTGAGCGACGATAGTGTCAACAAGCAAAATGCCAACCTCTCGAAAAGCCTGATGCAAGTCAATCCGATTAGCGAATTAGCAATTGCCAATGCCCTGTTTGCGAAACAAGACGCTGTCTTCAATCAGAACTTTATCAATACCAACCGAAAACATTTCGGCGCTAAACTAGAAGCTCTAAATTTTGCCACTGCCAATAGTTCTGCTCTCAACAAAATAAATGACTGGGTCAAAGAAAATACAAAAGGCAAGATACCGACGATTCTAGACAAAGTACCGAAAGATGTCATTCTATACTTAGTCAATGCCATTTATTTCAAAGGTACTTGGCTCTATGAATTCAAGACGAGTGAGACACAGCCTGCTGATTTCAAACTCGCCAACGGCACGAAAAAATCAGTACAAATGATGAATCGCTCTGCCAAAATGTTGCACTTGCAAGGCGACAATTTCCAAGCAGTGATTCTGCCATACAAAGACAACCGTCTACAAATGTGCATCTTTCTTCCCTCTCAAAATTCAAATATTGCCGCTCTGATTGCCCGATTTAACGAACAGAACTGGCAACAATGGATCAGTAAATTTAGCAATAAGCAAGGCCATCTAGCCTTACCGCGCTTCAAGGTTGAGTATAAAACCGAACTGAGCAAAGTACTAAAAGAAGCCGGCATGCCCTGCGCCTTTGATGAAGATTGTGCCGACTTCAAAAAAATGATCGATCAAGATGTATTCATTTCACGTGTGCTTCATAAAACCTATCTGGAAGTCAACGAAAAAGGCACTGAGGCAGCAGCAGCAACAGCAGTTGAAATGATGCCTCGCGGCGCCTTCGTCAACCCAACGCCACCATTTAACATGATTTGCGATCGGCCGTTTGTGATTGCCATTCGCGACCAGCAAACTGGTGCCATATTGTTTATGGGCGTAATTGTTGATCCAACCGATCTGGCTCCTAAAAATTGATCCACAGTGAAGGGTGAAGTTGTGCGTGAGCCCAGTCAGATCTCCAGCGATCTGCAACTGATAGACCACCGAACCGCAATCAATCGTCAAAAGTTGCCACCGTTTGGGCGTTACAGGCATTTTCAGACTTGACAAAGATAGCAGTCCCTGCTACACTTATTCCATGACTGAAGCAATCAAGCCTCGCTCTTTCAAAACTGACTGGTTTGCAAAAGCTGCTAAAAAAGCCAATGTAAGCGATGCTGATTTGTGTAAAGCGATTGAACAAGTGCGGCTCGGGCAGTGCGATGACCTCGGCGGTGGAGTATTTAAAAAACGCCTGAACAAAAATATGCACCGCAGCATAATCATTGCAAAAGGCGGCAAATACTGGGTTTATTCCTACTTGTTTGCAAAAAAAGACCGTGAGAATATCAACCAGAAAGAGCTTGAAGACTTTCGAGTAATAGCAAATATCTATGCAAAATTCACGGATAAAGAAATTGACCTAGCGTTAGCAGATGAGATTTTAGTGGAGATTTGCCATGGCAAAAAAGTTTAAAAGTGATGCTTTTGAAGCAATCCATAGCCATGTTTCTGGCTTGCATAAAATTGGAGTTGTATCAAAGGAGACCATGCGCCGGTTTGATGAAAGCTGCCTTAGTGTGCCTGAAGAATTAGGACCAAAACAAATCAAAGCTTTGCGCAACAGTTTCCAGGTGAGCCAGCCGGTCTTCGCTCGTTATCTAAATACCAGTGAAAGCACTGTCGAAAAATGGGAGACCGGTGCAACCAAGCCGACCGGTGCAGCGCTGAAACTTCTATGCGTCGCTAAAAAACATGGGCTCGAAATTCTCATCTAACTCGAATTCCAAATCAGTTGATTTGATTGGCGCATGGAAGCCCCCTAAATAAAGTCGATTTGCTGTAGTGCTAAAAGAAGCCGGCATGCCCTGCGCCTTTAATGAAGATTGTGCCGACTTCAGAAGCATGATCGATCAAGATGTATTCATTTCACGTGCGCTTCATAAAACCTATCTGGAAGTCAACGAAAAAGGCACTGCGGCAGCAGCAGCAACAGCAGTTGAAATGATGCCTCGCGGCGCCTTCGTCATTCCAACGCCACCATTTAACATGATTTGCGATCGGCCGTTTGTGATTGCCATTCGCGACCAGCAAACCGGTGCCATATTGTTTATGGGAGCCATTGTTGATCCGCCAGCTGCCAATTAACTGCATACTCTATTTTGTAAGCCTATGCCGTTCGAACTTTCCACTAGGCTGCACAACTATGTAATGAGCTGGGCGCTCCCATGAAATATCCTGTTTATCAAACCAGTGTGTACCAGGCTCCGGCTGTGCATAAACTACAAGCGCCCTTGGGTCAGAGCTAGAGAGATAGACCCTACCGCACCACATGTACTTGCCACGCTCCAGATTCACTTCTACCTCAGGAACACCCTTCAACTTTGCCGCGCGCCAAACGGGTAGCACCAATTTGTTGAAATCTTTATTGTCATCGGAGTAACAGTTGTTGCCTGCGATCTCACACTGCACCGAGCGATCAGCGCCAGCCGCGCGCCAATCACACAGCCACTTATGTGCCTTTATTGCGCTTTCACATTTGGAGTAGAGGGGAAGCATCTGCGACCAAGTTTGAGTCTTTTCGCCGATCTTGCCATTATTCAACAAAGTAAGCCAAGAAACAGAAGAAATCACCTCCGGGTGAAGGACGCGCAAACGCATGGACAAAGACGACCCGGCATGCGATAGGGCAGCAATAGTGCATCGCTCTATAGCAAATAATCTTGCCGCTTCACTATAACCATCCAGCTGCTCTGCAACTAGCGTATCTCTATCGCTTCGAAGCTTTGAGCCCACCGCGCTCGACCAGAAATCAGAGTCTTTCCATAAATCTTCTTGCCAATAGTGTCGGCCGTCCAACCAGGAAGCACAAGGGCCAGCTTTGTCAGCAAGACTAGAAAGCGCAAGAGGTAGAGCAGTCGAATAGGTTTTCCATCGACGTTCACCCATCCTTACCGACCAAGGTAGCATCCAGGGACACCCATGTGTACTCGAAACTTCGATGTGATCTTGACCGTGCCCAAGGGTACGATCCTTAACAACAATAGTGAAATGCTCATGAGTAGTGCTTACGTCATGCCAGACAAGCCTGTGCTTAAGCGACTGACAAATTGCGCCGTAGTCGAGAAGATAGCTGTTCTTCTCCTGCACCGACATTGGCACATCCGAAATATCTTTGAGACTCGCAGAAAGAATATCATCTCGATGCCTTGTCACTGCTTCAGGAGTAACACCAAGAGCATCAAGATTGAGAGTTTGATAGTTAGCAGAGGCATCGATCGCTGCCAGTAATTCTTTAAGTTGCTCTAGCTTCAAGACCTGGCCTTTAGCAGAGACATAGACATCACCCTTTCTATCAAAGGTATTCACAGTTTTCTTGTTATGAAAGCACCCTTGTGATTGATCAGTTATCACTATCTCCGAAGCTGCCTTTGCAGCAGGTATAACAGCAATCACCAATGCCACAACAGAAATTGCTGTGAGTACACTAAAGCAATATCGATAAAGGATCACACAAATCTCCTCATGCAGCTCCAGCAGAATCATACCCGATGACCCCTTTGTCAGTATGACAATTGACCTTAGGTGTCGCCCTTGCTATGCTAAAGCCCGTTTCACTCTTGGCGAGGCTACACATTGCGCTCTATCTTGTACGGCAGCACAGCTGCGGCACTTTCTTTAATGTCTATGTTTGTTGTCGCTTGCGCTTCAACAGATCAATCTGAAAGTAAAGAAGACGCGGTGAATATCAAAGTGTCAGAAAAATTTGCCACTACATTCTTCAAGCTGGCAGCCAAGAAGCCAGACAGCAACATTGTGATTTCACCATACAGCGTGAGCACAGCTCTGTCGATGGCCTACAACGGCGCTGGCGGTAAGACCAAGAGCGAAATGCAAAGCGTTTTAGACTATAGCGGCCTCAGCGATGAAGCTGTCAACCAGCAGAATTCAAGTCTTTACAAGAGCCTGATGCACGTCAATCCAACAAGCGAATTGACA
The DNA here is from genome assembly GCA_943369735.1 of bacterium Ga0077546. Taxonomy (GTDB): domain Bacteria; phylum Cyanobacteriota; class Vampirovibrionia; order Obscuribacterales; family Obscuribacteraceae. Next base: position 36,720 of record CALROJ020000006.1, read on the forward strand.
GTTGCCAACGCCATGTTTGCCAATAGAAACTTTGTCTTCAACAAATCTTTCATGGACAACAATCAAAAGTACTATGGTGCAAAACTCGAAACACTAGATTTTGCCGACCTCACTACAGTAAGTAAAATCAATAATTGGGTCAAAGACAATACTAAAACAAAAATCCCAAGCATACTCGACAAAGTAGCACCAGATGCCATTCTATATTTAGTCAACGCCGTCTATTTTAAAGGTGTTTGGTTGGATGAATTCAAGAAAGACGAGACTCAAGCAACAGAGTTCAAGGTCGGAAACGGTAAAGAAAAAACTGTTGAGATGATGAATCGCTCGGCAAAAATGTCTTACTTCGCTGGCAATAATTTCCAGGCAGTCATGCTTCCTTACAAAGATAAACGGCTGCAGATGTGCATCTTCCTCCCCGATAAAAAATCAAACATCACAGCCTTCATCAACAATCTCACTAGTGAGAACTGGAAGGAATGGAACAATAGCTTCAGAAAAGAAGAAGGTCACTTAGGCTTACCGCGTTTCAAAGTTGAATACAAAACCGAGTTAAGTGAAGTACTAAAGGCCGCAGGTATGCCATGCGCATTTGAAGACAACTGTGCTGACTTCAAAAAGATGATCGAGCAAAATGCCATGATCTCTCGAGTGCTGCACAAGACCTATTTAGAGGTCAACGAGAAAGGCACGGAGGCAGCAGCTGCCACCGCCATTGAAATGAGCGTCACCAGCGCGCCAATGAATCCGAAACCGCCATTTGAAATGATTTGCGATCGCCCATTTGTGGTTGCTATTCGTGACGACAAAACCGACGCTATTCTCTTTGTTGGTGCCATCGTTGACCCACCGGCTGCTGACTAGCGATTAGCTAAACCTTTTGCCGCGACTTCGACTAAACCACAAAACAAGAACCAAAAACTAGGAATACTGGTTATCCCCAGCTAGTCAAGACCAGTATTGCGAAATTATTCTTATCTCTTCGCAAGCACCTTATAGAACTGGATTACTTGCGGTTCTTAACTAATCAATTAGAGAAAGAAACCATTTTACGGTGCAGTAACTTGATTACACCATATTTTCTGTTACCAAAAGGCTTATAATCAAGCATTACCGAGGCAGACGGGGCTTGTCAATGGAATTGAAATGTTATCAAGCTGCCGGCTCAAAGTCACTTTCAGTGTCTCTAGGAAATCTCCTTCAAGTCAGTAAAGGCCGTTCTCTGGCTATGGCATTAGCAGCCGGGCTGCTCAACTCCCCAGGAGCATTGGCTCAGTCAACTCCAGTCAATCTTTCGCCAATATCACTAACGCCATTGATTGCCCAAGCGGCCCCTTCGCCCCAAGTCATCCCAACCGATGCAACACCATTCACAGTAAATCCAGAGCGCAATGCTTTCAATCCTGGGTACAAATTCCGAATTTTCCAGGCTCTACCAGAGCGCTTGTACTTCACGGCTTCCACCGAAGTTTCGCAACGACTCGACACCAACGTCCTGTTCACATCCGGACGGGCCAAGGCTGACTATGCTTTTCGGGTTCTACCAAACATTACGGTCGGCTATAACGTCGCCAAGAACACTTCTGTCTTTGCTAACTATTTTGTGATTAAAGACACGTTCGCTGTGCAGAATTTCTTGAACAAACCAACAACCCAATCGTTGGCCTGGGGCATTCAGCACAACAAACAACTCGGCAAAAAGACAAACCTCCAGCTTACTTTTCAAGCTCGTGAGCTTTGGCAGGCCCGACGTCTCCACCAATTCGATTTTATTCCTGGTGCCACCATTACTCACATGGTCAATCCAAATAATATTCTCTACGCCAGCGCACTTTTACAAATGCGCGGAGGTGGCTATTTTGTTGCACCAACCAGAGAAATAGACCCTTTCTACACGATTGGCTATATACATCGCCGTGGTCCATGGACTTTTATCGCCACCGATACCCTGGTAACAAACTTCCGACAACCTACCTTCAAATTCTCGGTACCGGATCAAAGCAACATCTCTATGATTGCTGACTTCGAAGTCAACCGCCCTCTTTCCAAAAAATTTCCATCAGTGCTTGCCTTTGCAAGAGCCGAGCCAATATGGAACTGGGCGTCGAACAAGACACCTGGTATCAGTGGCTTCGATTTTCGATTCTTTACCGGACTACGCTTCATAGTAAGCAAGCCATCATATTATGCCTCTACTCAAAACTTGAAGAAGCAATTGATGAAAGAGCAGGAAAATCGAAAATCTTCACCAACTACCCAGCCGACTCAAAGCCCTGCTAGACCGAATTCTAGTTCACTGCCAAGTTCTAACCCAAGCGATAACAGTGGTGCTGCAACCAGCCCGTCTGCAGTCAATGATGTAGCCCCAGGTCCAAGAATTACTCCACCGCCTTCGGAACCAACCGAATCAGACGCTACTACCCAACCGGGACCAAGCGCGAGTTTACCAAGTGAAACTCAAAATGCTCCGATCAGGGCAACGGCTTCAGATGTTTCACCAAGTTCTATCTACTAGGAATCAAAACTTAGAAATTGTTCAAGAGGAATTGATATGAGTAAGCGCAGAAGACTAACTTCACTGACAGCAGTGTCACTGCTGACGATGCAAGCCCTTCCGCTTTCAGCTCAAGAGGTATCACCATCACCTGAACCGGCTTCGATTCAGACGCCTGAAGTACCGCAAATACCAATCACTCCTCAAGTTGAAATTCCGGTGCTGCCTGTTCATCAGGTAGATCCACAGATATTGCAAGTGCCGGATGCTGGTCAGTTTACGCAACCTATGACAGTACCGGACGCTGGTCAATTCACTCAGCCTGTCACCCATGTGGACGTACCCGATGCCGGCCAATTCACTCAGCCTGTCACCCATGTGGATGTACCCGATGCCGGCCAATTCACTCAGCCTGCGCCCTTAGTTCATACACCCGATGCTGGTCAGTTCACACAACCAACTTCACTGACTGTGCCGGATCTGACTGCACAGGCCCTGACAATCACACCTGCCGCAGAGACACTGTCTGCACCATTGCTCCCTGGCGTTGACCATAGCGGTTCAGCCATGGTCTGGCACAACAATGCTGTAGACCTAACGGCAACACCGGTTGATTCAGCTACAGCAGTGGCAGCACCTACTACAAATGTCACTATTGATGCACCAACATCTGCACCAACATCTGCACCAACATCAACACCGCCACCAACAACTACGCCTGAAGCAGCGGCAGCGGCCGCCACTCCCACAGCAGTCGAAGCTGCTAGCCCAACCCCAACGACACAGGCAGCCGCAGAACCAGCAACAGCACCAGCTCCAAGGCTAGTCAACCTCGATCTTTCTTCAACCACAGATTCGGTCACTATCGGGCACTTCTTACAGAGCGGTTCAGTAACCATCACTACGGGTGGTCAGGAGTTGGTGATAACACCGACAACTCTAATAACAGCAGCAGAAAAAGTCGCCGCCATCCAAGTACTTCAGACTGGACACCAATCACTAATAGTTGACGCTCAGGGTAATGCTGAGGGCGGAAGCATGGTGATTACTCCTTGGCTATCTCAGCACATTGGCAATCTAATTATTCCTCAGGGTGTATCAGTTACCGATCTTTCAAATAGTGGCACTCTAACAATTACAGGCAATCTAAGTGGTGCAGGAAGTCTTTATGTGGGCTCCGCCAATGGTGGCATCACTGATTATGCAATCAATGCTGGCAGTATCAATTTATCTTCAACTGGCTTGATTTCAAATATTTTGCCTACCGGTGGCAACTTCTCACTACCAGGAAGCATTCTCAATCTAAGCCTCTTCTCAAATAGCGACATCGTCAACTCCGGCTCAATAATAAGTAGTGGCAACCTAACTCTAACTGCCAATGGTGGCATCTTCAACACACCAAGTGCTGGCAGCAGCTTCCAACCTATTCTACAAGCTGGCAATGACCTAAGCCTATTCTCTGGTACTGGCAATATCGTCAACGCCGGTATGATTTCAGCCTTGAGCGGCAATATCAATCTAGCAACTCTTTCTCCATCTACCAATTTAAATGTGGCCGCAAGTCAGGGAACATTCCATTCTTTAAATGGCGCTATCAATTTACAAGCAGCGTCCAATACAGGCTACGGTGATATCAATGCCAATGGTGGTGACTGGAAATCAAAAGACCTTAACTTCAACGGTGGTGGTGGCACCGTTACTGCCAACATTGGCCAAGTAACTGGCATAACCAATGTAAAAGCTGGCGCTGCCTACGTAACTGCGGCAACCGAATCACTTAAGTTAGGCTCACTCGATTTGAGTGGAGACCCTACCTTCTATAACACACAAGGCTCTGTCACTTTAGGCTCACCAATTTCAGTAACCGGTGACCTGGCAATCATCGCCAGTCAAGACATCATTACCTCAAGCCTGACTTCTGCACCAGGAGGCATTCAATCTGGTCACATGCTCCTAGTTGCAGGAGCGAATATTGCTCCACCACCTGCGCTAATCGACTCGCAAGTAGGACCCGACTCCGCCACCGCCATTGCTGTAACAGGCGGCTCAACGACCGGCGGGTCCATCCAAGTAAACGGCAATATCAACACCAACTCAGGTAGCCTCATTGCAGTGGCGCATTCTGGTACTGGTACCGGTTCAAGCTATACACCAGGCAGTATTAACATAACAGGTTCGACCAATACCAGCCGGGGTAACGTCGTCATGCTTGCCGGCGCTACCAGCGGAACAGGCATAAGCACTGGGTCAATTACAACGTCTGGAGTTAGCGGATCGGGAAATGCTGGTGCCATAATTCTCGCTACTACAGCACCGATTGTTGCTTCAGGTAGCTACACTGTCACAGACGGTACTCCAAGCACATTTTCACCATACACCACAACCGGCTTGACCTCCACTGGTAGTTCCATTGTCACAGGAAATCTATTGGCTGCTGGTGCAGGCGGTGGAATAAATACAGCAGGCGGTGCCGGCGGCGCTATCAATATTCAGGCTGGCACAACTATTTCTACTGGTTCAATTCGTGCCTTCGGCGGTGGCGGCGGCGGTGGCAATATGCAAGGCTCGCTTGCCCAAGTAAATGGCGGAGCTGGAGGAGCCGGCGGCTCTATATCGTTGACTTCAGGCGGAGCCACCTCAATAGCCGGAGATATGAATACTTCTGGCGGTGGTGGCGGCGGCGGCACCGGCGACACTACTAATATGGCAGTAGGAGGCGCAGCAGGTAATATCACAGTAGCCTCTAGTGGCACAGTTAACATCACTGGACCTGTATTAGCTGCTGGCGGCGGATTCGGCGGGCGAGGCTCATTTAGCGGTGGCACCGGCCTAGGAAGCGGACCTGGAGGCGGCAGCTTCGGTGGTGGCGGTGGCGCCAGCGGTGCTTACGTCTTATCAGGGGCGGGCGGTGGCGGTGGCTTCACCGGCGGTGGCGGCAGTGGTGCAGGTGCTAACACTATTCTCGGGGGCTCCAGCGCAGGTGGTGGATTTAGCGGCGGCGGCGGTGGTGGCGGTGGTGCCCAGGGCTATGTCGGAGCGGCTGCTGCCGGCGGCGGCGGTGGTGGTATTGGCGTAGGGGGCGGTGGCGGCGGCTCAGCCGTCTCGAGCTTCAGCGCAGCTGCGGGAGGAGCTGCTGGGGGTGCCGGCGGCGCCAACGGTGGCGACGGTTCAAACTACTTAGCTGGCTCCGGCGGAGTAGCTGGCGCGAGTCCATCAGGTGGCAATGGTCAATCTGGTCAATCATATGCACCGCCATCGTTTGCTAGTTTTGGTGGAGCCGGTGGTGCCGGTGGTGGCGCCGGTGGCAATGGCGGCGGCGGCGGTGCAGCCGGACCAGGCGGTAACCCTGGCGGTAACGGTGGCCTATTCGGTCAGGCAGGTACACCAGGACCAGGCTCTGCAGGTATAGCTGCTGGCGATGTCGGTTCAAGTGGTGCTGGTGGTGCAATCAATATTAGCGGCGTCGGCTCTGTTGTTCTCAGTGGCACCATCGGCAGCCTGGCAACAATTACTGGAAGCACAGGCTTTACTGGACTTTCTTATAGTGGCGATAGCGTAAATTCAGTTGGCACAGGCGGTACTATAAATGTAGGGGTGACATCACCTTCTGTAAGCCCGACTTATTTCACCGATGCCAACTATGCTTCCGGTGCAGCTACTTATTTAGCACCAACAGGCGGTATCAATATAAGTGGAAACTTGCACGGTTCAGCTGCTAACACTGTCACCCTAAACGGAGTGCTTCAGGCTCCGGCAATTGTCACAGGCCCAATCTCTGCTGGCGGTGTCACCGCTACAATTTTAGAAGGCACTAACAGTGTAACAATCGGGCCAGGCAGTTTTGTCACTCCAGCTGAATATATAGCCTTTGTTCAAGTGGCTACTACTGGTCTGCAATCACTTGTACTAAGTCAGACTGCGATTGGTACCACACCTGGCACCGGTTATGCCTCAAACGGCAATTTCACTGTAGCGCCCATCAATATTCCGGCAGGCAATTTCTCGAACTTGAATTTGCCGGCGAACGTCATCGCTAATATCACAGCTCCATCGCTTTCATACACTGGCACGGCCCTAATCAATGGCACAATGAACTTTAATGGCAGTGCTACCCAACTCAATGTTGGCTCAACTACAACAGTTGGTGGCATCGTTAACTTCAACGCCGCATCAGGTGGCACATTAATCTCCAGTAGCGATTTGAGCGGCGCTGGCACCATCACTACAGTGGGTGGTGTGTCAGCTCTTACCTTGCAATCGACCAATGGCAGCATATACGGTGACACTACCTCAACCAACCTTGCCACTCGGGCATCGAATTTGACACTGAGAGCCAATAGTGTCGGTCAGAATGTTAGAGTTTCAAACAATCAAGCCGTCTCTCTTAATGCTTCAGGAGCAGGAAATAACTTCTTCTTGCTGAACGCTGGCACGATCACATTAAACGGTGATATCAACAGCAATGTTGCACCGGGAGTGACGATCACTCTGCAGGCAGCAAGCTTTGGTCAAATCCTTGAAGGCTCAACTCCTGGCAGGCTATATGCCGGCACGACCAACCTTAGCACTCAAAGTGTTGCGATCGGAAGTGTGAATAACCGCATTCTTCTTGGTTCTGGCACAGTTTCGGCTGAGACTCTAGGCGCTGGTGCCGCCTATCTTTCAACAGATAGATCAGCTCTTGTATCAACTGGCTCAGGTGCAGTTTCCACCTTTGACATTATCCAAACCGGTAATAATGCCACGTTAACGGTTGCTCCGACAGGTATACAGGCCTTTGGCAACACGTCACTAGTTGGCACAGGAACTAACAACTCCGTAGTCTTGAACGGTGCCTCTAACGCATCTCTCACTAACACTATCACAGCCACTGGTACGGGCACCATTACAGGAGCTGGCTTGGTAAGCGGCAGCACCGTGGCGTTGACCACGGGTGGTGGAAACATCGGCACAAGTGCAGCAGCCCCCGTGAACATAGCTGGAACAACTGTCAATTTCAACACTACTGGCCTTGGCGATGTTTATCTAACGAACACAATACCAGGATATTTAAGTACCAATTTTGGCACAGTGCGCGACCTTAATTACAGCAGCTTAAATGATGGTACTATCACAGTATATGGGCCTGGAATCAGCTCCTCAGGTGACGTCACTATCACTGGTACTAGTTCAAATAGGTCGATCGCAGTGGCCGGCGATATTGCGACGCTTAACAATAAGCAAATTAATCTGACCGCTGCCGGAGTCAGCAGCACCATCGCCAACCTCGCTGGTGGCGGAACTCTGATAGCTGGCACAGTCAACCTGCAAACAGGTGGCGGGGCAATAGGAGGTACGGGTGACGATATTAGACTATCAGCAGCCAATGTCGATGTTCGCACCAGTAGCCTCGGAGCTGTCTATCTCACTAACAACCAGAGCGCCAATATCACAACTGGCAGCGGAGCACCGGGATCGACGGGTGACTTCAACTATAACCAAACTGGCTCAGGTGCCATTGGCACCATAAGCACAGCAGGTATCAATTCTGTAGGCGCCGTTAACTTGGTAGCAGCTAGCGGTTCTAACGGCGGCTTCAATTTTGAAGGCAATGTCACTGCAGGAGCGGCCAGCACAATAAGAGTTGCGGCCGATGGAACTGGCACCATCACGGAGAGCGCGTTTGGCCCTGGTGTCGGGACGCTCAGGGCCGGTCAAGTCTTGTTGTACACTGGTGGTGGCGACATCGGTAGTCTGCCAAAACCTATTCTCACGGACACCCCGATTCTGCAGCTAGCCAGCAATGGCACCGGCAACGTCTTTGTCAACGATATTCAAAGCGTGCTAGTTACAACTCGTCCGGGAGCGGGCGGTGCAGTTGCAAATCTTAGTGTGACAGAAACGGCAAGTGGCGGCAGGCTGAGCGTTGGCACAGCTGGTATCAGTTCTACATCTTCTGTAGTGCTGCTTGGACTCAATGACAGCAATATAAACCTAGAAGGTAATATCAACGCCAATACCACTAGTGGAATAGTTCAGCTGATCGCAACTGGCACCGGTACAATCACTGAAAATGCCCTTGGTCTAGGTAGTGGCACCATAACCGCCAATCAAGCTTTGCTCGAAACCACTGGTGGAGCAATTGGGACCAGTGCTAACCCAATACTTCTTAGCGTGCCCAATGCTTCAGTCAAAACCTATGGCTCAGGCGACGTGTTCTTGTCAGATAATGTCTCGGTCAACATTGATACGGGAACTGGTGGCGGTAATTCCGTCAGAGCCCTGACACTGACACAAACTGGCAGCGGACAGAATATCGCTGTTTCTACCGTCGGCATTTCAGCCACCAACGATGTCTTGCTGACAGGCACAACTGGCCAAAATAACTCTGTTGATTTAGAAGGTAATATCACTACGGGTGCAGCCCAGACAATCTCTCTTGTCGCCACCGGTACTGGTGTCATAACTGAAAATGCCCAAGGTCTCGGTAGTGGCACTTTAACTGCTGGTACCGTACGGTTGACTAGTGCTGGTGGCAACATCGGCGCTAGCGGCAATGCCATTTTGACCAGCGCTCCAGCTCTAGTGCTCGCCTCTAACGGCACTGGCGATGTATTTGTCGACGATAATGTCACAGCCACTGTGAGATCTGCCGTCGGGGCCACTGGTCGTGTTAACAATCTAACGGTGACCGAAACTGGAGCAGGAGCCGTCCTTTCAGTAATCCAAAATATCCGCGCCAACGGTGACGTCACTCTGCAAGCAGCAGCTGGCTCTAATGCCGGTATCAATTTTGACGGCGACGTTCTGGCATCGACCAGCGGTCAAATAAACGTTATCGCCGATGGTACTGGCGCCGTAACAGAGCTTGCCCTGTTACAGTCCGTCGGTTTCCTCTCAGCCGGTACAGTCAATGTCACTACCGGAGGCGGTGATGTGGGCACTATTGTTGCTCCACTCTTCCTCAGCGCTGACAATGCCCAATTTGCCACCAACTCTACTGGTTCAGTCTATGCAGTCAACGTTAATACCAACCAAACAGTGACAACCGGCTCTGGTGCGGCTGGTTCAGTCGGCTCCTTCAGCTACCTGAGTTTCGCGGCATCGCCAGGAACAATTACGGTAGGAGCAGCAGGAATTAACGCAGCCACTGACGTAAGAGTCGAAGGTTTCCTAAACGACACTTCGATAGACCTACTAGGCGACGTTACTGTAGCTTCGAACCCATCAAGCAGTGCTTTCTTGCACGCCTCAGGGATTGGTTCAATCACAAACAGCGGCAACAAGACAATCACTGCTGATCAAGTCTTTCTCTTAGCTGAAAATGGCAGCATCGGCACAGCAGCTAACCCTATGCTCACTTCCACTCCGCAGTTGGAGGTCGTATCATTCTCGGCTCCGCCAGACAGCTCCTCGGCCTACATCTCAAACGACCAAGCAACCACACTGCTACAGTCAGGTGTCACTAATAAGTTTAGCCTCTCCAACAATGGCGACTTGCTGATCTCAGAAGACCTCACCGCCAATGGTGTGAACGGTGGCAGAATTGACCTGAGAGTTAACGGCACCACGACAATAGCCAGCGGTAAAGTTGTACAAGCGAATGGCACCACTGGGGCCGGTGGCCAGATACAGTTCTCTGGCCTTGGCACTGCAGATGTAACTGTAGTTAACAACGGCACGATTGAAGCAAGAAACACTGCCGACACCAGCGGTGCAGTCGGCTTCAACGGCGGCGCCACCGGCGACGTTGACCTTTCTGGCGGCGGAACAACACACGGTGGCGAATTCGTTAGCTTCGGCAATCTTGACCCAGTCACTTTAGATGTAATCGGCGGTGGAGTCGTACCACCGACAAACTCTTACACGAGAGATTTGGTCACCTTTAGCCAAGGTGCCATTGTTGGCAATGAAATCAGAGCTACCTTCACTCCACCTCCAACACCGACTCCAGAGACCACTAATGGCGGTTCAGGTAACTCACCACTGGCCGCATTCTTGGCCTACCAAGCTCAGCTAGCATATTTGAACCAGCAGAACACCAGACTATTTGAACAAATCGGCACCCGCATTGCCACCGATTACACACCTGTTTATCCACAAAATCGCATGTTCCCCAACGGCCTAGTCGGCGGCATCGAATTTGACCGCCTAGCCCAACTACCGGGTCAAGCTATTTTCGGTTCTACTGCCTTCAATGCAGATGAACTACTGGCTCTGTCAAATCAGGGTATTCAGTTTGGCCCTGACAGCAAAAACAATTTCTTATCACTACTGCAAGGTCATGTGCTCTTTGCACCAGACAAAGAGATTGAAGTAGAAGTACGCGAAGGCAAAATCTATATTCCGAAGGGCGCCATTGCCTGGGTTATGGAAAGCGGTGCAGACTCTGCAATTTACGATATGCACGACAGCCTCGCCACCGGACCAATCAGAGTTGTGGCAAACAATAAGACCCTGACTATGGCACCAGGACAGCAAATATTGTTAACCCGCAACCTCAAGGCTAATTTTGCCGAGCTCAATCCCGGTTCTGTCGTCGGCTATCGCAATATTCGCAGCGCAGAGCTTGGCGGTGGTATAAAATCGTTTGTTTGCGACTTCTCGATACCTCATGGTCTAAACAACGTTAAAGTGATTCACGGTCTGCTTTATTCACAAGAACCTAAGCACCAAAAGCTAGTGCGCCAAATGTTGAAAAACGCAGCGATTCTGGCGGACCTCTCAGCACAGCACTATAGAACACACTAATATTTCTCGACTGCTGCACAAGGCCTACATCAAGGTATGCTCCATCTAGGTATTTATATGAAAGTTTTTGGCATCGTTCCTGCAGGATTAGCACTAGTCGCCTTGAACTATTTGGCAATGGCGCCAGCCAGCGTAGCGCAACCTCAAACGATGCCTTCAGGAAGTGCACCCTCTGAAACAACAGAAACCTACGTAACAGGCGCCACAGGCTCTGGTGTCGCCTACCCTGACAAAACCTCAAAGGGTAACTCAAAAGGTAAACAGCTAGAGATAAAAGACGAACTGCCTCCCGCTGTGCGTTCACAGACCGAAAAAGATTGCTTAGCCCAACTCAAATTTGCAGTCGATCCCAGAGTGCAGATACAGAAGTATATAAGCACACTAAAGATACCCAAAGACAGGCCCATTCTTGCCCGTGGAAGCGTCAACTATATTGAGAGCGATGCCCTTAAAAGCTTGTTTCCCACTTCAGTATTCTATGTTCTTAGATTTCCTCAATGGCCAGTAGCGATGGAACCGCCGCAGCCACTAGGTAACAACAATATCTTCGTGGTTAGCAAAGAGGCCAAAGATCTCACTTTAATCACTGACACAAATAAAGAGCGGTACAAACAGTTTCTAATTGCGAAACTTCCCCGCATACAATCAGACGAGAAAGCAATGCAAGCCGTCAAAGCGGCTTTGGTTCTTGTTAAAGAGTTATATCAGGATGGCATGTTCAAGTTTGAGAATGAAGCCAATTCTCTCTACGCCAGAAGAACCGGCGCTACCACCCATGCCGGAGGCAAACTAAATGTTGTTCCCCAAGGGGGCAATTCAGGAACGCTTAGCGTCACCATGGTCTTTGACGGCCAAGGTGCTGTGAGCGATATAAAGCATGAATCAAATTTGCAAGAAGGCATGCGCCCCATCTGTCAATCAACTAAATTATTAGATCCAGATCCAATCGTACGAAAGATGGCGGAGCAAGACATTTTGATAATGGGTAGCCCAGCCAAAGAATACTTAGATTGGCAACGAACTCAAGTCTCACCTGAACTGCGCCAGGCCATAGATCGCATTTGGCAACGCATCATCAAAGAAGGGCGATAGTTTTCCGACGGCAATTTTAGGCAAAAATCGGTCCGATAAATCTCAAAAGTAAAGAGCAGAAACACCCCGCTTCGAAGACCTAGCGGAGTTCTATGGCATTGCGCAGCTTCGCAGAAGGAGCAACCATAGTATCTTGAGCAATAAGGAAACCATTGCAAGATTCCACTAAAAATTGCATTGAAAATTCAACTGCAAAGTTATAGAGGAAAACCCCAAGGAGCGAACTATGACACTTTGTCCCATAGCGATGATGGTGCACTGCACAGGTTGCCCGTTAGTAAAATTCTGCCCAGCCAAAACAATTCTTGGTGACTTTGGTAAAACTGAGGCTGAAAACAAAGACAAGCCTGCTGATTCAGATTCTAGCTGCGATAGTTCGAACGATCAGTCAAAATCATAGCCAATCGACTTGACTACTGAGGGTTGAATTACTTCGCTCTACTTGAGTCTTTCACCGGCAGCGTTAAAAGAAAATCAGTGATTAGCTTTACTTCTTTCTCTGGTATTTCTGTTGGTGGCATAGCAAACTTCGCTGGAGCATACTTGCCTTTGCGTGCGGCCGCATAAATGGCACCACTAGCGATGCGACTCTCGATAAAGTTACGACTATAGCGAGCGCCCACACCCTCTAAATTTGGTCCGGTACGACCGCCAGATGAGCCAATGGTATGGCAAGCGGCACAACCATGAGTGAGATACAGCTCTTTGCCCTGGTCACTGGAAGCATCAGTCTGACGTGGCTTAAAGTGAAAGCCTGGCGGAATTTCGTCAGAAGGAGAGGCCTCGTGACCTTTTAAATCCCATTTAACAGTGCATTCAGGCAAATTAGAAAGGTAAATAGCAATAGACTGTGCTTGATTTTGGGGCAAGCGAACGTGGGTCATCAATTCGGCGACGGTAAAATGAGAAGGCAACTTCGATTTACCTTTACCAGAACTCAAACGCCGAAAAACTTCATCGATGGTGCGATATTGGCCAATGCCGTCTAGAGGTGGCCCAATTAAGCCGCCATCCCCTTCGATAATATGACAGCTCTTGCAGTTCATACTGGCGGTCAATTTTCGCCCAGAGGTTCTAATTGTGCGGCTCGCTGGCGCTTTCGCCTCAGCAGCAAGGGCGCCCGTGAGCATTAAGAGAGAGAGCATTAATAGAGAAAGCAATGATAGTGAAAGTGCGGCATTTACAATAGACCGGCAATTGTGGTGCGGCCAAGGGGCCACTTCTAGATGCCCAAGCCGGAGCAACTGATAGAACTGCTTATTCATCGCGGTCACTTGACATACCCTCTTAGTATCAGCAATTGCAATAACAGTAGCCGATCAGGGCAGCTCTTACCATCATTGTCAGAGCTAATTGAGCATTTTCATTAAATCCCTAATTTTTCGCAGCCAACTGTATCTAAAGAGTCACCTAAACAATCACCTAAACAATCAATAGAAGTATTGGCATGAAACCATTTACGCAAATTAGCTTAAATAGACCACTTGAGCAAGCCAAGCAACTATCAGCAGAAAAGCTTATCGCCGACTACAAACTAATCTTTAGTCTACCGGGCTACCACACTAAATCTAGCGAAGCACTCGTGTGCGAGGGCAACACGACCATAAGTGGCGACCTGCTACTTTCTACAAGAAGTGGGCCACTTTCCCAGAAAAAATTTGCCATGCTCTTTTGCTTTGGCGACCTCACTATAGACGGAGATTTACTCATTGACGACTATGAGTATTGGCCGCTGCTATTTGTGCAAGGCAACCTCACATGCACAAACTTACTCAAGGGCGGCATGCCACTGATAGTGTTGGGCGACATCAAAACAACTTACTTCATTGGTGAATACAACGACGGCCCCCTGCGCGTGGGCGGAAAGCTCGACTGTCAAGGCTACATTCCCCGCGTAAAAGATCAGGGCGGTATTGCCGGTCATGTCATTGCCGGAGGTTATACTTGTCCCGCCTTCAATGCCGCCAAAGATCATGGACGCAGCGCGCTCGCACAAGTATTCAATGCAGCCGCTCTAGAAAAAGGCTGGCTAGATAGCAGCAAAGTAAGGGCGCTGGGCAGAGCAGGGCAATCTATCTGGCTTAGCCCAGAGGAAGTTGCTAATCAGATTTCTAATCAGCCGACAGCGCCAGTTGTGCAACCAGAGAAACTGGTACTAAGCGGTGGACTAGACCCAACCTCACTTGGCGAGCTAGTTGCCGTAGCGGATATAGACACAGAGATATACAAGCTCATTGAAGAAAAAATTGCTTTCGATCCAGACAAAAATTCGTACCCACTATCATTTTCTGAGCCCGTGCGTTTTCAGCTTCAAGCCTACACTAAAGAAAAAGTGCTGGTCTTACCGAACAATTGCGACTTAACTGGACTACTAATATTGGACTGGCAGGAGCACTGGGTACAGCAAAACCAAGTAATAGCTGTATGCTGCCTGGGTGACTTAATTGTCGATGGTGACATAGTCAATCGTACACTCGAAGGTGGACCGCTACTATTTGTCGGCGGCAACTTGAAGGTCGATAACCTAGTCAAAGCTGGTGCACCAATAGTAGTGCTTGGAGACGTGGAAGCCAAAGGCCTTGTTATCGGTGAATATAACGATGGCACCATGCGCATTGGTGGTGATCTTACAGCCAATGCCTATTTGCTGCTAGACCACGATGGCTTTGTTCGCGGCAACACCAATGCACCGATGTATAGCGACGAAGACAGTGAATGGCGCGAAGTACTGACAGCTTCACTATTTCCCTCAGAAGATGAAGACTACCCAGAGGTTGATCTAATTTATGCCGCTCAAAAATCCGGTATGAAAATATTTGTCTAAAGACTATAGGGTCCAACTAAAGACAAGATCATCAAACTAGATAGCTGCTTCCTTCTTCATTATGTAATCAACGCCGGTATAGCCGCCGTCAACAATCATGGTTGTACCGGTGATGAAGCTAGCCTTATCAGAAATCAAAAAGCTTACTAGTTGCGCAATCTCTTCTGGCCGGCCGTTGCGACCCAAAGGGGCTAACTGAGCAGCTTCAGAAGAAGCTTCAGTATTCATGCCCGTGCCATTGATCCAACCTGGTGCAATACCAACAACTCGTATTGCCCTAGGCCCATATAGATTGGCCAGGCTCTTGGTCAAGCTGATCAGGCCTGCCTTACTGGCGGCATAGGCCATACTATTGAAAGAACCAGTAAATCCATCAGTGCTAGAAATATTGACAATGGTACCACCATCGCTCAAATGGTCTTTGAGTTTTAGAGATAGCAACAAAGGAGTATTCAAATTAACTTCAAATGTGGCATCCCAAGCAGCAAAATCAAAATCCTCAAAGCTCTCAGGTTTATAGACACCAGCATTGTTGATAATGGCATCAAACTTTATGCCCTGAAGACTATCAACAAATTTAAGTGTATTCTTCCTGTCAGAGAAGTCTACTTGAAAGATTTCGAGATTGCCCAGTTTGCCCTTGAGCGCTTCGGCCTCAGCTTTGCCCATATTGAAAGTTCCATATAACTTGAAACCTTCCCCGGCCAATTGCTCGGCAATTGCTTTACCAATTCCTTTCGAAATACCGGTAACAAGCGCAACCTTAGAATTTAAACTTGTCACTGCCAGTTGTATCCTACGCGACGTCTACCTCTTGGGCCGGAACCTGAACCAGGACCAGGTCCAATCATAGGTCGGTTACCTTTATTGAACAGACGAGGGCGATTAGGCGCGAACGGCAGCACTGTTTCAGCAAACATATCAGCCCGCACTTTAGTCAGCCAATCGAGATCATTGACTACAGAAGATTTATCATGCAGCCAACCAACTGGACTTGGCCAAGCCAAGGGTTGAAAGAATGAGAGCCCACCATCTTTAAGAGTATAAATGTCAACGGGTCTGTTGACTGGGCGGTGAGGCAGTTGAAAGACTTGCTGGCTATTCGCTTGCTTAAAGTTAGCTACAGTAATACCAGCGGCAGTGGCATAGGCGGGAGAGTCAAAAAGCACATCTGAAACTTTGCCTTCAGTAGTGCGTACAATCAAGAAATAGCGCCTATCGCTAGTCCAGTAGCAGATGACGTTATCACTTTCATCAGTAGGTTTGCCTAAGAGAGCGATTACTTGCTGCCTAGAAATGCCCAGCTTAATTCTCGCCAATGATTGCCCAGGTATGATCAAGGTTGAACTATTTACAGACTTACTTGAATTTTGAGACAAGCTTAGCTTTGCTTGATTACTATTAATTGTTACTTGGTCAACCAAACTGGCGGCCAAAAGTTCAGGGGCAGTCATTTGCCCCTTGTGCACCACCGCAAATTGGGGTACTTCGCTACCGTCTTTGACTAAGAAAGAAAGACCTGCGGTCTTGGTCTCGTAAGCCTTGTAGGGCCCGGTTAAATCTGAAATCTTCATGCTCCCGCGGTTGGAGGCAAAGCTCTCTAAGCCGACACCACCACTGGTGACAAAGGCTGGCGATGAAAACAAAATTTCATTGACCGAGTCACCAACCAATCTAAGGGCGAGGAAATACTTATGATCAGCTGTGCGGTAAACAAGAGTGCCTGAGTTTTCACTACTTGGTTTACCCAGTAGATTTTCTACAGCCTGTCGACTCATGCCAATACTGGTGCGCCCAACTGATTGCCCTGGAACAATCAATAGACCTGGTTTAACATATGCCGGACCAGCACTAGTAGTGGCAGCACTACTCGTTGTACTGCTACTTGTATTAACAACTGTACTGCTGGTCTTTACCGGAATTGCGGCCACTGAACCTGACGTTATAGTTGAATTAGTCGCTTCACGAGGAGCAGCAGGTGGCAATTCTACATTTAACCCTGGCTGTCTTGATACCGGAGTAGCCGCGATACAAAGATCATTGCCCTTCCATTTACTTTCTAATACCGGTGTTTGCAGACGACCTCGTTCGCGCAACACTTGATCTTGCACTTTTTCTTTGAGATCACTAAACATTTCGCCGACGGTCGTCTCTTTTCCTTTCTTGCGCAAAGACTGCAGCAAGGCCGCTGTAAAAACGCCATTAGAGCCGCTCTTACTCTCCCACGACACCTGGTCTTCGGCACTCGAAGCAATTACCATACGACCAGAACCAATGGCCAACTCTGAGGCATCAACACCGGTGCGCGTCAGACCTTTTGATTCAGACTTAACGCCACCACTGTGGCAAGCATCGAGAAAAATCACAACTCGATCGCAGTGCACCCGGTCTTTAATATCTTTGGCCAAGCGTTGCATGGGCACGCCGGTTGTGTATAGATCTTGCACATCGGTATCGTAGGCAACCAAATAGTTTTGACCGCCGACATCAAGCTCGGCACCGCTGCCATGAGTCGAGACAAATATAACTACCAAATCATCGGGATTAGCAACCCGAGGCAACCAGCGGTCACCAAGCTCAGAGAGTATGCGCCGCTCAGTGGCATCTTTATTGAGCAAAAGCTTAACGTGGTCGGGGGCGAAGTCAGCTTCTTTAACCAAATAGTCGGCAAAATCTTTGGCATCTTTAGCTGAATATTTGAGATTGAGCGCTGGGTTAGCAAACTCACTGACACCGACAACCAGTGCCCACTTATCGCGAATTGGTCGATTAACGGCAGGCGAATCAACAGAGCTAGAGTCATTGGAAGCTCCCGCCCCCTTCTCTTGGGCCATGGCCGCAGACGAGGCCAGAAAAAGAAGAGTTAAAAGCAAAGCCGCGCAACGGCTGCGACCCAGGAAGGCTCTTGCTCTATAGTTGTTTTCGCTCAAAATAACGCCCATTCCCTGAATTTCGCTCAATTATAGCTCCAATAAGAGCCTTGTTTAAAAGCCTGACTAGGGCTTAAAGTAAAAGCATGAGCAAGAACGTAGTCAAGGGAAGAATATCAGGTAGGTGGCGGCTGCAGAGCCTACTAGGCCTCGCCTATCTTCTCCTTGCTTTTGCTTTGCCAAGCGATGCTGCGCCAAGTAAAGCAGCATCAGGGGTACAGCCTTACATCACACTCACTTTTCCTCGCGCCGAACTTGGAAGCTACTGCATAATCAAGCCCGGCACGATCTACACAAATGATTTGCGAATTAGCGACTACAAGCCCGCTCGCGGAACAGTGAACATACCGGCAGACAGCAAAATCTCGCTCAAGCTCGGCTACAACGTTCATAGCAATTCTCGTCAGTTAAAAGAGATTTCTAAGCAGGCCGTGCGCTATCTTGATTTATCAAAGATGGAAATAGACGATGCTGAGTTTCAAGATTTACTCCATTTCACCGATTTAGTCAGTCTCGACATGGGCAGCACAGATATAAGCGACGGTGGAACTGTTGGTCTGCGCAATCTGACAAAACTACAAAATCTAGATGTCGGCTTTTGCCCCATCGGCCTGGGCACAGTTGAAGAAATATCGAATCTCAAAGAACTGATTCGCCTCTCATTTGCAAGCAATACACTAGGTGATAAAGCCGGACCAATGCTTGCAAAATTGAAAAAGTTGCAGGTGCTCGTGCTCTCTACAACAGTTATGACCGATAGCTGTGTCAAAGATATTTCGACACTAAGTGATCTTCAAGAACTAGGTCTTTCGCGCAACAATGTCACTGATAAATGTATCGACAGCATCTTAAAACTGAAGAAACTAAAGCGACTCAATCTTTCCGATACCAGAGTGACTTTCGCTGGCCTGATGAGGCTCAATCAGCTACCAATGCTGAGCAACTTGCTATTGCGCAAAAGCCTGTTGAGTGCCGAGCAACTGAAACAGCTACAAAGGCGCTTACCTAAAGTCATTATTGAAGAAGGGACGAAGGCGAAAGACTTTGATCCTGAGCTGTTTAAGCCAATACACTAAGTTTTCGCACTGCAAATACTAGCCAGCCACAATAGTGGCTGCCCTGATCGCTCACGCAAGAGCGACGTGATTCAAATTAAGCGGAAGCTCTGTTCGGGAAAGGGAAACAATGATAGATTCGCTTACTAATTTCCGCATAGAGTGACTAAATGCAACGCTCCTTTCTCTTCCCCCTAGTAGCACTGACAGCTTTTGTCAGTACCCAAGCTTCCTTTGCCGCCAATGAAGTGGCCAAAGAAGGACAACCAGTACAAAAATTACAAGCAGTAGAAAAATTACCAGCAGTACAAAAAGGTAGCCTGACCGCGCACGCCAAAAAGTGGCAGGCCGAAGAATGGGTAGTCAATCGCACCTCACCTTGGCTCTTGCCTGGTGAAGCAGTCGAACAAAAAAAGAAACACAAAGGACCAGTGCGCTCGTTTGCCAAGGCTGTTGCTAAAGGCACAGCCAAAGAACTTAAAACAAGCATGAAAAACATGAGCGAAGACATGGTCTTTGTCTTCTCAGCCCAAGATATCGATCCGTACAAGAAGAGTGCCCCGGTAAACAAACCAGCCATCGTCTTAAAGTTCAACCTTGTTGATGGCTCAAGCTGCTACTTGCGTCGTTTTCCTGATGGTAGCTATGCCATCGAAGATGGTTTCGCTGATGGCACAGTGATATTACCAGAAGAAGGCGCTGCCTCATATCTAATCAAATATCCTAATGGTGTCAAAGGTCGACTAGTTCGCAAGCCGAACGGAACAACAGTAATCTATCGGCCCGACAAAACCATTACGACCATATCCAAAACTAACTCTGGTGGTTTCACTGTGCGCAACGACAAGATGGGCTACATAGGAGAAGCTCGTCCAGACAGAACAGGTGTGCACTACGAACTTGGTGAATGGTAGCTCAGCGCCTTTACTTTGCCAGTTTTACCCAAGTTGACATTGTTGCCATAAGACTGGCCTAGACCATAGGCTGTGCGATCATGGTAACTTCCACGGCTCTGAAACGTGCCAAGTTTTTTCTTGTCCATATGCTTTTGATTGGCGCTCTCAAGCTGATTGCGCAGCACCATTAAACTGTTGCTAGGTGTGCTGCCACAGACCTGCTTCTCTTCAGCAATTAACTCAGTAGCGCGCTGCAAAATTCGGTCGGCAGCACCAACCCTAAAGCTCCGCCTTTCATAAGCCTCTCTGAACAGCCAGTTGCTTTCTTTTCTAATCGAATCGACCAACCAGCTAGCAATTTCCATGGTGCAGTCAATATTTTCAGCTGTTCCAACAAATGTAGGATGCCATTCTTTTCTGTCGTTGTAGTAACCACCATAGACGGGGCGCATGATAAAACGCGTGTAGTAAAGAGTGCAAGCGGCATGCATGATGGTGCGAATCCAGGGGTCAAGCTTGAGGAAGGCCTCATATTCAATTACATCAACATCTTCAGAAATATCAGCAACATGAGACATTTCAAGGTTGTGCTTAGACAGCAGCTCCAAGGCAAGCTTCATGGCTGAATTACGTTCATTCTCGTTCTTATTGCCATCAGCCAGAGCTAAAAGCTTGCGAATCTTTTGCGCAATAGTATTGGTAGGCGAAGAAGAAGCAGAAGAAGCTTCGTCGATTGTTGACATAAAAGCATCCGGAAATTACACACAACAAACCTAGCACTTGATAATTACTAAAGCATTAGGATTTTTGCATTTAATGGCCAACTTCGCAGCGCCTCTGTCACTTAAGCAAAATCTTAGCTCTTATAGGGCTTTGCACACCCTTTGGCAACGGCTGAAGAGGAAAACTATTGCGCACCACTTTCAGTACCAGTTTATCGTTAGCTACACCAGCAGACTGCGCGATGCAGCTGTTTACTAAATTTCCGTTAGCAGCGATAGTAAGATCTACCACCGTTCCATTGGGCATTGGCTTAGCAATAAATTTACGCATCTTAGACTGAGTCTTGGTGCGAAAAGCCGTCAAATATTTAGTGAGAGCTTGATTAGCCTCTTCACTCATTTCCTCACTATTATAATATGTCACAGCATACTCTTCGGAGACTGGCTCCACAGCTTCGGCAGGCCTATCATCGCTCTGACTGACCGCTTGCTCTTCCTCTTCCTGCTCAGAAACAGAAACACCTTTGTGGCCAGGGTGCTTAGACTCATACATGACAGCCGTGGTGACAACAAAAAGGAAAAAGAGAACCACGCCAGCAAAAACTACCCAAACCATACCGTTTCTAAAGTTAGACTGAAATCGTTGAAATTTGAGGCGTTGAAAATTCCCCTTGATTTGCTGGGCTGGCATAGCCAAACGCAACTCGCCAAGAAAATCGTGAGAGTTAATGATTATGGTTGCAGCGCTGACGGAATCGACAAGCACAACCTTATCGCCTTCAGAACCGCCACCTTTAACCTGTAGACTCGACAACAAAAAGCTAATACTATCACCGGAAGCACTAGACTTGGCCGCCTCAAACTTATGGAGGTGCTCACCGTCTATGGCAGTGGCAAGCAATTGGTCACCTTGAATTGAAACCAAAGCACTGATAGGCTCACCACTGTCAGCCTGATAGAGCCGAGCGGGATATTTCTTTGGAATTTTGTCATCGCTACTAGCTGCTGATCGACCGACTGCCATAATCTCTCAAAATCCCCTGATAAAAATCTCTTGAAAGTAGAACCTCTTGCCTCTATACCTATTTAGAGCTAAGTTTAATCAAGTGAGAATATGGGTTTATTCGCTAAGATAAGCCAAATTGAAAGAAAACTGAAGGAAAAATTCAATGCAGTATGAAACTATGCACGAAGGCTCTAATGCTGTTCTCCGCGTCGATCTTCAACGCGGGGAGAAATTCAAAGCCGAAGCCGGAGCCATGGTAGCTAAATCTCAGCACTTGTCAATCAAAGGCCATATGTGGGGCGGAGTATTTGGCGCCTTCAAAAGATCATTCTTAGGTGGCGAATCTTTCTTCTTTCAAGAAATTACCGCCACTACTGGCGATGGCGACATTATCATTGCCCCATCGGTGCCAGGCGACATAAAAATATTACCGATGCGCAATAGTGAAGATTACTATATTCAAAATGGCTGTATGCTTGCCGGTCTAGGCGACATTGAAATGGATACAAGAGTTCAGAAGTTGACCGCCGGAGTATTCTCTGGTGCTGGCTTCTTTGTCTTGCATGTGCGCGGTCACGGCGAAGTAGCAGTAGCAGCCTTTGGCGCAATTATGGAAATTCCCATCCCAGCAGGCAAAGAATATATAGTCGACAACGGACATGTGGTGGCATGGTCTGGAGACCTTGAATATCAAATAGTAAAAGCCGGGGCCAACTGGATTTCAAGCTTTACTAGCGGCGAAGGCCTAGCCTGCAAATTCACAGGGCCAGGAAAGGTCTGGATCCAGACAAGGAACCCGAAAGGATTCGGTGCCTGGGTTCGTCGCTTTGTTCCAAGCAGGGGGTAAGGTTTCGTCTAATGAGCGAGGATTTCAAAGCTCGACTATTTGAAGTAGAGGCAGCAGAAGCTAAGGTTGTTACACTGCAGCTCAGTGCTCAAGGTCTCTACATCAAAGAAATTGATGCTAACTTAAGCTTAGACGATCTCACTATTGAAGCGGCTGGCCATGCCGGCGATCGCTTCAAAATTATCTGCGGCAAGAGTGGCAGGGTTCTCATTACCCACGACGACAAACTGCTAGAGCAACTAACACAAAGCGGCTCAACGGCTATCACTAAGCTAGCTGATCAAGCTAAAAAGAACGTGACCCAGCGGCACAGTCGATTTAAGCGCTACTGGCTAACTGTATCAGCAATTTCGGCTCTGTTGTTGCTCGCCACCGTACTGGCTATGGACCCACTAGAAGGTGCACTGGTTGCCAGCATCGATAATAAATTAGAAGCAAAAGTAGCTGATTTTCTGCCCAAGCCAAAAAACGAAGAAAAAGATACTGCGCAGTCCAAACGCATAAACAAAATTGGCCAACGGCTTGTTGCCCAGCTAGACAAATGCCCATACACATTTCATTTTCAAACAAATAAAGACCCTGAAATCAATGCCTTCGCCTTTCCCGCTGGCTCCATTTACGTCAACACTGGTCTTATAGACGCTGCTCAGAGCGACGACGAACTGGCGGGGGTAATGGCCCATGAAATTGGCCATGTCTTGCATCGTGACGTTTTGAGAGCCGCTGTCAGAAGAGTTGGCCTTCTCTCATTCATAACCATCATAACTGGTGCTGGAGCTGGCTCTGAAACCGCAGACACCATGGCCAATATGCTTTCTATGGCTGAAGGTCTAGAGAGCTTAAACTACAGCCGCAAGCAAGAAACAGCCGCCGATATCGAAGGAATTAAATTGGTGACCTTGGCCGACTACAAAGGCGAAGCCTTCATCGATTTTTTCCAACGACTAGAATCAGACAAAATGACAAAAGACAATGCAGTCCTCGCCATCATCTCAAGCCATCCAATGAACAAAGAGAGAATAGCCACAATCAGGGCAGAGCTGGAAAAGTTTCGCCAGCAATTGCCCACAAAAAAGAGCACGAAATAAGCATTTACTAGGCACTAGCAAATCTCAGAACGCTCCCGGCAATCCTGGAACCCGGCGAGCACCATATATGATGGCAGCATTATTATAATTATTACCTGAGCCAGCGCCTGCTAAATTTGACGGAAGAAAAGACGGATGCGTATATAAGTACCCTCCTGGCAGCGGAATTTTCTGCTTATTAGCACCAGAAGGCGCCATTGTGTACAGTCCAAGATTTTCCAGTCTTGTCTTATCGAAATTGACATAGACGATTGTCTTGCCATCATTAGACCACTCAGGGATGGCGCTAGTGACACCAGGACTGGTTAGCGCTTGCTCTAGCCCAGTACCAACATTAACGCTAACAACTCGCCAATCTACCCCGCCGAAATAGCGCATAAAGACAACCATATCAGCGTTCGGCGAAAGCCACGGATCATAGTCCCCAAGTTTAAAACCAAGGTCATTCGAAGTTGGCACAATCTGCGGTTTTGTTAACTGCCTCAAGTCACTGCCATTTAATTTCATTGTATACAAACAACACGGCGACCTATTCGTGTCTAAAGGCACCACCACAAAAACAACTCTGCCATTAATGCAATGTGGATCCGAAACGGCCATTCCAGCAGGCGTAGGCAAGCGCTCTGTAGACTTAGACGACAAATGGTGCAACCTCAGCTCAGGCAACGACTTCAAATCAGACTTATGCACATACAAAATAGAGTCGTTATCAACCCAACTGCTGTTAGCGTTTAAAACATACGGGCCTGTCGGTTCAATAGATAGTTGGTGCGAGCCATCAATATCGGCCACAACCACCTCTGTATGCAAATAATCACTGCCATTCTCTTCTGCTATTCCACCGCTGAGCAGACGATTGTAGCGAGTAAAAGTAAGGTGCTTGCCATCAGGAGATACCCTGGGGTGCGACAGTTCACGTTTGGCGTCAAACAAAATCGGACGAATGCCACTGCCATCTAGCTTCGCTATATAAATTCCAAAGAGATCATGGCCGCGATAGCCGAAAAACCACGGACTCGACGCCACGATATTCTGCCAGAAAAATCCTGTCAGAACCAGCATCCCAACCAGTAGCGCAATTGCTAGTGCTTTTAGTCGTGGTTTTCGTCGCATCTTTCAATCAAGATGCTAGCTTACAGCAGCAGGCTCCAATACATTTAGAGCCGGCACAGCAGTGCCGTCAAAGTATGTCCCTAACTGATCAAGAGAGAACTGCACTCCTGAATAAAAATCGCCAAAATCGCCATACTTAGAGCTAGCTTCATCGAAACGCATTTCATAAATGAGCTTCTTGAACACCATTGGATCATCAGCGTAAAGATCAACGCCCCACTCAAACTTATCAAAGCCGATAGAGCCAGATATGACCTGATTAACTAGACCATGATAGGTTCTACCAATCTTGCCGTGCTCAATCATCAACTTGGCCCGCTCTTCGTAGGGCAGTGTGTACCAGTTGACAGTTTCGCCACGTTTCTTATCCATGGGGTAGAAACAAACATAACGTTTTTGAGGAATGCGAGCCCATAGACGACCACCAAAGTGTGGAATCTTAGCCTGGGCCATGACCATTTCGTCAAAAGCTTCAATCCACTCAGGGGAGCCAGCTTTGAGCTCACGCTCTTTCAACGTGGCATGGATCTTACCAGTTGCTTCATAAAGACCAAGCTCAAGCACTGACACATACGAAGTAGCAGGAGTGAGGTAATTAGCCAAACGCAGCTTATCGAAAAGCATTTGCGCGTGGGCCATTCCCTCATAATTTTTACTGTAATGAGTGAGCATAAGGTCGGCCTTATGACCAAGCATCTGGGCCAAACCAAGGTCGCTATCTTCGCCATCTTTCAAGGTCGCTAAAGCTGCACTTGCTTCTTTTAAAATCGCTGCACGCTCATCAGCAGGTAGCTCGTCCCAAGACAAGCGGTCAAAATCAAACATACGGTGGAGTATCCACCAACCTTCCAATGATTCGGGAACGCTGGGATGACGCATTGGCGTAGTTCTCCTTGATGAGATAAGCAGGTTATATGCTAGCGCACATGACTTGGCAAGCGCCTAGATGCTAAGCAAGTATTTGCAATCGCGCAAGCTTGACAACGAGAAGCTGTATGCACTTGCCGCTTTTACTTCTCGGCGAGGGGTAAGAAGAGATCGTCTGGTGGCAATTCATAAAGAGCACGCAAGGTAACAAAGTCGTTGCGTGTAACCGGGCTAATATTCGAATACTGCGCGCGTTCCCGCCAGCTAACGGTTACTCCATGACCGCACATTACATCGCTCGATTCGCTGCTGTGCTGACCCAAGCCAAGTACGTGGCCAAATTCATGAGCACTGGTCTGACGCAACTGCTTGGGGGTCTGGGCGCCCCATTTGCGCAGATACTCAGTCTCGACATGGACAATACAGCGGGCACGGGCAACGCCGGTCCAAGGGTAGTAGGTGCGGCCTACTGAGTCACCACCACTCTGAGGGCACCAGAAGTACAAAACATCGGCCTTTCTGGGATCATCAACAAACTTGAATTTGACAATACCCTCGGCTGCGACCCAGGCCCAGTCATTAATGCCTTCTTTGATTATTGAGGCATAGCTAGGAACATAGTGCTCTACCCGGCTCAAGTGCTCGAAAAAACCAGGTCTATCAAACATTGAATAGAGTGTTCTGCACTTATCAACAGTAAGATCGGGACCGACAAAACCTGGTGGCAACTGCAAACCATCGGCAATCCAAATCTTGATCTCCCCCTGCGACTTATCCCAACGCATCAACTTACCGTTTTCTAGCTGCGAATAAGGACGAATCGAACTAAACTGCTTCTTCCAGTCTTTAAGAGCCTGAGCCGCCAGCTTGCCCCACTCGCTACCCGGATCTGTCATCACCACTACGCGACAAAGGGCATGTTCGGCGATCTCCATCTGATTAGAACTGAGCGCAGAGACAGCCAAATAATACTGAAACGACGCATCCCCGGGCTTCTTTTTGACACATTCCTGAAAGAGCTTGCAAGCTTCAGCATAATTTCGCACCATGTACGCCTGAAGAGCTTTTTGCTGCAACTTATCTATATCACCAGCTGCAGAAGCTGAGACTGAAGAGCGACCACTCTTTTGTTTAGCCTTAAGAGCGAGAGCTTCTTGATTGACAGCAAACGAAAAGCACCACACTAGGAGCAGACCGCACACTGCAACCTTGACAGAAGCCGACCTATTAATCATTCGCGTAATTTCGATGGCATCCACCCTGGGTGCATATTCAGATTCATGTTCTTGTTCACCCCAAACTATTGTGGTTTTCATTCCCCCTTGCCTGCCAGTCAAAACCAGTATGCCGGAGCATTCTAGTCGAATTCACCCCTTTTCTACGCTTCATAACAGCCGACTGCTGCTAGAATTAGCCCCCGAGGAGTGGAAAGTGAGCAGCAAACTTTGCAAAAATTGTGGCAAACCACCGCTCGCTGAGCACGCTGGCTCAGTCACATCTTTTTTCTTTCAGCACAATTATTGCCAATGTGCAGTAGAGCAAAATATAAGAGAGAATGGCAAGGCGAAAGGCAGTACAAGCAGCAGCCCGCTCTGCTCAAACTGCGGCAAGTCTCGGCCAACAAGTAAACGAGCTGGTTCGTTTACTTCCTTTCTATTTAAAGAGCTTCGTTGTAGCTGTCCAGGACCGAATCCAGCCAAACCAAACAGCTCGGATGCTCTAGAAAAAATCCGGGTGAGTAGAGCAGGTAAAGAACGCACCCAAACAGCACACAGACTAGCGCAGAAGAAACAATTCACCGAAAGTTTAAAGAACCGCAAACCCGATTCGGGTGAATCCGCAGCTCAAGTGATTCTTTCGGCTAATACCATCATCGGTGGCACCTATCGCATTCTCTCTCGAATTGGCATGGGGGGTATGGGGGTTGTCTATTTAGTCGAACAGACCTCACTACACAAACACTTTGCCCTGAAAGTACTGTCTCCAGATCTAGTAAATGAACAAAACTGGCAGCGCTTCAAAGCTGAGGCAAAAACCATGGCTTCACTCAATCACCCGTCATTTGTCAATGTCTATGACCTCGGGATACACGCTGGCTCAACTCCATTCTATTCAATGGACTATTTAACCGGTCGCAGCCTAGAGGAAATACTAGTAGACGAAGGCCCCCTCAAACTCGAAGCAGCGCTAAATATATTTATTGAAGTATTAAATGGGCTAGCTTACGCCCATAGAAACGGAATTATTCACCGCGACATTAAGCCAGCCAATATTATGATTTGCACTACCAATGGTGCAACCCAAGTAAAAATATTAGATTTCGGTATTTCCAAATTAGTTAGCTCTGATGCCAGCAAAATGCAAAGCATGACCATGGCCGGCGATGTTTTTGGCAGCCCATACTACATGAGCCCTGAACAATGCGCCGGAGAGCCAGTTGATGCTAGCTCTGATATTTACTCAATTGGTTGCACACTCTTCGAAGTTTTGACCGGCTATGTGCCGTTTGAAGGCAGCACATCTCTTGAAACTATGATTATGCATCAAGAAGACAGTGCCCCACGGCTAGCCGATGTCTTAACAGATGAGAGTTTTCCAAAATCACTAGAGGCAATTGTCGCTACTTGCCTGGCAAAATTACCAAGAGATCGTTATCAATCAGCCAAAGAAGTAGTTCTAGACTTAGAGCGTATTCGCGAGGGCAAAGAGATTGAACCGAGCTCACCAGCTTATCGTCAGTTGAACAAACCGACAATCCAAAAGAGTGACGATGTCTATAGCGAAACATCATCAACCAAGCTAGCAAAAACTATATTCTTATCGGCCGCAGCCATGGCAATGGTCATATTGGTAGTAGCTGGAGTGAGCTTTTTTCCTAAGCCAGCAAACCAAGCAGAAATTGCTACAAAGGCCTTTGAAACCGACCCACTAAAGATGGACAAATACGCCAAAGAAATAACCAGGGTCTCAACAGAGGAATATCCGAACCCAGGCACTAGATATTATTTTTCACAAATGATTGATGGTGGCAGAACAATTCAATTCAATTTTCCAATAAATAGGTCAATTGGCAAAATAGGTCCGGCAGAACGCGGCCTCGGGTTAAATGAAGCCCAGTACACAGTGACTTTTCCGGCCAGCTATAAATTACAGTTTCGTCCATACAGTGATACCTTTGATCAACCTAAAATTTTCAATTCATTCAGACCATCCGATCTCCATGCACTAATAGGGCCTGAGGAATTGAACTCAACCTACAATTTAAAGCAGGCCATGCCCTTTATTGCAAAACTTACAGAAATAAGATCACTGAACTTTCGAACAAGCAACATCGGCGACGAGCAAGTCGTCTATCTCAATCAAATGCCAAAACTTGAAAGTCTTGACTTGAGTTACACGCGCCTTACAGGTGGTGGCATAGCAAAACTAAAGAGACTAAAAAACCTAAGATCATTAAACTTTGGCTCAAACACTGACTGCAAAGCCTTGCTGCTTACCCTAGCGGGCTCAGAGAAGCTACAAAGACTATCCTTAGACTCTGTATACCCGCCGCTTTCGGCAAGTGATGTCCGACTAATAGTTAGTTGCAAAAATATTCACACGCTCAATCTCAACGGAAGCCTAGCCTCAGATGAGACCCTACAAATTCTTAGTGGATTGCCCAATCTATCAATCTTAAGCATAAATGACTGTGTAGTAAGCCAAGAGGCAATTAAAAATTTTAAAAAGTCATATCCAGCGGGGCAAGTGACAGTCAACAACAGACCTAAAATTGACATCAAATCAGCTTTCGAAAATCAATCTCCGGCAGACTGGAGTAAGTAAGTAAGTAAGTAAGTAAGTAACTAACTAAGCATCCTCTTCATCATAGGTGCCACCATCAACGAACCAATCTACAACCACCTCGCAGGCGTCTTACTGGGCACCGCCATTGGTGACGCTCTTGGCCTCTACATGGAAGGCCTATCAGGTAAAACTATCTCGGCATCATTTGCCAATGGCATAGACCGCTATTATTTGCTCGGCAATATTGGCTTTGTGAGCGACGACACAGAGCAGTCGGCTTTGGTGGCCCAATCGCTCATTCGCTATCCCCACGACAGCGATGGTGCCAGCCAAGCATTTAGATTAGCAATGCTGGGCTGGTTTGCCAGACTGCCTTTTGGCGTTGGCCGAGCCACAAGTCTGTCGTGCCTAAAAATGCTCACCGGAGCTAAAGAAACTGGCATTAACTCAGCTGGCAATGGTGCCGCCATGCGCGCTGCTATCATCGGTGTTTTCTATCACGACAATCAACCATACCGCCTCAAAATCGGCAAAAGCATTGCTTGCAGCACTCACCTCGACCAAAGGGCAATTGACGGTGCGCTGTTCGTAGCTGAACTAGCGGCCGCCGCCTACACAAACAGAAATTCCCACGATCCCAACCGCCGCTACCAGAGCTTCGATTCGGCTATTAGCGTGGTACAAGAAAGCTCATTGCGCCAAGCCTTAGACTCCGCCCGCAACCTTGCCGGGCAACAAACAAATATCGCGACCGCCGCACAAGAGCTGGGCTGCAGCGGCTTTGTCAATCATAGTGTTGCCCTGGCTGCTTTCGCTTTTCTGCGCTGGGGTGACGACACTTTGGCAGCAATACAATGGACGATCAAGGCTGGTGGAGATACCGATAGCAATGCCGCAATTGTCGGTGCTTGGTGTGGGGCACTCTTGGGAGAGCAGGGTCTGCCAGCCAATCTAATCGACAAAATTAATGATGGTCCGTTTGGGCCCAGCCACTTGCGTCAACTTGCCTGCGCCTTAGGTGACATTAAATATGGCAAAACCCCCGCCACTCCTACCTACTTATGGCCAACGGCAATGGCGCGCAATATTTTGCTCATTCCTATCATTCTCAGCCATACATTAAAACGGCTAATGCTAGTAAGCCCTAAAACTAATCGATGATTACTTTTGCGGCATTTTGGGCATTTATTATTTGTATCAACCAAATAACCTACTAACTATCCAGCCTACAGCACAGACAAACACTTACTATGGCCGACAAACCCACAGGCGACGCACCCGCGAATAACTCCGCTCGGTCTCTCGATAGAGGCCAAATTGGTGACGGCCAGAGCGGAAAAGCTGATCTAGCGCAGTCTATTTACAGCAAACCTGAAGACTTCCGCCGCACAATGAGCTTAGCGCAAAACTCGGCCGATTCAATGAAAGCTTTTGACGGTAATGCCGGGGCGCCGCAACTGGTCACTCAGCTACCAGCCGATTTCAGGTCGATACCAGAGGGGCGCCGCAAAGAAATAGCCGGCATGGCCGGTGAATTGCTCAGACCCTACACCAATAAAGCAGACGCCAATAACCGCGACGCCGATGGCAAAATTAGCTTTGGCGAAATTGGCTCAATTATGGACCGCATCGCCAAGAGACCAGATTTATCAGAGCTAGAGAAATGCCGGCTTTGGTCTGATGTGCGCCTAGGAATGGGAAAAATGGGATTGCCCATAGAAGACTCTGACCAAGTACCTAAAATGATAGATTCTTGGCACGGAGCCAAAGATCCTTGGCACGCCTTAATCACTTTGGACGACGGCTACCACGGCAATCGCTTGATTAATATGACGCCAGAGAAAGCCACCCAAGCCATAATCGACCACGAAAACGGGGCCGACAACGGCCACTATCCTTTGTGGAAACAGGTCGGTTGGCAGGCCGCAAAAATTATTCGGGGCGTCAATCAAGGTGACATTGAATCTTCTGAAGGGCAACTTAAAGCTCTAAGAGCGCTGCGCGAAACCGGCATGTTTGCTGACTATGCCAAAGAGTGGAAGAAGCAATTTGTGCGCAGTAAATCTGACTAATTTCCTCCAGCAATCAAAGCCTGGACTCCATTATTGAAATACCTAGCGCGTTCTTCCGGTGTAGTCACTGCACCAGCGCGATCGCTATTAAACTCATTAGAGTTATCGTATAAATCGTTCACCCTATAAATCGACCAATCAGATACAGCTTTCAGTGATTTAGCAACACCCTCTTTGCTATGAGAAATCCCGGCATAGGTTTCTGAGCCGATTTCGCCATCTCTATTGACAATCAAAGGCTGTGAACCAGCCAATATTCTCAGTTGATCGCGGCCATCGGCTCCCTTCTCAATACTGATGCAAGGGTACACCGTTTTCTCAATTTCACTTATGACCCTGTCCGAAGACATAGGACGGTTGAGTAGATCCTTTGCCAGACTAGATAGCTTTTCACCATCACCATTGATCATGGCGCGATGAATATTTTTGGTGATTTCCTTCTCCTCATGGGTCAATGGACGTTCACCATGTCTTAAAAAAGAAGTATCAACAGAAGCATTAGCCGCTCGCAGGGCCGCTTCTCTTTTCTCGTCGGCAGCCTGCCTTTCATTACGCCCATCAACTTTAACTTGACCTTCTAACTGAACTATTGTCTTCACCCCACGGTCATAGGGGCCAGTAGCGGGATCAATGACTATCTCAGTAGCAACTCCATCTTTGTCTCGAACGATCGAAGCTTTACCTTCCTCTTCAAGTTTTTTCAACGCAGAATCAAGCAGGCCTTGTTTTTTTGACTCGCTCACTTGCAACATCATGTTCGAGCGAGCACTACCGTCACCTCGCTCAACTTGAGCAGCGGCAGCCTCGAGAGCAGAGGCTCGATAGCTGACCAACTGATCTAGCGTAGGTTCACTCGGTGACTGATCATCGAAAGAGCTGGATTGGCCTCTATCCCCAAGGCCGTCTGCGACCTCCCTGAGGCGACCATAAGTCTTATCATCGGCGCCATCGAAATCGAGTTTTTGTTCTCTAGAACCAGACCGTTCATCTCTGTCCATCGCGCGGCTCCCCCAAATAGTTAACTGTTCAGTCAGGCTCACCTGAGCCACAGAGCTTCAAAAGCGCTCAATACTGTCAGTCGTCTATATACAGGCAAACCGAAATTTTGCCGCGTTCGACAAGAATTAATCAATTCATCCCGTGGTGGAACTTAGGCTGTAAAAGCTCTTATCTTTTCAGTTTTTGCCGCCTTTCTTCACCCCTCCTTAACCCAGCGAAGAGCAATGTAAAAGTAGAAAGAAAAATCAGAAGAAGAAGAAGCGAGAAAAGCAAAAATGGCGAAAACAAAAAGACAATATGAGGGCTATCAGAAACCATCCAATACTTCCATCACTAGGACTAGCGACCCCGCAATAATTTGGCTCGTTATCGTGGCCTGTGCAGTGATTACAGTGGCACCTTTTGCTGGTTGGTGGCTAGCGGCCCAAGAAAAACCTTCGCTACAAATTATCGCTGGAGAACCAGACCCAAAGCTAAGTGCCGAACTGCACCAACGAGCCCGAAGTAAGATTGCAGCCACAGAGAAAATCTTGTTTGTGGCCACGCCAGAGCCAGGTCACGAAGGCATGGCCAAGATAATTTTCATTCCCTTCGCCATTATCTGGACAATTTTCAGCCTGTGCTGGGTCGGTGGTGCCATATCTGCAAGCCTTAGGAGCAGAACCTTTATGGGTTGGTTCATGGTGCTTTGGGGAGTTCCCTTTGTCGGCATCGGCCTAGGGATGCTCACCATTCCCTATTTCTCATACAAGAGGGAGTTACATACCATTTACGCCCTAACAGATGCACGAGCCCTGGTCTTCTACGATGACGAAGTGAAAGAACTGGTGAAGTTCAGCGACAAACACTTCGGACCAATAAAGGCAAAGACTTACAACAAAGACAACAAGACAAAAATGGACCTGTTCTTTCGCTCTAGTCTAGATCATGAATCGCACGGGCCAACAGGGGGCTTCTGGGGCATCGACAAAGGTGAAATAGCCAAAGCGATACTAGAAGACAAACTAAAGGGAAAGTGACATTTACCATTTCTCGCTTCTGTGCCGGGTTTTGTCGATTTGCTATAATCTCCTAGCGCCTGACTTTGGGGTAATTTAAATTGTTCATTTCTATCAACCACATTCCCGTCAAAGAAGGACGAGAGGAAGATTTTGAAAAGCTCTTTATTGAAAGAGATCGAGTTGTGGAAGACCAACCTGGTTTTGTCAGTCTCGATATACTCAAGCCTGGCACGAAGTCATTACCTGGTGGTGAGCCGGAGCCAATGGGTAATGAATATCAAGTTATGACCCGCTGGCGCAGCGAGGCTGATTTTCGCAGTTGGATTGGCAGTGATTCATTCAAAAAGTCGCACTCCAGACAAACGGACCGCACCATATTTGATGGCAGAGCCTACCTCACTTTCCATCATTCGGTGATAGGAGCTGGCGCCATGGCTCCGACCCCTGAGCGCGTCGTAGAAGCTCTACCGTAATTGTTTTATGCCTGGTGTTCGAATGCTGAGAACCTCACATTTTCGCTCTATGGAGTTGGCAAATTGACAAATAAAGATTCTGTCGTCTTGTCGACACTTCGTTCCCTTTGCGCTATGTGGGGAGGCAGTTTTCTTTTGCTTATCCCTGGCGGTCTGGTAATAACCTATATAGGTGAAATTATTGCCGGCACCACCAAACACGGAGTGCCATCGCAGGTCGGGCTAATTGCCTTTCTCAGTGGTCTTGTCTTTCTTGGTTTCACATTGGTGACCGGACAATTGAAAGAACGGCAGGCTGTGAAAGAGCTTAACGCAGAGCAAACCTTGCTTTTACGCGCTAAAGATAAGGGCGGCGTCATTACGGTAGCTGAGGCAGCGCTCGAGTCGCGCCTAAGTATTCTCGATGCTAAGCGGGCATTTGAAAGGCTTTCGGCCTTGGGAGTATGTCAGGTTGATGTGACTGAGCAGGGCGAACTATGCTATCGCTTCGCTGGCTTCCAGGCGGCCGCGGGCGGCTATGCCACATTGATGGCGCCGATGGAAGTAGAACTAACTGACCAACTAACGGACCAAGCCTATACTAAACGCTCCTGAACCCGGGGTTGACGAAGCTTCCACAAGCAAGCATCAGTAGCGAAGTGATGCAAGCTGACCAAAAGAAACATTAGTCTGAATGGATCAATATCGCGCATCCCGATAAAAAACAAAGCGCAAGGAATAGCGACTGAAAGCGTTAGCCCAACAAGGAAATAGCAATGCAGTTCAGCGCCAACAAAGGCAAGAACTGGCTTCAATTTATTCTCAGATGCTGCCTGGCTGAGCTTATAGTCTTTCCATTTATAGGCTACCACCACTGCTAAATATTGACTGGCATGAAAGAATGCTGGAATGAAGATCCAGAAAATATTATCAACAGCCTGGCTGAGAACCACGGCCACTAGGCTAACAAGCATGACGGCCACCGCCGGCAATGGCATCGTCGCCTCGCCGAAGGCAGCTCTTCGCAGCTGAGCATTGAAAAAACAAAGCACGAGCACCAACAGGGCAGCGATGGCAATCTGCAGGAAGACAAATGGCAGATGAAATCCAGCAACGACAGCCACAGCAACGGCCAAGTACAAAATATCTTTGAAGAGCTGCTTCTCATCAGTTCCCATGACAAAAGTGGAGCGTCCGCAATACATCAATGCGATACCATAGCTTTGGGCTAGTACGTGGTGCACAATCAAAATCAAATAAACACTAGTCAACGCCTCCATGGTAACTTTAGGGCCAAGCACTCGAAAAGCAACCAACACAGAAACAAGCATTACCACTGGCAAAGCTAAAGCTACATGGCCTTGCTTTGCCACATTCTCCGGTTCGCCATAAAGCCGCCGCAACGAAGCACCAAGGTGTGGCTGCGACAATAAGTAAGTGCCAGCAAACAGTAGTGATGCTGAAAATTCATCGGCAGAAGGCCCCAACACACTGCGCAAAGGCGGCCAGAAATATAGCAGTGACAGCAGAACAGTAAAGCCACCACACACAAACAGCAAATCAAAAATGGGACCGACAATATATTGCTTGGGTGGATAAGCATTTAGAGGTAGCGCCTGAAGATTCTCGTCAGACGACGAAGCAAACATAGAAGCAGTCATCAGTGCACCTCAGACCAGGTGGCCTGGCGAAGAAGTTTAGTTTTAGAATCATTGGCGTAGGCGCCCTTCGCATATGAATTATTTGGCGAAGGACCAATGATCTCGGCACCTTCTGGCGCTATGGTTCCACAAGATGATCCC
The DNA here is from genome assembly GCA_943369735.1 of bacterium Ga0077546. Classification (GTDB taxonomy): domain Bacteria; phylum Cyanobacteriota; class Vampirovibrionia; order Obscuribacterales; family Obscuribacteraceae. The sequence goes on from CALROJ020000006.1 coordinate 72,496, forward strand.
GCCGGAAAAACCAAGGTCCCCGTTGCTCCGGCTGCTACCAATGCTTCCTCCTGTTGTTCACGAATAGCGATTGTGGCCAAAATTGCAACAGAGATTGCCAAACCAATCTGAAAAAATCCAAGACGCAGATTCGACAAGCGCTGAGCCGACCCAACCCTGGCAAAAGTAGCGGCCTTGAGAAAGGCAATACAAGCCAGCAGAACAAGAAATTCACTGAGCATATGCAACATCGATATCTTAGAAAACCCGATATCTAAAACACTGACTAATCTATCTAGACTGTCAGATACTGGTGCCAGAATTTGTAGTAAATAGAAAGATGAAAAAGCGGCTGAAACAGCTGAAACTGCTGAAATTACCGAACTGTCGGAATCACTAGCACTCGACTCGAAGGCAATGGCTGCACAGGGTAGCAGAAGCAATGCCAAACCTATAAACAACTTCCACTGCCGAGGAACCTTTAGAAGAGCGATCTTTAACAGCCGTTCCTTAAAAAGCGGCGCCTTAAACGGAGGAAACTTAAACCGAATAAGTGACATGCTTTATCCTCCGGCGCGCTTATTTGGCCCGTTTAGAGCCGCTATTTAATTCGGCATACAGCCAGAACTCTCTCTATAACAGTGCGCAGGCGATAGTTCAACCCACTGTTCTCGAGGTATACGCTGAGAAGCTCATGTTGCATCATTACTTTCGACTTCAGTTGATAGGCCTGAGAGAAAGCATTTGAGCGGTAAGCAGCTCTGCCTGGTTTGCTAAACTGGAACCAACCACCGAGGTTAATTCCCATTGAAATAGAGTCTCTCATCAAAGCCTCTAAATCTACGGGGTTTTCCCCAGCATCGTAAATATCGATCAAATGATGAATCTCAAACGGTTGAGTATACGAACAGGTAAAGTCAATTTCGTTGCCCCTAAATCCATCAAGTTCATAAAATTCGATTTGCTTCCAGCCCTGTTTTTCATCAACAGTAGCAACAACACGCTCTACATCAAGCACAATGCCAATGTCATTTTTCACATTTGGCAAGATCCGTTTTACTGTTTCGATTGCATGGTCGCGACTGCGCAGAGAAACACTAGAGAAAGACTCAAATGTCTCTTCAGCAACTCGTCCAGCTGCGCGAGTAGAGTAGGTTTCAACTAGCTGCTCCCGCTGAGGGCCGCCCACAGCTCCGAGCACGGCTTGCACTTTAGTCGCCTCACCTTCTTTGGCCAACTGAGCAACAACGCTCTTGGCCAGACGAGCTTGCTTGCCGCCATCAATATGAAGGTGCAAAGAGCCCAGTGCGCTAAAAGAAGCGTAAGCCGGAATAACCAGGGGAGAAGAGGCAATCGAGCCACTCAATGGAGGGATGAACAGACTAGTTGAAGTTTGTTGATGCTGCATTGTCGCAAGCCTCTAATGGCGGGAATAACCTAGCAGTGCTGAGCCGAGCGAGGGCAAAGCTCTCCATAGATGCCAAGATACAAGCAATCTGTGGCGGACATGTGTCACTGATGGGCGATTCTCTTAGTTCCCCCCTCAACTCCTATCGGCGACGGCGTGACCTGCCTATCTTACGGGCAAATTTCCGAGAGTCCGAGGCTCTGTTACGCCAGAAGTCATCATTAAATTCGCGGGAATAGGAGCGCAAAAGTTCTTTCATGCGCAGCACTTTCGCTCTGAGAATTCTGTCGGTGAGAGCTAGCCTTTCTGTACCTTTGCAATCAACAATCAAATGGGTGAAAACCTCGGCTTTATCCTCCTGAACGGCATCCATAGCGTACTCAGAAATAAAACCGCTCTGCGGAGTAGCTTTGGCTGTATTGATGATGTCCTGGTGATAAACAAATCCAGGTCGATTCAATGACTTCCAGTGATTATCGAAGAGGCCGTTGAAGTCATCGAAATGGTCAATCATATGGAAGAGTTCATGATGCAACACACCATGCTTATAGATTTTGTTGCCAGCAAGCCCTATATTCAAATAGATCTTGTTTCGAGCGAAACTGAGACCCAGACTGCCAAGCCACGCAGCACAGGTCAGACCGCCATGCCTTTCTCCCTCGGACACCAAATCGCGACAGAGAATAATTTCATTGAGCTTGCTCTTTTTGATCACACTCGGCGGATAAATAGAAAGCTCTTTAACGAGTATGTTCTGTAGGTACTGCTGGCAAACTCTTTCATCGGCTGGCAGACAGGCGATGCCCAAGCCGGTGCGCTCAAGTTCAGTGACGATGCGAACGCCATAGACATTGAAAATTTCTTGTACTAGCTCTTCCACAGAATTCATAGAGTCTTTTTGCATCTAGGGTCGGGCAATGTCCAGACGTAATCTTTCAAATTTAAATGGTGCCGATGTGAAGAGCCAATAGCCTAAGTATCGTAGTCACCATTCCATGGCTCTCGAAAGACTAGGTCACCTGGCTCCATCGTAACGGATGCTCCTTCTCCCCTAATCGAGGTTTCAATCATGCCGAAAAGTGCACCATCAAATTCAACCTTGAATAGCTTAATAGCAATATCTCCATAACGAACAACCCCGAGTGTGCGAATATAATCTTCTAGTGTTTCAGTTGCTAGATTTACTACCGCTTCCTCGCCATCTGAAGTTCGACCAATAGCTTTGTGCTCAGTTCCAAGATGCTCACCGTTCGCATCAAATTTGTGCAACACAGCATACCAAAGTTTTCGCCTTTCCCAGGCGTTCTTACTGGTGTCTGCCTGAAGCTCAGGACTTTGATCGGTTGACGCCACCACTTGCCCCCAGAATTGCTTTTCGCCATCGTAATGACCGATGTAATGTGAACCGCCATCATATCGACCTACAGGAATTAAAAGAGGTATTTTCTTTGAGCGATATGGCTTAGGTTCACTTCTATTTTTCTCCTTCTCAAGAGTTCTTTCCCTCTGTTCATTTTCAAGTTCAATAATTTCCCCATCTAATTTTGGAAGACATGAAAACTTCTTGTCTATTAATTGAAGCAGCTTATCTGTATCAAAATTAGTTTGCTGCGCAAGCTGTGGTGCCAGAACACTAAACACTTCCCTTAGTTCGCGCAAAAAATGCTTAAAACGATAACAACCGCGCTTCTCCTCAGATTTCAATCGATCAGAACCAAAAGGTTGATTATAGGCAAATGCCGGATATTTACTTGTGTACACGATTCTAAGTGTCTTAGTTCGTTTAGAAAATTCAAAAATCGGCTCTGCCGGAAGGCTTTCGGTGAATCTATCAAACATGAGCCTTTGCCAGCCAGTTCTGAATTCACATTTAAACAAAACATCTATTTCTAGAGTCTTTACATCATTTCCGAACTCATACTCATGCAGCCTCAAGAAAACTGGAATTGTTGACAACAAAATATGAGACCCAATTCCCGACCAAGTTTTGTATGTGATTCTGGCTTCCACTTCCCAACCTAATCCTGTACCACGCCGCTAACTTCACTAATGCCAGATCCCCTTGTCTCAGGGTTCTGCGACCAAGTTTTGCTATCGCTATCAGTAATTATATAGATGCCGGGCTTCAGTACAGTATCGGGCTCACAGATCCAGTAAGCATTTGGCACGCCCCCTTGCCCGGGAGCTGTATGAGTAGACCAAGGGCCATAAACAGTGCCATCTTGATGCACCAAACCAATTTCACCCGGGTCTTGTCCGCGGCCATCGTTCCAGTGGTAGTTCATCAGCCTTGATACTAATACTGGTGCCTTGAGGGTAAACCAAGTAGGCCGAGTCGGTGCATTAAACACTGCCGAAATATTGCCGTTCTTAAAGATACTAACAACCGGCTCGCGTCTATAAGCCTTCTGACTAGTTGTCTTTGTCGTATCAGGAACAATCTTGACCTTAGCAATGCCACACTTGCCAGATAAATCATTCTGAGACCAAGTAGAGGGGTCGCTATCAATTACAGTGTAGTGACCCGGCGTGAGCGTCACTCTCGGCTCGCATTCCCAATAGGCATTGGGCACTCCACCCTGACCAGGTTGTCCCCGCACCGCCCACGGGCCGTAAGTAGTGCCGTCCGCATGCCGCAGAGAAAGGGTACCGGGAACACTGCCTTTGCCATCATTCCAGTGATAGGTCATGAGATAAACAACCGAAGAAGTCACATCTAAGTCAAACGTTGTTGGTTGCTGAGGCTTATTGAAAACGCGATAAATATTGCCATTATTCAAAATTGTCTTAGGCGGGCTAACTTTCACCACCGGCTTAGCTTCACTTTGAACAACCGTGGGCTTCTCTTGCAAATCGAAAACGCTCTCTTCGCCTAAACCTTCCCTCGGGGCCGTAGGTGGGGTGGAGAGACACAGCGCAGAACCATCCCAGTGACTCTTCATCTCCGGTGTCTGCAATTGCCCGCGATCTCTCAATACCTCATCTTCTACTCTGTCTTTCATATTTTGGAAAGCGGCACCGAGGGTGGTGCGCCCACTATTCTGTTTTAATGCTTCAATCAGGCAACTTGTGAAAACACTATTTTGATACTTCTTACTTTCCCAAGAAACTTGGCTTGGTTGACTAGACGCTATCACCAACTGACCAGTACCTGCCACCACAGCGCTGGCATCCACGTTAGCTGAGCGGGCAAGACCCTTAGCCTCAGCCGAAGCAGCACCACTATGGCAAGCATCTAAAATAATTACCACACGATCACAGTGCACCCGCGCCTTAATAATGCGCATTAGATCTTGTAATGGAATGCCAGTAGCATAAAGAGATTCAGTATCGGTATCGTAGGCAACAATATAGTTGACTCCACCGACGTCCATATCGGCAGGGCTGCCGTGACTACTTATATAGACAACAACAAGATCATCTGGGTGAGCTAGACGCGGCAACCAGCGGTCGCCAATGGTGGCAAGAATATTGGCGCGGGTAGCTTTCTCATTAATTAGAAGTCTAGTGTGGTCTTTTTTAAAGCCCCCAGCTGTGGTTAGAAAATTGTAGAAATCAGTGGCATCTTTAGCAGGAAAGCGCAAATTGATTTTGCCATCAGCAAATTTGCTAATACCAATCACTAAAGCCCACTTGTCTTTAATCGGCCGATTAGTGACAGGCTTTGAAGAGCTAGCCTGAGCTACGGGCTGTGCGGCATAGACCACTTGAAATGAATTAGATTGTGCGAAAGGTAAAAGGTCAAAGGCAGCCGAAATCACAAGAAGAGACGGGAGAGCTGACGCCAACCGAAAAAGACGAGACATAAAACCCTCTACGTGCTTAACCATACATACTGGAACCGCTAGGTAGATAATGGCCCATTTCAACTGATTTAACATCCTCCATCAGGCTTAAGTCTTAAGTTGCTCGAGTAGCTTCTTGCCATTTCTAGTAGCTTCTAGCAGTTTCCAGTAGCCGCACCTGCCCTTGAAAATTGAATTGAACTATTTTGCCAGTTTGAGCGTATCTGTATGAGTAACCCTTGAAGCAAACTGTGAGGTACTCATGAATACTTCCGATACCTGTCTATTGGCTAGCCAAGCACCATCGTCACCTTGGCCACTGAAATTAAAATCAGGCCCTCACCAAGATTTACTGACGACCTGCGACTTTAGCGATAGCGTTCAAAATCAAGACGACAATGATCTAATCAACAAATCGGTGGGTAGACTTTTGCACAAAGCCCTTTCAGCAAAAGATGTCCAAGAGCGAGTAGCAGCAGCAAGACAATGCATCGAAAGTTCAAATGGTTCTTGCGGGCTGGCCTGGCTGGTACTAGCGCGAGAAGGGGTGAATAGCCCCGAGTCGGCAATGATATATTCGCAACGAGCAATTGACCGAATTAAGCAAGAATTGCACGACAGCAATTTTGGCGAATATTGCCTCTACAACAGCACCTATACAATCGCCCTAGCAGACGCAGCAGAAATGGCTTTCAATGCCGGCCGCAAGCGCGACGCCACCGAGATGCTCAGGCAGCAATTAGACGCAGATGTTGAAGATGAACTCTGGAGCGATTGCCAAATAATATTGCGCGATCAGCTAGCCAGTTTGCTCATTCAAATGGGCGAGGCCAAAGAAGCTCAGACCTTCTTATACTCACACCCAGACAATATCGAAGCCTGGCATTACCTCAATGCCCTGGCTCATTATGTCATTAGTGGTGATTGCCTCACCGCCAGAAGCGCTTTGGCCTGCGCCTTCAAAGCTGGAACGGTTACAGCGCAAAAATTGCTGGGAAGCTACTCAATATTTGAACACAATAGCGACCAGTTCGATCAAGCTATATGTATAGAAAAGGCAGCAGCAGCTTGGCTCAACAACGAAGACGCCAGAGGCTGGCTAAAGAATGTTTTTCAAGATGCAAATTCAGTTGTATCGCGAGAATCAATTGCTATTGCCATTCAGAATAAAGACAAAAAACGCTGGCAACTTTGGGACAGTCGAGAAACCAGTGCTGCATATTTTATGGACCAAGAAAGCTACAAAGAAGCAGCAAAAGAATTCAAAGCGGCCTTAAGGGAAGCAGAACGCATTGACTACTCATACTTCCCTTTTCTCAATACAGTCACCGGCCTGCTTGCCCTCCATGAAGAAGTAGAATTTTTGCCGCTCGCCGCCCTGACAAAAGAAGAATTGCGACAGAAGATAGATGCGCGTGTGGAGAGATTTAACCCTGAAACATTCAAAAATGATTGCCACAAAGATGCCCTTTTGCCCTTGCATTTTCAGTCATTCGCCACAATCTATAAAGCATTAGGCGACCTCGAAGCGGCGACCACGAACCTAACTAAAGCCATGCAACTAGTGCAAAATGCAAATTCAAATTCAAATTCAAATACAAGTACAGCAACAGCCTTAAGTCTTGCTGAAATAGTAGAAATACAACAAACACTAGCTGAGCTTTTGTATGAACAAAGTCGCTACCCAGAGGCCCTGATGCACTGCAGACAGGTTCTGGGTATGCAAGAACAATACTTAGGAGCTACTCACTTTGATGAGTTAGCTACCCTTGAGTTAGCCCATGACTGCTGCCAGCAGCTCGGTGACCAAGCTGGCGCAGAGGCTTTAGCCGGCAAAATGAAAGCAATTGACCCGTTTGCCCTAGGTTAAATCGCAGTTTCAATCGGCGAATTCTTCTTAGAGATTGGCTTCATTTAACGCCAAGTCTCAAATATCTTGCTTTGCGAAGACAAAAACACTCTGAGCAGCACTCCTGCCCAGTTCACCTGTATAATCAGCCAACTATATATACTTCTTTCTTCGAGGTTCTCATGAAGCCCAACGATACCAACGTGGCTGAAGCTACATCTACCCACCTGAGAATTGGACCTCATGACGACCTTGTTGAGAGCTGTGTCGACGCCCACTACGAAGCTCCAGACAGTGACGAAGCCAATCAATCAAGTGATATCGAAGAATCACTTGATGCCTACGTCGCCGTGGCCATTCTTGGCGAATCAGTTGCTGAGCGTGTCAAAGCAGCTCACAAGGCTCTCAAAGAAGCAAATGGCACTTGCGGTGTAGCGAACTTGATTCTTGCTCGCGAAGGCTCTGCCAGCCCGGCAGAAGCCTTAGAGTATGCCCAAAAAGCAGTTGATCAGCTTAAAGCTGAATGCAGCGACGAAGATTTTGAACTATACCAAGTTGACGCTGAAGCCTACACCCAGGCCGTCGCCGACCTGGCTCAACTAAACTGGAACTGCGGCAAAAAGACTGAAGCAGTGGAAATAGTCACCTCTTTCTTGCACGAATACAAAGAAGAATTGCCTGTCGAATTCAAAGCTATTCCCCGCGAGCTAGCCATAAGCTTCTTGTTGCAAATGGGTGAATACAAGGCTGCCCAAGCCATGCTTCAAGACGAAACCGAAAACGATGAGCAATGGCACTATCTCAATGCTTTGATTCATTTTGCTCTGACTGGCGATACCCTAATTTCACGCAGTGCCTTGTCGCGGGCTCTCATGAAAGGCACACTTATTGCCGGTGGCCTCACCAAAGACGACGAAAACTTGCACGATACAATTGCCGCTTTCGGCCTCGATAGACACATTGAAGATACTGCTCCAGCCTGGCATTCAGTCAAAGGGGCTATTGAATGGTTAAATGCTTTCTTAGAGCAACCACTAGCCCGCCACAACAGAAAGCTTGAAGAAATCGCTAAGTCGGCAGGTGACTTACAGCGCTGGAAACGCTGGGAAGACGCCCTAGAAAGCGCTCAACACTTCAATGAAAAGAACAATGAGAAAGAAGCTAAGAACTCACTAAAAACGGCTTTGCGCGAAGCTGACCGCATAGATTACTCATACTTCCCATTCTTTGAAACAGTTTCAATTTTGATGGAATTTTCAGGTGGCGAGAAGAAGGCATTAGCCGACTTGCAGTCGCAAGTCAAAACTCGTGCCCAGCGCTTTGAAGCAGACCCAACCCTAGGCGGCCCACTGAACGCCATGCAGCTCCAGGCCTGCGGCACGCTTTTCGATTTTCTCCAAGACTACGAAGCATCCCTTGCTCTGCATCAGAAAGCCACAGAAATAGTCACTAACCAAGTAGCTCAAAACGAGCCCAACATCACACTTGTAGACGATGTTGACGTGCGCAACGAACTAGCTGGCACTCTTTTGGCCATGGAACGCTTTGACGAAGCTCTGCCGCTATATCTGACAAATGCCGATGTTCTCGAAAGATATCTCTGTGCCAACCATGTCGAACTACTGGAGATGCTAGAACCAGCTTACCGCTGCCTCACTAGCCTTGGACAGGAGAAAGAAGCAGAAGCCATGCTGGAGCGAATTAACGCTATCGACCCTGCATACCTAGAGGCGCTGGCAGAGGCAGACCACGATTGCGATGATTGTGGTCACGACCATCACTAATTCTTGCCAAGTTCATTGCTAAGCTCATTGCCAAGCGGCGGCTGCTCTGTGATATATTTGGTAACTGTCAAGAGTCGCTACTGAAAAAATGAACTTCCTTCACGCTCTCAAAGAAGCGCAGTATATATGGCAGTCCCTGATGGGTCTAAGCTGGATAGCTCTTGCCATTTACATGTTCTGTAAGCCTGATGCCAACTTGATATGCGACACAGTCCCGGCGATATTCATGTTCATCACAGGCAGCGTATGTGTCTTCTTTGGTGTCGAGGCCTATCTTCTACGCGACGATCCAGAAATCTGGCGCTAGCCACAAAAGCTAAACATGCCTGACCTTTGCAAAAATTGCGGCAAACCACCACTGGCTGAAAAGGCCGGCTCTTTCACGTCCTACCTATTCGTGCATAACTATTGCCAGTGCAAGGCAAACCAAGAGCCAAGCTCATCATCTCAATTAGAGCGACAAACACTAGATAAATCTGAAAATCTAAAAGTTTGCGGCCGCTGCGGCAAAGCCATGGCTACCAAAGAACGTTCTGGCTCGTTCACATCATTTCTCTTCAAAGATTTGCGCTGCCAATGCAAAGATCCGGCGGTAGCTAAACCACTTGCACCCAAAGCTCTTGAAAAAAGACGAACAAATACATCGTTTCGCTCAACTCACAAGTCAACCTTTAGTGGTTCCGCACCGGCTACAAAAGACAGGGAGAATTTCAGTAGTAGTAGCAATAGCAGCAGTAGTGCTAACGCCAGCAGTAACACGGCTCTAAAACCTGGAACTATAGTTGGTGGCACCTTCAAGATTAAATCAATCATCGGCAGCGGTGGCATGGGTGTCGTTTATGCAGCCGAGCATATAGGCCTGCGCCGAGCATTTGCCCTGAAAATATTATCGCCCGAACTAGTCAACGAACAAACGTGGAAACGCTTTCAAGCAGAAGCAAAGACCCTAGGAGCGCTGCACCACAGCACCTTAGTCAATGTCTACGATCTCGGCATACACGATCATTCACTACCTTACTATTCGATGGATCTTTTAGAGGGCCGCACACTAGAACAAATTCTCATTGACGACGGCCCGCTCTACTTAGACGAGGCCATAGAGATCTTCTTACAAGTCTTAGAGGGCCTTGCCTACGCTCATAGAAACGATATTATTCACCGAGATCTTAAGCCCGGTAATATCATGATATGCACCGTTGATGGTGAATCCGTGGTGAAAATTCTCGATTTTGGCATATCAAAGTTTCTCCAACTTGGCCGACAAAATCAAAGCCTAACAATGGTCGGAGAAACCTTTGGTAGCCCATTTTATATGAGCCCTGAGCAAAGCGTCGGAGGGGACGTTGATGCCCGCTCAGACATATACTCGATAGGCTGCTCACTGTTCGAAGCGCTTACAGCCTATGTTCCATTTGATGGCGAATCGCAGATGGAAATTGTCATGATGCATGAACAAGATCAGCCACCACTCTTGGCGGAAGTGGATCCCGAAACCAAGTTTCCTGACTCAATAGAATATGTAGTAGCGAAGTGCCTAGAAAAACATCCAGACGATCGCTATCAATCGGCCAAAGAACTCTCAATTGACTTAAAGCGCATCAAAGAAAATAAGTATGCTCGTAGCTTCTTTGATGGCAAAAAACCATTCAAGTCATTAGAACAGCGTCGCCATGAAATGGGCAACAAAGAAGCCCACCCAACCAATTCAACAAGAGCGATTTTAGTATTTGCCACGCTTCTCACATTGGCCACACTCACTGTTGCAGCAACAATAATCACTTACTGGCAAGCGCTGGCAATTAGCCTGCCTTCAAGTAAGAAGGAAGCAAGCAAAATCGAGGCGGCTCCAGGATTCTATTCAACACTTTCAGAAGACGGTAGCACCATCGAATTTGAATTTCCTGAATACCAAATTGGCGAGATTAACACCAACCGCAAAATGATTGGTGCCTTGCCAGCCCAAGGCAAACTATCATTTCCGGCAGACAAGCGCCTCTTCTTTTTTACCAACAGCTACAGCGCCATGCATCCTGAAATAATAAAGTCGTTTCGTCCAGACGACCTCTATAGCTACATCCCACGTTTCAAATTTGAACGCAAAGAGCAGCTGAAAGACACCTTGGTCAATCTAAAACAGCTCACTGGCCTTAAGCGACTAGAGTTAGCAGAGTGCGAGGTTGGCGATGACGAAGTTGATCTTATCAATGCTCTCAATAACCTAGAATGGCTCGACCTGAAGAACACCAATCTCACGCCAGTAGGCCTGAAAAACTTTCATCGACTGAAGCGCTTAAACTATATCTCCTTTGACTTAAACAAATACATTCCCGAGCTGCTAGAAACAATTGCCGGCAACACTCAACTAGAAACCCTTTATCTCTCAACCCCAGACAAACCAATTACCGAAAGCGACATAAAGCAAATACTAACCCTAACGAGTCTAGTCACGCTAAATCTTGAAAATACAGGCGTCACAGACGAAATGCTTCAGCAATTGGCAACTCTTCCTCATTTAAAATATATCAATGCACGTGGCTGCAAAGTTAGCCGCCAAGAGGTAGAAAAAACAGCAGCAAAATATGGCAATCGCATAACCGTGGCAATTGATCCAGCGGAACTGACTAAGTCAATTAAGAAGGGCACAACTGAAGAAATGCCCGACTTCTATGAGCCAAAATAAGATGACGCAAAATGACCTGAAGAAAGAGAAGTCGATAGAAAAAAGAAGATAAAAGGAACAATCATGAAAGACAAGATCACAGTTTACGAAAGACCAACCTGCTCAAAGTGTCGAGAGATGTCAAAACTGTTGAAGGGAGCAGGCGTAGATTTTGAGAAAATCAACTATTATATCGAGCCCCTGAGCGCGACTAAAATTGCCGAACTATTGAAAAAGATGGACATGCCTGCCCGTTCGCTTCTGCGCACAAGTGAAGCAATCTATAAAGAACTAGGTCTAGCCAAAGCAGACCTCTCTGAGAAAGAATTGATAGCGCTCATGGCGAAACACCCTGATTTAATGCAGCGCCCCATTGTCGTTCGAGGAGACAAAGCTGTGCTCGGTCGCCCCACTGAAAATGTGCACGCTCTTTTAAAATAAGATGCTACAAAAATGAAATGATTTGAAGCACGCTTAAACACTATAAGTCAAAGGCTATGACAAACAAGCAAGAATCAAGACGCCGCTTTCTCAGCAATTTTGTCACAGCAACCGCTGCCATCGTCGCCTGCGACATCAAGGCCATAGCAAGGCAACCGCTATCAGACCTAGCTGCTGAAACCGCTGCCGAACCAGTTAAAACTATGGCAGACAGCCTAGAATTTAAGGGTAAAAAGGTTTTCTATAGCCTCCTGAAAAAAGCCAAGTCAAACAACTGGGAAGCTTTACCCATCGGCGAGCTAGTCGGTAAAATAGCCCGTGAGCTTGAAGGAACACCATACGTTGCTTCAACATTAGAAGTCTATCCTGATCGCGAAGTATGCTCTGTTAACTTGATTGGCCTTGACTGCGTCACATTTATCGAGACCACCTTAGCGTACGCTCGGATGCTAAAGAAAGGCGGTCACAAGCCCGAAGACTTGCTCGCTGAAGTGGCCTTAATTCGCTATCGTGCTGGCACCACCGGTGATTACAGTACACGCTTGCACTATATGAGCGATTGGCTGGCTGACAACACAAGCAAGAATATTATCAAACCACTAGATCAACTCCCTGGTGCGATTCCATTTACTCAAAAAGTTGGCTTTATGTCGACACACCCAGCCAGCTATCTTCGACTTATTAGTCAACCTGATCAAGTAGACAAAATCAAAGAGCGCGAAACTGTTATCAATAACCGCCAGCTCAAGTATGTGCCAATGAACAAGATTGCAGCAATTGAACCTTTACTCAAAACAGGCGACATAGTGGCAGTTTGCACTAGTCAAGCCGGTCTAGATGTTGTTCATACAGGTTTTGTCTACCGAACAGCTGATGGCATAGCTCACTTTATTGACGCTTCTTCTTCTAAGAGCAAAATGAAAGTGACCCTAGAAGCCGGACCAATTAGTAGCTCTTTACACTGGTCTAAAAATCTTACAGGAGCAATGTTTGCTCGGCCAAGAGAAACTTCCTGCTAGAATTGCTCTGAGGTCGCCGATGACAGAGAATGTTTGTAAAAAATGCGGCAAACCCTTCCTAGCTGAGCGAGCAGGCTCAGTTACCTCATTCTTTTTCAGCACAATTACTGCCAATGCCACAATGCCAATAGCAGCAGCAGCAATAGCAATAACAGCAGCAACAGCAGTAGCAGCAATAGCAGTAAAAGCAATAGCAGTAAAAGCAATAGCAACGAAGCTAGCCCTGGCGGCGCCAAACAGGCAAAGAACGAAGCCTCTCTCGGCTATGCTGACAATCAAATTTGCAAGAATTGCGGAAAATCAAGGCCAACAGAAAAACGGGCGGGCTCCTTCACTTCGTTTCTCTTTAAGGAGCTAAGATGCACTTGCGCTGGCCCTTCTAGTAATAGTTCAGCAAAACGACCTGGCTCTGCAAATAACAGCGGGCGAACCACAACCGCTGCCCGGACAGCTCAACGTAAGCAGTTTACCCAAAGCATTAGAAATCGGGCGCCCTCCTCGCAACAATCGGCTCAACAACCAGCAGCACAAGCCATACTGCCTAGCGATTCAATTGTAGGCGGATTCAAAATTATCTCGCTAATCGGTGTCGGTGGCATGGGAGCAGTCTACTTAGTAGAGCACATGTCACTGCATCGGCAACTAGCCCTTAAAATCTTGACTCCCGAATTGGTAAACGAACAAAACTGGCAGCGCTTTAAAGCTGAAGCAAAAATTTTAGCCTCATTGAGCCATCCAACTCTAGTAAAAGTTTACGATCTTGGCATTCACGCCCAAACAATCCCATTTTACTCAATGGATTACCTAGAAGGCCGCAGTATTGAAGAGATACTAGCTGACGACGGCCCCATAGACCTTGAGACAACAATCGATATCATGCTCGAAGTTCTCGATGGTTTAGCCTACGCCCATCGCAATGGCATAGTTCATCGCGATCTTAAACCTGGCAATATTATGTACTGCACTATCGACGGTGCCAAAGCGGTGAAAGTCTTAGACTTCGGCATTTCAAAACTCATTGATAATCGCGGCACCTCCCAAGCCATGACTGTAGCTGGTGACATATTTGGCAGCCCCTTCTATATGAGCCCAGAGCAAAGCAGAGGAGACCGCGTAGATGCCCGTTCAGACATCTATTCTATTGGCTGCACTCTGTTTGAAATGCTAACCGGCTTTGTACCATACGAAAATAAATCATCAATTGAAATTATGTTGATGCATCAAGAGGCCGACATACCGCTCTTGACCGAAGTCTGCGACATTGAATTTCCACCGTCGGTTGATCTTGTATTAGCCAAATGCCTAGCCAAATCTCCAGATGCTCGCTACCAATCAGCTAAAGAACTCGCTCTAGATCTGGTGCGAATAAAAGAAGGAAAGGCCGTTCACGCCTACTCAAAAGGCTTTGCCCAGCGCGGGGCAATAGCCGCAGATAAAGAAGAGGCGGCACAACAAACTTCAAACTCGGCAATTGTTCTCAGCGGCTTAGCCGCAGCAACTCTCGTCGTTTCATGCTCTATTTTTTATTTTTGGTCAAATCAACAAAAACACATTTCAAAATCACGGCCAAAAGCAACTGTTAACGCTAATTTTGACGGAGACCGTGTTCTGCCTGAGTCAGAATTCACCGATCTAGCAGCCGCTCAGCCAACATATTTTGCCATGGTATCAAAAGACGGCATGAGCGCGACCTTCAAATTTCCATCTAATCAATCCCTCGGCCGGATTGGTTGCGACGCTCCAAACTGCAAAATGTTTGAAGCCCAATCACTGGTTCATCTGTCTCTCAAAGATGGTCTTAAGCTTGAGGCCAACAACTATCTACTTGATCATCCAAGCCTATTTGAAGGGTTTAGACCCAATGAAATAGCATGCCTATCAGCCCCTTCTGGAGGCGAGGAAGTCATAAAAGTAAGTACTGCGATGCCACACATATGCAAGTTAACCGGAATATCAAGACTAGACCTACAGCTCTCGAACCTAGACGACAGCGATGTTCCCTATTTCAACAAGCTTACGAAACTTAGCTCTCTCAGCCTCAGCTTGACTGAAGTTACAGGCAAAGGGCTAGCCAACTTTCAACACCTAAAAAATCTACACATGTTGTCTTTCAACTATAACAATGGAATTCACGAACTCATAGAGGCACTGGCAGGCTCAGAAAACATAGAAGACCTATCAATCGACTCACCCGACAAGCCAATCGAAGCAGCCGATCTGCAGCGACTTGCCAAATTGAAAAATCTGAATTTTCTCAGTGTGCAAAACAGCGGAATTGACGACAAGTCGCTAGAAATTCTCTACGGGATGCCACGACTTGCTACATTGAATATTAACGAGTGTACAGTCAGCAATGCTGCAATTGAAAAGTTTAAAAAGTCATATGGTGGCAAAAAAATAGAAGTAATCAGCACACAAACACAGCTGCTCAAATCTAAAGGCGGGTTAAAAGGCGACCCCGAAACTGGCTTGTAATTACTGTGGAACTGCCTCCGAATTTTGCAGCTCGGAATAGAGAACATCGCAACCATTATCAGTGCAACGAGTGATCTGCATTTTTCCGCCTTTAATTGGCTCTCTGACTTTGTGCACTGTCACAACCTGATTACCAATCACAATCGCCACTGATCGGCCGCAATTTTCACGGGTGAAAGTTTCAAGGGGAACAACTTGCTGTTTAGCCAGCTCTAACAGCAATTGCTTCTTGCCTTGCACATCAACTTTCTTAGTCGGCTTATGAGCGAGATTTATTGGAATAAACTGGTCAGTGCTTAGAACAACAAAGCGCGGTTTATCTGGTAGATTAGGCTGGGTTGGCTCAAGTAGATGACCGTCGTCAATCAAAATACGCTCGCCAACGCCAGCAGGCTCAAGCAACTTAGCATTTTCAGCATCTCGCAAAACCAGATAAATGCCATTAACAAGAGCGCCATCCTCAGCCTGCACTCGTGGTGGTGCGATAGCAACGTGCATACCGATTAAGGTAGATAAAATCAAAGCCAAAACCGAACTTCTGCCCATAGCCACCTCAATTGCTCTGCACATTCTACCCTCTGGCAGCGTACCAGCGAATACTAGTAAATCGACTGCGCCCTTATCAGCAAGTCAATCTTAATGGTGTCTTAATCCATTTTCTAATATTGAAAGCGCTAACTGGGTATACGAAGATAATGGCATCCCAATCTGCCTCGCGTAGTGGGTGAAACAGTGAAAGAAACAGAAATCGGCGCCGGCTTTATCGGCTTCATTACCCTAGGGGTCTGGCTCTTGCTTAGATCTACGGTATATCAGTTTTCAGCACCGGGCTGCCTAGCGATAGATGCCATTGTCGTTTGGTGTTCGGCACCGACAATTCTAGGTTTTTGCAGTGAGCTACTTCTGTATATTGGCCTCAGCTCACCTGCAGCTATGCAGAAATTATGCTACACAACTGCTCTAATCTGCACCAGAATAGCTGTGCTAATTGACCAATTCAATTTGCTCATTCCAGGCAATGCCTTTGCCTACCATGCCAACAGCCGAAAAGTTTTGGTCGGAAGTCTATATAGTGTTCTCGAACAAAAAGCCAAAGCCAAAAAGCACTTTGCCAATCTAGCCAAAGTTCTCAAAGCCGACAAAGACCCATCGGCAATGAGAGACCTTTCAAACTGCCTAATGTTTCTTTCAGAGCTAGCTCACGGCGAAGGCAACTACAAAGAAGCGAGATCTTTTGCTGAACAATCGCTAGAAACTCTCAAAAAGACGGCTCCAGATAAAGCTAGCGAAGGTGCCATGTTGACCGATCTTTGCGGCACTTATATGAAACAAGGCCTAATCGACGAAGCAATTAGCATAGGCAGAAGTGCTGTTGAATGCTTCGACATGACCGACGACTCACAAAATCAACTGCAAGCAATTGCTTACAACAATCTTTCGCTGGCACACTGTGAGGCTGGGGAATACAGAGAAGCACTCGACTGCTCAAGACGTTCACTAAAGCTTAAACTAGCATCGAGCGCCAACAAACCAAATCTTTCGGTGGCCATAGCCCATGTCAACATTGCCGATCACTTGCTCTTTTTAGAGCGCTACGATGACGCACTAGTTGAAGCCAATGCCGCCCTACAAATTCTCGATGCTCAAGGTTTTGGTGACAGCATCATTAGAGCAACAACTTTGCAAAATCTGGGAAGCGCCTATTTAGGCCTAGACGAACTACAAGAAGCAAAAAAGAATTTGCTCAAGGGTGCAGCCAGCAAAGGCAAGTTCATGGCGGCGAAAGATCCTGAATGGGCTCAACTAAATCTTGATCTAGCTCGTTTGTATGCGGCTCTAGGAGAAAAGACCACAGCCGATACCCACTTCAACAAAGCAGTAGATTTTGGTGAAAGACTACTGGGTTTGAATAATCCTAAATTGGCATACATTTATAAGCAGTACGCAAAATACCTAGATACAACTCAAAGAGAAAGCCAAGCCGAAGTACTGCGGGCCAAGGCCAAAGAAATTGAAGACGAGCGGACCAAGCGAAAAGGCGGGAAATAAACTATTAATGCTTCGGTCTATTGTTTTCGAAATCAATGCTGCGCAAATTGACTTTGTCTGTCGGCTCGACCAATAGAACATTTGTAGTGATCGGTTTTCCTGACGGTAGGCCATCATCGTATCGCCAACTCTCGACTCTATCGTTCCTCATTTGAATCAAAATTCCGGGGCTAGGACTCGAACATGACCGCTGCAGGGCATAAGAGTAGCTATCTTGCGAGTGCAAATCGTCTCCGGGGCCAAGCAGCTCGAGCAGCTGCTTGCGATCCATACCGATCAAGTCAAAGTCTTTAAGGAAGCGAGCAAACATATCGTAGCGGTTAATGGGATAGTGATGAAATGCTTTCCAGTAACTAGAATCAAACTTGCCATCATCAACAGATTTTGTTTTCAGCAATCTGTTCGGCGCTATGGGCTGATACCAGTCGTGACCAGGCAACAGATCTAAATCGCTGGGAAGAGTAACAGCCTGGCCAAGTAGATTCATAAAAACCATTTTTCCATTCTTAGCATTGTCGAGCGGCTGCACCCAAACACCTAGAGTATTGTCACCAAGGAGTTTGTTGAAGAAATGCCCTTCTGGCATAGTCAGAAGAACCTTTCCCGTGGGAGAAACCAATTGCTGGCGTTCTGGTGCAATGGTTTTGGCTATGTAAAACTGGGGTGCAGCAAGGAACTTGCTACTAGACTTTTCTAAAATACTGTAATAAGAAAGCCCAGCCTGAGGTTCAAGGGAAGAATATATAGGTGGGACGACATACTCAAATTTATGATTAACGACACCACACTTTGATGGAGCAGTTGTTGAGGTTGCGATGGCACAATCACCAAAGAACTCTTCAACATCTAAATTTACCGGCGAGGTCACCTGGCCGGCCTTATCAATTTGAACATGACTTGGTCTGCCCTGTGCAGCATCAGCAAGAACTACACTAGCCCGTCCGTTGATGAAAGGCCCAGCACTCTTGTATTTCGCTTCGATCTTAAACTTGCCAGTGGTATCAATATACCCCTTGAGAGAATTTCTAGCCTGACTACCAACCACTGCCAATCCTTCGCTCATCGCACAAGTCCACTGCAGTTGCCGATCGTCGGGCAGCGCTTGAAGCTTCTTGCTGACACAATCGAACAATGACAATCCGGTTGGATACTGATAGTTGGTGCTTTCGGCAACAAAAGCTTTTCCTTCATGAGCCTTCCAGATATTTGCATACTTAGCCGGTAAAACAACATTGCCTTGAAGATCGCAGAGACCGAATCTATCGCCAACGGAAAATCGAATTAGGGCCTCGGCAGGCAGTTGCTCAAAAACCAAATTTGATTCTAGCTCGGCTTTCGCTCCCAACCAAGACACTTGTGCGAACTTTCCACCTTCAGGCACTTTAACTGCTAGCTCCACACCCTTGTTATTGAAAAGATGCCTCTTAGTTCCAAATACATAGCGGTCAATCGGATTCACACTGGTGGCAATGAAAAGCCCATGGCCGACATAATCAATTTGGGAGTACTTGGCTGGAATAACTTCACATTTTTGCGAGTCGCACAATGCAACGGGATTTCCGTGGCACATAAAGCGCACGTCTGGATCCCACGAAGATGGCTCAGTAAAAAAGAGCCCTGTCAAGACAAGCGCTAACTTGAGAAATCCACTCATGTCCCTTGATGCCTCGCTAAAAAAAGCCAGTTACGCTTTTCCAAAACTCTATAGTTCGGAACGTCGGCAACAGACTGCAAGTAACTAGCCAATTTCGGCAGTTCATCATCATCAAGAGCGCCAACATATGGTTTGACAAAAATGGCATTACCGAAATGGCGATTAACCTTGCGCGGCTCGTCTTCTAGAATTAGTACACGCGCTAAGTCATAGCCCTTTTTCTTGACCTTCTGTAAGTCTTTGAGAAAGTACTCTTCTTGCAGGGTAAAGTCAGTTCTACGCGTGCAACGACTTCTATCCCAAACAAACAAAAGCGGCGAAAAAAGATCTTTAGTGATGGTGTTCACGACAATTTCCAAATAGTCGTGAGTTGCCGATGACCAGCAAGCTAAATCATATAGCTCACTAACGGATTGCAGAAACTGATTGAGGTGTGGACGTTCATAAATGTGATACTGCCCCGCGAGGAATTCACAGGGCCGGTCAAGCGGCTCTTCTCGCCCGTGAATGAGAGTTTCATCAATATCGAGAATGAGCAAAGGACGAGGTAGCAAGAGAAATACTCAATTGGATTCCAGGCAAAGGCAATAAAGCCAGCCAAGCCCTATCATATCAACAATCTACACGTTTCTAGCCAGCGCCGTAGAGATTTAACTACGAACCAGTCGAAGCGAAAGTACCTTCGTTGCCCATTTCAGCGGTCATATCACAATCAGTGTGGCCACAACCACAATGCGGGTCTTCGCCAGTGGAGTCGACATTGCCGCAGAAATCTCCACAACACTCGCCGTCTCTAACTTTGCATTTGCAGGCCGTATGCATACAAGAATGCACTTCCGAAACCTTCTCTGTTTCAGTTACCATAAGAAACACCTCTATTGCTTTAAACTAAGTTACTGTCGAAATCAACTGGTCGCGGAGTTAGCCCGTCGTCTTCATCGGCACCGAATCTAGTGTCAGAATCTAACGGAAGTGGCTGCGTTTCTGGCAGAAAGGCCTCGTTGCCGTCACTACCTACGACACTAGGATCAGTATTCTCCTCGTCGTGAAGGCCTATGGACAAGTTCTTGTCTCCTTTTTCAGCAATGTAACCACCTTCTAGATTGACTAGTCGTTCAGACTCATCGTCAAAATAATCACGGGCATAAATTTCACCAGTGCCGTCAGTCTTAAAGGGATGCTCCGGCTCATTACGGTTAGGCTCAACCGCTTTTCCCTGAACCTGCGTAATCGTACCGGGCATTGGGATACCACTGATACTGTTCGCTTTGGCCTTCCCTTCATCGCTCTTCATGGTTACCACCTCAACGTCTTTTGCTATCGTGCAGACGTAGAGCAGGCTGGAAGGTTCCGGTTCGATGACCGCAATTTAGGAAAAGGCGATGAGGTAGAATAGAGTTCATTCTAGAGGTTCCCAAAAACTCAAAATGACCAAAGACACAACCGAAATAGTCGTCTTGTTCCGCCCAGTTGGCAAAAAGGAACTAGAGCTGATTGAAGAGTCTGGCTTCAAGGCATTCCCTCCGCGCCTGTTTCACCAGCCCATTTTTTATCCGGTTCTAAATCAAGGCTATGCTGAGCAAATTGCTCGCGATTGGAACACCAAAGACGAAATTAGCGGCTACGCTGGATTTGTCACAAAATTCAGTGTGCGCAAAGACTTTTTAGACCAATACTCAGTTGAGACAGTGGGCGCACAGTCAGTTCATGAAGAATATTGGATACCCTCTGAAGATCTAGAGCAATTCAATCACAATATTGTCGGGTTTATTGAAATCATTAGCGAGTTCCACGGGCCACTGGAGGAGACAGCAAGCAAATAGTTGCAACCGAATTGTCCATCAACGCAAGGTTGCAATACCAGGCTCAGAAACAGGTATAAAGATTGCTAAGCCACGCTCTGAGCGATCGGTTAAAACAAATGGATGACCGACATACGTGCTCTGACTTTGTCGGCCGAATGGCGGAATCTCTCCGTACGGCTTGCGGTTTCCTTCAAAATCAAGCCAGTAAACTTTAATTGGTTCGGCAGTCTTGTTGACAAACTGCAAGGTCGTTGCTGTATCACTGTTGAGCGAGCGCAGCGAGCCTTCCTGTGAAGGAGACTGTGCTACTAGTTGGACTACGCTAATTTCCTTAGAGCGCATTCTGCCACTATAAATATCATCAAGCAATCGATAAGCATCCGGGTCGTAAGCTCTAAGCCAATCTTTACCAGGCTTTGGTTCGGGAGCAATCTTGCCGTAGTCACCACAGGTGCCAAAATACCACATGGTTAGCTCGGCAAAGAACTCCTTCTCGTTAGATGCCGCATAGGCCTTTGGCCAAAGGCCCTTTGCTACAGAAGCACGATACTGCCTAGCAATAGCAGCTTGCATTTCACGGTCTAAACCAAACTCCATAAACGTATGAGAAAACTCATGGACACAAATGTCGCGACCAACATATCGATCACTAGCTAATCGAAGCAAATTCTCTTCACCGCAAGAGGCGTAAATTCCGCCAACTCCACGAGTGCGCTGATCAATTGTCAAATCACCGTCAAAAGGCTTGCCTCGGGCACTACGATATTCTGGCAGATCTGACGTTTGTTGATCTCTTCCGATGATATGAAGCTCAGCACCATTGCGGCAGAGGTTAGACAGAGTCGAAGGGGTGTTCTGTAGAAGTAAATTGAGCCTCCGGTAGGCCTCAATCAAAGCCGCATCAGCAACTACTGGCGGTGCCTTAATCGGAATGCCCCGATAATCAAGTGACTTTGTGTAGAAACCCATATCTGGTGGAGAAATTTGACGAATAGAGCCACCATCAGAGGCATTTGCAGTGGTCATATTGCTTAGCAACAAGACCAAGCTCAAACAACTAGGGCTGAATTTAGGCATCTCGCTGCACCACATAGTCTTCGTACACAACAAACAAACACTTACCTGAAGCCAAATACTCTTCATACATCGGCTTCACGTCAGACACCCAATCAAGCTTTCCTAAGCCAGCTCCAATTTTAGGCATAGCAACAGAATCAATATCGTTAGTCGCCACCCCCTGAGCAATATAGCTCTGCGTGGCCTTTAGGAGATCGCCGGAAACATACTTAAGCACAAAACACCAATCCGAATTCAACAACTAGTCATTCTATCAAAACAACGGCATGGAGCTATGCCGAACGCTAACCTGCTAAGCTTAGTCGTTTCAACTATAAACCGGTAGATTGACTAGCATGGATTCAAAGAACTCCTCACTCCAGTTAAAGCCCTAAGAGAATTTTCTGAAATCAACAAAGGAGCAGCGATGACCATTCTATCTAGACGCACACTGTTAAAACTATCGGCTGCGCTTATGCTCGTAGCAACATCTTTGCCGCCAGCCATGGCCAAGCGTGAAGATTCTCTTTCTTCTTGGAACGATACTGTAGCTAAGCAGAAAATAGTCGCCTTCGTGGAGAAAGTCACGAAAAAAGGTTCGACCGATTTCGTACCCTCAGACGAACGCATTGCAACATTCGACAACGATGGCACGCTTTGGGCAGAGCAGCCAATAGTTTTTCAGCTTCAATTTGCCATAGACCGAGTCAAGGCGCTCAGCCCGCAGCATCCAGAATGGGCCACCCAAGAGCCCTTCGCCTCCCTGCTAAAGGGAGACATTAAGGCAGCTTTGTCTGGCGGTGAGAGCGCAATCGTTCAAATTGTAATGGCCACCCATGCAGGTATGACCACTGAAGAATTTAACAAGATTGCCAGCGACTGGATTAAAACCGCTAGGCATCCAGTGACAAAACGCCTCTACACAGAAATGGTCTACCAGCCGATGCTGGACCTCCTAACCTATCTTCGGGCCAACGGCTTCAAGACCTTTATCGTCTCTGGTGGCGGCATCGACTTTATGCGCACATTTGCGCAACGAGTCTATGGCATTCCACCAGAACAAGTTATTGGCAGCAGCACCAAGCTCAAATTCGAGATGCGCAACGGGGCACCAGTATTGATGCAACTGCCTGAAATTAACTTCAATGACGACAATGTTGGCAAACCCGTCGGCATTCATCAACACATAGGCCGTAGGCCGATAGCAGCCTTCGGCAACTCAGACGGTGATTTACAGATGCTACAGTGGACAACCGCAAAATCTGGGCCAAGTTTCGCCCTAATCGTGCATCACACCGACGCCGAACGTGAATGGGCCTACGATCGCCAGTCAGCCATCGGCCACCTAGACAAAGCACTGGACGCCGCTGGACCAGCTGACTGGACAGTTGTCGATATGAAGAACGACTGGAAAACCATCTTTCCTTTTGGCAGTAAGTGAATAACGGTCAACCTTCAGCCGATCTCAATCAAAGTCAATCAAGCGCGGTACAACATTCTTTAATAACCACGGCGTAGCGCTATTACCAAAGTGCATGCCATTGTGCAGCTGCTTGAGCATCTCCGGACGCCAACGCTCTTGCTCTAACTTTGAGTATTGATCTGGATAGAGGCAACTCTCTGGGGCGATAGCAAAGCCAGCGCAACCAGCACTGGTTGTACGCACACCATCGGAGGTGCCAAAGATGCTGGTACCCAAACCGAGAATAATGCGATCGTAGGGCGAATAATAACAAATCAAACTGCGCTCCACAGACTGCAGAGCGCGGCTCAAATCATACTGAGGAGAAATAGCAGGAGAAAGCAAAATAGTGCGCGCTACTCTATCGGCCGACAATAGCTCAAGTGCTTTTACTGCCACTAAACTGCCACCACTCTTGGCCACCAATTGCACCGTCTGCTCTTTATCGAGTGAGTCAATCAGCTCGGCCAATTGCGCACCCTTGCGCTCAATATGCTCTTTATCCAACAAGTCATGAAACGGCATAAATACACCGTGATTCCAGAAGAAGCGCTGAATCTTAAGGTTAGCTCCTCCAAATTTGGCTGCAGCCATCAAAGAGAGCGGCAAAATACCCGTACCGCCTACACCATCAAGGGCAATAACTAGATTCTGGAGAGATTGATTCAAACTGCGGCTTGCTTCGGTCATGTTAAAATCTTATCCCAAATAAATGCAATATAACAACCAGGTTACAAGTGAAACATCAACACGACAGTCAAAGCGAAGATGCCCTTTCCGAAGAAAGACAATACAACTGGGAAGAACGCTATACGCAGCCCAATTCAGCCCCCTGGGATAGCGGGTTACCCGCCCCAGAGCTAGAAGAATATTTCGCCAGTCTGGAAGGCAAATATCCCAAATTAGTCTTAGAAATTGGCTGCGGCACGGGTACTAACGCTATCTGGATGGCTAATCACGGCTGTGCTGTCACTACCACTGAAATTGCACCGACCGCCATGGAAGCGGCAAAGAAGAAGGCCGCCGAGGCAAAGAAGCAGATAGATTTTCACCTCATTGATATTTGCGAAACCACACCAGTTGAAGACGGCACTCAAGACTTCGCCTTCGACCGCGGCGTTTACCATGTTATTGAAAGAGCTAAGCGCAGTTTATTTGTTGAGAGAGTGGCAGCAGCACTGAAACCAGGTTCATTCTGGCTGAGCATTTCGGGCTGCAAAGACGAGTATAGAGAAGATCCCAATGTTGGGCCGCCGCAACTAAGCGCCATTGAGCTTCTTACTCCAATTGAGCCGCATTTTGCCGTGATCAAGCTTGAACGTACTTACTTCATTCTAGACAACGGTATAAAGCATCTAGCCTGGAAAGCGCTGTATCAAAAGCGCTAGCCTTTCTAGATACAACCTCTATCAATGCCGGAGCAAACAGGGTTTCTACGGTATACGCTTAAAAAATGCAATGGTACGAACGATGGCATCTTGCGCCAACTCAGAGTCGAAACAATGGCCCTGCTTGGCATAAATGTGAACTTCATACGGAGTGCCCAGTTGTTTTAACTGCATCTCAGTTTGCTTTTCTTTCAGAAGCGAAACAGTATGATCACGGGCACCGTGCAAAATCAAAACCGGTGGCATTCTGGAGGCCTTTGCCGGTGGGTAGACAAAACAGCCAGACATACTCGACACAGCCCCTATTCGAGCATCACGCGCAGCGCAAGACAAAGCCAGTTGAGCGCCCAATGAATAGCCAAAGAGATCGACTTTTCGCTTGGCCCCAAACTGTTTTTGCGAATGAGTGACAGCATCGTTTACTGTGCCAAGCCAGCTTTGAAAATATTTCGACATCTGAGCTGAGTTTGCCCATTTGATGTTAACACTATCAAAATAATGAACTACACCGGCCACAAACCCGGCGTCGGCAACCTGCTGCGCGCAACCTCGAAAGTATTCGCTGTCTTCGCCTCCACTGGCCCCGTAAAGAATTAGCACGACCGGCTTTCCACTATCACGAATTGGACGAAACCACTCAACCCGGATTGGCTTTCCTTTGCTCAAATACTTTTCCACTTGGGCCTGAGCAGGAATATTAATGAGAAATACTACTGAAAAAGCAATGGCTAAGGCTGAAATTCTCAGACAACAATGCCGCATAGCCGCTTTCAAAATATCCACACCCTTCACTGAAATAATCACTAAGCTACTTAATTAGCATAACAGTGCGACAATAATTGCTGGGCATAAAGAAAGTGAAGTAGGCTAAGACCCATACGCCTTGGCAGCAAAATCGAAGGAAACTCAATGTTCTGGTTATTTTTGTGGGTATTGGCCTTCTTCTTAGTCGGCGCCGGCACTTTCATTAGTGCCATCTTCGCCTGTTTAGTCAAAGGCAAGTGGCAGAGAACTTGCGTAGACACTCTTCTAGTATTTGCCACTCTCGCTGTAGCAGTTGGCTTTAGCGCAGCACTTCTACCGAAAGAAGTTATAGAAAATGAGTCGACAAAGCTGCCACCAGCTGCGCGAATTCATCAAGCCGATTTTTCAGCAAGCGGGCTAATTGGCGCAGGCTACTTGGAAGAGTATGATGGCCCGCTAAAATTCATAATGATACTTGACGGGCAGACATCGATAAAAAATTCGACAGCAACAGTTCTAGAGTCTGTCAAGAAACTCGCTAACAGCTATCCCAATGACGATCAGCTAGCCGCACGCTTAGCCATCCTAACAAAAAGCAGTGGAGAGAGCCCTGAGCCCATTTTCGAACGTTACACCAGAAGTGGTGGCAAGCCAAGTATATTACTGTCGAGCCTACGAGCGTTGTATATTACGCCAGAGAGCCTCAATGCCGATATTTATATTGCTGCAATTAAAGCTGGCCTGCCATCAGGCTGGTATCGCCAAACTGCTCTCGCTGAAGCCTACAAGATAACCAACGACCCTGACCTCAAATCAGAAATAGCAGAGAGCGAGAAGAAGTCAATTGAATGGCGCACCAAATTTGCAGCCTTCCAAATATTCAAATTACTCTTTGCTCTAGCTGGCGTCTATGTCATATATGCCACCATAAAAACTCACAAAAGCAATGGAGAGTTTGAACCTTTAGCAATAGACTTTCGGCGCATGTATGCCATTATCTTAAGTGCACTCTATGCTCAAATTGGCTTCGGCATTATTGCTGGCATTTGCCTTGGCGTGACCGCAGTATTAACCCACACATCCTCAAACCTTGCCGGTTCGAAGAGCGCAATCGAGTTAGTTGCAGTAGCAAGCGGAATAATAGCAGCGCTACTAGCATTCTACTTTTTGATTTGCCGACCAAACAAGCTGTCAATCAGACAAGCATTCATGCGGGGCAATCAAGTAGGGAGCCTACCTCAATTTGCCAGACTAGCAGTCGCTGGTTTTGCAGCAATGGTGTCGCTCAATATGTTCATTCGCATTGTGCGCAATCTTCTGCCAGAGGCACCAACAGGTGTCTCCAACACCGCACAGCTAAGCATGATTGATTCATTCGTCTCCCTCGATTACATAGCAATTAGCTGGTCGGTGCTATTTATTGTAGTGCTAGCACCATTCAGCGAAGAACTAATGTTCAGAGGTCTCGTCTACGGCTGGCTGCGTCATCGTTTTGGTGTCGCAGTCGGCGTTTTTGGCAGCGCCTTACTCTTTGCTGGTTATCACTTTGACTTAGTTGGCTTCTGGCAATATTTTGGTATCGGCCTAGTACTAGCAATTGCCTATGAGCGAAGCCGCAGCTTACTAGTGACAACGGCCATACACGGGCTTTGGAACGGTTGGATAATACTAGCAACAGCGTTACTTGTTAATCGCTAGAAATTGAAATGAAAAAACTCGACATCCACAAACTCTGGCGAGCGCTCAAAATTGTTCTGGCAATAGCAGCTGTCATTATTGCAGGAATTTATCTTTACTTGGCACCACGCCTAAATCGTGGAATAACAGACCGCATACTATTCCACCCACCAGATAGAACGCTAGATCGGCCTATAGAAATCGGTGGAATAACTGGCAAGCATTACAGAATACAGGGGAGTAAATTTGAGCAACCGAGCTCTAAAGTAGTTCTAGACAGTATTTTCTTCAAGCTGCCCAAAGACAAAGAACGCGGGGTGATTCTATACTCGCTGGGCGTGGGCAGCTCAATAAACACTCTTTGTGACCCCTTTCAAATTGCTACCTTGTTGCAACTGGGATACTCAGTCTTTATATACGACCAAGAAGGTTACGGCCTATCTTCTGGACAATGCAACATAGATAGATGGGTGCCTGACACTACAATGGCCTATGACTTTTTAGTCAATGAAATGAAATATCCAAGCGGTTCAGTGATTGCCTATGGTGAATCTTTTGGCGCCGGAACAACCTCAGAGCTGAGCAAACACCGGCCCCTAAAAGCTATGATTCTTGAATCTCCTTTCACTTCACCCAAAGACTGGGCAGATCAACGCCTGAGCATCACCGCGATATATCCAGATTTTCTCTTCATGGAACCAACATTCAGCAATCTAGAAATGCTCAAAGGCAAGCATCCACCAGTTCTCGTGATTGGAACAGCCCTAGATAAAAACGTACCGGTCAGCCATGCACGGCAGCTGGCAGATCAAGGGGCTCAACCATTTCAATACTTAGAGCTGCCAACAAGCCCGCATGTGTACGTTAACGTGAAAGATCGCGGCCTCTACCAGAAACAGTTGAAACACTTCTTAGATCAGTTTTCAGAAATCAACGAGTAAGTTATTTAACCGGTGATGCTGTGCTTCTGCCACTACCACTATTAAAAACATTGTAGTCAAAAGTAAATTCAATATCGACATCAGCGGGGGCCCCTGGGGGCAAAGCAGCGAACGGTGCCGCATTTTGCACAGCCTTCATCATGGCCTGATCTGCTGCAGGCAGATCAGTTGTTGTGACCATGCGCAAGTTGGTCATAGAGCCATCACTATGCACCTTAAAAACAACTTTTCCTCGAAGAGATTCGGTATTCTTAGGAGGAAACCAACTGCGCTTAATGCGCCGCTGCAAAGTGGCCATATAAGGGCCAAAGTCAGTGTCAGTATCAGCGTCGGTCTCAGTGGCATCAGCCGGCTGTGACTGGGTAGCTCTAGAATTTCGCTGGTTCGACTGCTGCTTCAAATTTTCGCGGGCCACAAAAAGAGTGACGATTCCAAAAGCGAGCAACAGAAAAAGCACAAGGAATAAAACTCGATGATCGCCTTGTTTTTCCGAAGTCACTTCAATACACTCCCT
The DNA here is from genome assembly GCA_943369735.1 of bacterium Ga0077546. GTDB lineage: Bacteria > Cyanobacteriota > Vampirovibrionia > Obscuribacterales > Obscuribacteraceae. The sequence goes on from CALROJ020000006.1 coordinate 101,185, forward strand.
ATCTATCTCTAGCTGCGCAACAAATGTCTTAAACCAACAATATCAGCTCTCTTCATCGGTTTACCAGTAATGGAAGAGAACTGCACAACATCGCGCATGGCCCAAGAATAAATTGTAATTTCTACTGGGTAGCTGCGCTCAAGCCACTTTAAATGAATGAAAGTACCTTTCATGTTTTGCACTATTTCTTCATCAATGTCTTTGTAGCCCCAATCGCTGAGGAGAAACTTGATTTCTTCAAAATCATCTGAATAGGCATGCAAATCAATATCTGAAGTTTCGCGAATCTCGCCGCTAAGGGTACTACCAATTAGAAACGGATCAAAGGCCTCGATAATCTCCATTACCTCTAAGGCAATTTCACGCATCTGGCGCACCCTGCGAGCAACTTCATCTTCGCCCAGCTCGGCTTTGGTGATTTTGCTCACCAGCTCTCGAACTTTGCGATTAGACGGTAGACGGGTTTGACTAGATAGACCAAGCATCATCATGGCCCGCTCTTTAGCGTGCAGATACTCGCTTTCGGTGCCCTCGACCATGAACCGAGCGGCTTCTTCAGCAAAACGCTTCTGAGTATGTCTTCTCATTGTTTAGCACAAGCCCTAGCTTGCTCTTAGTGTCTTAAGTTTAACATGACAACACTCAAAGCGATTTTCTCTCGGCCGGCCTGACCACAACAAAATAAACCAAGGTCGCGCTCAAAATGAAAGCTGCCATAACACCAGTCATGGCGATGGCCGACTTTTCATCATACAAGTAAGCAACAATGGCGCTAGATAGTGCCCCCACTATCATTTGGGTGAACGTCAGCACAGCCGATGCCACACCAGCGATTTTTGGCATCGGGTGCAGGCAACCGTGAGCAGAATTGGGCGCGATCAAACCACCACTAAAAGTAAAGAGAAACAGACCAGGCAACAAGGTGACCGGTGAAGCCTGACCCGATAAGGTTACTGCTACATTGGCTAAACTTGCAGCTGAGGCTAACAGCAGCCCGGCAGTAAGCGGCACAGTGTGAGGAATATTGCGATCGCTAAGCTTGCCGTTAACTAGAGCGCCAAGCATGATACCTAATGCGGTGCCAGCAAATAAATAGCCAAATAATTGATTGGATAATTTGTAGACACCAATCAATAGCAAAGGCGAATTTGATACGTAAGCAAACATGCCACCAAACATCAAGGCATTGAGGCTGGCATAGCCGAAACTTACTCGATGCCTTATTACTGTGGCATAGCTTTGACGCAAAGCGCCAAATGTCAGTGGCACACGCTCATGCTTTGCCGACTCAGCAAAACCAAAGTAAGTGACCAGCAATATCACCAATCCACCAACAGCAAGGAAGCCATAGATCCATCTCCAATTGCCAAACATGAGCATCCAGGCACCAAGAGTCGGGGCAATCATCGGAGCAAAGCTGCGCAAAATGCCGACATAAGAAAGCTTAGCCCGTGCTTCATTTCCTTCAAAAAGGTCACGAATCAGGGCCATTGAAAGCACAGCGGCCCCGCCTGCACCTACGCCTTGGAGCAAGCGAAAAAATAAAAGCCATTCAATCGTCGGAGCAAAAGTAGAGCCAATTGCAGAAATAGCAAAAATGAGACAGCCCCCAAGCAATACTGGCCGCCGACCAAAACGGTCTGACAGCGGCCCGCCAGCCACTGGGGCCACGGCAAAACCAGCCAAGAATAAACTGAGAGTGAGTGCAGCAGCAGCATCTGTCGTATGCAATGACGAGGCAATCGATGTCAGTGCCGGCAAACCCATATCAATTGAAAGGGGCGGCAAGGCGCCTAGGCCACCAAGGTAGAAATTAAATGCAAGCGAGTTTTTGTTGATTGCCAACGTGATTCCTAAAGTTATTCAGCCAGTGGCTCCAACTTCTACCTAGACAGAATCTAGTTAGACAGCCTCTAGTTTACGGGCGTCAGCCACCGAGCGACCTGCACGATTATACCGGGCATAGGCCTCCAAGCGCTTGTCAAGCCCAGATAGTGCGCGGTAATCTTAAAACCCGAAGAACCAGTTATTATATTGGCTCCTTTTATGGGTCTCCAAATGCGAACGCGGGCATATTTATTCACTGCACTATCTCTACTGCTACTAAGCGCACCTCGTGCCATTGCCGCAGGCAGTCCAAGCAATAGTTCAACTTCATCACCAGCACCAGTAGCTAGCACAGCAGCAGATTTCGGCACAATTGATGCCAACGACATAAACACACCACCCTGCCGCAGCTGGATTGACAATGATGTCAAACAAACAGCGGTGGTCCTTTGCATTCACGGCCTCGGCCTCAACGCCGACTGTTTCAACGATTTTGGCACACGCATGTCACACCGAGGAGTGGCAGTCTATGCCATTGACGTGCGCGGCTTTGGCTCGTGGATGAAACTAAAGAACGGCAAAGCTTTGAAATTCGATGCTTGCCTAGATGACATACAAACTCTGCTACCTCGTCTCAGAGCCAATCACCCCGGCCTGCCAGTCTTTCTTCTCGGGGAATCTATGGGTGGTGCCATTGTCTTGCGCGCCAGTTCCATTTATCCGCACTTAATGGACGGCCTAATTTCATCAGTTCCGTCAGGCCAGCGCTATCAAGATGGCACTAATTTAAAGGTCGGAGTGAAGCTACTGACTGGCGCTCGTAGGCAGTTTGACGTCGGCACCAGCATAGTTGATCAGGCAACAAAAAATGATCGACTGAGAGAAATTTGGGAATCGAACCCACTAAATCGTATGGATCTTTCGGCAGTTCAGTTAGTAGACTTCCAAGCATTCATGGACGGCAATAATGATGCTGCCGCGAAAATAACTACGCTACCGGTGCTGATGCTGCAAGGCACTCTCGATAGGCTCGTAAAGGCTCAAGGTACCTGGGAAATTTTCAACGCTCTGAACACCAAAAACAAAACTTTCATTGAACTACCGAGTGAGCATTTGGTGATTGAATATGGACGCGTAAAGAGCAACACGTACGATTCGAACATGGCCCAATTTATCTCTACTTGGATGGCATCCAATTCCCCAGCCCCAGGGAACCAGGACAAGACAACCAGCTTGAGCATCAGTTCTCCCTCAGCTCAAGCTAGTGTTACCACCTCTCATCTAGCCAAAACTAATTTGTCGTCCAGTGTTTTGATTTTTACAGCACCATGGTGCGGGCAGTGCGACGACGTTGATCAACAGATTGCCCAAGCTCAGAAAATCTTTGATGACAAAATTCAATGCAAAAAAATCGACATTGATGATCCAAACAACGCCGCTCTAATGAAACAACATTCTATTCAGGCTATACCATCATTTGTATTTCTAAAAGCTGACGGCACAACGAGTTCAACCTTAATTGGCAATAGCAGCTTTGCCAATTTCTCCGGAGGCATCTATGGCAGTCTGCAATAAGTTCAAGTTAGTTCTATTGGCTGGAATTTTTCTCTGTTTTGGTTGCAACGCTCCAAACGCCCAAAGAGTAGGAGCACAGGAAGCAAATCAATTTCAAAGTCAAGGACAAAACCAAGGTTTCAATCAAGGTTCTAGTCAGAGCACCAGAAGTGGCATAGTAATTGGACCGGCCAACGTTCCCTACGCGGTAGACGACGCCCAAATTATTCAAGCTCAAAGTCAACAAGCGCGCAAAGTAGAACTAACCGTGACCGCCCCGATAAAAAAAATGCTGCGCGAGGAAGATTACCGCGAGCCCCATCAACGTTTTCTATTGATACTTTCAAATGGCACCACAGTGCTGGTAGCCAACGATCTTCAATACGGCACCTATGCACCAGTACAAGCCGGCAACGTTGTTCGAATTCACGGAGAATACATCTGGAACGAACGGGGCGGTGTCTTACACTGGACACACAAGTCTGACGAGCCGCGCCATGAAAGCGGTTACATTGATTTCAACGGCATGCGCTATCAATAGGTTGCAATAAGTGGAAGACCCAGAAAAGAAACCAGAACCAGACCACAAGACAGAAGTTCAGGCCGCAGAACTCAAAACAACAGAAATCAAGCCAACAAAAATACAAACACTGCAAATGGAGCTGGCACAGACTCGCACTCTTCTTGCCATGGACCGAACGCTGCTAGCCTGGATTCGCACGTCGCTGTCTCTGTTTGCCTTCGGCTTCACCCTGGCACGCTTTGTACATGATTTGATCAAGAACAAGCATCTATCAGAATTTAAGACCCAATCACCAGAGCAACTTGGCATCACCCTTATGCTTCTGGGAATCTTAGGATTGATTTGCGGCGCCGTTGAACATTGGCTCTCACTGAGAAAATTGAACAAAGAAGTGCAGGTGGCAGCCTGGTCTTCGACATTGGCAGTAGCGGTTAGCCTAATTGTGATTAGCATATTGTTGATGATTGACCTAATCGTCAACTTGACCCCACACTAACTAGGCGCTAGCAAGGCAATCCAAACCATCTGGTAAGCAGAGGTCAAGTCAAGACCAAATAGAAGAGCCAGTGATAATTAGCAGTAGCCGATCAGATACAGCCTTCGGTCTGATACTCTGAACGACTGCTTTAGGTTCAGTCGCTTGACATGAGCCGTGGCCAGATATTCCTTATCTAGGAGAGTAAGCGTGAGTCATTACGCCAAGAAATTTTTCAGCGTTCTGCTGGCGGCAACGGCGCTGTTTGCGCCAAGCGCTGGTATGTGCGCTGATGCCAAGAAACCCAACATCATCTTCATTATGGGGGACGATATTGGCTGGTTCAACATCGGTGCCTACAACCAGGGCATTATGGCCGGACGCACACCAAATCTAGACAAGATGGCTCAAGAAGGCATGCGCTTCACTGACTACTACGCAGAAGCTAGTTGCACAGCCGGCCGTGCTAACTTCATCACTGGCGAGCTGCCAATCAGAACTGGCATGACCACAGTCGGCCAAGCAGGTTCTTCCATCGGTCTTCCAGACCAAGCTGTGACAATTGCCGCAGCCTTAAAAGACCAGGGATACGCAACTGGTCAATTCGGCAAAAACCACCTGGGCGATCTCAACCAATTCTTGCCTACAGTACACGGCTTTGACGAGTTCTTCGGCTATCTCTATCACCTTGATGCTATGGAAGACCCAGCTCACCGCAACTATCCACAAGCGCTAAAAACCGTTGTTGGACCGCGCAATATGGTTCACAGCTGGGCCACTGATACTGACGACCAAACAGTGCAACCGCGCTGGGGCAAAGTCGGCAAACAAAAAATCGAAGACGCTGGTGAGCTTTATCCCAAACGCATGGAAACAGTCGACGACGAAATTCTCGCTGACTCAGTCAAATTTATGGATAAAGCCAAGAAAGACGGCAAGCCGTTCTTCGTCTGGCTCAACCCCACTCGCATGCACGTAGTTACTCACCTTTCAGATAAGTACGAATCTATGCGCAATTCTGAGAACGGCTGGAGCGTTCAAGAAGCTGGCATGGCCCAACTCGATGACATCGTCGGCTCGGTGCTCAAATATGTCAAAGACAATGGCATGGACGACAACACCATTATTGTATTCAGCACCGACAATGGTACTGAAAACTTCACTTGGCCCGATGGTGGACAAACACCATTTGCTGGTGGCAAAGGCACCGCCCTTGAAGGCGGCTTCCGCGCTCCTGCTATCGTTCGTTGGCCCGGCAAAGTGCCAGCTGGCAAAGTCGAAAACGGCATTTTCTCAGGGCTTGACTGGTTCCCAACCTTCGTGGCTGCTGCTGGTAATCCAAACATAAAACAAGAATTGCTCACTGGCAAAAAAGTCGGTGATACCACTTACAAAGTACACCTTGATGGCTACAACCAGTTAGATTTACTTACCGGTAAAGGCCCATCTAATCGCAAAGAAATCTATTACTTCACCGAAGGCACCCTTGGTGCAGTAAGAATCAACGATTTCAAATATCGCTTCACCGATCAACCGAATGGCTGGCTGGGCGCAACTGAGAAAGTAGATTGGCCAATATTGACAAATCTGCGCTTAGACCCACTTGAAAGAACTGGAATGTCAAACGGTAGATCAGGCTCGATGAACTACTATGACTGGTTTGCCTACGAATTCTGGCGTTTCGTTTTTGTGCAGCAGGAAGTTGCTAAAACTGCAGCTACATTTGTTGAATACCCGCCTATGCAAAAAGGTGCCAGTTTCAACATGGAAGCTGTAAAACAAGCAATCCAAGATAAAATGAACGCTAGAAGCAGATAGAGACAGGCTCTTATGCTCAAGAAATGAATTGAATCATTGAACAAGCGACCACACAAACAGCAAAACCCAGCCAAGCGAGTTATTATCGCTCAGCTGGGTTTGCTGCTTGTGTGCTTAGGCAATGCTTCGGTCGCTCAAGCTGACAACAAAGATATGGTTTGGATACCGGCTGGTGAATTTTCTATGGGTAGTGAAAACCCACTCAAAGAAATAGCCGGTGCCAAAGCCGGCGCAGCAGCTAAATCTGCATCAAAAAATGAGCCATCAAAAGCCTGCCAATCCCAGTTCAATGGCCACTGCACCGCTCAAGATGATATGCGTGACGCTCGCCCTATTCATCGCGTTTATGTTGATGGCTTCTGGATGGACAAGACAGAAGTGACCAACGACCAATTTGAAAAATTTGTCAAAGCCACTGGCTATAAAACAATCGCAGAAATTGCGCCCACCCAAGAAGAATTTCCTACTGCACCGAAAGAAAACCTTGTAGCTGGCTCTACTGTATTTACACCCACAGCTAAAGCAGTGCCACTACAAAACATGTTTCAGTGGTGGCGCTACCAGCATGGTGCCGACTGGAGACATCCCCAAGGCCCCCAGAGCAGCATCAAAGGCAAGGGCAACTACCCCGTGGTACAAGTGGCTTATCCAGATGCTGTTGCCTACGCTAAATGGGCAGGTAAGCGCTTGCCAACAGAAGCTGAATGGGAGCGTGCCGCCCGTGGTGGCAAAGATGGTGACACTTACACTTGGGGCAATGAACTCAAACCCGGTGGCAAATGGATGGCCAATATCTATCAAGGCCAATTTCCAGTCAAAGATACCGGCCTAGACGGTTTTGCTGGCATAGCGCCGGTGAAACAATATCCAGCCAACAAATATGGCCTCTACGACATGGCTGGCAACGTATGGGAGTGGTGCAGCGATTGGTATCGCGCCGACTATTACGCCCAACTAGCACAAGCATCAAAGGGCATTGTCAAAAACCCCACCGGTCCGGACAGACCCTTCGACCCAGTCGAACCAGGCGAAAAGAAACGTGTTCACAGGGGCGGTTCTTTTCTTTGCAGCGACCAATATTGCACACGCTATATGATTGGTACCAGAGGCAAAGGGGAAGTCAATACAGCAGCCAACCATCTAGGTTTTCGCTGCGTCAAAGCGGGAAAGTAATTAGATCTTCCGCACGTCTCTTTCTACTTCTTCTAGGTGTTCAAGCCTAGCTTTGATCAACTGAGCTGGCAGTTTCTTTTCTTTGGACAAACGATGTTCATAGCTCAAACTAGACAGCAGCGATACTGCGTTGCCAACCGTAGCCATGCTCGTTCCAACAGTACCGATGATAGCGCCACGATAGAACATACTGAGCTGCTTACGTGGCTGCAAATTATAACGATAGGAACCAATACAACCGAAGATTCCTTGAGTCATCAATTGGCCTCCAATGACCGGAGCTAGCAGGTTGTTTTGCAAAGCCACTTTTTCATTGCGACGCATAATCGTCGTTTCGCTATCCAACTGCTTTTTGAAAAGAGTTGAAGCATCGGTGTACATGGCCAACCTGTCTGTTCCGGGCATCGAAGAAATCACAGTACCATTGACTGACTTGAGAATCTGTCTTAGCTCTTTGCCTTGTGTTGCAAAAGCCTTGTCGTCAAACTTTGGCTTTTCGCCTATTTGCTTTTCTAGGGTCTCATAAGTTCGCCTGCGAGCATACTTACCAGCCGCAGTACTAATAATCGGAGTGACCATGGCCATGGCACCACTGACAATAAAAAGAACATTGGCGGGTCCGTTATAGGCGGGCTTTGTTACACCGCGATAACCAGCCCAGGCTCCAGCAGCCTGGACGGCGCTGTAGGAAGCATTGAGCAAGTAAAAGAGATTTTGATAAGTGATATAGCCTTTGGTATCAGCACTAAAATCAGAGTATTCGGTAATAAAACAATTGCGCAGCTCCCGCAAAATCTTGCCTTCAAGAACTGCACCTTCATAGCCTGGGTGATCAGGATGAGCCGCAACCAGAGCGTCTCTCTGTGCCAAAAGCTGATCTATCTCTTTGAGCTTTGCCACCACAAATTTGTTAGCTGTTTTAAAGTCGAAACCGTTGCGCTTATTCTTTATGGCCTGAAGCATGTTCGAACTCAACTCTAAACAAGAACCAGAACCACCAATTATCGCCCCAGTCATGGCCGTAGTTAGGGCACCATGTAATACAGGCTTGCTAACCTGCAGTGGTCGACGCCGTCCCTTTTTCGCCTGCTCCATAAAAGCAATTTCAAAAGCTAACCCGGTCGCAGCAGCTGTTTCTTGGGTGAGAAAATAGCGTAATCTTCTAAAACGCGGTTGCTTGGCGCTGTTTAGCCTAAAATTCAAACTGAACCGCTCTAGCTCAATTCCAGCCAGCAAAATCTGTTTTGTCAGCTGCGAATATTGCTGCTCGGCAGCGGCAGTAGAGTCAGAGGCGATGCCCGAGGAAGAGGCAGTAGAGGTAGAATCAACTTGCGCTAACACCTCACTTTCGGCATAAGCAGCTGCGCCTGTAAAAAACAGTGGCGCCTGTAACACAGTCAACATAGTAACAAGCGAAAACGCCTTACGCATATATGATCGAGCAGCGAATGCGGACAATCGCATAGATCTAGAGTGATTATCCAAGTGATACCCCAAGCGCCGAGCGCAAATATAAACAAATCATGACAAGAGTACCCTCTTTACAGGCCGTGGCGTGCTGAAAAGCTTCTAATTACAAGCCACGAGCCACAAATTGCTAGCGCGATACTGGAGCAAAAATCATATTGAAATCGCCACTGCTTTCACGCGACTGAAGCGCTATAACGCAATTAGGAAAAATTCTACGCAATTTTTGCATCTCAGAAAAGCGAATCTTTAGTGGTGGCAAAGACATAGAACGTAAAGGCAAACCTTTGAGCGCCAATAAATCGTCTAGCTTAATAGCTGTGTATTCAGCTGACAAACTTTGTAACTTGCGCAGCGACTTGAGAGCAGCAAAACCTTTACTTGTAAGTGCAGGGTTAGAGTTAATATTGAGAGTCTCTAGTTTCGAAAGTTTAGCGATAGTAAGCAACTCAGCATCAGTGATCTGAGTTCTAGCTAAATCAAGATGAATCAAAGCGGGCATCTGGGCAACATAAGAAATAGATTGCCTATCGAGTTTATTACAGGAAGCGCCAAAATACTTAAGCTTCTTCAATTGCGTCAAATCGCGAAAGCAGCTACCTGTCAGTCCACATGTGCCTAGGGTCAATCTCTCTAGTTGGCTTAAGCGCACTAGCCCCGAAACGGCCTTATCAGTAAAACTGCAATCAAGCAAATCAAGACGACGTAACCCAGTTAGATGATAGACAGAATATAAAAAGCTATCGGTCTGTTCAAGGTTTCTTGAGCGCAGAGCAAATAAAGCATCTGGCGCCAGTGCCTCAAGCAACTTAGGCTCGTCAGCGACACTGGCATCTAATTCAAGACCAAGCCTAGCAGACCGGGGCACCACCTGCAGACCTGCTGCTGTGCCGAGAAACGTGCCATCAACGGCTTTAACTTTTAACCAATCCATACCGGGTTTAATATCATACAAACGACCAAGCGAATGCATTGGAAATTTCACTTGTCTGTACTTTTTTGCATCAAGAGCAGCAACTGGAGTGGCTGGTTGCTTAGCGAAAGCTTGAGCCAGAGCCGATACCCAAAGCAGTGTACTGACTAGGGCTGCAACTATTATGACTCGAGATAAAAGCCTAAGCATTAATCCCCCATCTGCACTAGTCCCTAATTTGTACTAATCAATTATACACTTAGCCGAATTAGCGAACTTCTACAAATCGCCCGCTATTGGGTGCTAGCAAAGGTGCTACCGTTATTGTCTCTGCCGAATTATCAGAAGAACTAAACCAAGACAAATAGGTGACTGAAATCAACACTAAGCAAAAGTCCAATCAAAAAGAATATCGAAAAAAAGATTTTCCCGTTGAGAAAATCAACCGCTTTCTTGAGCCAGGACCGGTAGTGTTAGTTAGCTCGCAGTGGAAAGGCGAACTCAACATCATGACCATGTCATGGCACACAGTAATGGAATACTCACCCTCTCTAATTGGCTGCATGATTACAGCAGCCAATCACAGCTTCAATTTAATTGAAAAAAGCAAAGAGTGCGTGATCAATATTCCAGAGAAATCGCTGATTGATCAAGTTGTCGGCATTGGCAACACAAGTGGTGCCGATACAAATAAATTTGAACAGTTCGAGCTAACAGCTTTGCCAGCAGAAAAAGTAAAAGCTCCCCTAATCAAAGAGTGCTTCGCCAACTTTGAGTGCAAACTCGTCGATTCTAAAATGCTAGACAAATACAATTTCTTCATCTTGCAAGTGGTCAAAGCCCATGTTGCCACTTCACCAAAATATCCAACTACTGTTCACTACCGCGGCGACGGCATTTTTATGGTCTCAGGCGAAAACATCAGTCGCAAGCGAAACTTCCGCCCCGAAATGCTGTAGTCGCAAAACCTCCCAAACAATCAAGTTAAACTTTGGGTTTAGGTCTCTAGGCCAGAGTGGTAAGTCTATTAGGGGGCTGATAACGAGCCACTGATTTACCAGCATTTGAGAGGCGATTAGAAAGGCAATGACAACTTCGCAAAATCCAGCATCCGCTGTAGAGAATGCCACTAAATATAGACTGGTGACCCGCAGCGACTTCGACGGCCTGGTCTGCGCGGTACTGCTCAAACACATTAATATGCTCGACGATATTTTGTTCGTGCACCCCAAAGACATGCAAGACGGTAAGGTACCCATTACCGACCACGATATAACCACCAACTTGCCTTATGTTGAAGGTGTGCACCTCGCCTTCGACCACCACTCAAGCGAAATGACCCGCAACAAGGGCAGCCGCGACAATCATATTATTGACCCCAAAGCTATGTCGGCGGCTCGCGTGGTCTATGACCATTACGGCGGTGCAAAAACCTTCCCCGCCCGCTGGAACGACATGATGCACGAGGTGGACAAGGCTGACGCAGCCCAGTTCAGCAAAGAAGAAATCTTGAACCCAACTGGTTGGGTGCTTCTCAACTACTTGATGGACCCCCGCACAGGTCTGGGCAGATTCCGGGATTTCCGCATTTCAAACTACAATTTAATGATGGATTTAATTGATTATTGCAAAGACCACGACATTGACGAAATCATGAAAATGCCAGACGTCATGGAGCGAGTGGAGCTATACAACACCCAAGCAGAATTGTTCAAAGACCAAGTTAACCGCTGTTCAACAGTGCACAAAAATCTAATTGTGCTCGACCTGCAAAAAGAAGAAACAATTTTTGCTGGCAACCGTTTCATGATTTATGCCATGCATCCAGAGACCAATATTTCAATTCACCGACTCTGGGGCTTGAAGCAACAAAACACAGTGTTTGCCATTGGTAAATCAATTGTTGATCGTGGCTCGAAAACTAACATCGGCGAACTCTGTCTCAAGTATGGCGGGGGCGGCCACGAAAACGCTGGCACCTGTCAAATAGATAACGACAAAGCCGACAAAGTCTTAGAAGAACTCATTCATGCTATAAACAAAGATGGCTAAATCATCTACCTAAGGATCAAATGCAGCAAGTCGAGCTAGTCGTTGCGCTGCTAGCAATAATCGCCATAGTCGGAGCGATCTCTCAAAAGTTGAGGGTCGCTCTGCCGATTTTGTTGGTTCTTACCGGCATGGCCATTTCAATGGCTCCCAATATTCCACCGGTGCACCTAGAGCCAGACGCAGTATTCTTCATCTTTTTGCCACCACTTTTATATCTTGATGCCTACAACACTTCTTGGCGGCAGTTAAAAGATGTAGGAGAATTAGTAACAATTCAAGCCGTGGGCTTGGTCTTAGCTACAGTCGGAGCGGTGGCGCTAGCGATTCATACAGTTGTGCCAGGAATACCATGGACAGCCGCTCTAGCATTTGGTGCCATCGTTTCGCCAACAGACGCTGTAGCTGCCTCAGCCATCGCTAAAGAAGTAAAACTACCAAAACGATTGATGGAAATTATCAAAGGTGAGAGCCTTACTAATGATGCCACGGGCCTGGTGGCATATCAGTTTGCTGTAGCAGCAGTGGTTACGGGTGCCTTTTCTCTGCAAGAAGCCGGCACAAGATTTCTCTATGTGGCAATTGGTGGAATAATTGTTGGTCTGGCTACAGGCTTCATTTTAGTGCGACTAAGAACACGGCTAGAACACAAGCCAGTAGAAATAATAGTTTCATTGCTATCTCCATTCATTGCTTATTTAACAGCCGAGCATCTGCACGTATCAAGTGTTCTCTCGGTAGTCACAGCTGGTCTAATGCTGGGTTGGCGCTCACCACTAATGCATGGCTCGACCACACGTTTGCATGCTACCGCCAATTGGGAAACTATTGCCTATCTTCTCAATGGCTTTTCGTTCTTACTGATGGGTCTGCAGCTGCGCCCCATTCTAGAAACAGTCAAAGCCTATCCGGCAACACAACTCGTGCTTTGGACTGCGACAGCAGCCCTAGCACCACTGGCGATAAGATTTGTCTGGACATTTACAGTAGGGCCACTGTACAACTACCTTAGAAAGCACCAGCAACCTAGTTGGAAACACTTGTTTGTTTTCTCTTGGTCTGGCATGCGCGGCGTGGTATCACTAGCAGCGGCACTGGCTTTGCCACTTACTTGCAGCAATGGCCAAGCTTTTCCATTTCGCGATCTGCTGATTTTTCTTACGATTGCAGTGATTGCCTCCACACTAATTATTCAAGGTATCACTCTGCCGGCTATCGTCAAAATGTTCGAATTTGAGCCCGACGCATACAACCCAGAAGAAGCTGAACGCAAGGCCCGACTGGCACTATCGCGCGAAGCAGTAAGGCGCATTGACGAACTAGCACGCTCTGAAAGTATTGATTTAGAAGATCCTGTTTTACAAAAGCACCTGAATAAATATCTAGAACGTGCTATCGCCAACATTGGTCCAGAGTCGCAGAACCAGCCAAGCATAAACCTCTGGCAAAGAATTAAAGGCGAAGCCATTACAGCACAAAGAACATTGCTGTTGCAGTTGCGCGACAGCAATGAAATTCAAGATGATACTTTTAGACTGATTCAAAATGAACTTGATTTAGAAGAAACAAAAATGGAAAGCCAGTCATGATTACATTAGGCAGTATTGACACAGGCAAAATTCCCGTAAATAGATCAAGTCCAATTGTCGCTTTGCTGGCACTATGTCTATCTTTAACAGAGGCCCAGGCTGTACCTGAAAACGGCCCAAAGACTGCTGCCAAATTCACTTCCGCGTCAGCTTCAGCACCGGCTCCAGCACCACAAGCGCCACCAATATTTCAATCCACAGATAGAGTACTAGCATACTATGGACCAGCGGTAAGAGCGAAACTGAAAGCTCTGTTCGCAGCACAGAACATCGCCTATCCACCCCGTGCAATGACCTGGATAGCACTGAAAGAAGAAAAGCAATTAATGCTTTTTGCTAAGAACAAAACTGGTGCTTACAAACAAGTCTTAAGCTATCCCATCATTGGTACATCTGGTGTCGCCGGTCCAAAACTGAAAGAAGGCGATAAGCAAGTACCTGAAGGTTTCTACAAAATCGCAGGCTTTCGCCCCAACTTAGTCGCCCACATCGGTATGGATGTAAGCTACCCCAATGCCGCAGACAAAGCCCACGCTCAAGCCGAGAAGCGCCGCAACTTAGGTTGCGACATTCTCATTCATGGCAGCAAATGGTCAACTGGTTGCTTGGCCATGGGCAACGAACCGATTGAAGAAATGTTTGTTCTCGCTCACGACGTGGACCCTAAAAACATTGCGTTGGTATTTGCGCCATGCAATCTAGTGCATGCTGCACCAGTTATCGATTTCAAAAAGCAGCCCGCCTGGCTCCGCGACCTTTATAGAGAGCTGCGCACTGAAATGTCACGCTATCCCATTTAAGTTATTGTTTTAAGTGCTTCGTCAAGAAATCGGCCATTTTCAAGATGCTAGCATCCCATTCAGCTTGATTGCCACCACCACCGTGGCCGCCATCGGCAATTGTTATTAACTCAGCTTCAACGCCTTTGTTCTTACAAGCAGCCAGCATTGTTGTAGCTTGATTGTAGGGAACCAATTCATCTTTGCTGCCATGAATCATCAAGATTGGTGCAGTAGCCGCTGTCAGATAGTGAACAGGGCTGGCCTTCTCAAATAGCTCGGGGTTCTCACTGCGGCTTTTACCGATAAAACGCTCAGCGATTTTTTCTGAATTTGGCGGCAATGGCAGAGACAAACTGGTTGGCCCAGCCAAGCTCACAACTGCCGCAACCGCGCTTGAAACTTGCGATTGACTAGCATCACTAGGCAACTTGTCTGTCGTGCCAAGAAACAGCGCCAAATGCCCACCAGCCGAGCTACCAATCACGCCAATTCTATTGGGGTCAATATCGAGTTCTTTGGCATGGCCGCGCATATAGCGCACTGCGGCCTTGGCGTCTTCAACCTGAGCCGGAAAATGAGACTGAGGAGCCAGCCTGTAATCTATAGAGGTAGTAACAAAACCCAATTGACTGAGCATATAGGCACAGCCCACCATGTCTTTTTTATGACCGGAACTCCAGCCACCGCCATGAATACAGAGCACAGCCGGGAACGGCCCCTTCCCGACTTTCGGAGTAACAACATCCATAGACAACGACTGGCCGTCAACAACGGCGTAGCCAACGTCTCTTTTTAAGGTGAGAGTGGGCGGTGGCTCTGGATAATCCTGCGCCCGGGCGAAAAGAACTGTACCGCCAACTAAAAGCAGGCAGACAAAGAAGAATGGTACCAACCATTTCAATCTCGTACTATTAACCTGGGCCTCTCTGCTCACAAAAAACTCACTTGGATACTACTAGTCTAATATAACTTACCCACAAAGAGGCACGAACATTGCCGTTCGTGCCTCTTCGACTTATCTAGCGCCCCAACGCCGGACTAAGAGCTATGTCAGACCTGCCGAGCAACTATGGATTAGTTGATTGCTTCTCTTCTTTGACGGAAGTAGAGGAACCATTAGCACCAACAGTAGTGCTAGCACTCGACTTTTTGTGAGCAGAGCCGCCAACACCAATGGCATGTGATTCTTTCTTCTGCTCAGAGGTAACGCTACCATCGACATTGGCGCGAACAGCATCTTTCTCATGAGTTACTTTAGCGCCGCCAACTCCAGCTTCAGCATGATAGGTGCTTTGCTTGGCCTCAACTGCATTGGCACTAGCTCTTTTTACAGTCTTAGTGGTAGATGCAGCATTCGACTTCACTTTGACACTGGTCGAAGCTGAGCCTAGGGGGGTTTCGGTCTTGATTGATGTTGAGCTAGTTTCATCGGCAAATGCCACTGATTGGCTCAAGAACATGGCCACGCCTAAAGCTAGGGTGGTTGATTTAGTAGATGCAAACATGTTTTCTCCTCAGAACGTCGTGGACAATTAAATTGGTAGTGACCGTTAATGTCCTGTTGCTTGCCGTGACGGGAGAATTCTGCCCTGGTTCCATTTGTAGCGTTAGCTTCATGTAAGCAAAACTCGGCAGGAACAAAACGAGTTGAGCGCCGTCTCCTTACTTTTGCGCCGACACCGACCATGACAAGTGGTATTCGGCGCATGTCTCATTACTAAAATCAGATTACTAAGTTCATTACTAATTATTTCGTGGAGTAGCAGATGCACGTTAGCAAAGCCGTTAGACGGGGCGTTCATCAATTGCACTCCTTTATTTTGGCCCTACTGCTCGCCATTCCAAGTAATTCATTGAACCTATGTGCATTGGCAGAAGACGAAATTGACCCATCACAACCAAAGCTAGATATCACCTTTAGACCAGAGAGCTCTAGTATCGCAGAGCCGCCGGCAACCGCAGTGGCAGCAAATCAGCCACTATTAATCACTCGCATCGAAGAACTTGTAGATCGCCTCAAGCCTCTACAGCATGACAAACGAAGAGCGATTGTAATTCCAGAACAATCTCTCATTAAGCCTAAGTTACCAGGCCGTCAAACTGTTGAGTCCTTCCCGCCCCAGGCTACCAGCACGTCGCAACCAAAGCCGAGCAAGCAAGCATTAGCGTCAAACCTTCGACCGCTCACAGTCGAACGTATTAGTCATAGCGGCAATGTCGACAATATTGAAGAGCTAAGCATTACTTTTTCACAGCCAATGGTAGCAATTGGCGAAATGAAACCAGCAGCTCCTTCTTCGCTTGTGACACTGACGCCACAGCCAGCAGGACACTGGCGCTGGGTAGGTACGCAAACAATTCTATTCATTCCCGAGAATAAACGTTTTCCTAAATCAACTGAGTACAAAGTCAATATTCCAGCAGGTACAAAAGCGGCGAACGGTGACGTTTTAGCAGAAGAAAAGAGCTACACAATTATCACACCATCAATTTCAATTCGTCCTGTTGAATTGAGCGAACCCTTGCCCAAAATAGCCACACCGATTCTAGTGGCAACATTCGATCAAGACGCCGATAGTGCCGAGATATTGAAGTACATTAGCGTCTCGCTGGGCAAAGATAAATATCCAATAGGGCTGGCAGACATCGCCGAACTAGACAAGACTTTTCAAGCAAAAATTGCCACCTGGAACAAGAAAAGATGGATTGCCTACAAGCCTCTCAAAGCACTACCTTTAGGCCAAACGGTAGATGTAACATTCTCTTCTGGGGCGCCATCGCTAGAGGGCCCGCTACGTTCTACTAAGTCACCTCAATATCATTTCAAGACCCATGGACCATTAATTCCAATAAAAACATCAATGAGAGGTGGACATCCGGAAAATGGAGCTACCCTGTCTTTCTCAAATGTTCTCGACCAAACGAAATTCAAAGCAGAGATGGTAAAAATCTCTCCGGCTAGCAGCGAATTGACTCCAACTGCTTATGGCAACAACATTTTCATTCAAGGTGCGTTCAAACCATTCGCCAAATATCACATTACCATAGACAAGAATCTGACAAATATCTATGGTCAAACTCTAGGCAAAAGTTATGTCACCGCGCTCAAAACCGGGCCACTGTACAGTGCGCTGAGCAATAACAAGATTTTAGTAAACCTGCCAACAAAACAACCGACCTACCGGTTTTGGGCCCAAGGCTCACCAACTGTAAAGGTACTAATTCGCAAAAACATACCTGAAGACTGGTGGCAATTTCGCAAATGCCTAGATTCGAAAAGAGAGCCAACACCGGGAACAATCGTTTCAGAACAAACAATTACTATCAAAAAAGAAGGAGAATCAATCGCTGTAAATCTCCAACCATATCTGAAAGAGGGCAGCGGACAATTCACTCTTGAAGTAGAAACAACGGAATCAAAACCCGAAGAGCGCCTACGAATCTATACATGGTTGCAAGTCACGGACATTGCCATCGATGCTTTTGCCAGCAACAACTTGAGGATACTGACTTCCTCTCTATCTACAGCTGCACCAATCGGCAACGTCAATTTAAATTTGTTGCCCGCAGACCAAACCACAAATTCTGCACAAGATGGTCAAGCAGTAATGACCCTCGACACCAATGATTATCAAGCCTGCTTGTTAATTGCTCGCAAAAACAACGACATAGCGATCCTTCCAGCCAGTGACTACGGCCCAGGCTGGAGACACAATCCTACTTATGCACAGACGCACTGGTATGCTGTGTCCGACAGGGGTTTATACAAGCCCGGTGAAACAGTCTATATCAAAGGTTGGGCCAGAAACCTCGACTATACAAAGAATGATGCTCTGAAACTGTCTTTACCAGAATTCAAAAAAGTTTCGTACAAGCTAATGGTCACAGGCATGGAAGATCTTTGCCAAGGCGAAGCTGATGTTGACCAGTCTGGTGGTTTCTCAATCATCATGAAAATTCCCAACAAGGTAAACCTAGGCACGGCCTATCTCAGTATTTGGGAAGGACCAGCACAAAAAGAAATTGCTCACTCATCGGCCCTAGTTAAAGACTTAGAGAGAAGATATAGAACTTCAACTTCAGTAGAAATAAATATCCAAGAGTTTCGCCGCCCTGAATTTGAGCTGAGCGTAGCCTCTACCAAAGGCAACACCATGATCATGGGCCAGGCAACAACCCTCGAAGCCGCCGCTAAGTATTTTACTGGTAGTGGTTTACCACGCGCACCTATAGACTGGAACATGGTGGCAACACCATCAAGGTATGCACCGCCAGGCTGGCACGACTATTCTTTCTACTCTGGTTATAGCAATAGCTACTATGGCTCAAAAACAGGCAAAGTCAAAATTAACAACAATCCAGACAGTGTCACAAGCAGCCTCAAAACCAGAACCAATTCGCTCGGCCTTAGTAAAATGAATCTTGAGATCAAAGAGTTGAAGCGCTCACAGCCTCTCTCAGTAACATGTGAAGCCACGGTGACCGACATCAATAAACAGAAGTGGTCTGACAAAGTATCAATTCTCGTGCATCCTTCTGACACATGTATTGGTGTCAAAGCCAACAAATCTTGGTATCACATCAATGAAACGGTTTCGGCTAGTTACATCGCCACAGACCTCGACGGCAAAGCCAAGGAAGGCTCTAGAATAGAATTGTCATTACTAAGAACTGCAGCAGACAGTCCTCAACAACTAGAAATTGCCCACCGCTCACTAACATCAGAAGCAAAACCAACAGAAATAGAGTTTCCGGCAGACCAAGCCGGATACTATATGCTTGTTGCAACCTCCTTCGATAATTTGGGGCGCTGTAGCGAAAGCTCGACCTCGTGGTCTGTCGAAAAGCACGAAGCGCGCAGCAGTGAAACCGCTCAACAGAATGTTGTGAAGCTAACAGCCGATAGCAAAGAATACCAGCCAGGTGACACAGCAGAGATAATAGTTGACGCCCCATTTTCACCGGCACAAGGTTTAGTGACCATAACCAGGCACAATATAATCTCGACTGCACCGCTAAAACTGACGACAAAATCGACAGTTGTCAAAGTTCCTGTCAGCGAAGATGACTATCCTAACTTCTCAGTAGAGGTGCACCTATCTGGGAACCAAGCAGCTTTTGCCACAGGTAGCGTCAATTTAGCAGTACCACCTAAGGCGCGTGCACTCAAGCTCACCCTTAAACCAGCAAGCAAAGACGTTAGCCCCGGCAATGAGACGGCAATTACAATTGACGTGCACGACGCCCAGGGTAAAGCAATTAAGAATGCAAAAGTAGCGTTAGCAGTGGCTGACGAAGCTGTTTTAGCGCTCGCGAAACACAAGTGGGAAGATCCACTTGCTCTATTCTACCCAAATGCAAATCCAAGGACGCATTACCGCTTTGGCCGCAACTTTGTGGTAATACCAACAGCCCCGAATGCGCTAAAGAAAGAGACTAGGGAAAGTTCAAAGAATAGAAGAGACCGCGGTAATTCGTCTCGTGAAGGCTATAGAATCGAAGGGCCACGCGACATGAATATGTTTCAAGTTGAACCAACCGTTGTCGACGAACGCCACTACAGCGACAGCGGCTCTTCAGCTAGAGAAAAATCCATAACAGTTCGCCAAGACTTTTCCGCTCTTGCCCTATTTGCACCAGCCATTGTCACTGACGAGAATGGTCGAGCAACTGTGAAAATGCACATGCCAGATAGCTTAACTCGCTACCGCATTATGGCAGTGGCAGCTGCCGGTAGCGATAGATTTGGCTCAGCAGAGTCAAGTATCTCAGCGAAATTATCACTGACAGTAAAGCCATCGGCACCAAACTTCTTGAACTTCGGTGATACCTGCACGTTACCTATAGTTGTACAAAACGACACTGACAAACCCTTAACTGCAGAAGTTCTATTGAGGGGGAGCAATATCAATTTAGGGCACGGCAGCGCCAGCGAACAGCTGAGCCAAACAGTTGGCCAGAGAGTGACAGTACCAGCCCACGACCGCATTGCTGCGAATTTTGCTATAGCCACAGACCAACCTGGTATTGCCAATTTTCAAGCGGCAGTGGTATCAGGAGCTATGTCAGATGCCGCTGAATTTTCAATACCAATTATGGTGCCGGCAAGCACCGAGACGTTCGCCACCTATGGCGAGATAGACAACAGTGGAGCTGTGCAAAAGCTAAACCCACCTAAGAATGTTTATAAGGAGATTGGCGGCCTAACAGTAAGCACCAGCAGCACCGCGGTGCAGAGCCTTGTAGATGCATATTTCTACTTACACGATTATCGCTTTGCTTGCTCGGAGCAGCTATCAGCCAGACTAATTGCCATGCTATCGCTAGAAAATGTTCTTACTGCCTTCGGTAAACTAGAAGAAACAGACAAAGCTAAATTTAAGACACTAGTTCAAAATGACATCGATCTGCTTTCTACCAGACAGAGAGCGAATGGCGGCTTCGGACTATGGCAACAATCAGACCCTTACGAATGGCCATACGTAAGCATTCAGGTTATTCGAGCCCTAGCCCTAGCAAAAGAAAAAGGCTATGTGGTTGAGCAATCAAAACTAGACAAAGGCTGTGAATTTCTACGTCGAGTCATGGACTATATCTCATCAGACTATTCACCAGAGGCTCGATATGCTATCGAAGCACGAGCTATAAATGTCTTGCACCTAATGAACGAAACAGATGCTTCACGGGCGGTGGCGTTAATAAACCAAGCTACAGCCAAAATAGGGAAAGGCCAGAGCGCTGGTACTACCCTCGAAAATCTACCAATTGATCGTTTGCAAGAGTTACTACCTCTAGAATCGGCTGCCTGGTTGCTACCAGTAATTTCGAAAGAAGAGTCTGCGGCCAGAGAAACCGCAGCTCTGCGCAGGCTAATTAGCAGCCAGATAAAAGAAACAGCGTCTACAGCCTCTTGCAATGCTGATGGTTACTCTGACTGCGATTATTATATGTTCTACTCGCACAATCGCACAAACGCTGTAGTGCTTGAGGCGCTGATGGCTGATCAGCCAAACAGTAGTCTGATACCGAAATTGGTGCGAGGCCTACTCGGTCATAGAAAAAATGGCATATGGCAAGGCACTCAAGAAAATGGCTATATACTGCAAGCACTTGATCGATACTTCTCTATGTATGAAAGTAAGACACCTAACTTCGAATGCCAGACTTGGGTTGGCGACACTTTGGCAAGCATCCAACAATTTAAGGGGAGAAGTACCGATACGAAATCAGTGACAGTGCCAACAGAATTTCTGCTGACACACAAGAACAACGAAGTATTGATAGCGAAAAATGGACCAGGACGCTTGTACTATCGCATGGCCTTAAACTATGCCCCGCTTGATTTAGCAATGAAACCAGCAGACCACGGTTTTACCATTGAGCGCACCTATACAGCTGTAAACAAGAAGTCAGATGTAAGCAGAGACGAACACGGAACTTGGCATATAAAGGCAGGTGCGATTGTTCGCTCTACAGTCAAGTTCAAAACACCAGGGGCACGCTACCATGTAGCTATGATAGACCCACTGCCAGCCGGAGCCGAGCCGGTAAACCCTGAATTGGCAGGACACAGCAGCCTGCCTACGGTTCAATCAAAAGATGAAAGGATCGAAGAAACTCCTGAAACGCCAACCAACTTAGATCCTCCACCATTCAATACCGATAGTATAAATCTCTATACGAGGCATTGGTGGCCTGAGTATTGGTTCGAACATACCAACCTGCGGGCTCGTCAAGCAGAAGCTTTTAGCTCTCTTCTCAATGCTGGCCACTACGAGTACAGTTACCTCATGCATGCCACGACTGCCGGTGATTTCCATGTGGCGCCAGCCAAGGTAGAAGAGATGTATGCGGCTGAAACCTTTGGTCGTTCGGCTACAGAGCACGTTGTGATTGAATAACTCTTGGATTTTAGAGTTGGATTGGCAGAATCAAAATCCCCGTTGGGGGAATAAGGAACTAGTATCTAGTAATTGGGAACTTCCCAGCCAAGCGCCAGTCTCAATACACCCAAAAGCCTGACTTAGAGCAAACCATCGAAATAAATGAATGAGGCTATGACCGAAACAACACCCGGAAGCTCACAGAGTCAACCTGCCTACACAACATCTAGCTTCCACAGGGCTAGGTGGAATGTCATGGACATGATTACTCTGATTTCGACGAAAACTATCCCCACTCATATACTGACCGATTTCGATATGGAAGAAGCTGAAGTACTGCGAACCAAACTTTCCAGCGGCGGAAGCAAAGTAACTATAACAGCCATCATATTAAAGGCAATTGCTGTAGCACAGCTCTCACACCCGCAGACACGAGCCTTTAGATTACCGCTCGGCGCTGTCATTCAAAGAAACGAACCAGTGGCTGGCTTTACCGTAGAGCGCATGATTGGCCAGCAACCAGCTGTGTTCTTTGGCACAATCAAAGACGTGCACAAAATGCCCTTGGCGCAAATAGCTCAAGAGCTACAGCGCTACGGAACAGCAGAGATTATGAGCGTACCCCAGTTAGCCAAAGAGCACGTACTAAGCAAAGTGCCGTGGATACTGCGTCGAATTTATATTGCCATTGCCCTACATATTCCATTCTTGCGGCAAATCGTCAACCCCGCCACCTTTGGCCTAACATCCCTGGGCAAATTTGGTCTCAACACTCTTTTAGCACCCAATGTCAGCACCTGTATTTTTGGCGTGGGCACTGTTGAACCCAGAGTAAAAGTCATAGAGAACGAAATCAAGGCGAGGCGAATGATGTCGGTAGTTTTCTCCTCCGACACTCTGGTGGTTGATATGGGGCAAGCAGCCCATTTTCTTGCCTCAATCCAGGGCTTAATCGAGAGCGGCCTAGCAGGTCATTTAACAGATGAAGAGCTAGCGCTGACTAGAGCCTAGTCTGACCTAAATTGATCAATCAACGTTTCATGCTGAGCGAGATGCGCTTGCGCTCTTTGTCTACAGACAAAACAGTAACTTGCACTTTCTGCTGCACTGTCACTACTTCGCTAGCGTCTTTGACAAATTTGTCTGTCAATTGACTAACGTGCACTAAGCCATCCTGGTGTACACCGATATCAACGAAAGCACCAAATGCAGTGACATTAGTGACAATACCTGGCAGCTTCATACCTTCGTACAAATCATTAATTGAATGCACGCCTTCGGCAAACTTCATGGGCTCAAGCTTGGCACGAGGGTCGCGGCCTGGTTTCTCTAGTTCTTGCATAATATCGCGCAAGGTCGGCAAACCAATTTTTTCTGAGACATACTTATTCAAATCGATTTTCTTGCGAGTATCGCTGTCAGACATGAGGGTGGCCAAATCTGTGCCTAGATCTTTCGCCATGGTCTCGACCACCTTGTAGCTTTCAGGGTGAACAGCGCTTGCATCAAGGGGGTTCTTAGCTTCGCGAATACGCAAGAAGCCAGCACTTTGCTCAAATGCTTTAGGACCTAAACGAGCCACTTTCTTCAATTCAGCTCTTGATTTAAACGGACCATTTTCTTGACGGTGAGCAACAATATTGGCAGCGATTTGTTTGCCCAAGCCAGACACATACGATAGAAGTTGCTTACTAGCAGTGTTTAATTCCACACCGACAGAGTTAACGCAACTGACCACAGTATCATCGAGGCTGCTTTGCAAAGCTGGCTGATCGACGTCGTGTTGATACTGACCAACACCGATTGATTTCGGGTCGAGCTTGACTAGCTCAGCCAGAGGGTCCATCAAACGTCGCCCAATAGAGACAGCACCACGCACAGTAAGATCGTAGTCAGCAAACTCTTCTCTGGCCACTTCAGAGGCTGAATAAATTGAGGCACCACTTTCATTGACCATGACGATTTGCGGCTCATCCATGCCTGCTGCCGCCCAATCGATAGCGCGCAAAAATTCTTCGGTTTCACGGCCGGCTGTGCCGTTGCCGATAGCAACCGCGACAATGCCAAACTTCTTGCCTAGCTCAACAATTTTCTTCACTGCACTCAGCTTAGATTGCTTAGCGCCATCACCAGAGCCGTCCATGTGTGGATAAATCACATCATGATGCAACAAGTCACCCTGACGGCCCAGACAAACTAGCTTACAACCAGTTCTAAAACCGGGGTCTAGAGCCATGATGGCGTGTTCACCTAAAGGTGGTGCCATGAGAAGCTCGCGCAGATTGCGAGTAAAGACGCGAATAGCTTCAACATCGGCCCGTTGCTTCAGTTCTGCTCTAAGCTCAGTCTCCATTGAAGGAGCAAGCAGCCGGTCGTAGGCATCTTCTACTGTAATTTCAATTTGGGCTTTGCAGGCACCGTCGCCTTTGAGAAAATTATTGTCCATGATGATCAAGGCGTCTTCATCATCAGGCTTGATTGAAACCTTTAATATGCCTTCGCTTTCACCACGAAACATTGCCAAAATGCGGTGCGAAGGAGCGGTTGTCACTTTCTCACTCCACTCAAAGTAGTCTTTGAATTTCTTTCCTTCTTGCTCTTTGCCTTTGGCTACTTTTGAATAAATAGAACTATTTTTTGTCCAGTAGGCTCGCAATTGTTTGCGGGCCACTAGATTTTCGCTCATCCATTCAGCCATGATGTCGCGGGCGCCAGCTAGAGCCAACTCAACCGTTTCGACGCCTTTTTCTTTGTTGACATAGGCCGCGGCGGCTTTCTGCACATCTTTAAGTTTGAAAGTAAAAATCTCTTGAGCCAAGGGCTCTAAACCTTTCTCGCGAGCAACGCTGGCCTTGGTCTTGCGCTTGGGCTTGAATGGAAGATAAATGTCTTCTAGATCATTAATAGAATTGGAAGCGGTTAGCTTAGCCAACAGCTCATCAGTTAATAATTCGCGTTCTTTCAGAGATTTAAGCATGGCGTCACGGCGCTTATCGAGCTGCTGTAGGCGCTCTTGCAGATCACGAATGGCAGCAATAGCGACCTCATCTAGAGTACCTGTAGCCTCTTTGCGATAACGGGCAATAAAAGGCACTGTGCAATCTTCAGCCAGTAAGTTAATCGTCGCTTGAACCTGCGCCATGCCTATTTTCAGCTCATCGGCAATGGCCTTGGCGTAGTTAATTGTGGTCTTTTCTGTCGCTTTTGCCTTTGTGCTTGGCTCGATGGTTTCAGTGCCTGTCATATTCTCAATTTCCCTGTAAACATCGCCCTATAGTACGATACTCAGCCGAATTTCTCCTGAACAGTGTTTATTTTAGTCAGGTGCTAGAATGCGATAAGTTATTGATTCAATTAGTTAATGATTTGAGGAGCGGCCCATGTTGAAGACCCTGATCAAAGGAAACCTGCCTTTACTGAAGACAATCTTCATTGCTGGGGCTGTAGTAGGGGCGGCAGCAGGCTCTGTTGTATCTCTAGGCGTCGGTTATGCATTAGGCAATTTATTCGCTTCTAAATCGGGCAAAGAATTGCGCGACGATATAGCAGAAAAGGCCAACGAATTTGCCGGTGGCGTCAAAGACAAATTCTCAGCCACAGGCTGCTGCGAAGACGAAATATAAGCCTGCCCCAGAAAAGAAATATTGCACCGCATATAGTGACAAAAAAAAAGGGACGCAATGCGTCCCTTTTAGTTTATTGAATCAATGTCTATGACTATCAGTCTTAAACAGCTGCGCCTAGTTTGGCATTCAATGTGATTTTGGCATTGAATAGACGTGAGATTGGGCAACCAGCTTTGGCCTTCTCAGCGCACTCTTCAAATTTAGCTTGATCAACGCCAGGAATATCAGCAACGAGATCGAGAACGATTTCAGTTACGGTGAAACCAGCGTCGGTTTTTTCCAAGGTTACTGTGGCTTCAGTATCGATTGACTTAGCTGTCAAACCAGCTTCGCCAAGAATGTTAGAAAGAGCCATAGAGAAGCAACCAGAGTGAGCTGCTGCGATTAGCTCTTCTGGGTTGGTTCCAGCGCCTTCTTCAAAGCGTGTACCGAAAGAATATTGGGTTTTAGCAAGAACGCCACTTTGAGTGGAAATTGTTCCCTTGCCATCTTTTAGACCGCCAGCCCAGTGAGCTGATGCTTTACGTTTCATAGAACCTCCGGATGTCAACTGCACAGCACTTCTGCGGGCAGCTGAATTTGTCATTTTGGTGGTCTAAGTATATAAGATCCAAGTTGGAGAGAGAGTCAATCTAACTTGAACCAAACGGTAATGATACATAGCAAAAACCCCAAGTCATGGCTGACAACTTGGGGTTCTTGCGTAATTTCATAGAGTCTTTATGAACGGTTTAAGTAGCCTTAGCGACGGCGACCACGGCCGTCGTCAACGATGACGCAGTCTGTGTCTTTATCTTTCTCATGGTTGTAGACGGCTCCACCAACAGCACCGATTACCCCATTTCTGACAATATTTTTCTTGTCACCACCAAATAGAGCAGTACCACCACCGAGCAAAGCGGCACCCTTGGCAATATCTCCAAGCATGTCATTCTTAGGACACTCAACAACTACCTGTCGCTCACGGCTACTACCACCACCCTGACCACTGCCACCGCTGGGGTACTCGGGGCGCTCCCTCTTCATGTGCCCAGCCACTGTCTCACCTTTGTGGCCACCAGTAATGATGAGGGTGCCGTCTTTAACAATCTCTAGGTCAAAACCTTGACCTCTTGTGCTTTTTTGTTCTTTGTCAGAGGTTCTCTCAACAACACGGTTGAAAGAATTGGCGGAAAGATTTTGAGCTTCATCTCGCAAAATATTGGCCGCTCGAACGCCGTCACCAGTGTCTAGAATGTTAGCTAATGCACTTGATTTGCGTTCGATTAGGTCATTTGAAATTTCTCTGCCAGCCATGTGATTTCCTCCAAGAAAGTACGGTGTCTTCACCGATGCCCTTAGATTACAGTCGATTTGTGACATTCTGTTGGCATTTGCCAAGTGCTGGAATATTATCCACATTAAATCGCAGAAGACCCCAATGGCGAGGGTTTAGAGAAGGAAGAGGAAGTGGAAGAGAAGCAGTGGCCTCACGCCCCCTACACCGGCCCCCACGCCCACGGTGGGACGACCGAACCGGAGAGACACGACCGGGAAGCGCCTCACGGCTGCTTCTTGTGGGAGAGCTTGCACTCTTGGGCTACAGCTTCTAACCGCCGCTGGGCGGCTACGTCAATTACTAATGGCGAGTGCTTAAAGCCCATAGCCGAAAGCTGAGCCTTAGCGGCATACTGCCGATTAACATCGGCCAGTTGGGCAAAACGAAGATCCTGATAACGAGCACAGGGGTCTTTATCTATCGATTGCTGACGCATATCGGCCAAAGACTGAGGCTGACCCTGAGATTTAGGAACAAATAGTTCTTTAGGGTGCGATGCAGCATCAGTGCGACCAGGCATGGCGCGATTAGGCATGGCCCGATCAGACATAGCCCGATCAGACATAGAACGATTAGCTCTACCTTGACCATCGTCAACCAGTACCAGTTCAGCCCGTCCAGACATCACAACTTTCAAGTTCGCACCTACTGATTTATCTTCTTTGTTCGCGATTTCGCGCACCATGCGGCTATATTGGCGCGGGCTCATAGATTCAAATTCGTGGCGCAACTGATTTACGACTTGCTTTACCTGGCCATTGTCAAGCATGGCAGCCAGTCTATCTGATTTTGATTCAACAGATTCAGAAGGTCGGTTGGCAACCATAGTAAGTGCTCCAAAATAGACAAAGGTCTATTGAACACTCTACTGGTAATGTTTGGCGCTTTATGGGCAATTTTATGGCAGGCTGCTGTTTATGAGCTTTTTGCTGGGGCTGCTGTCGCTAGTGGTTCAGGTTCAGGCCCTTCTGGACGACTGTCAAAATCTAGCCTTGTCTTAAAATCGCTGCCGACAACCAGGCGAGCGTCATAGGTGCCGCTACCGTCCTTCTTCTTGAAACCCTTAACTAGAGCGGTGCGACCATGTTCTACTAGACTCTTGAGCTCTTCATCACTTAGCTCTTTACCAAAGACAGTGCGCCAAACCGTGAAGTTACAGCCCTCGCGCCAGCGGCTACAGCCAGCTCCCTTGGGGGTAAGGCGTACAGAACCGATCTCGTTCGACCCTGAGGCGGCTTCTGAAGCTTGAGCAGCAATACGGCTCTTACATTGAGGGCATTCGCCGATACCACTAGCAGCAACTACTCCGCCGCCCAAGTCGTATTGAATTTTTCCTTCTTCATTGAGAATCAACTTGGCGTCATACTTGCCGCTGCCGTCTTTTTTCTTGAAGCCCTTAATTACTTTAGTTTCGCCTTTTTCTACCAGATCTTTCATCTGGCTCTCGCTCAGTTCTTTGCCGCGCTGCTCTTTCCATATAGAGAAAGTACAGCCTTCTTTCCAACGGTTGCAACCAGCACCTTTCGGAGTGAGCCGCACATAGCCCTTTTTGCACAATGGACAAGTGCCCAAACTACTGCCATCACTAGGTGGAATAGACGGCCCCGAAAGAGCACCGCCAGCGGTGACATCAGGCAGGATACGACGCACTAAATCAGAAATGTCACTATCAAAAGATGCTGGTTGCAATTTACCGTCTTGCATGTCTGCCAGACGCTGTTCCCAAATTGCTGTCAAAGCAATATCTTTCAACTCATTATGTACTTGAGCAATTAAGGCTTTACCTTTTTCTGTGGGCAGAAGGGCTTTCTTATTGCGTTCAACATAACCAGTTTGTAGCAGGCGCTCAATAATAGCAGCACGAGTAGCTGGCGTTCCCAGGCCCTTTTGCTTCATGTAAGAGGCCAAATCTTCATCGTCAAGTTCTTTACCAGCATTCTTCATTGCTGTCAAAAGACTAGCATCGTCATATGGTTTCGGTGGCGTAGTTTTGCCTTCTTTCAATTCAATCTTGCGCTTGGGCACTTGCTGCCCTTGAGCTAAAGGCGGCAGCTGCTGGGCGTCTTCTTGGCTATCTTTATCTTTGCCCTTACCCTTGGCCTTCGGTTCCTCTTTCTCTTCGTCTTTGGCCTTACTGGCAAGCACTGTCCAGCCTACTTCTTTGATGACAAAGCCTTTTGCTCTAAAAGTATGTTCGGCTAAAGTTATAAGGGCAGTGGTTTCATCGCGCACTTCAGGCGGCAGAAAAATGCTGAGAAAGCGCGTGGCTACAAGCTGGTAGATATTACGCTGCTGCAGAGGTAAATTTTTAGGAAGGACATTGTGCGTCGGAATAATGGCGTGGTGATCTGTTAGTTTGCCATCGTCAACATAGCTCTTAGTGAGGCGCGGACGAATTAAAGCAGCGGTAATATTGCCGGGCACAATGCCTTCTTGAGTGAAGGCATCTTTTACTTCTTTGGTGGCAATTGGGCCTTTCAAAAGTACAGAGAGAATGCGCGGCAACTCACCCACCATATCGGTAGAGAGGTGCCGCGACTCAGTTCTAGGATAAGAGAGGAGCTTATGCTCTTCATAAAGACTCTGGGCAATATTGAGAGTTTCTTGAGCAGTATAGCCAAAGCGCTTGTTGGCATCTTTTTGCAGCGTCAGCAAATCGTAGAGCGCTGGGGCATTGGTGCGCTTTTCTGTAGTAACTACAGATTGCACCACTCCAAACTCGCTTGGCTCTACTGCCTTAACAATAGACTGAGCTAGAGCTTTATCGTGCAATCTTGTCTGAGGCTCAGCTTCAGCAGTTGCAGGAGTAATATAACGGGCAACAAAACCCGGCTCGAAAGTAGCGATGATCTCAAAGAACTTGGCAGAAGTAAAGGCATCAATTGTAGTTTGACGATCAACAATAAGAGAAAGAGTCGGTGTTTGCACCCGACCAATGGTGCACAACTGATTATTGATTGTGGTATAGGCGCGAGTGAAATTAAGTCCGATTACCCAATCAGCTTGGGCACGAGCTGCGGCGGCATCGGCCAGGCTATCAAAAGCACTAGAAGATTTCAGTTTGCCTAGTCCGTCTTTAATTGCTTCGGCTGTCAGTGAGCTTATCCATAAGCGCTCAACGGGCTTTTTACATTCAGCCAATTTATAAATCAAACGAAAAATATGTTCGCCTTCACGCCCTGCGTCTGTAGCGCAAATAATTGAAGTGGTGGCAGGATCTAAGAACAATTTTTTGATGACATTAAACTGGTGCGCTGACTTTTCCACCACCCGATACTTCCATTCAATTGGAATCATTGGCAGTTGCTTCAAGCGCCAAGGCTTGCCCCAAGCTTCGTTCATCTCTTCTGGTTCGGCCATGGTAACTAAATGGCCGAAGGCATAAGTGACGGCATAGTCGTTGCCTTCAAAATAGCCATCTCGTTTTGTGGTGGCACCGACAACTGCGGCGATATCTTTGGCAACAGAAGGTTTTTCAGCCAGAACGACTTTCATATGGCAACACTCTAGATATGACGCACCAATGGTATCGCTTTGAGACTAGCTCTTCAACAGCGACCGAAAAGATAGCCAGTAAATATCCGACAGGCTCCCGGAGCCTATTCCTTGGATATAAAATCACAGACAGTGGTTATGACATTTTGATCACGCAAGATGCCACGATGGCCCAGGTCACTTACAGGCAAGAAGATCGAATTGACCCACTTACCCGCGATCACAAGCGAATTTTCCACCGCCGTAATCGGATCATCAATTGAATGAATAATCAAGCCTGGCAAATCAAAAGCTGATGCCAAGTCAGAGGTAGTAATACTTACCCGCACTCCAATTGCTTGCAAGTGCTCAATCATCTGGTCAACTTGCTGCGGGCTCAAGCCCTTGATTGCAGCAAAGTATCGAGCAAAATTTTCGTAGCTCTCTGGCGGTGCCAAGAAGACTGCCTTTTCTACTGCTAAGCCTTTCGATATGGCAACAGTCGCGGCAGCACTACCGACAGAATGGCCAACTATGGCTTTAAGCGGGTCAAAGTGACGAGCCACAGTCAAGATGCCCTCGGCTAGCTGATCGATGCTGGCGCAGTCGCCGCTCGATTCACCATGGGCCGGAAGATCCATTGTAATCACGCGATAACCAGACACAGCGAGAGCCGGGACATAGGAAAACAGGTCTGACTGGTCACTAGCCCAGCCGTGTACGAGCAAGATTGGTTGGCCATCCCCCCAGTAACGCACAGCCAGATGCCCTTGGCCGTGGGGGATGCTTAAGTCGGTTCTGGGCAAATCGACCTTAGGCTGGCGTAGCACCCGGCGTCTACCGGCAGGCGTGAGATATTCACGAGCAACAGCCAGCGGGTCTAATAGGGCCGAAGATGCTGCATTAGAATCTGACATTTAGCTTGAAGATTGTCTAAGATAGAGAGGATCTGGCAAAATTACCTTGCCGAATGATAGCAGGTGGCTGGCAATAGGCTAGCAAGCAGCCCAAAACAATCCATGATTTGACACATTAGACCGACCGGTCTAATATTGAATTATTCGGCCCCCAAGTTGCAAGGCCAACAAATCAATTAATCTCGACAGCCATGGCAAAATGTCAAAACTAAGTAACACAGCAATCTCAATATTAGACCTAGCCCCGGTGCGGGCCGACAAGACGCCGGCCGATGCTCTACAAAAGAGCCTGGCCCTCGCCCAACATGGCGAAAGGCTCGGCTACAAACGCTTTTGGCTGGCCGAACATCACAACATGCCTGGTATAGCCAGTGCCGCTACATCAGTTCTAATTGGCTATGTGGCAGCAGGCACCAGCAAAATTCGCGTCGGCTCTGGCGGCATAATGCTACCAAACCACGCACCACTAGTTATTGCCGAACAATTCGGCACTCTTGAAACACTCTACCCTGGCCGCATCGATTTGGGTCTTGGTAGAGCACCCGGTACCGACCGCGCTACGTCCCACGCACTAAGACGGGGGCTTGATTCCAGCGGTCATGATTTTCCTGAACTTCTGGCCGAACTGCAGCGCTATTTAGGACCAGCTACGGCCGACCAAAAAGTAAAAGCTTACCCCGGCAGCGGTTTAGAAGTACCAATCTGGTTGCTTGGCTCTAGTGATTTTAGCGCTCGATTGGCGGCAGAAGAAGGTTTGCCTTTTGCTTTTGCCAGTCACTTTGCCCCTGAAGAATTATTAGTTGCTATCAAGCTTTACCGCAGCAGATTCAAACCATCAAAAGCCCTGCAGAAACCCCATGTAATGATTGGAGTGCCACTGGTGGCGGCAGACACAGACGAGCTTGCCAGCAATTTGGCGACCACACCAATGCAACGAGGTTTATCACTAATCCGCGGTGAGAACATGCAGCTCAAGCCACCAGTAACTCTAGAACAGATGGAAACTCTTTGGTCTGCCAATGAAAAGCAAGCTGTCTCAAGCCGCATGGCCATTGCCATCATTGGCGGTGTCGAGACAGTAAAAACGAAACTCGAACGGCTGCTAGAAGTTACTGCAGCGGACGAACTAATGTTTGTCAGCGATCTCTATGAACAACAAGACCGGCTGCGTTCCTTTGAAATAGTGGCGCAAATAAAAAATGAGGCATGCTTAGGCCTTGAACAAAACGGGAATCTCTTAGTTAACTAATTGGCTTAGAAAAATTATGAATAAAAGCCTTGCCCTACTACTAGCAATATCGAGCCTTGCCTGGGCTGCGCCTACTCTAGCCGTCGACCCAGTTTCATTCGAAGAATACAAAAACACTGTCAGTAAAATTGACTGGAAAGACCGCACTATAACTTTTGAGCAATTCCAAAAAGATTGCCAGAAACCTGGCGTGTCTGTTCTTGATCTGCGCAGTGAAGCCGAGTACAAGCAAGGACACATCAAGGGCGCCCTACTTATGGGAGCAGATATAAAAGAAGAAAAGTTGAAGCAGCTTGTACCTGATAAAAACTGCAAAATAATTGTCTACTGCACCAATACTTTCTTTCCATCAAGGCGCATATCACTAAATAATGTCTGCCTACCGCAGATGATTGCTCTAGGCTATGCCAATGTATTTGTCTTAGAAGAGATCTGGCACAAAAATTTCGATGAAGTAGAAAAGCTGAAGCAGAGCAGTCTATGGCAAAATAATTCAGAAGTAAAATAATTCAGAAGCTAAATAGCAATTTTTTTCTAGTTCTAACTGCCAACTATTCCATGCATAGACTAGCGCGACACTTAGCAAACTCTGGCTCGAATCTATCGTAATACTGCTTTTCACCGGTGTAGCTCAAAGCATAGACATGTTTTTTACCAAGAGCCATGGCAAACCATTGGTGAAGTTCTTTATTCTGACCGACCACAGTAATTTCGACTTGGGCCGAGGGCAAAGCACCTAGAGTCGCTTTTTTAGTGCTTGTAGCACTAGTTTTCAGACCTTTACTCTCGTACTCTGTTTTCACAGTCGAGATAAAGGTACTAAATTCGCTGTCGATATCGGCTTGCCCGGCATCAGTGCGACTTAAATAGGTTAGCTCAATTACAGCCATACCTTCACCGTCTTTTTTCAAAGCGCGGAGCCGCCCGCCAGCCATCTCACGCCCACTGTTCGGCCTGGGCGCATTCAGTTCACTAACTTCCCAGCCGGAAGGCAGTTTGACAACAAATGGCCGGCCACAATCTGTTACTCGACCAGCTGTTGGCTGTGGCGATACAGATGGAGACAATGGGTCGGCAGCGACCGCCGAAGACATTAGTAACTGACAGGCCAGTAGAGCCAACCAAGATTTTCGACACAAATTCATTTCCGACCCCTATATTTGCTTCAAGGCTATTGGTGATACTGCCACTGACGTAAGATTAGTCAGAGAGTGCCAAATTAATTTCGACTTACTGCAATTGACCGAAGCCTGCCAGAACCCCCCGAAAGCAAGGCCTATAAAAGGGAACATAAATCTGGTACAACCTAGTTGTTTTCTTAAGGATAGCGCTTGAAATTCTGCCCAAAATGCGAAGCTCGCTTTGAAACGCTCTGGTCAAAGTGCCCAGTTGATGGTCACGAATTAGAGCTAGAACAAGCAGATCCAATGATCGGCCAAGTCTTTGCCGATCAGTATGAAATTATCTCAGTGCTTGGTACCGGAGGCATGAGCGTAGTTTACAAAGCCCGCCACCGTCTCATGGATCGCATCGTTGCCATTAAACTTTTGCACGATGATTCAGACAAGGTTGCAATTGAACGCTTTAAGCACGAAGCCAAAGCATCTAGCTCCCTAAAGCACCAGAACATCATTAGCATTTACGACTTTGGTATTGTCGGCTCTCAAGCTTACCTAGTAATGGACTGCCTCGATGGCAAAAATCTCAGTGAATTGCTAGACGAAGTCGGCCACCTAGCCCTCGACAGAGCAGTTCACATATTTCGCCAAACCTGTATGGGCTTAGAACATGCCCATAAAAACGGCATTTTGCACCGCGACTTGAAGCCCAGCAACCTGGTCTTGATTAAGGGCGAAGACGGCTCGGAACTAGTGAAAATAGTCGACTTCGGCATCGCCAAAGTGCTGCCAAACGCCACCAGAGAACAAACCAGGCTAACCCAAACTGGCGACATCTTTGGCAGCCCACTTTACATGAGCCCAGAGCAATGCCAAGCAAAGCCCCTCGACAATCGCTCTGATATTTACTCGCTCGGTTGCCTTATGTACGAAGCCCTAGCGGGAGTTGCACCGCTAAGGGGAGACACCGCCTATGACACCATGACCATGCATGTCAGCCAAACGCCACGATCGTTTAGCGAGGTGGTGCCAGAGCTAAATATCAATAAAAGCATGGAGGCTCTAATCTTCCGCTGCTTAGAAAAGTTACCCGAAAACCGCTACCAGACAATCACTGAAGTACTACAAGACTTACCGACTATTCAACCGCAATCAGGTTCTGTCAAAGTCAAAGCAGTGCAGCATCCTACCAAACAGCGCCTAGAAATCAAATACCTACGCTATGCCTTCTGGACTCTATTTGTCTGTGTTGCCGCTATCGTGGCTTACATGTCCTGCGATAACGGACCAGAACCTGACCACGGCACTGTGCTCTTAAAAACCATATGGAACTGCCAAACCACAATTGCCCAAACTCTAACAGACAGTCACATGTACGATCAGGCACATTGGGTCTTAACTTCAGCTGAAAATACAGCTCGTACTAAATTTTCTAATCGCGGCCGCTTAATGACGGCATTGCGTATGGAGCGCACTCTCTTTACTAAGGCAAAAATGTTTGATGAGCTGCAGGTAGTCAATGAAAAAATTGCCAAGCTTAATAGTCAGGTTTTGCTTGAAGCCTACGACACTCTTCTTATAGAGTTAGACGAACTAGCTAAGCCTGGTAGCGAAGCGCAAACAGGGATGAAGAGAATTCTTGCTCCCATTACTTTTACCACCATTGATCATGTCAATCGAGGCCTCGCTGGGGCCGCTATGGATAAACACACAGAGACCCTTCTCACTCGAGCCCGCACCGTCTATAGAAACCTGCTAGGAGACGACAGCCCACAAGTTGCTGGCATCGACATGCTGTTAGCTGAATGTTACAACCGCCAACAAAGACTACCAATGATGCGGCCACTATTGGCAGAGGCACTGTCAATCTACGAGAAAGCGGCCGACAACAGCATCAACAATAGTAAGAATGGCAGAAAACGAGTTCTAGCTCTAATAAAACTCGGCCAGCTCGATCGCGACGAAAATCGCTATGCCGATGCCGAAAGAGAGCTAAAGCAAGCAATGAATTTAGCAGAAGGCTCGTTTGCCAATGACAAAACTTTGCTTTACCAAGCTCTAAACAGTTACGCCTGCTACTTAGCGCAGACAGGCAAAGAACAAGAATCTAAAACAATATTTGCCAAAGCCGACGCTATTGCTACCGAGAAGCTCATGCAAGAGTAAGCACTTACTAGACTATGGTGACTAGCACCACCAGCAGTATTGCCAGGCAGCAACAAGCAGCAAGCACAGACTGATAAGAGAATTCGAAATAATCAGCCTAGAGCAATACCTGTTTGGGTCTTGCCTGTCATATCCACACAAGTTGATCGCAAGTTCTATGTATTATCAATATCTGCTTCATTGGCGAAATGATGGAGGCAAAATGACAAATTATGCTGATCAGAATAGAGAACAGAAATGGTTTACTATGAGAATGAACATTAAGACCCAGGCTGGCATGCTGCGCCAATATCAGATGGAAGAGCAAGAACGTGGATACAAGATTCAAACCCTTGAGTTCAAGTCGCCTCAATACATACTGAAAAATTTTATCAGTGGCAATTCACCAATAAGAGTGGTGCATGTACCTGGCAAAAAGCTGCGCCACATGCAAGGCCGCAAC
This sequence comes from bacterium Ga0077546, assembly GCA_943369735.1. GTDB lineage: Bacteria > Cyanobacteriota > Vampirovibrionia > Obscuribacterales > Obscuribacteraceae. The sequence continues at coordinate 137,548 of CALROJ020000006.1, forward strand.
CGCATCAACGCAGCGCTTGAAAACCTCTCTTTTCTCACTAAGAGTATCTTCTTGTTTAGCGCTCGGTTAGCTGAGCGTGGTTTCGCTATGATCATGTCCCCGCCGCAAGCAAGATTAGCTGGGCTCTATAGTGCCAGCTTGGCTGCTCTAGTATTGGTGCTAGGCTTAGCCCTGCAGCTCCAGGCTAAGTCCGCCCCAACAGCTGTCATTGCCTCGCACCATACACTTTCAAATACCTACTCAACTGTAGGTCAAAAACAAAAACGTTCACTCTCTTCAACCCAGCAAAAGAAATTTCACTTGCAAGTCAAAGGCTTGCTATAACTATCTGAATGTTTGAAGAGTTAAAGACCGATCGCCTTGTTATTCGCAGCCTTACCACTGCTGATACAGAAGCTATGCACGCCTATCGCTCGAAAATCGAAGTAGCGCGCTTTCAGAGCTGGCAACCACAATCCCTTGAACAAGTGAACGAGCTAATTAAAGGCTTACATCCCGAAAACTTCAATGCCACCGGTGAGTGGTATCAAGTTGGTATCACACTGCAAGCAAATCAAATTCTGATTGGCGATCTTGGCGTGCAAATTAGCAGCCGCGATTCCAGACTGGCTGAAATTGGTATCACAATAAATCCTCAATATCAAAATAAGGGCTACGGCAAAGAATCTTTATCAGCCTTACTTAACCTGCTTCTATATAAGTTGGGCAAACACCGCGTCACGGCTTCAGTCGACCCGCGAAATTTGGCCTCAATGGCTTTAATGAAACGGGTTGGCCTGAGGCAAGAAGGACACTTTGTCAAAAGTTTGTGGATCAAAGATACCTGGGTCGACGATGTCATCTTTGCTGCTTTAAAAAATGACTGGCCAAATTCGACTTTTCCATGATCTACAATAGGCAGAAGTAATAGAGCAAGCACGCTCGCAGTTGTCAGCAGGAGCCCAGATAGAAGATGTCATCAAATCCTCCTCAAGCAGGCCGCCTCCCGGTACTCTTAAACTTGACGACCAACGAAAGCTATACATTGTCAGGACCGACCATAAACCTAGGCCGTGCCCCAGAAAACCAAGTGATCTTGCCAGAAGATGGCTACGCCTCAGCCGATCATGCCAAGATTTACTGGGATCAAGGTCGCTGGTGGTTAGAAGATTTGATGAGCAGCAATGGCACAACAGTCAACGACAAGTTGATTTCTACACCTTATCAATTGGCGCCCAATGACATTATCAAGATTGGTCGCACGACCTTCCGCATCGAATAAAAATTTCAGTTAGGTAAATAACATCAAGCAGTCTAGCTAGCGCTGACCGGGTGGTGGGCCATCGTATTGCCAGAACTGGCCGCTTTCATCGGCATCGGTGGTGGCAGCAGGGGCTTGAACCGGCGGCGGGAAATTGACTGGCGCAACTCCAGCTCCTGTTCCAGCAGCATTCGGATAGACCCTCTGCCCATTTACCATATGGAAGGAGCCATCGTCGCTACCAGTCGCAGGTGTCTGACCGGCCTGACCTGCCTGATTAGATTGATTAGGTTGATTTGGTTGATTAGGGTTAGGCACACGGGCGCTCGGGGCACTAGTGTTTACGCCAACGGACCGCGTATCTTCAACTACAGCTTTGGGCTCAGGCTTAGGCGAGCGAGGCATCAAAATCATAAAGGCAATAGAAGCGACAAATAGCAGAACACCGCCAATGGACATGTACACCATGTCTCGTTTGCGCTTCACTTCCACAGGGCAATTGACGGTCATATAGTTGCCGTCAGCGCGCTTATAAAGGGTGGCATTGCGGCGATTCTCCCTTTGGAAAATCAGCTCATCAGCCTCGGGTTGCTCTAAACCAGCAAAGTTATAAACCGGTGTTCTACAAAGATCGCAATAGCGAAAACGTTCTTTGCTATCAGTGGAATCCCAAACAAATGCGCAAGGTGTCGCCTTTTTCTTGCATTCAATCGCTATAAATGGCTTGATTGGTTCATTGGCACGTTCAAGGAGCTGTTCGGCCACCCGCTCTTCCATCTTTGCTTCAAACTTAGAAACTGTATCCCACAAGATACTGTGATCAAGCATGGTCTTGGCCACAAAGTGCTGCCGCTTTACCTTAGGGACCAACTCTAAATTCGCTTCGTGCGCAGTTTCTGAACCTGCTGAACTAGCGTCTGGGGTTAGCACGGAAGATTCGGAAGACTCTGGAGGAACATGGAGCCGCTCTTGGCCGAAACTACCCAAATCTGACTCTTGCAAAGTCTTGGCAATTTTCCGCAAGCGCTTCTCACCAGTGACAGATGGACGAGGGGCCGATTTAACTTCAGTTGCCTCTGATTTAGAATCAGTCGAGGCCTCTTGGGCAGCCTGTTTAATAGCATCAAGATTGATCTCATTGAAGAGCAAAGTCTTGGCAACCCGCCTGGCAGATTGCTTTTGCGCTGTCTGACGTTTTTTCTCAAGCTCCTCAGCACTGGCAGCCTGCTTAACAACAGGAAGAACTTTCTCAGTATTAATTGCTTCTTCACTAGTACTTACCGGCACATCGCGATGATGCGACGCCGCATAGGCCTCAATAGCTTCAGGCGTAGGAACATTAAAGAGCATCGTCTTGGGCACTCTTCTAGGCTTTTCTCCAGCAGAAGAATGCGGCTCTGGGCCAGAATCTTGTGCCGGTTCGTGTGCGGAATCTTCAGTCATTATTAGAGTCTTTTGCCCAAACTAGCACTACCGACAACCATAATACCGTAATACGATTACGCCAATTAACTACGCCAATTAACGCCAATTAACGGCAAATTAGGCCAAATTACACCAAATTACGAATGAATCTACAATTCTAATCTCGACTCCCTCTAAAAGTTGAGGTCACTGCGTATATTAGGTATGCGCCAAAGCAAGAAATGCTCGGCTTCTGAAGCGGAGAGAAAAGATGGACAAGGTCAAACTAAGAAAACAGACCAGAAAGGCTCGTGGCAATTCGATAGTTGAATTTGCCCCAGCCTTGAGCATACTATTAATCTGCTTCTTCTTTCCCCTGCTCGATATGCTCACAGTGCTTGTCTCTTACGGCCTTTGTATGGTTCTTAACTATAACCAAGTGCATGAAGCATCGCTTCTTCAGAAAATTGACACGGAGAATCCAGCTGGGGTAGTGCGCAAAGGCATTCCGGATCAATGGTTATCGGGAATGGGTCACCTGGTAAAAGTTCAAGGTTATCCCCAAACTGAGATTTTCTATCGCGACGGCCAAACCGGTCCAGACAAAGTCACAGACCGCATTGTCATGGTCAAAACCACAGTGGTTGGTAGTCCCTTTCTAACAATTCCCTTGCCTGTTGTGAACGTGCCCGGGCTGAACGGCCCTATGACTTTTCAACTTAGTTCAGAGCGCCAAATGGAAAACCCAGACTATGCACCATAGAACGCCAATAGAGAAGCAGGAGAGAGACCAGACCATGAGAAGTAGAGGCAAGCGCGGAAGTGGCTTAATCGAAGCCATTCTGGCTGCAACAGTTTTAGTTCCTATTGCTCTATTTCTCCTTGACTTAACAGTCATGATCATTGCCAACTCGATGAATGATACTGCTGCCAAAAACGCTGCTAGAGCGGCAGCCAATCAGCCGAAAGGTGACCCCGCTTATAAGGCAGCAGAAAAAGCGCTGGCCAGTTTTCAAGCCTCATCTATAGTAAAAAGCCTCTCCATAAAGGAATTTGACTACCCCGCCAAAGGTGTTGGCTCAGTGACGGTTGTAACAGAAATGGAAGTCAGATTACCTGTACCGCTTCCCGGATTTACGGGCTACACGTTTAAAGCTGGCGATGTCGAACCAATCGTCGGCACTGAGATTCAGCCATAACATTTCATTTTAAGCTTGCGTTTCTGGAGGATCTAGGTTAATGAGCACTGTGGCAAAACGAAGCAAACGAAGCAACCGCCGCAAGCGAGGCTCGGTAACAGCCTTTGCTGCAGCACTAGCATTAATCCTGATGGTGCTTGGCATTGGTTTTATCATTATCTCACTCTATATGGGCGGACAAAGAGAGACCAAAAATGCCACCGATGCTGGTGCATTGAGTGTGGGCAAGGAAGTGCTGAACGAGCCCAGCGTAATGCTAACACCAGCAGCAAACCAGAGATGCTTTTTGGATTGTACCAATGACACCATAGATAACAGTGTAATCGGCGACGGTCGAGTTAACCTCAATCGCATTAACCGAGTATGGTCCAAGGCTATGCTGATCGCCATCAATGCCGAAGACAGCAATGCCGGAGGCGGCAAAGGCAACGCCGACGCGGCCTTCCAAGGTGCTGAATCAATTAGCAATGCCCTGGCGGATAAACTAACGGATGCCACAAATTTACATGGATTCTTCAACAATCTTTCTACAAAAAATTCAACACGCATGATCGGCGTCGACTCGCATACTCAAGTCAAAGCGGGAGCCGGTTGGCAAACTTCACTGATGGACAGAGGTACCGAAAGCAACGTAGAGCTAACCGGCAGTGCTGCCAATAAATTCTATCTGCCACCAGAATTCACCCTGCCTGCTGATTGCAGCACAAAATGCACACGCGATCCAATCCCTGGCGAAGTGGCCAATACTACCTTTTTAAAAGGCTACGCACCTTTGCAAATTGGCAACCACGAATTCTGGCAAGTGCCATTTAAGTGGAATGACAAACCACACCTAGTATCAAGCACTCCATTTAACGCCGATAAAGCTAGCACCAAGGCAACAACGTGGAGTAAGCCAGTACCTAATGCCTTCTCGGTAGAAGGCCAAGCCGTCAATCCTGGTGCGACGGCTGAAACAGCGTCATCATGGGTGCTGAGCAACCCCAGACATCCATTCAAGTTAGCAGCACCACACTCGTTTTTGAAAATACATATAGACCAAATGAAATGCCATTGGTTCTTTTATGTGCCCCTAAGAGTAGAAGGCTTTAGCACTCAAAACTATGACTTCACCCCCACAAGTCTCACTGGTGCAACCCATTTTCCTGGGGGAGTTGGCAGTAGTTCACTGACGCCACCAGCTCATATGATTGGATGGGATGTGTTCGGAAGCAGCCTCGACGATGTCATTTTTGGTTTGCCCAAAGGCAATACAGACAAACTAGAAAAATACATGGTCGGCCGTGCCAACGAAATGATCAGCAAACCTGGCGTAGAGATAACGGCCACCAAGCTTCATTCAATTCTCGGTGATCCAGCTACAATCGCTTGGCTATTAGAGGGAGAAAAAAACTTCTATGTCTTCAGCAAAGATGGCGCCACGTTAGAGTGTCAACCCGAGAAGTTTGCAGCGGCGATGGCACCGACATGGATGCCTCTAATTATTGGCGAAGCAGCTGACGGCAATGAAGACAAGCTAATACCGGATGCTAACATGCCGTCGATCAAGAACATTCCAATGCCCACCTCGCCCTCTCCTATTCCCTTTTTCACACCAGCTCCACCTTATGTACCTAACGTCAGCTGGGTACTATGGGACAAAGATGTCTACTGGAAGAACGGTACGGGCTACAATGGCAACCTCGGAGAAGTACGAGTGAAGCGTTGGAATGAGGTTCACAGTGTCGGCGTTTGTATACCAATTATTTAAAAGGGGAAATTAAAAGTTGAAGCTCAATTTGATTCTTCCAACTTCGCTGCTGCTAGTGATCGCACTTAGTCCGATATCAGGGCAAAGTCTATTGTGTGGAATGGCCTCAGCTCAACCATCACAGAAAACTCCACCAAAAACTTCGGCCAAAGACGTTGAAGCTGCCAAACTACAATTAGGCAGAATTATGGCTGCCAACAATATGCACATGACTACTCAGGTACCTAGCAATTTTCCGGTGCAACCTTACACCAGCAATGTCACTCAAACAACCTTTATTAACTCAACAAAAGGATCTCCAGTCGCCAATCTAAGTATCTGCACCAAAGACTCGCCAGAAACAGTTTTTCAGTGGTATCAACAGACCCTCAAAGCAGCTGGTTGGTCGCTTAGAATCGCCTCACCTAAATTAATGGCAAAGATTGGCAGCCAGGGCCAGCTATTTATGCTCGACGCCGAAAAAGAGAAACAGGGCATAAAATTGCTATGCATTTTAGATAAAGCAACCAAAGGCACAACTGTTACAGTAGGCTGGCTGAAAAACCGGTAAAGGCGAGATAGTAGAATGGATAACGGCAAAAAGCTGGTCGGTGCTGTTATCGAAAAGCGCTTCAAGCTCGAAAGCGTGATTGGCCGCGGTGGCCTCAGCACTGTCTACAAAGGACATCATGAAAAGGCAGGCTTTCCGGTAGCCGTCAAAGTTTTGCATGCCGACTATTCTGACACCGATGAAAGTCGTGAGCGCTTCAAGCGTGAAGCAGAAATTATCAATCATTTGAATCATCCCAATATTGTTCATATGTACTCCTATGGCTTCCTTTCTGATCAAACAGAAGGATTAGAACCGAAGTACAGACCCGGCTCTGAACCCTTGCCTTACCTTGTACTCGAACACCTCTCAGGCTATGGTCTCGATACTATTCTTGATCAGCGCTATAGGCTCTCAGAAAACCTCGCTTACCGCCTCATCGCTGGAGTGATTGAAGGTTTGCAGTTTGCCCATGATATGGGTATTGTCCACCGCGATATCAAGCCAAGCAATGTCATGGTCATAGATGAGCTAAGCGACGACGACAAGTCTTATCCGGGGCCATATTCGCAGCACGTCAAATTGCTTGATTTTGGCATAGCAAAATGCAACGCCTGTAACGATGAGAAACCAGCTCAGCTGACTCAACCAGGGTTTGTCTTTGGTAGTCCGCTCTATATGAGCCCAGAGCAATGCAAAGGCCAAGAAGTAGATCAGCGCTCAGACATCTATTCACTGGGCTGCATGTACTACGAAATGCTCAAGGGCGAGCCACCATTTAAAGGCGAAAGCGCTGTTCATACTTTTGCCATGCACCTCTATGAAAAGCCAGTCACACTACCAATTGGCGATGGTGATGGTTTTGTCTCGCAAGAATTGAACGACATCGTTCTCAAATGCCTAGAAAAAGATAGAGAAGCCAGGTGGAACTCAGCTAGCCAACTGCGGCAAGCCTTGAAAGACCTATACAAGTTCTAACTAAAGATGAGCGGAAATGCCCTGCTCACGCAACAGGTCAACTAATTGTTGCCCTTCGATCAATTGCAGGGGCTTACCAGCGGCAAATTGCCAGGCGTCGGCACCAAGCTTACTGGTCGTGACGAGAATGGCCTTACTGGCGCCCTCATGCTGCATCGCTCCATAAAGATCACGCACACAAGAGACAGGCACTGTGCGCTTGTAACGCTTAGCCTGAATAACAATTTTTCCACCGAGAATAGGTCTTTTATCTAGAGCGACAATGTCAATGCCGCCATCATGAGAGGCCTTGGTCAACTGAGTCTCAAGACCCATGCGCACTAGTAAGTTAGCAATGAGATGCTCGAATTCGACCGGATCAATAGACGATAAATCAAGCGAGCTATCTTTTGCGACAAGATTTCCCTTGGTACTCTCAGTGGTGCGCAAAGGCTGTATAGCATTTATCGGAGTGCTGGCATAAATAGAAACAGCAGAAGAGTCAGTGCCCAAACGCGCACCCAGTCGGCGCAGGCAGGCGAGCTTATCGACCCGAGCAATATCAAGTCGGTCTAAATCTTCACGAGTAACTCTGACCGAGAGCAAGCAGCCTCGTTGATCTTTGCCAGTCTCAGGAACCAAGATTTGAGCAAAGGCATTGAAAATTACACTATCGAGAGCACCGGCCCGATCGCTCAAGAGAGCGTCAGCAGCCATGCGCAATGCCCATGAAGCAAGAAATTGACGATATTGCCCACTGCGGTCTTGCTGGCTAGCCTCAAGATAACGCACGCTCATCGAAGACTTGGTGAACTTTGCACCCTTGTGTTTTGGAATAATGTCAAAGCCTGGTGCCTCGGCATCAATAACCAACTCACGCTCATGGGCGGCATAGGCAAAAGATAAGCTGTGTTCAAAAAGCTGAGCGATGGCCGACTTAGTAAAAAAGAGCTGATAATATTTGCAAATGGCTTCAGGTTTCATTGCTAAATAACTGGCCTTGAATTTAGCACCACTGCTTTCTTTAAATTTGCGCCGAGCCGCAGCTTTAGACAAAGCACTGCGAGCCTTACTTTGCCGTTTAGAACTAGCAATATTTGATGTCACTCGCCGTTTCTTATCGCCAAACGGACCACCTAGATATAGGTTGGCTGCCGTAGCCAAGAAAGAGGCAACCGCCATAGCCGTGTGTACTGGAACAAACGCTGCAGCTAGTAAATACAAAATCACCCAAAGAGGCACACAGACTAGTGTGGCGATAGAATAGCTGGTGATTTCATGAATGAGCCTGGGCATAAGAGAACGAATATTCGCAGGAAAACTCTGAGTAAGACTCTGGCCCCGGGCTAAATAAGTTATGAAAGCAGCACAGACTACCGCGGCAAAGGCAGCCGCAATCTCTATATGTTTGGCACCATAGAATTCAAAAGCACCAAATGTCAAAGCAACGAAGGCTGGCAGTAAGACAACAAAGGCGACAAAAGCAGTGGGCCAATTGAAACGGTCGTCTATGTCACCTGTAATATCAATACTGATACCAGAGAAACTAGTGCTTCTCTTTCCAGACGACTGGGCATGCAGGTTGCAAAGAGATCCAATAGACTCTTGTATCTGCAAGTTATACTGTTCTACTTCTTCAGAAGTATTCAGGCTTTGCTTAGATCTAGAGCTAGTCGAAGTCGAAAGCAATTGACTGTACCCTTAAATATCACCTGCACCAAAGTCATTATGCCCGCATAACACGTGATTACAACTGCCTTTCAGACAATTGCCAGATCTAAAACAATTACCAGACACTGAGAGCTAGCTAAGCTCTACTTCAACTCTGAGTTAAGAATATTAGCAAGGCGAGCACCAGCGAGAGCCACTCTGCGCTTAGCTACCTTCACTGCCGATTTTTTATAAGCCGGTGTCAGCTTCTCGACTCTATCGGTAATACCAACAGGGGCAACATATACTTTGCTCTTGCACAGGGCAAAACTTTCCTTCACCCATTTACTTACTTGCAGGTTCTTAGCTTGCTTTGATGAACCTGATGGCAGTGTAGAGATAAAAGCCATGACTTGAGCAGGATTGCGCTCAGTGCCAAGAGCCTCATCCCAATAACTATGCAATAGTGTCGGCGGCTCAGTATCATAGATTTTTACGGCATTGCCACCACTATCGCCATCAGGCAAACCCTTTGTTATGCGATTAATGCAGTGCAACGGTTGATGCAAGTCACCAACAAGATGCAGCAACCAATTGAGATCATAAGACTTAAGTTGGTCAGAACTATCAGAGGCTAAGGTAGTGCGACAGACAGCAATTTGTGTTTCACCATTGGGGGTTGGCACGGGCAATAACTTTGTTTGATCAGGACTAAAGGGCAAATCAACAAAGTGCCAATACTTATGCAAGAATTTGTCGCTATACCCTATGTTCAAGCTCGACGTAATACCGTCTGGCCGATAGCCTTTGTCTAATCCGTCAGGTTTATAGCTGGTATCACCTTTGATGGCATCCGGCCAAGTAGCTGCAAGCATGAACAGCATCATATTTTTGTCGTTTTCAGGCAAGTCAGCACGAAAAGATGAGAGCCACGTTGAGTAGCTCGGATTAAGCCTAACCAGCTGATCTGCGCGCTTGCGCACATCTGGTTTCAGCTTGTTGTAAGCAATACCGGCCACGGCCATATGTCCAAAATCATCCCAGGCCAAGACAGGATTTGGCACCATAAGTAGTATCGCAATACTGAACAGGCTGGAAGCGAAAAATCTCGTGTTCATTTTTGGCTCATTGGCAAAAAAGAAGTATTTACTATTGCAATATTCTAGCAGCAAGTGAAAGTGCAATCGTAAAAATGCAGAAGGCGGCCCTTAAAGGCCGCCTTCCCGATTATTCTCAGAAATTCAAGTTATTTGCGAACAGGTTACTTGCGAACAGCTTCCTCGCCGGAGCGCGTAATATCTTTAGCACCGCCAGCCTTGAAAATCTCTTCAGCTTGCTTGGCTTGATCACCATTTTCAGTGTGTACAGATAGAAGAATGTTGCCATCATGCAACTTGCCTTCATACTGCTTGGCTTCATACTCTGGCATGCCTAAGCCAATTAAACCGCCAGCCACGCCGCCACTAGCAGCGCCGATAGCAGCTCCACTAAGAGCAGCCATGATCGGTCCAGCTGCTACAAATGGGCCAACACCAGGAATAGCCAAAGCGCCAATGCCAGCCAACCAACCCAAAGCACCACCAAGAACGGCTCCAGATGCGGCACCAGTAGATGTACCTTCAGGTGCTTTACTGTGCTTCTCTGTACCAAGATCGCGCACGCCGCTTCTATCTGGCATCAATACTGAAATATCAGTATTGAGAAATCCAGCCGTTTTCAGCATATCGACTATAGTTTCGGCTTGTACCTCGGTCGGTACAATACAAATTACTGCTTGTTTCATAATCTCTCCAATTGGTGTATACAGCGCCAAAGGCGCCTTTGTCTAAAAGACAGCTTTTACTGTCAACTAAATATTCTGTTTAAATGTTTCCAGAGCAGACGCTCGGGCGCTTAATCTTAGCGAATGTGGTCTCAGTGACTGGTGACTCTCTAGTAAGTTCCCAACGACAAATTGTCAACAGCTAGATAAAAGAGCGAAGCTTTTTTCAATGAGAGCAAATTGACTATCGATCTTCACCCAATCAGCTGCCGCAATCGCCTTTTCTAGCTCCACGCAAGCATTTTGATCCTCAGTAATATAGAAAGGAAGACACAAGCCCTTTAAACGATGGGCAATTGCTTTGACCTCAACCAAGCGGCGAGCGACAATGGCCTCGCCTAGCTCTATTGAAGTCTGCGTCACACCTCGCACAAATTCAGTCATCAACTGCACAGCAGTATCTCTATCCATCGAACTTTCCCACTCAGCAAGCGTCTGATGATATTTTTTCATGATAGATTCTGGGCTATCAGCGTCTTGAACAGGATTACAAACCGTTGGACTGAGCCAGCGCCGCAATATAGTCTCTAATTTTTTAATATTAACAGGCTTAGTTAAATAGTCATCCATTCCCGCAGCCATACACTGCTCTCGGTCACCGCTCATAGCCTGCGCCGTCATAGCGACAATGATCGAGCGATCACCGTTAACTTCTTCCAATTTTCGAATGGCCCTGGTAGCCTGAAAACCATCCATTTCAGGCATCTGGCAATCCATCAATATTAGTGAGTAGTTCGAAGTGCAAATCGCCTTGATCGCCTCCATGCCATTAGAGACAGCAACTACAGTGCAACCAAGCTCCTGTAGCTGGAGAAGAGCCAACTTTTGATTGACCGGATGATCTTCGACTACCAATATTCGACAATTGCTGAAAGTCAGAGGCATTGGCCCAAGAGTATGAGTGTCTTGAACCGCCTCGAACTGACCTCCTGAGCGCATAGAGGTCAAGCAAGAAACTAAGCGACTCTCCTTTATTGGTTTTCGCATACAGGAGACGAATCGCTCTGAATAGCCAGACCCAATCCAGACAAGAGGCAAAGCCCTGTCTCTTTCAAGGGTATCAGCAAAGACTATGGCATCAGAGAGCTCATTTCCATCAATTAGAATAAGATCAAAGCTGTCTTTGTTCTGCTCAAGCTCACTTGAGGCCTGACCATAGCTTGAAGCCAAAGTAAGACTAAGACCCCAATCTCGGCTGTAGGCAGCGAGCACCCGAGCAAATCCGGCAGGGGCATTAACCAAGAGCAAACTCAGGCCATTAAGAAGAGCACGTCTGGCATTCTCAACCGAGCGATCTTTTTCAGCAACAACCGCCATTGGTATCTGCACAGAGAAACAGCTACCTTTGCCTAGTTCGCTCTCTACTACACTATTGCCACCCATCATCTGCACCAATCTCTTTGAGATTGAAAGTCCTAAACCAGTGCCACCATACTTGCGGGTAATTGAACCATCGCCCTGAGAAAAAGGCTTGAAGAGACTACTAATAGAGTCACGACTCATGCCAATACCAGTGTCACTAACAACAAAGTGAACCAGGAGAGTGCTGCCTTCTGGCAACTCGCGAGCAGGGTCGACAGAGACCTCAAGCAAGACCTCGCCACCACTAGTGAATTTGATGGCATTACTCAATAAATTTACCAGAACCTGACGCAGCCTAACGGCATCTCCCAAGAGCAGGAGCGGAGCATCAGCTGCCACGTATGACAGCAGAGAAACTCGTTTCTTCGCAGCTGACTCAGCGAACAATTCAATACTCTCTTCAACAAGTTCTAGTAGATTGAAAGGTGTACTAAGTAGTTCTAATTTGCCAGCCTCAACTTTAGACAAATCAAGAATATCGTTGATCAAGACCAACAAACTTTCTGCAGAGGTATTAATAGTCGTGACCATATCTTTCTGCAACGGATCAAGATTGCTGCGACTGAGCAAATCACTCATGCCAATTACAGCATTCATTGGGGTTCGGATCTCATGGCTCATATTTGCCAAAAACTCGCTCTTCGCCTGACTGGCTTCTTCCGCTACTTCTTTGGCAAAACCCAATTCTGCAGTACGCTGCAAAACCCGATTCTCAAGTTCAAGATTGAGGGCGCGCAGAGTCTCAAACAACAAAGCATTCTCAAGGGAAGTGACAATTTGAGCAGATAGCATCTGCAAAAGATCAATGCGATCTGAGGTAAACAAACCAGGAGCGAGATTGTTCTCCATGTACATAAGCCCAAGCAATTTTGATTGTTTTACTATGGGGATGCACAAGGCTGAGCGAGTCTTGACCTGCTCGAAGTAAGGATCTCTACCAAAGAGGCTATCATGGGTAGCATCAGTCACCGCCACTGTTTCTAAAGTGTGGCGAACATAATTAATAAGTGAATGAGGCAGCATCTCGTAGCCTGCCAATGGTACCTCTTCCATGCTGCTGCTTGCCCGTAAATGCACCACGAGTTCATCACCTTTCTGCAGTATGAGAATGGCATGCTGTGCAGCAGCAGACTCGACCATGACTCGAAGCAGGGTATCAAGCAACTTATCAAGTTCGACTTCTTTTGAGATTGCTTGAGCAGCCTTAAAAACGGTCATCATATCGAGAGACCAAACCGCTGTCGCTGCAGGCCTCAGCTCCGGATAGCTGTCATCAATTTGTCTGACTTTTGCCTTGGCATGCCAGCGAGAATAAGCCTCTCGTGCCTCCTTTAGATAGGCAAACCCAGCCTTAGTCAACTGCCTAGCCAAACAGTATTTGCCAGCCAGTTCAAAAGCCAAAGCCTCAACCTGAACAAAGCCACTAGATTGAGCTGCAGCAATAGCCTGTTCGTATAGCTGCAACGCCTGAGCATCTAAGCCCCTGATACGAGCAGACTCGGCAGCTACCAAATAATATTTAGAAGAGAAATTGAATGAACCATCTTTAGCCCATTGCCTTAGCTGCAAGAGATGCTCGTCTATTTTAAGTAAATAACAATTCTGCTCATTAGCATCTACATTGTCATAATTGGCCACCATTGCTAGTGCCACATAGAACCAGTACTCACACTCTCCAGCAAAAGTAATATGGGCCCACAATAAGGGTTCGGCCTTCTGGGCCATTGCTAAAGAACGGCTGAAATCTCCTTCTAGATAATAAACTTGAATCATCATTACTAGATAAAGAGCAGCAAGCAAAATATTATCTTGAAAAATTTCTGCTTCGTACTGATCGTCAGAGAGCAGCACAGAACTGCTAGGCAATTGCTCCTCAGAGAGCCGATAAGCAATCCTGGTAAAAATCCCAGTAGTATTGCTAAGTACACTGTTCCCTTGGGTTAACCAACTAATTTCGCGGCCCATCTCTAACAACTGCAACAGGGGAGTACCGAGAATGAAAGAATTGACAATAATGTGCCCATAGCAGGAACCGGCACAGGCATTATCAGCAGAGCGAACAGCACTCTCGGCAGCAACTTCTAGACGCTGCCGGGCTAAAACTAAACCATCAGTCCAGAACGAAATCATGGCTGTTAGAAACTGCAGGCGCGCCAGATAACCGTCAAGACCGCACTTCTCTGCTAAATCACAGCTGAGTGTGGCAAAGGCGCGGGCTTCGCTATATCGCCCAAATAGACGAGGCAAAGTAGAGCCAAATTGTGCATAGCCTAAGCATGAGCAGTCGCAATTGCCAAACTTTAGACTACTAGCCACTATACGACAACCGCCGAGAAAGAATAAATTGCGATCAACAATCATAGTGGCGGTATTTAAGGTCTGAAAAAGATCAACTATTGTCAGACCAAGAGGATCAGTCATAAAAGGCAAGTCAATTAATTCTTCTATTGACCTTGAGCCAATGGCATCCCAGACTGCTCTATATTCAGCGTCAACTTGGTCCCGATCCGGATTTGCAGGGACCTCAACCCCAAGCAAATTCAAGCCCTGCAAGCAATGCGCCACGGCCTTGTCGTAGCCTGAATTGCAGATACAAATTTCAGCCAGCATACGATAGACATTTGCCCTCTCAATAGCACTTTCAGCAAAGGGTAAGAGCTGTACAAATTTCTCTTCAGCCAAGGCGAACTCTGCCATTGACCAATAGCATTGCGCATGGGCAAAACGTAAGCTATAGAGCAATAAGCGATTTTGCTCGCGATCAACGTTAGCATCTGGCTCAGTTGATTCAGTTGATTCAGCAAGACATTTTAAGCCAGAAGCAAAGTATTGCAGGGCCGAAGAATAGGCCGTATTTTTCTCGGCCTTGCGTCCAGCCATAAGATTCAGTTGCGCCACTCGTACTCTCTCAGCTCTGACACAAACCAAAACGGCAGCAAGATTATATTGATTGACCAGCTCAAAAATAGATTGCTCTAGCTCTTCAGAAGAAAGTTTTGAAAAAATCAGCCGAGCAATTCGTAAGTGTTCTACTGCTTTTTGCTCTTCATCAATTAAAGCATAAGAAGCCTGCTGCACTCGATCGTGCAAGAATCGATAAGAGTCTTTCTGCAAAAGCAAGAGTCCGGCCTTTGTCACTTCAAGTAAGGCTTCTTCTAGCCCTGCTGGCTCACGACCAAAAACACTAGCGAGGGTATCTAAATCTCCGTAGTTACCCAAACAAGAAGCTACTTTCATAAGTTCGGACGCCAGAGATGGCAGTTTGCGCAATCGACTAATAAGCAGGTCAACAACATTGTCGGCATACTGCAAAGCTTCTAGCTTATTGAGATCCCAAGTCCAGGCACCGGTAACAGAGCTAAAGCGAATGAAATTTTCTTGATGAAGAGTCTGCAAAAACTGAATGGCAAAAAACGGATTGCCTTCTGTTTTTCTATAAATCAAGGCAGTTAGCTCTCTGGCGCTTTCGCCACTAACACGTAAAGTGTCGGACACTAGCTCGTTAAGTGAGCCAATACCAAGAGGCTTTAATGCAATACTGTTGATCTTAATCTCTTCATTACTGGTAAATATTTCGGCCAACATATGAGTGAGAAGATGATCAACACCGACTTCATTGTCACGATATGAGCCAATCAATAGCAAACTAAGATCTTCTCCATCAAGCACCAAGCTCTTGATCAATTGCAAGGTATCGGCGTCAGCCCACTGCAAATCGTCAAGGAAAAGCACGAGTGGATGCTCAGGTCTAGCAAATACTTTTATAAACTGCCTAAAAACAGTTTTGAATCGTTTAGATTCATCGCTACCAAGCTCAATCACAGAATGCTGTTTACCAATTAGGAGTTCCAATTGAGGAATTAAGCGAGCAACTAAACCAAGACCAGAACCAAGCTCTTCTTGTAACTTCTCCGTCCAATGAGCAATCTGTTCTTCGCTCTCAGTGAGGATATATTGCACCAATTCTTGAAAGGCCTGAGCAATGGTGGCAAATGGAATATCACGTTTGAGCTGATCAGATTTACCACAAAGCGAAAAACCCCACTGGCGAGCAAGTGGCTCGTACAAACTACGTACTAGTGCTGTCTTGCCAACTCCTGAATAGCCGCTGACAAGAAGCAATTCAGTGCGATTTGATTTGAGCATATGGGCAAATGCCTGATTCAAAACCAACAATTCTTGCTCGCGACCATAGAGCTTATCGGGCAAAGACAAAGTTTTCGGTCTATCCATTAAACCTAAAACGAAATCACCCAATTTAAAGTCATTTGGGCTGCCCTGATTAGTCTCTAGCAGCTTCTCTATATAGGCCAAGTCATAGAATAGACCAGAAGCAGTCTGGTAGCGGTCATCCGGCGCTTTAGCCAAAAGCTTCAAGACTAAATCGGAGAGAACTCGAGGAACCTTTGAATTGAGGTGACACGGAGCCTCTGGCGACTGCGAAAGATGAGCATGAACAATCTCAAGGGCATCATCAGATTGAAAAGGTGGGCGACCAGTCAACATCTCATAAAAAACTATCCCAAGTGAATACAGGTCACTTCTAAAATCAACAGCACAGTTCATTCGGCCAGTTTGCTCTGGCGACATATAAGGCAGTGCACAACACAAACGAGCAGGACGAATTAATTCAACCCTCGACTGTTCAATCAAATTGAGCTCACTAGCTTTGCCGAAATCAACTAGTGTCAAGCCCGCGAAATCAGCATTGGTAACGATATTTCCAGGGCAAAGCTCACAGTGCACGATGCCCTGTTCGTGGATTAATTGCACGGCCCTTACTAGTCGCAAAGCGGCAATCATAAAAGACTTGAGGGCAATTGGACCAGCGGCAGCAGCAATAAGCTCTGACAAAGTTTGAGAACCAGCATCCTCCATCACCAAGGCAGTAAAACCGCCTTCGCTCTGAAGATCTAATACATTCATCACTCCGTCAAGCTTGCGCCCCGAAAGCAGCTTATGCACTTGGCGCAAACGCTCGATATCACTTTCTCGTGGCTTTTCGGTCAGTGGTAGCTTAAGGGTAACAAAGGCAGCATTTTTGCTGGAATAGGCGCGATAAACTGCATAGCGACTACCCTGACATAACAAAATCGGTTCGCGAAAATCAACGAAAGCATTGAGGGCCAAATCTAGTGGATGCCACTCGTTAGTAAATTCCTTACTGCCCATTGAGCATCCTGTTTGACGAGGAAAATTGTTAGCTCCAAAGGTACCTAGCCTGTTAGTGCTATATTCCTCAATAATAATAGAGTTTAACCGACAGAGTTTAACCGACTTTGGCAGCCTCAAGCTAAAGGTAGAACTGACCCAAGCGGCGGGCAAGCGTGAGCAACAAATCAAGAGCCTTGAGTTTTTGATATTTTAGGGCTGGCGCTGTTATCATTTCTGGCTAGTCTCTTGTTGGCTGCGGTATGACTTTAATGTTGCCGCTCCGTCACTTACCGTGAAACCCTTGAAAAGGCATAAAAGAAAATGAGTACCCATCCATTAGCCGGAAAACCAGCTCCAGCCGACGTTCTAATTGACGTCAAAAAATTGGAAAAAGCCTATTTCGAAAACAAGCCCGATTTTGCTGATCCGGCCCAAAGGGTAATATTTGGCACCAGTGGCCACCGCGGCACATCAACAAATGGCACTTTCACCGAAGCCCATATACTCGCTATCACCCAAGCCGTCTGCGACTATCGCAAGACCCAAGGAACAGACGGACCAGTCTTATTTGGCAAAGATACCCATGCCCTCTCAGGTTTAGTGCAAGCAACGGCCTTAGAAGTATTAGCCGCTAACGAAATGGAAGTAATGATTGCTGCCAATGACGGCATCACAGCTGTTCCAGTAATCTCAAGAGCTGTGCTCAACTATAACCGCGGCCGCAAAGAACATTTGGCAGATGCTCTCATCTCTACTCCATCTCACAACCCCCCAGCCGACGGGGGCTTCAAGTACAATCCCCCAAATGGCGGCCCGGCTGATACCGACGTGACAACCTGGATTCAAAACCGCGCCAATGACCTCCTTAAAAATGACAACAAAGAAGTCAAACGAGTAACCTACGAAACTGCGATTAAGGCCAAAACCACTCACACCACTGACTTCATCACGCCGTACGTGCGCGATCTAGCCCAAGTGATTGATATGCAAGCGATTGCCAACGCCAAACTAAAGCTTGGTGTCGATCCCCTAGGTGGAGCCTCAGTAGTGCTTTGGGAACCGATCAATGCCATGTACAACATTGACATTGAAATCGTCAACAAAAAAATCGACCCGCAATTTGCCTTTATGCCGCTCGATCACGACGGCAAAATTCGCATGGATTGCTCAAGCAAATTTGCCATGGCTAACCTAGTCAAATTGAAAGATCAGTTTCAGGTAGCCTTCGGCAACGACCCCGACGCAGATAGACACGGAATTGTCACACCTTCAGCCGGTTTAATGGACCCCAACCACTACCTCGCCGTGGCCATAAACTACTTGCTCACCCACAGACCTGATTGGCCAATCGACGCTGCTGTGGGCAAAACCCTGGTGAGCAGCTCGATGATTGACCGAGTAGTGAAAGATTTAAAGCGAGTATTGTGCGAAGTTCCAGTAGGCTTCAAATGGTTCTCTGCCGGACTTTTCGCTAGCACCTTCTGCTTTGGCGGTGAGGAAAGTGCCGGAGCGACTTTCTTGCAAAAAAATGGTGCACCCTGGACCACTGACAAAGACGGGCCAGCAATGGCACTTTTGGCAGCTGAGATGCTGGCAATTACAGGTAAAGATCCAGGCGTCCACTACCAAGAGTTGACAGCAAAATTTGGCACATCGTACTACAAACGAGTTGATGCTCCTTCTAGTATGGAAGAAAAAGCAGTACTGCTAAAACTCTCTCCTGATGCCGTTCACGCCACAGAGCTAGCCGGCGAAAAAATCGAAGCGAAACTAACCAAAGCTCCTGGTAATGACGCCGCTATTGGTGGCTTAAAAGTAGTGACAGCAAACGGCTGGTTTGCCGCTCGACCATCCGGCACTGAAAACATCTACAAGATTTACGCCGAAAGCTTGAAAGATGCTAACCACCTCGACACCATCATCAAAGAAGCGCAAGAAATTGTCAGCGCCACTTTGGCTGGTGAAAAATGCTGCCCCTAATTTATCTGGCCCGTCACGGCGAAACAGCATGGTCGCTGACGGGCCAGCATACAGGCTTGACAGACATCGCGCTGACAGCTAACGGTGAACAGCAAGCAATTAAACTAGGCGAAAGGTTGAACGGTCTAGAATTCGCCAAAGTTTTTTGCAGCCCCCTTCAAAGAGCTCGACGTACAGCCGAACTAGCGGGCTTTGGCTCACAGTTAGAAGTGCTCGACAATCTCAGCGAATGGCACTATGGTGCCTACGAAGGTGTGACGACGGACGAAATTCTGAAGACTCGCCCAGATTTTGTGCCATTCCGCGACGGCTTCCCGCAAGGAGAGGCCGTCGAAGACATAGGAGCAAGAGCAGACTTAGTAGTTGCGCGCATCAGAGCCGAACAAAGCAGCCACGCTATGAACAATATTCTGATTTTTTCCCACGGTCATATGCTGCGCTTTGTCGCCGCTCGGTTTCTCAATCTCCCCAGCTCTGAGGCCCGAATTTTCAACCTAGCGACTGCCTCAGTCAGTATTCTGGGCTACGATCACAATTTAAGCGAACCAGTTATAAAGCTTTGGAACGACGATCGGCACTGTAGGCAGTAACTCTTGTAGATTTTAGCCACGCCCACAAGCGGGACACTGGTCTTCAGTTTTCTTGGGTGTTTGTTTAGCCTCGAGTGCCGGGTCAGCTGATTTAGGCTTGGCCTTGTTAGCCTCAGTACCTGAGGTATCTTGCGCGGGCTTGGCTTGAGCGGGTTTAACCTTTTTATTCTTAGCCTGAACAGACTCAAGAGGCAGTGCCAAGCCACAAACTAGACTTAGACCTAAGGCAGCACACAATTTGTCTTTGATAGCAGATGGCAATTTCACAACTTTTACTCCTCAAGAAGCTTTTTCTATTGTAGAGGAGGGAACTTATTTTGGCTAAACGAGACATATACACTAACCAAACAGTAATAGCAGCAGTAGCAAAGGGGAAGCAATATGGCTTTTATAGAAGTTATGCCTGTCGCCGGGGGAAAACACCTGATTAACACCAAGTACATTGTCTTTGTTGAAGAAGACAATCTCTCTGGCTGCATCATTCATCTTAAATATGGAACAGAAGGTGGTGCCCAGAAAAGCATCCATACAAAAGTGTCACTAGCCAGTGTATTATCTGATATTTCCAAAACAGCTGTGAGCACAGTCAGATAGGGTAGTCAGTAGTGAGCAAAAAGCGGGCAGGCAAATCTACCAAGTTGACCCTGCTAGTAGCGTTCGCGCTCAGCTGCGGCTATCTGTTCGAACTGAAGACAGTTGCAGCAGAACCTCCAAGCAAAGTTGTCGATCTCAGCCATATTCTTGGCCCCAATCTGCCAGACTTTCATGTTGGCAATACCACCTACGAATACAAGCCGCTCTTTAGCATTGCCAAAGACGGATATGCTGACGGACAGTTCACGACTCCCGAGCACTATGGCACTCATATGGACGCCCCCAGCCACTTTTATCAGAATGGCCAAACAATAGATCAATTACCTGCCAACAAACTAATTTTGCCGGGTATCGTTATTGATGTACGCAAGGAAGTTGAAGCCAATAATGACTACCGTCTTACCGTAGCAAAAATTCAGGCATTTGAAAAAAGGACAAAAATTCCACAGAACTCTGTAGTCTTGCTTCTAACGGGCTGGTCTGCGAGATTTGGCAATGCTAAAAGCTATCGCAATGCGGACAAAAATGGCACCATGCATTTTCCAGCTTTCAGCGGTGAAGCAGCCGACTATCTCATCAATAAAAAAGAGGTTACCGCCTTAGGCGTCGATACCCTTTCCGCTGACTATGGTTTGTCAAAAGATTATGTGGTGCATAAAACAGCTTTAGCCAAAGGAGTTTTTCTCATCGAAAACCTCAACAACCTAGAGCAGCTTCCAGCCAAAGGTACCACCATTTTCCTCGGCCCTATACGGATAAAAAACGGCAGCGGAAGCCCAGCACGAATATTGGCTTTGCTGCCCGAGTAACGAAGGAAGGATGAATGTTACCAAGGACAATTGAGACTAAGCTGATATCTATTTTGGCACTGCTCTATCTTAGCGCTTCACCAGGGAATGCCGAAACCACGGCACCAAGCACTATGAAAAAGTTCGAAGTGCGCTACGTTGCTGATGATATTGAGCCCTCTTCATTTGGTGCACAACCACGCACTTGCTACCGCGCTGGTGATTCATATGGCCGAGTAGAAGAAGCTCCAGATCAGCCACTAGGACTGCACGGACTAATCATAATTGCCGCTCCTGATGTTTGGATGATCAACTTATTCGACTCAAGCGGCAAACACATCGTCTACAAAACATCCCCAATCCAAGCCCGCATGCCAATATTGGCCTCAGGACAAAAAGCTTTCCAAGATTTAGAGTTTGGCAAAGAGCTGCAGTTCTTCACCGACAAAAATATTAGCGCCGCCGAAGGCCCAGAAATCGATGGAACTAAGACCAAATCTTACAAGTATAGTGAATCATTAATTGATACAGAGCTGCTAGTCAATAATGATGCTGAACCCCTTAGATTGACAATATCAACTCCACAAGGCAAGCGCACCCTAGTTTACTCATCCTACAAAACGCTGCCTTTTGACCCTAACAAATTTAAGCAACCTACAGACATTTCGTTTTCTGAAATCAATTACGACGATGTAAAAGCCCCCGGCGGAAAAGTAGTAATGGGACTACCCAGCTTAAAAGGAGGCGAAAAGGAAGAAAGCGGGGAAGGTGAAGGTGAAGAAGACGATTCTGATGGCGCGAGTACCGCGCCAAAGAACGTATCAAGAAAGAGTGACAAGAAAGACTCACACTATGGCTCCGATAGCAATGGCGCCTCAATGCGCGAACCGAAAACAGCACTGACCGCGCTGCGCACCTCAAAGGATCTCTGGCAATGGATGACCTATTACTATCTTGACCCGCTGCCAGATCTCACACCAACAGCAATGCATTTACTTGAAGAAGAAGATGCCTTCGATAAAGAAAACGCCCTACCGCCAATCTCCTCTTTTCTTAGCCGCGTATTTTTGCAAAATCCAGAGAAAATTCAGCAGTGGATAAATCAATCTCAAATTACAGAAGAGCACAAGAAAGAAGTACTACCACTAGTGCTAAGACTTACCCGCCTGCCAGCGGCCATAGCCGAAGCTGAAGCACTTGAAAAATCTATACCACCTGCTGATCGAGTGATTACACACTTAGACCTTTCACCAGACAAACTAGATACTTTCTACATCTCCTCAGCCAGCGACCTAGACATGCTTTGGGGCTGCTTCTTAGCCACTGGAGACAGGCGCTATGTGGCCAAGATCATAACTACAGTTCCATGGTCAAAGAAGCTAACTGGCAGCATCAATAAAATTTCTATCGGGGCTGCAGCGGTTTGGTCACTGATATCAAACGCACAGCAGCACAAGCTCGTTTTGCAAATTCTCAAAGAAGAAAGCGCCGCTAAGCCTGAGCTGCAATACGATTTGAACAAGATCATTGAGAAAGCTGAAAAAGCTCTCTAACTAGACCTTAGACGACAAAATTCAATATTTCATCGTAGCGCGCCGCCACTGCCGTAATTAATTCTTGCGGCAAGGTTCGGTGAAACTTATCTTGAATTGGTGGCTTGAGAGAGCGGTTTACCATTTCTTCGTACTCGGCCGGCAGACTAGTACCATAGTGCGCCCAGATGAACTGAATACCGCGCGAAGCAGCAACCATTCCGTCCTTTGCCAGGCTATCGCCAACAAAGAGACACTCTTGAGGGAAGACTTCAAAATCTTCCAGAATTTTATCTAGACCATGGGCACATGGCTTCTCGTAAGACTGCGGCAGAATATGCAAAGCCGTTTTCAAATTGGCAGTAGACTCTCTCAACTGCTGCACGCGCTCACGGCCGTGGGCAAGAGAAATAGGATGAAAAACATCGTCTTTTTCTGGCTCAACAGTCTCAAGTGAATAGACAGCATCAAGAAGACCATCAAATACTTGCTGGTTGCGCACTCGCGCCATATATTCAGGAGCATCGCTAAGGGCGACAATCTTCACACCGCGACTCTTTAGCTCAGAGAGAGTATCCAACACTCGTGGATAAGCATGCAAATATTTGGAGCGATTATGGTCTAAGGCCTGCCAGAATGGTTTGACATACTCTTCAGTAAAAGTCTCAGGATCCTTGGCAAAGTATGACCAGGCAAAGCTCGTCTCTTCCAGCAGCCAAGGATATTCATGACTGCCACGGCGTTCAATGATGTGGCCAATGTCTTGCGCTAGCTCATGAGCGGGCTTGTTCGAGCGACTGCTCAGATCACGCAAGAAGTCTCTCATGGCTGGGACAAAGTAATCCCAGAAAGAGGCTAAAGTGCCGTCTACATCGGTAATCACAAGTTTCGTTTTAACCGAATTATATCTGTTGTTGCCACTAAGAATGGCTGATTTAGTTTCATACATAATTGATGTCTCCCGCTATAGCGAGTCACCACTAACAATTCTTGGTTGTCTCTAGAATAGTAATAACTCAAAGCGATCAGGGCGAGGGTCAATCCCTCCAAAACTCAGGTTAGACGCAGGTCGCCGTGATGACAAGTATTTGTTACACAGGTAAAGTTGCTGAGATTTTTCTTCACGATATTCACAATCGCGCAATCGCCCCCATAGTCTACATTACAGGGCTTGCACTACTGACGGTGCATGATATTTTTGACGAAGCTAAATGAATTTATGTAAGTTTTCCTTACGGGGTGGGAACCTACTGAATTCACTAAAACAGCCATTTGAGGTGCTTGGCTTGGGCTATAATTGCTTCGTGAGAAGAAGAAACCGAGCAATTCATATCATCTTCGCTGTTTTGTATTTGCTGCTGGCAAATGACAAACAAGCCTTGGCAGCCGACGAGCGCTTCGCTGAGGCAGAATCCTTTTACTCTCAAAAAAATTATAGTGCCTCTGAAAAACTGCTCAAAGAAGTTCTGTCGACCAATCAAAACCACACAGCCAGCCTCTACTTGCTAGGCAATATCTATGTCTTACAGAAGCGTATAGATGAAGCAACCCAAGCGTATCGGGCCTGCGTAAAATCTGGCGCCGATACAAGACCAGGACAATATGCGGCCATGGCCTTGAGTCAAATAGAGGAAGCCCACAAAAGCGTCAGCGAAGAAATTCAGCCCAAGATAGCAAGCCCGAGGGCCGCCCAACAAGAGGAAGAACGCCAGACTATCTTGAAAGCGCAGAAAGAAGCGATAGCACGCAATCAGAGAGATTTTAAAATTCAGGCAGACAAGCTCACTTTAGAAGAAGAACAGCAAATAGAGTTAGCCCCCTCCAATCAAGCTGAGTGGCGCAATACAGAATATAGACTGGTGCGCGAAAACGCAGTGGCACAGATTAAACAAGAATTCGAAGCCAAGAAAAAAGCTCTCAAAGAAATATACGACCGCAAAGAAAACGCTATCAATCTAGAGTTTAAGAGACGACTGGCCCCTTTTGGCGCCATTTAAAGAAGAGAGACAGTGTTAAAATCAAGGGCATGATAAAGCCTCGTACCATTTGCTCTGGCTATCTCGTAGCCATAAGCTCACTACTCCTGACAACGCTGTCGACTGCGGCAACGGCTAAGCCAAGCGAACCCATAAAGAAACGCCCACTGATTGAGAGGGCCAAAGATTTGGCAACCCACGGCAAAGTTGAACAAGCTAAAAGTCTGCTCGACAAAATATTAGCCAAAGAACCTCGCAATGCCGAAGCCTGGTACCTCATGGGCTATGTCTATCAAGACATGGCAATTATGGATGGCGGGAACAAACGAGCGAAAGATTGCTATCTCAAAACAATCTCAATTGATCCAGACTACAGCGAGGCCTATAGAAAACTAGGTGAACTGGCTGGTATCGACGGCAACTGGCAAGAATCAATCAAATTTTGCAACAAGGCCCTTGCCTGCAAAAGCCCAGACCGTAGGTCATACAAGAACAGGGCCATTGCCAAAAGTAATTTGCATTTAGATAAAGAAGCTCTAGCTGACTTTGAACTCTTCAAAAAAGAGATGCCTTTGCAGGCCAATGGCCCGAGAGGCATGGATGAATATGCCACCTTTCTGGAAAATGCAGGGCGCTACGAGCAAGCCATTAAGACTCTAGAAGTATTGGAAAAATATGATGCCCGCCCATCTCTTCCAGTTCGAAGGGCCAAGTACTATGTCAAAGCTGGCAAACCGAATGAAGGCATTGCCATACTCAATCGCATGATTGCTAAAGAACCAGAAGACGAAACTCTATATGCCGACCGTGCCGGCATTTTCACTAGCGCCGGCAAACTGAAAGAAGCTGTAAAAGATTGGGATAAGGTGATCGAACTGCAACCAACTTCTAAATATTACGAGTCACGTGCGGCCCTTTTAGACAAGCTCGGCAACCCGCAAAAAGCCAAAGCAGACAGAATCAAGGCTCTTGAGCGTCTCTAGTCTTTCTCTTGCAATCGCAACAATAACCAATCGGGAGTGCCCATGCGCTGGTCCAAGCTATTCATTCCAACAATCAAAGAAAATCCTGCGGCGGCCGAAAGCGCCAGCCATAGACTGCTGCTTAGAGGCGGTTTCATCCGCGCTCTTGGCTCTGGCATCTACAGCCTACTGCCTCTGGCATACAGAGTCAGATTGAAAATTATCAACATAATTCGCCAGCAAATGACAGCCATTTCCGCTCAAGAATTTCTGCTACCAGCCTTGCATCCCGCGGAAGTTTGGCAAGAAACAGGACGCCTGGAAACCATGGGCGAAATCATGTTTAAGCTCAAAGATAGGAAGGGTGCGCCTTTAGCACTGGGCACCACCCACGAAGAAATATTCACAGCAGTGGCTCGCGATGGCCTAAGCTCATATCGGCAGCTGCCCCAAATATGGTACCAATTTCAGACCAAGTATCGAGACGAGCTAAGACCTAAGGCTGGTTTGCTGCGCGTGCGCGAGTTTACAATGAAAGACTCATACTCGTTCGATCTCAACTTTGAGGGCCTCGACCAATCATTCGAAGCTCATAGACAAGCCTATTGCAATACTTTCAGCGCCGTGGGACTGCCCTACCTCATGGTAGAAGCCAGCTCTGGAGCAATGGGTGGCAGTCAATCGGTAGAGTTTATGCTACTGACCGATAGTGGCGAAGACTTAGTCGTTACCTGCTCAGAATGTAACTATGCGGCCAATCTAGAAAAGGCCATAGCCCGGCCCCTGACGTCTGCAAGCGGCGAAGATCATGCCCTAGAAAAGTTTGCCACTCCAGGGGTTCGTACCATAGAAGACCTAGCTCAGTTCAAGGGCGGTGCTGCTGCCGACAAACAAATCAAGACCCTTGTATATAGTGCTGCCGGTAGCCTCAAATTATTCTTGCTTAGAGGCGACCACGAACTTAACTTGAGCAAATTGGCCGAAATCTGTCACACCGCAGATCTCAGAGCTGCCAGCGAAGAAGAGATATTTGCGGCCCTAGGTGCTCACCCCGGCTCCCTTGGCGCAGTATCAGTCAATCAAGAAAGCCACCCCCTAATCAGCGAAGTGATAGCAGACCTAGCGCTGCAAGGGGCAAGTGCCATGGTAACCGGCGCCAACAATGATGATTTTCATTACCGCCAAGTCTCAGTGGCAAGAGATATTCAAGTTGGTCAGTTCGCTGATTTACGAGTAGTCAAAGAAGGAGAGGGCTGCCCCAATTGCGCAGGACATCTCAAATATAGCAAAGGACTAGAAATTGGCCACATTTTCAAACTTGGCTTAAAATACTCGCAGAGCATGGGGGCGGAAGTTCTCGATAGCAATGGCGAACGTTGCCCACTCGTGATGGGCAGTTACGGCATCGGTGTCGAGCGCTTGATGGCAGCCTGTATTGAGTCTTCCCATGACGAAAAGGGAATTATTTGGCACCCTGCCATTGCACCTTTTCAGGTAGTTGTAACGCCCACTGATACCAGTGACAGTGCCATTTTAGAATACGCTGAAGATGTCTATGACAAGCTACTGGCTCACAAGATTGATGTGCTGCTTGATGATCGCAGCGAAAGGGCAGGAGTCAAATTTGCCGAAAGTGAGCTAATTGGCATTCCTTACAGACTGACAGTAGGTAAAAAATTAGTCGATGGCAAAGTCGAACTGCTTACACGTAAAGGGCGCACAATCGAAGAAGTAGCAGCAAGCGAAGCAGTAGACAAGCTTGTTACCCTTCTAAGCAAGGTCTAGCGTTAGGGCATGGCTAGTTATGCTTAATTCACTAGAAGACTTCAAGCAATCAAGATACCAGCTACTAGAAGCTGCTGATATCTTAAGCCAGCTGGCGGCCAAGCGAAACGATAAAGGTCTGGCGTCGAGGCTCAAAGCATTCTGCCAAAAAGTCGAGAACGCCACTTTCAACCTAGCGGTGGTCGGTGAATTTAAGCGAGGCAAGTCAACTTTAGTAAATGCACTGCTTGGCGACAACCTATTGCCGATGGCTGTCATTCCACTTACTTCAATTGCCACCATAGTCGCCTATGGTAATAAAACCCGCATAGAGGTCAAATTTCAAAGCAGCCATTCAATTGAAATCACAAAAGAAGAACTGGTCAACTATGTCACTGAAAGTGGCAACCCAAGCAACAAAAAATTAGTCTCTACAGTGGAAATAGAGCACAGCGCTTCTATACTCAAAGACGGAGTACGTTTAATCGATACACCGGGAGTAGGCTCAGCCTTTCAGCACAACACCACGACAACCTATGACTATCTACCAGAAATTGACGCCGCAATATTTTTATTAAGCGCCGATCAACCAGCTAGCCATCTTGAACTGGCCTTCCTTAAGGATGTGCAGCAATGTGCGCCAAAAACTTTTTTGGTGCAAAATAAAATCGATCATTTAAGCCCCGATGAACTGGTGCAATCACTCAATTTTCTCAAACAAACCATTGGCGGACAAAGTGAAAAAGAACTAGCAATTTATCCAATATCAGCTAAATCAGCTCTAAATCGACGCCTAAATAATAGCGCCACAGAAGACAACGCAGAAGAAAATAATGACGGCTTTGATTTACTAGAACAAGACATACTCAACTTTCTCATCGTCGGTAAGGCTCAAGCATTAATTGCCTCATCTACTTTGCGCCTCACGAAAGAAATTGCCAGCACAAAACAGTTGCTACAGCTAGAACAACACAGCAGAAAGCAACCGCTTGAGCTGTTGCGACAATCGATCATAAACTTTGAGCTGGCCGCCGACAAAATCAAGCAAGAACAATCTGATACCGAATATATAGTCAATGGAGAGACGACTAAGTTAGTGCGCGAGATCGAAAACGATCTAAAAAAATTCGTTGAAGAGCATGAAAGCGCTCTTGTGGCCGAAATTGAGAAAGCATATCTTAGCAATAAAGATCTCGACAAAGCTGCTCTGATAAAAGCTCTGCGAGATCATCTATTGGAACAAATGCAAAGCATTTTTGATCAATGGCGAGCAGTTGAAGAAGCGATAGTGAGAGCAAATTTCCAAAAGATCACCGCAAGATTTGCAGATCGTGCCAATTTAATTGTCGAGCAGATTAGCCGAGCCAGCCAAGAACATCTTGGTGTCGCAGCAGCAGCATACTTTGAAGTAGAAGCTCTAACCACCGATAGCAGGCATCGCTATGCGGTAGATGACCCATTTACATTAGCCGTTGAATCTCTCCCGCTGATGCTACCTTCGCTCTTAGCCAAACCCATTATTCACAGTCGTTTCTTAACGGCTGCCAGCTCAGAGCTTAGCCGCAATTCAGGGCGACTAAGAGCAGACTTTCAAGAGCGAATTACAAAAACCACTCGTGACTTCTTAGTCAAATTCAAAGCTCAGGTCAATCTTTCGCTAAGTGAAATTAAATCGACAGCAGAACGGGCTCTGGAGAAAGAAAGTCAAAGCCTAGATCAAAGTAACAAAGCCGACGAGCTACTGGCCGCACAGCTAAATCAGTTAGAGCAGGCCGAGGGTCTCTGCAAGCAGAGCGTGGCCTAAAAGGCTGGCCTCCCGCTCAAGATATTCCTGCAAGCCCATAAAATTTCACAATTACGCCTTAATGTAATACTCAGCAGAATCCTTTTTCTGTTGACCAAGAGGCGATTGCGCCGTCACTTACTACCTTTCAAATCTAAGAAGAAAACTCCAATATGAACACTGCCGAGCTTCCCCGGGCTTATGATCGCAGCGCAGAGAATGCGGCAACCAGCACCGACGACCCCATGGCCGATATTAGGCGCGAGCTATCCTCGCCAAAAGAGGTCAAACAGCAGGGCGACAATAAAATTGGCCCGGTCAAGCCGGGCGAGACATCGCTAGAAAAAATTACCCTACCGAATGGCGATACGGCAGACTATAGACTGCATGTGCCCAAAGACTATGACGGGCAAAAACCTCTCCCCATGGTCATTATGTTCCACGGGTATGGCATCCGCCGGGGTCAAGGAGACACAGAGAAAGGTGCTGAAGGCATGGAAGAAGTAAGCGCCTTAAGCAAATTAGCAGACAAAGAAGGATTTATAGCGGTCTATCCGGATGGCAACCCTAACCGCTCGTACTCGTGGAACAATGGCCAATGGTTCTTCTCGGGACGCGACGATACAGCCTTCACAAAAGGCATGATGGACACAGTGGGAAAAAACTTGAATGTTGACCAAGAACGGGTCTACATTATCGGCTACTCACAAGGCGGCAGTTTCACACACAAAGTCGCTAACCAGCTCTCCGACAGAGTGGCAGCAGTAGTAGAAAATGGCGGCTGGATGACGGGAAAAGAAACCCAAGCCAAAAGCCCATTTCCGATTATGGCAATACAATCGCTCACCGATAACGTTGCTAGGGCCGAAGGAAGCCCCTGGTACAACATAACGATGAAACCAGAAGCCTACACGCAAGAGTTTTATAAAAAAGCTCACGGCTTAAGTGGCGAGCCGACGATCACGACATACGCTGGCAAGGATGGCAGTGAAGTACAGGATATAGTTTGGAAAGACCCAAATAGCGGAGCTGAAGTCAAGACCTTATTCCTGAACAATCAGAAACATCTATGGTTCGGCGGCAAAGGTGCCGAAGACTCACCCATCAATGCCACAGAAGAAGCCTGGAATTTTCTAAAACGCTTCAAGAAAGAAGCAAAAGGCAACTAGCTGAGTACCATTGCCACTATAATTTGACTTCATAGCAGATTCAGGAACTTGCAATTCGGGAGTCATCATGTCGCAAATGGCCATCATCGTAGAATTTCAGCTAAAACCTGGTAAACAAGCTGAATTTGAAAAACTGATTCGTGCTCACGCCGCACGCAGCTTGAATGAAGAAAAAGGCTGCTTGCGTTTTGATGTTCTTCAACCAATTGACAGCAATGGAGAACTTATCGCCGACTGCATCTGGTTAACTGAATTATACGAAAATGCAGAAGCCGTAAAGGAACACGAAGACTCGCCCCGTATGCCAATCTTAGGCGACGCAATTGGATCACTAGTAGCAAACAAGAGACTGATCAAAGCAGCCTTAATTTAGCAATTTTGATCGGCCGGCTAGACTCCTAGAAATTTCCTTGAGCAGAAAAATCAACCTGCATATCGCTATTAACAGGCTTGACCGCAAGCTTCACTATATTAAAATTACGAGAGAGCGAATCGCCCTTGGCAAACAATTCTATTTGCCCTTGATACTTAATGGGCACAGTTACTTTGCGCAAATGGCCGACAATTACTCGGCGTTCAGCAAATTTGAGAATGCCACCTGCAACCTTACTCCAGTCAAGGTTAATATCGCCAGATAGCGGCACATCTAGATTAAGAGAGTAAACTAGTTGGCTCTTCAAGCCCTTGCCGCTGGGCTTAAAGCGATACTTTACCTTGCCTGAGCCTTCGACATGGCCGCTCAAACTCCAGGGCTTAGTCTCCCATTTAGAAGAGCTACTATCTAAATCTCTATCTATTTCTAAAGCTTCAGAATCTTCTCTCTTGGAAGAACCACCACCAATTAAACTTGTCTTTTCCACAGTACCATCGAGCTTAGCATCGGCCTCGGCCTCAAAATTGAACAAATCTGGTGGTGCTGCACTAATCTCGGTAACCTTAAAATTGTCAACCACGACTCTTCGAGCTATGGCGTTTTTGTAACGCCATCTCTTATTTTCTGTCAATTGCTTATTGAGCTCAAAGTCGAAATGAGCAGGAAGATGCTTGAGCACAGCGTCAATAATAGCCTGCTCGGGCACCACCACTGAGCAGTTGCGCAGGTTTAAAACAGTCTTGCCTTGTGACGAAAGTAGATCAAGCCCTCGCACTTTTACATCAGCTTGTTGATTACAAAAGAGCTTAGAGTCAGGAATAGAAAAATCAAGTTTGCTACTAATTTGTACTTCGCGGTCAACTTCCACATTCAGCTCACCTGTTAAATTAGTAAGCTTAATATTGCCAGCGGCCCCCTTGAGAGTTGCTTCGCCGAGGCGAATGGCAATCGGCATAGCCAGGCGCGTACCCGCACCATCAGCAGTCTCAAGCAACATGCCATCAGGCACCGACAAAGTAGAACTACCGGCAGTGACAAGAGAAAATCGACTTTTGTTACCGTTCCATTCTAGTCGCTTCAAGCGAGCCGAACCATTCTCAAGAATAAATTGCAGAGTCCCTGATTTATCAAATGAAACCGGACCAATTACCGCTTCAGTTAAATACAAAACTAGCTTGGTTGCCTTCTTCGCAATTGTGATCCGACCTTCTGCAGCCCTGGCTAAGCCTGTAGTGGCAAAGTGTGTAGCTTTTCCTTTATCATCTTCTGAAATTTCTAGATTGGCATGCACAGAATCAGGAAACACGGCAACTGTTTCATGCCGATCGGTCTTCAAATTCAGATCTGTGTTCTTCAGATCCATCAAGCCAAGCATATGCAAAGTCGAATAGTCATCACCTTGCCCGTGACGCCAGCTCAAGTCACGTACATTGATTCCAACTGAACGACTAACTGCAACTGAGCGCTTATTCTTACCAAATCTAAAAGTACAAGGTAATAATGTCAGTTTCTGCAGAACAGGTCGTTCTTTATCGAGCGACAAGACCAACTCATCATTTTCCTTAGCAGCCACCATGTGTAGGTTGACGACACCACCGTCAAACTCGCAGTCGACCTTCTTTCCGATCCAACGGCAGCCCTTAGCAAAATTCAAATTGATTGTGCATTGCCCTCGGTAATTTAGATCGCGATCCACTAAAACATTCTCAAAATTGAAGCTAGATTTAGGGCCGATACAAATTTCGCGCTCGGCCATTTTTAGAACAGAGCCAGGACGCAGCGAAAGAACAGCCTTTTCTATTTGCATAGACTCTATCATCGCTCTTAGGTCCCCACTTTCTCCACTAGCCTGTAGCAGGCCCACAAGAAAGGCAGAAATTGTGCGCACGAAATCGATCTCGGCACTAACTTTTCCCTCAGTCAAATCAATTGCTTTAGGCACTGGAATACTGTTAACAGTAATCGGCTGACTGCTCTCAAATGAGCCAGTAGCAAAATTTGTAGAAATAGATGCCGGATCTTTGATTGGCAAAGAAAGTTTTAAATGAAAGCTTGTATTGGGCTTAATAACAACCAGCATCTTATTTATTTGATAGTTGCCGGGATTAAATTCACCCGCAGCAATAATATCGATGCTAGATGTAATCTCAGTCAGACGACGAATAACTGAATCTGTTACAGGAACTGCGACAGAAGCACTTATAGTTTGCCGTTGAGTGACGGACGTATGGCTGCAGGCAGTCAAACTGAGCAAGAGAGAGACTAAGGCAACATAGACAAAAAGCTTCGACAAAGCAGCAGCCTTTAAGATGATTTACTTAGCAGCTTCGTCAACTATGGCCTTTACAGGCGCCAAGCCTTCAAAGAATGAACCAGCATCTAAATATTTCGGCGGAACGACAAAAACGCCTTTTTTGTTGATGAAACCCCATTTGCCATTTTCTTTGACAGCAGCGCGACCACTAACAAAGGGCTTGGCTTCAGCAAACAACCTAGGAATACCAAGGCTGCCGGTTTTATCAATAAAGGCATATTGATTGTCAAAGCGAGCACACATCAAACCACCGTCAGCCAACACTTGAGGAGGTTCATCCTTCGAACTAGGATCAAACACTACAGTAGTGCCATCCATAATTTTGTACTTCTTCTCACCAGCTTCGGCACACTGAAAAGTAGGCAATGGAGCTAATTCTGGTTTGTCACTCGGACCAACCGGAGCACTCGACTCACCTGGTGGATCAGCCTGCAAGCGCATCATGCGCTTTTCTTGTTTGACAATAGCCCCGTCTTTAGTGAATTCAGAAGCCTCGTCAAACTGAGGTTTAATGATAAAAATGCCAGCCTTATTAATGAAGCCCCACTTACCAACTGGGCCCGCAGCTGGCTTATTACAAGCCGACATTGTCGCAACGGTAAGCAATGAACACACTGTAAGTCGCCAAAAACTGCCCATCGGATCCCCTCATTCGTCATCTAATTATAGATGAATCGAAAGTTTTTGGCAGTGAACTGGAACTTTCTTATCGCGGATCTGTCCCTTGAGTATCGTGTACTAGTCATGACTCTAGAAAGGAAGAACTATGAAATTGCTCTCTCTACTTAGCTCAGCCATGGTACTGGCTTGCAGTATCTCACTTAGCAGCTTGCCCTCGTACGCAGACTGGCGCGACGCTCAACGTGAAAGCAATCGAGCCGCAGAAGACTCCCGCGACGCCAATCAAGCACAACGACGTGCCAATCAGAGCTCTAGAAAAGGCCATGGTTTGTCAGCCCGGCTACATGCTCGGCACGCTGCCCACGAAAGGCAAAGAGCTGCCAAGCATAGACGGAAAGCGCAACAAAAACGCTGGCAGCGATAACAATAAACGCTAACTTTGAGCGGCCCCGGTATCTGAAGATGGCGCAGGCAGCCGAATTAAAGCCATAGTTCGAGTATTGCTTGGACCATAGTGCACTAAAACCTGGCTATTATCATTAACCAAATCGGCTAAGCTAGTATCGAATACAGTGCTGTTGTTTGTGCCGATTGTCCAAGATATTCGCTGAGTTTTCTTATCGAGAGCTCCATAAATCTGTGAATTCTCGTTAGTCAACTGGTTCGTATAATTGCCGCGCAGTATGCCTTTTTGGTTTATTGCCAATTGCAGTAGCATGTTCGAATCTTTCTGCCCTGGTTCTGCTAAAGCAAAGACACCTAGAGCCTGCCACTGTTCGTTAGGATCAGCAGGCGCGGCATCCCCCTGAGCCGAGTCAGGATTGCTATATTGCTGAGCATACTGGGATGAGTAATCTTGTGGAGCAGTGGCAGCAGAAGCGAGCTGCTGTGCCTGTTGATAATATTGCTGGGCAGTACCAACAGGCTGACCATTCATATAAACGTTATCGCCTTCATAAGTAATGTTGTTAGTGGTATTACCGCTGTTCTTGCTGCCTCCGCCCGACAGCGCTGCACCCATCATACCCATGCCCAAGAACGAAGTCAGAGTAGAGACTCCCATAAAAGTCCAGGCGGAAGCTTCTGACCAACCAGGGGCGCACCAAGCACCAGGGTAGCCGCCCCAGCCATGGTAGCCATAGGCGCCGTAGCCATGATATCCACCATAACCGTAGCCATGATATCCATTGTAGTTATGGTAGCCACCACCATAGCGATTAACATTGACATTGTTATGGTTAATAGTGTTGTTGTCGAAAGAATTGCGAATATTTTTGCCTTGATCGTTTAAATTGCCG
This sequence comes from bacterium Ga0077546, assembly GCA_943369735.1. Classification (GTDB taxonomy): domain Bacteria; phylum Cyanobacteriota; class Vampirovibrionia; order Obscuribacterales; family Obscuribacteraceae. Next base: position 172,359 of record CALROJ020000006.1, read on the forward strand.
GAACCGATATTCTGCGGATTATGGGGCAAATTAGCCCGGTTGCCGGCGAATCCAGAGAGCCCACCATCGGTAGGCAAATGACCAGTACCACCGGCGGGGCGCCCACTGATCACCGGCCCGGTGCCATGATTGGCAAAACCACGATCAAATCCACCGCCATTAAAGCCGCCGCCACTGTAACCTCTATCGAAGCCACCTCGATTCACCCCACCACTGTAACCTCTGTCGAAGCCACCTCTGTCAAATCCACCTCGATTGAATCCACCACCGCTAAATCCGCCTCCGCGGTAGCCGCCGCCGAAGCCACCACCAAATCCGCGGGCACTGACAGGAGCAATCAAAAATGCATTGATGGTCAGAGTTAAAAGAAACGTCGCTTTAATCTTCATTTAATTCTACCTTCTGCTAATTGTGACTGGAGCTGTGTCAGAGAACGACTCTCCCTCAACACTGCGATTGACTGACTGCCAAGAGAAACTCTTCGCAGTTTGATTGGCGATGATATTGGTAGCCGATGTTGCTCGCCCCTCAGGATCGACCCCCTCAGAATCAACTAACCATTGATTGTCACGCCTCGACCAAACACCAGAGCCAAAACCACCGCGAGAATCGAAAGTCCATGAAACTATCTGTTCTCGACGAGGATCCCAACCAATAATCTGCTGACTATCCAGCTCTTCGCTGCCGGCCTTCTTAATCATGTAACGCAAATGTATAAATTTCTTATTGGCAGCCCACTCGCTCTTCACCACCATGGACGAACCATCTTTCTCTACCGCCCACTCACCAATCAGCCATGCAAGAGGTTTGAGGTGGTCAAAGCGTTCACTGTTGACAAAGGGAGTCTCATTAGCCGAGACAATCAACCAAGTGCCGTTGGTCTGCTTTTGAAAAATCATAGAGAAGCGAGTATCAGGAGAGCCAGTAAGTTCGTCTTTAAACTTGACGAAACCGTCAACAGTAGCCACATTGTCGGCCAGCTGCCGAACTGTAACAGGAATGAAATCAAGTAAAAGACGACCCTCACTGGCAAAAACAGCAGTAAAGCGCTTCTCTAAGGCAGCACGGCCTCTCCACTCTTGGCCCATTTCATTGCTGTAAGTACCATCTTCCAGCCAAATTGCTGACAAAGTCTTGGCGTCGCTGCTGGCGAGGGCGACGGTCAACTCCTGTAATCGAGCCTTAATTGCCGTCTCACAGCCTCCAGTGGCAATGGAGCCGTTGATTTTCTGAGATTTAGTAACCTCTTTGCCAGGCTTGCCAAGACTGTCCTTCGCCTTTGTCGCTGCCCCGCTCTTCGTCGACTTTGCCAAAGCCGGAGAAGAGACAATAGTTGCAACTATACTGAGCGACAGAGCAACAGCTAAAGTCGCCGAAATCTTTTGGACAGTCATACAATCAAACCTCGTTTAACCTTGATTTCGCAAAAGACTTTACTATATTTACAACCCGATTATGAGCGAATTATCCTTCAACTAGAGCGGCCACATTGCATAATTAGAGCTGTACCCATAAGCCACAAACGAGAGAGATGCTAGGCCCCACTTTATACGACACTTGCGAACCGGCGACTGAGGATAACCTTGTCGACTTCGAGCGCGAACTAGGCGCACCAGTGCCAGCGCCATATCGAGAATTTTTGCTGCAGTTCAACGGGGCCTGCCCAGAGCCCAACTTGTTTAACTTCAAAGATTCCGAAAAAGGCTCTGATTGCCGCTATATTCTTGGTCTAAATGGCACAGACCATGATCTGCGCCACTACCTTGAGACTCACAAACTAAGATTGCCTCAGGGCTTACTACCGATTGCCTATGATTCAGTCGGCAATCTAATCTGCATCTCTATTCGCCAGCAAGATCATGGTCACGTGTATTTCTGGGACCATTCTCTTGCCAATACTTCAAGCGCCACCGACAATCAAGACTTGGCAGACAAAATATTGCCAGTGGCCGATAGCTTTGACCAGTTTTTATTCAATCTCAAAGACCCAGCGCCAGAACCCTTGGATACGGCAGGGGCTGACGAAACCGAAGTTGAAAGAATCATGCGCACCCGTGACATCAAAGCACTAAAAGACCTACTGATGTCTGGATACGACCTAGATCATATGGACGATAACTATTTGACAATTTTAGACAATGCCACCGTCATCGGTGACTTACAAATGGTCAAACTAATAGTTTCTCGCGGAGCGAAAACAGCAGACGCCCTAGAAATAGCCCGCGACGCCGCGCAGTTCAATCATCCAGATGCAGACCACAAAGGCATTGTTGCCTTTCTCGAAAAAATACCACCAGACAAAGAAACACCTGGCGGCGGGCTGATTCCAAGATAGCCTAAGACATCGCAATCTAGCGGGCTGGCTCTATCACCACTGCCGTTCCATAGCAAACAACTTCAGTAGCGAACTGATTAGAATCAGTGCTAAACGAATTACTGTCGTATTGCACGCCAACTATTGCGTTGGCACCCAGGGCCTTAGCTTTCGCGACCATAGTGTCATATGACTGCTGCCGTCCCTGCTCACACATAGTCACATAAGCACCAATCTTGCCGCCAAACATTCCCTGAAAACCAGCTTTGAAATTTTGACCGATGGTGGGCTCTCGCACCATGGCACCACGTACGATACCCCTATACTCGCGAATGCGATAGCCATCGACATTGAGTGTTGTTGTAACAACAATTCCAGCAGGAATAGGCAGAGAGTTCTGAGGCGCGACCATAGCCCGCTCTGACCCGTAAGGTGGAGACACGGGTTGCATAGCAGGCTGAGCATAAACAGGCTGGCTCTGCTCAAGCGGATATCCTCCCGATGGTTGAGCCTGGTTCTGAGCCAGAGCAGCTTGCCCTAACACCGAAACAATGAAAACAGAACTTAGTATCGATTGTGAAAATCTAGAAATCTTCATTTAAGCACCCCACCAAAGGACAAGAACTCTCAATCAACTAGAACCAGGTAGTCACCGGTCTTCCCCTTCAAAGACTCTGTAAGGCAGGCAGAACCTGCTCGTGCCAGACCAAATCAGAGACATGCAATAGAAATGATACGTTGCTTATTACACCAAGTTTTGGATCAGATTTGGTATGAGAGGGCAAAACATTTTGCAAATTGACCTGAGATTGAAACGCTTTTGAGACAGCAAGACTGTACTGAATACCATGTAGAGCTGCGATTGGTCCTTTGTCTTTGCGAAAAACAGTAACCCTGCAGCCAGTGCGCTTTTCCACCAATGACATCAAAGTACCTGGATCATACAAATCAGACTCAATGGTATCAACCAGCATCACACCTGGTGCTACTTCCCTCGCTGTCGGTGCTAGTTCATGAGCAACATTTACAGCTTGATCATACGCTTCAACCCCAGCCTCAAGGCTAGCGGCTGCACGAGCGTCACCCTTAACGGCGGCAACCCAACGAATAAACAATTGCTCAAGGGCCTTTTCTCTTTCGCGAGGGCGAGAGGGATCATATGGCGGCAAAGTAGCCACGCCCTTAGCCAGCAAGGCAGAAAGCGGCGAGCCCGTTACCTGCATCGACGGCTCTCCATCGAGCAAAGCAGCATCTTGATCTAGCTCAGGATAATAAATTCCTACGGCCTTCATGGCCGCGGTCAGGCCATCGGGATCGGGATCGGCAATCACCGCCAAGGCATCGGAAAACTCACCGACAGAAACCAAGGTAGAGCAAGCTGGATGTTCTCTACGAACAGTGATTGTGCAATCTTCACCAAGGAGCTGCTCTAACTTAGCGCTAGCCATGAAGACTTGCCGATCGCGGTCATTGGTTGGTTCACCATCGATACCATGATGGTCGCGAAAAACAACGCGAAAGCCCTCAGCTTTGAGCTTGTGCACAGCCTCCACCGTAGGAGCTGTAATTGGCGTATCGATAAAAAGAATTGTAGTGTTGGCACTAAGATTGTGAGCATTCGCCTCTCTGGCGAAGTTCAACATTGTCTCTATATCGCCAGAAGTGAAACCCTTGATGAAAAGAGTTGGCACTCCATTGAGCTTGAATGAAATCATGAGCTGCTTTCGTATTGAAACTTGGGTATTTTCCCTATACCCAAGTCTACGACAAATTTGGGTTGAGATCTATTGATAAATCCATGTAACGACTTACGGGTGCCATCATCGACCAATTCGAACAACAAATTGGTTTCAAAGAGTAATTTTTGCCAAGGGTTTGAAACAGCTGCGGCTGGTAGAATAGCTCGGTCTTGTATAAGTGTTTCCGGGGGACTTCAGAGTCATGAAGGCAGCGTCATTATTTGCAGGTATCTGCGCACTCACATTTTCCTTAAGCTCTACTCAGATTGCCCTAGCTCTTCCTGACAAGAGTAGTGGGCCTGCAGCTTCAACCGCCTCGGACTCGACTAACGACAAAAACTCAGTTGTTGAAACAACCGAAGTCAGAACCACTACAGCAACGACCCTAAATTCGACACACACAGACCAAGAAGTACTAACAACGAAGAAAAGCCGTCCGCGTGTGGGATTAGCTCTCGGTGGTGGTGGTGCCCGCGGTGCAGCTCATGTAGGCGTCATGA
>CALROJ020000007.1:0-170593 GCA_943369735.1 bacterium Ga0077546
ACATGGCTGCTGGTTCCCACGACGCTATGAAGAAAGTGTTGTTCGGAGCTGCCGGTGTAACAGGCGGACTTGCAACTCCTGGTTGCATCAACTGGCTCGTTGCATCAGCCCGCGACGCTGCATTGTTCAACTAATACCTTTTCCCCGCCAACGCCAGCCAGAGACCTCCCGCAAGGGGGGTTTTTGGTTTATAGGCTATTATTTAGCCATGGGCAATTAGGGCAAACTGGCCACTTTTTAAGGTAATTATGGATAGTCAGTTCGATAACGAAGAAGAGCACTCGCGCTATGCAGGCCAGCTTTCGGTTAGTGGGTTCAGTGCTGTTCACCAACAGAAGCTTCTGCAGGCAAAAGTGTTACTGATGGGAAGCGGTTCGGTGGTGTGTGCTGCGGCTCATGGTTTAGTTGCCTCGGGAGTTGGTGCTCTTAAGATAATTGATAGCCACTTAGCCGGGCTCAATAGTCTGCGCACTAGCCTTGATATGGTCGGTGATTGTCAGATTACTTTTCAGCTAGTAGAGTCACATTCAGCAACTAGTGAGCTTGAGTCTCAGGTTGCGGCCAGCGATCTTGTTATTGAGGTTTTGCATGACTGGCAAGAGAAACTAAGTCTTTCTGATTTGTGTATGGCCAGCCGCAAACCGCTTTTGCATTGCGGTGGCGCGGGAATGCGCTTTCAATTATTTTGCATGCTACCTGGTAAGTCATGTTGTCTGCGATGTTTGCTTGCTTCGCTTGGTCTTGAAGATTCGATTGGTAGCCGTGAAGCACAAGGGGTTCTCGAGAGTTTAGCTGGAATAATTGGTAATTCGCTGGCCCTTGGTGCTGTGAAAATTCTTAGCGGCTTTGGTGCTAGTCAAAGCAACGAGCTGATCAAAATTGACGGCTTAAGTGGCGAGCTTGAGGTCTTGAGAGGGTTTGACCCCGTCAGTGATTGCCCTGACTGTGGTGTTGTGAGAGGCAAATTATTGTGACGGCTCACATCTTGTCGTAGATTGCGTTCTTCTCTTGTGATGTCAGCTCGCGGCCTAGAGGATGCAAGCGGCTAAGTGCTACCACCGCAGCTGTGGCAACGATTACTTCTGTTCCTATTTCGAGCTTTTCGGCGGTGCTCAGTCTATCTCTTCGGGCTCTTTATCTGGCACACTGGCTTGTTTGAGGGCCGTGATGATTGTCAGCGATTTTCCTTGATAGCGATTTTTCAACAAAGTTGCGAGCACATCCCACTGTCTGGCCGTTTCGCGCAAAGCCAGTTCACGAGCAACTTTGTAGTAAGTAGCCTGACCAATCTTTTCTTGACCTTCACTCGAATTGGCTTTCTTTACTTCTGCTGCACTGAGCGGCTGGTCGGATTGCATAAGCGAAGGTAACTTCGACCACTCAACTAGCTCAATGGTATAAGGGTCGAAGCGATTGCCTCCAGGTTTGTTTGTGCGTTTTGCTACTTCGTGCTCAACATAGTTTGAATTACTGTAAAAGTCTTGCACCGCTCTGAGCATTATGCCGAAATGCTTTAAAGTGCGGTAGCGGGCTGCTGGGCTGCTATCGGCTTCAAAGGCAGCGTTCAATACTTTTTTTTGTTCACGCTCAATGTAAGCCAAGCTTCTTTTGAACGAAGTTTTGTTGAAGAGCATGTCTGCATCTTCGGCTTGATCACAGCTTTGAATCACCAGTTTGAGGCTGCCAGGACTAATAGTAGAAGCGAGAGCTTCGTTAATAATATTGCCATGCAATGATTGCTCGGGATGATCTTTTTCTTTCAGGTCAAATGCCTGACTACTTGCAGTTGTTGTCCCTAGAAGGCTGAGCAAGCCAACTGCTACCGTAACTACTTGGCTAAATGATATATGCATCGTATAGGTTGCGCCCGGTTTCTCTCATTTCCATAAATACTATAGCTCGATTTAATCACCACAGCTGGCAAAGCCCACGTAGTACAATCACATTTGTCGCTAAACCAGAGAGATGGCATGACTGAATTGTGTGAGCAAGTTTCAAGCTTAAGCCAGAGGTCGCTCAGTGACCTGACATTTATTGCTTTTGACGTTGAAACCACTGGCCTGTCTGCCATAGCCTGTAAGTTGGTTGAACTATCAGGGGTTAAATTTAAGCTCGACTCTTCTGCTGGAAAAGATACTAGTGAATGCGCTGGTGTTCAGATAGACACTTTTTCTGCTCTGATTAACCCCGGCGGGCCAATTCCTCCAGAGGTTTCAGCTCTTCACGGTATCACTGATGCCATGGTAGCTGATGCCCCTAGTGTGGATAGTGTTTTGCCGCAGTTCTATCAATGGTGTGGCAATCCTGCTGACACTGTTTTAATTGCCCACAATGCCTCGTTTGATGTTGAGTTTCTGAAGGTCAACTCTCAACGGTTGCGCATAGACCTGCCTGCTCATGCGGTGATTGATACCCTGGCTTTGGCCCAGTGTTTGGTTCAAGGCAGCCTGAACTATAAATTGAAAACTCTGAGCGAGCACTTCGGCTTTGCCGGTTCGCTGTACCATAGAGCGCTTGATGACAGCATGTATGTTCAAAAACTCTTTGCCAAGCTTGTAGAAGTCGGTTGCCTAGAGAGCTTTGGCCAAATAGAAGCAAATAACTCTACTTTTAGTTTTACTCAACAGCAGTACTATGCTCCGGTAGTTTTGTCGCCACAAGCCCAGGCTGATTTTGATCTAATTGCCGCGGCTATCGAAAAGCAGACTGAGCTGAAATTGACTTACAGCAGCGAATTTACAAGTACCCGTGTCATTCTTCCCCTGGCCTTAATTGAGAGCCGCGGCAGCATTTATTTGACCGCTGCTTGTCGCAAAACTAACTCAGAGAGAACTTTTCGTTTAGATCGAGTAGTTGAAGTGACAATTCACGGTGCGCGCAATCATGGGGTGAATATCCATGGTGCCTAAGGCGCCTTTTTCGCTGGCCTGGCGTTGCCTGCTTTTGTCGCTCTCTTCGTTTTTGCTGCTGGCTGCGGCCAGTTGTCCGCCGGCTTATGCTGGCGTCCCCTTCTTTATGAAGCGCAGGCCCTATAAAGATCCAAAGGTGCTTGAGGCCGAAACTAAAAGTGAAGAAGCAAAAGCTGCTTCAGATGAAGTCTTTGAACCTGTCAAAGAAGATCGCAATAAGCAGATTGATAGACACTGTCGTCTTGGCGATATGTTCTTCACGCGACGAGATTTTACTAATTCACTAATCGAATTTGAGGACGTACTCAAGCTTGATCCCAATAGCTTCAAGGCCCACTATATGCTGGGTAAGGTCTTGATGAGTATGGCCGATTATGAGGAAGCTCTCAAAGAATTCGATAAGGTTCTCACAATTCGTGCCACCACAGCTGATGGCCATTTTATGAAGGCAGAAGCGCTGCGCATGCTCGGCCGCAACGATGAAGCGAAAGGCGAATATACTCGCGCACTCAAAATTGACAGTGGCAATGCCCTGGCTCATGCCTATTTGGGTGAGTGTTATCGCATGCAGAGCCGCTTTCGTGATGCCATTGTTGAATGCAAGCTCTCTTCTAAGCTCAACAAAGAGCTGGTCATTCCTCATTTGATCTTGGCTCAGTGCTATACGTCTGTGCGCATGCCCGCGCAATCTGATGAAGAATACAAACAAGCTATTGCGCTTAATCCGAAAGATGCCATTGTTCATGCGCGCTATGGTCTGGCTTTGGGCAAAATGAAAAAGTGGCCAGAGGCAATTGAGCAGTTTGTCTCTGCTACTCAGCTTGACCCCAACTATTCAGAAGGTCATGTTGGCTACGCTTGGGCCTTGGCCAGCACTAACAAGGCAAGCGAAGCCCTGAAGGAAGCACGCTTGGCGGTGAGCTTGGCGCCCAATGATCCTGATACCCATTCTAATTTGGCCTGGGTCTACGCTAAAAATGGTGATCGCCAGTCGGCCCTGATTGAATACAGATTGGCATTGTCGATTGATCCGACAAACGGCCAATTGCACAAGGCCTTGGCTTTAGAGCTAAAAGACGCCGGAGATACAAGCAGTGCCATTGCTGAGTTGATGACGGCTAAGCATATGCTGCCAAACGATTACGAAATTGGCTTGGCCCTGCAGTCTTTGTTACCGAAGAGCAAAACCAATTTAGAATAGCTACTTATTGTATTAGCAACTCACTGTATTAGTTTCGGTCTATTTCTTACTGCTGCCAGGCTTGATTGGCTGGCTGCCAGCTTGGCACATTGGACAGGCGTCAGCTTCGTAGGTTTTTAAGTTGAGTTGTTCTAGGGCGAAGAAGGGCTGATCAAATTTGGCTAGGCCGCCACTGCGATCGATGATTGTGCCCACAGCTAAAGTTTTGGCGCCCATCGCTGTTAACAGGTCAACAACTCTTTTGGCTGAGCCACCAGTAGTGGTGACGTCCTCTACGACGATAACTTCTTCACCCTGAGCCAGCTCGATGCCGCGACGAATGACGAAATCTTTGCCGTTTTCGGCGCGCTCGGCAAATATAGCTCGTACCTGATCTTGAGAATTGTGATGCTCTGAAGTTGTTGCTTTTGTTGTTGTTGGAGCGCTAGAGTTGAGAATTTCGTTGAATGCTAAGGCCATAAAGACTTCGAGGTGTACAGCACCGAGGGCGGGTCCTACAACTGCTTTAGGTTTAATGCCAGCTGCTAGCATTTTTGTTGCCAGTGCTCTGGCCAGATGCATGCCGTGTACGGGATATTGCAGAATACGTTGGCATTGCATGTATTGGTCGCTATGCAGGCCGCTTGATAATAGGAAGTGACCAGTCTGCCAAGCGTCTACTGATTTAAAGAGGGCTTCAACTGATGTGGCCACGTTTGGATCTTGGGTATGTTGAGCTGGGCCTGCATTCATGAGTTTTGCCTCTCTAGTACTAAGCGCTAAATAAATCCAAGCAATTATAGTTGGCTGAGGTTGACTTAAAGTCAATTGCTAAAGGGTTTTGCTACAGGGTTTTACTATAAGATTCGCATCAGCCCATGTAGCTTCAAAAGGTTAGCGGCTCGCCATTTGAGAAACTGTGGATACTGGCCTAAATCAATCATGAGATCTTCCAAAACTTGAGGTTGGCTTGAAAGCTTGGCAAATAGGGTTTTCATTACCTTCATTTCGCGGCTTGATATATCAACATCTAGCAGGGCCGATTGCCAGCCAGTGTCGCTGTTAACGGCGATAGCATTGACTTTCAGTTCGGGTAATTCTGCCTTGGCAACGGTGAAGTGATCGGCTGCTAAGCAGGCCTCCATCAGTGCTGTACTCAGTGGCGGCGTCTTGCCTTGACTGTGGTCTATTAACGGAAGCTCGTTCATCTGCTGAAAGTGAAAATGACCGGTGTTGAAGAAAATCACAAACTCAGTAAAAGCGTCCATTCCTGAGCTGTTTTCGAGTTTCGTGTGTACTAGTTTGCCGTTGTCCCAGGTGCTAACGAAGGCATTGCCCGAGCTGTTTGTGACAGTCAAAATTCCCGTTTTGGCACTTGCTGCAATTGATTGCAGTAGGCTGTAACTGTCAAGTACTCCCAGCTCGCCGTCGATGACGGCATTCTTTTGTGGTTGAAAGTTTGGGGGCACTTGGTGCGAGAATACACAATGCCCTGCGCGCATTGCTTCTTGAGCATAATCGAGAGCGAGCAGACCTCGGTTTAGAACGGCCTCGGCGTCCTGCCCGGCACTGCAGGGCGTAACGCCAATTGAGACCGACATTTCCTCTCTCTCTCCGGCCCAATTTTTGTGGGCTTTGATTCGTTCGTTTATTGCTTTAGAAAGCGACTCAATTTCTGTTGGTTCCGCAGCTTCTAGCAATATAGCAATCTGGTTTTTTTGATAACGGCAGGCATGCATGCTCGCGAGTTCGTTGCTTTCCTGTGAGGAAGTAAGGGCTTGGCTTATACATCTCGCCAATTGAGGTAACCACTTCTCGATGGTATCTTCTGTAGTGCCGACAAAGTCTGGCAGATGCAGGTCAATGGCAATGATCATCACCGTTGGCTTTGCTGGTGCTTTGCAGGCAGCTACCATTAAGTCAAGCTTGGTCAGGAGATCATTGAAGTAGCTCCTTGAGCGCAGGCCCGTCAACTGGTCTGTATTGTGCCGTTCTTGTTCTGATTCTTTGTCAGCAAAGCTCAGTAGGCCCGCAGCCATTTGTCGGCCAAATTTTTCTAAACGCTTAAGTTCATTTGGATCATAGGCTGCTTCTTGACCCGAGAAACATATTGCCGCTCCCGCTGTTCGACCATTGCTTTCAACCGGAAAGACCACTGCTCGCTTGAACTTTGAGTTCTCCGCGATTTCTTCTAAGCCGTAGCGTTTGAGCGAGAGCGGGCCAACGTCTATGAAATTGCCGTGAACTGCGGCCAATGGCGAACCGGCAACGTTGAATACTTTGAGAACAGATTCTTCTAGCTCTTCTGATTTTGGATAAGATGCCGATTTGCTAAAGCCTTTCTGACTGCTACGAACAAACACAGTGGCTATAATTGAGTCTTTGTTTTGTGAGTACATTGCTTCTATTACTTCAGCGGCGAGTTCGTTGAAAGATTGAGTTCCTACTAAAGTTTGGCCGTCTCTGGCGAATGCTCGGGCTGCTTTGCTCTCTTGGTCGGCAAAGTTTTGCTTAACTTGCTGTATTTCAGCCGTGCGCGCTCGCCAACGCTGAAGATCCTTTTCTCTATCGGAGCTGGTCGCTTTTTCGCTTTCCAGCGCAGCCAAGGCTAAAAAGAAGGGGGCGAGCAGCGATTTTACTTCAGGTCCAGCCTTCGCGCTGATTTCCTTGAGGGCCGCTGAGTCAAGGGTTCTGGCGTTGGCATGCTCTTCTAGTGCTTGGCTTATTGAGTTGATTTGCCATCCGACAAACACTTCCACGGCGATTAGGGCGATTATGGCCAAAAAGGGCAAGGTTTTGAGCAAGTGTGTTTGGCCGCAAACAAACATATAGATAGCCGCGCAAATCACTACGCCCACAGCGATTTTTATACTGAAACCATTGACAAAGTCTTTGACAGTAGCGCCAACGCTCTTATCAATCCTCGATTTGCCGTTTTCGTGGTTCGGTTTAGAAATGGTCTTTCTACCCTTTCTCTATTTGCCATTGTTTCTTAGGGTCGACAATTACTTTATTGCCAAATTCGACCAAAGGCTAAACTTTATTATGGTGTGGGCAATCACGTTGTTCTTGTGTCAGTGCGGTAAAATGCCCCTAAATATTTTAGAGGCATCATGAAACCACTAATAGGCATCAATTTAGACATCAAGGCTGGCCCTCCTGAAGAGGCATCCATTCAGACCCCTTACACCGACGCTATTCTCAAGAGCGGCGGCATTCCAATCTTACTGCCACCTATGCCGCGTGAAGATTTGCGCGAAGTGCTGCGTCGCCTTGATGGTTTGATGCTAATTGGCGGGGCTGATTACTGCCCGAGCTTGTATGACGAGGTTGCCGACCCCTCCTGTGAGCTAACCCCGGCTAAACGGCAAGAGTTTGACCTGGCCCTTGTGAGCGAAGCTTTGAGCGACGACAAGATGCCAATTCTTGGAATTTGTCTTGGCTGTCAGCTGATTAATATCAATCAAGGTGGCACCCTGGTGCAAGATATCAAATCGCACTTGCCCGATTCACCTGTTGAGCATGCCAGTAAGAACGGTTGGAAAGTCGGATTCCACCAGCACGATGTGATTATTACTGAAGATGGAATTCTCAAAGGTTTGTTCTCTGCTAAGCAATTTGCTGTACCGACTTCACATCACCAAAGTGTGCGCAAGGTTGGCAATCAATTGAAAGTGGTGGCAGTTGCTGAAGATGGTGTCATTGAAGCAATCGAGATGCCAGGCCGCGACTTCGTTGTCGGTGTGCAGTGGCACCCTGAAAGAGATTACGAAACCAACAAACCGCTGTTTGAGAAATTGATAACAGCGTCTCAAGGGAGGCGAGCGCGCTGATGGCAGGCCGAAAGATTTTAGTTACCGGTGGAGCTGGTTTTATTGGATCAAACTTGATCGATAGCTTGCTTTCGCAGGGCGACACCGTTGTGGTGATTGATAACTTCAATGATTTCTATGCGCCGGCAGTCAAGCGCCGCAATGCTGCTGAGCATTCCTCTCACCCAGCCTATACTTTAGTCGAGGGAGACATTCGCGATGATGTAGCTCTTGATCGCGCTTTTCAGCACGGACCGTTCGATGTCGTTGTGCATTTGGCCGCTATGGCTGGTGTGCGTCCATCGCTCTTGCAGCCTGCCCATTATATGGACGTCAATGTCGTTGGCACTCAGAAAATTATTGACCGCATTATTCCCAATGCTAAGCAAACTAGATTGGTTTTTGGCTCTTCTAGTTCTGTCTATGGCGGCCGTTCTGGCGAGTCTTTCAAGGAGAGTGATCGCGTTGATCAGCCTCTTTCTCCTTATGCTGCCACTAAAGCTTCTAACGAATTGCAGTGCTACGCTGCTTACCACACGGCAGGTCTGCAAGTAGTCTGTCTGCGCTTCTTCACGGTGTTTGGTCCAAGGCAGAGACCCGATTTGGCTATTCACAAATTCTGTCATTTGATTGATTCGGGCAAAACTATTGAGCTTTTCGGTGATGGCACAACCCGCCGTGACTATACTTTCGTGCTCGATATTGTGGCTGGTATTGAGTCTGCTATGACATACGCATTGCCTGGTTTTGATGTGATCAATCTCGGTCGCTCTGAACCAGTGATGTTGTTTGACATGGTTAAGTCTTTAGAAAAACACTTGGGCAAGAGTGCCAATGTCGTGCATAAACCCATGCAGATTGGCGATGTGCCCTATACCTATGCCAGTATTGAACATGCTCGTGAAGTCTTGGGTTATAGTCCAAAGACTAGTTTCGATGAGGGTGTAAAGCATTTTGTTGACTGGTATGTCAACACTAGTACTGGCACAAGTGTCGGCGCTAAAGCTAAAGTCTAAAAGACGAAATGTAAAAGGCTGGCAGCTCTTGACTGCCTGCTGGCCTGCAACTTAGTTTGAACTTTTGTTGTCTTGTCTGGCCCGGCGGACATATTTGCTTGACACGCTCTGCTGTCGATTCGGATAATCTATACTCAGATCTCCAAACAGATTTTGCCTGCAGATGCATGGCAATTCTCTTTGAGTTCATGGCACGGTAGCTCAGTTGGTTAGAGCGGGCGACTCATAATCGCCAGGTCGGGGGTTCGAGCCCCCCCTGTGCTAAATTTCTTAACTAAAATAATTGCTTGCGATCTAAGTCTATTGATTAGGTACGCGGTACTTTTCAACGTCACCAAACTTGAAGTACTCATCTGTACCATGGTCGGCGGTGATGATGGTTGCTTCTTGAACTACCCGCGGCCGTTGCGAACCTTTGGGAAAGCGCAATATGGTTGTGCCATCTAAGGCATAGATGGCGTCCAGTAGGGCATTGTCAAATTCAGTATTGCCTGAAGAGGCCACGATTCTGGCCTTTACCACTCGGCGCTGGTCTGAAATGCGCACATAAAAGCTGGCTTTTTGTCCCAGAGGAATGCGAGGGGAAAGTATCACTTTACCTCTGGCCTGGTCAAAGTGTGGCACCATGTTTTCAGGGTTATTGATCAGCTCTTGCACGCCGCCTTGAATCGAGCGCAATAGGCGGTTGCGCCAACGGTCCCACTCCACAGCCATTTCTTGGTCTTGGGAATCGGCATCTTGAGACTGTAGCTCAAATTCGTTCTGGCTTAAGGTGGCTTTGAGTGGTCCGCTGCCGTCAAGGGTGCCCTTCTGGCTTTTCATAGGAGCGCTACCTTCGTCTTGGGCCTGACCTGAAAGCCCATGACCACTGTCTTCGGCATTGCCTTTGAGCGAATTATCTTGGGCGTCGGCGGCTAAAGGTTTGCGTTTTTTCAGCACTGGTGCTGACATTGGCACGATAGGGGCAAGATTGGGCGCTGATTCGCTGGCACCCATCTCTTGCACATTGCCCTGCAATGGCTGATCGCCGTTGGCTGCAAGATTGCCGCTAGAGGCGATGGCCAAACCAAGGCTTAGGGTCAACGTCAATATTTTTGGATTAGCGGGATTGGCCATTGTGCAAAAACCGATGCTCTGGGAGTTCTAAAAACGCTGCTAACATAGCTTAGTCGAAAAATATGACGTATATGTTCCCATTCTAGACTTTTCAGTTATAGATTCATTCAGCTAACACTTATTCTCCCATGCACCGCTTTGAAGGCCTAGTAAGCTCAAATTTAATTTCATTGGTTCCGGCTCAGCCCGGCAAGTTGAAGCTGCTTGTCGCCCTTTCTGGTGGTGCTGATTCGGTGGCCTTGATCTGTGCTCTCAAGGCTATCGAGGGTCTGACTGAGGGGCGGCTCTATGAAATTTATGCCTGTCATGTCAATCATGGCCTGCGTGGTGCTGAAGCTGATAGAGATCAGAGTTTCTGTGAGAGCCTCTGTCGCAGTAAAGATATTCCCATTCAAGTTGTAAAACTGGATGGGCTCAAGCCCGATAGCTCCGAAGTAAGTCTTAGAGAGCTGCGTTATCAAGCTCTTGCTGACGTGGCTGTGAGCTTGTCGATATCACATGTGGTGACCGCCCATACCCTCAATGACCAAGGCGAGACCATGCTTTTTCGTCTCTGTCGGGGCACATCAGTTCATGGCCTGCTTGGCATTAGGGGTGTGCGGACACTAGAGCCTGGCCTGCTTTTACTGAGACCCTTGCTTAGTATCGAGCGCCTTTCCTTAGAGGCTTATCTCGGTGATATTGAGCAATCATGGTGTGTTGATTTAAGTAATACCGATGATAAATACAGTCGCAATTTTCTGAGAAATCAAATTATCCCTCAGTTAAATCAGCGCTTTCCTTCACTGAGTAAGAATCTTGAGCGTTTGCGCCTTAACATTGAGCGAGAGAGCGATTTTCTTGATTTGCTCACGGCCGATCAACTAGAAAGCTTGCGCCAACCAGGAAGGGGCCGGCAGTCTATATCTGTCGCAGCATGGCAAAAATTGCACCCGGCTTTGAGAGCCCGAGTTTTGGTTAGCCTGATGCGTGAAAGTGGCGTAGAGGCTTCGTTTGAGCGTGTGGAGCGGGTAGCGCAAATTATGCAGGTGGCCGGCCTAGTTCAAGGGGGGCAAGCTCGTCGCTATTCGCTCGGTGATGGCTTAGATATTGTGCTTGAAGGCGGGGGGTTGAGCTTCTCTAGCGAGATTGAGGCAGTCAAGCAGACTAAAGACGAAGAGCTGAGCAATCTGCGTCGCTCAATGACGGCTCTGGCTGTTCGTCTTCCTGCCGAGGGCAGTTCAACTGCTCTCACTCTTATCCCTTGGCTAGATAAGGCCTTGCGCATCGAAGTTGTCGCCGCTTCTAGTGATTTGTCTAGTTCTGGTTCTAGTTCTAATTCTGGTTCTAGTTCGTCTTATCCTCATCGCCGTGCCCATCATTGCTTGATGGACCTAAGTCGTGTGCATGGGGCTCTAACGTTCCGTCTTCGTCAAGAGGGCGATCGCATTCAGCCCCTGGGTATGGCTGAGAACGTTAGGCTGAAGCAGTATCTTCATGCCAATAAAGACACCGATGGTGGTCTAGGTCTACTCAAGCATCTTGATGAGCGAGCGGCTCAGCGACTGACGCCGGTTTTGGCTGACGAAGAAGAAGTGCTCTGGGTGCCTGGTTATGGTCTTTCGCAGAAAGTTAAGGTAAGCCAAGGGGCCACCCATAGCTTGACTCTCATAGATTTGACTCATGACACTGGCAAAAATGACTTAAGTGTCTGTTGAATATTTGCCAGCCTGAATATTTGCCAGCCTGAATATTTGCCAATAGGTTAACAAATCTTGGCTTTTAATTATTTCGCTATAACTTTTTTAGATTGTCAGCCTGTGGTGCTCTTGGCCACTCATTTTGGCTCTAACTAGGGCCTGGCAGCGATTTTTATCGTCCTACACTTGAGAAATCGAATGATGGGCGGGGCGGAATGCTAGGTAGTTGCTAATATGAATTTGTGGCTAATCTCTCGCTTTTTTTTGTAGTTTTTTGTGAATCCCCACAGGATGGGGCTTGCGGCGGTTAGCATAGAAGGATCGTGTTATAATTTGTTGATTGACATTCTGGAGCATTGCAATTAAATGAAGAAGTACGGAACAACCTGGGCCGTGTTCTTTCTACTACTAGTGTTGGTGGTCTTCACCGTTTCTCTAGCCAGCATGGGGAGAAAGGAAGATCCGCTCACATATTCGCAGTTGACGAATCTGGTTAAGGAAGGCAAAGCGAACGAAATTCGCAAAGTCACATTTACCAATGGCGAAAATATCATTTCTGTCAAATTGGCTAACGCTACTGCTGATCGCGAGAAATCGGTGATCGTCCCCGCTGAAGCGAAAGAAGATTTGCTGCGTGAGTTGAATAAAAACAACATTCCTGTTGATACCAAAGAACCAGACAAGTCTGGTCTCTGGATGGGTATGCTCAGTTCATTCTTCTTGCCGATTCTAGTGCTTGTTGGTCTGCTCTTCATGTTCCGCAGTGCTCAATCTGGTGGCAACCAGGCAATGAGCTTTGGCCGCAGCCGCGCCAAGCTTATGGTTGATAACAAAGTCAAAGTCAGTTTCTCTGACGTTGCCGGTATTGACGAAGCCAAGCAAGAACTACAAGAGATTGTCGACTTCCTCAAAAATCCAGATAAATTCCAGGCTCTCGGCGCCAGAATTCCCCGTGGTGTTCTGCTTGTTGGTGCTCCTGGTACAGGTAAGACATTGCTCGCCAAGGCTGTAGCAGGCGAAGCTGGTGTGCCGTTCTTCAGTATTTCTGGTTCTGATTTCGTAGAAATGTTTGTTGGCGTTGGTGCCTCGCGTGTTCGTGACTTATTTGACCAAGCCAAAAAACATGCGCCTTGTATCGTTTTCGTTGATGAAATCGATGCTGTTGGTCGCCAGCGTGGCGCTGGTCTCGGTGGCGGTCATGATGAGCGCGAACAAACTCTGAACCAATTGCTGGTTGAAATGGACGGCTTTGAAGGCACCACTGGCATCATTGTCGTGGCTGCTACTAACCGCCCTGACATTCTTGACTCAGCACTGTTGCGTCCAGGTCGCTTCGACCGTCAGGTCGGTATCGACAGACCAGACGTTGCTGGTCGCGAACAAATTCTTACTGTGCATGGTCGCGGTAAGCCTTTGGCCAAAGACGTTGATTTGAAAATTTTGGCTAAGCGTACCCCTGGTTTTACTGGCGCAGACTTGAGCAATTTGATCAACGAAGGGGCACTGCTTGCTGCTCGTGGTGATAAGCGCGAAATAGATATGTCTGATCTCGATCAAGCAATTGATAAAGTCAACATGGGTCCAGAGAAGAAGACTCGCATCATTTCTCCGAAAGAGAAAGAGAACACCGCCTATCACGAAGTCGGTCACGCTCTGATGTTCACCCTCTTGCCGCACGCCAATCCACTGCACAAAGTCACCATCATTCCTCGTGGCTTTGCCCTCGGTGTGACTATGTCTTATCCTGATGAAGACGTGCTTTCACACAGCAGAACACAGTTGATTGATCAGATTGGTGCTCTTCTTGGTGGCCGTGTTGCTGAAGAGATTGTTTTTGGCGAAGTCACAACTGGTGCCATGAACGACCTTGAGCGCAGCACAGGCTTAGCTCGTCGTATGATCACTGAATGGGGCATGAGCCAGAGACTAGGGCCAATGACGTTTGGTCGCCGCAATGATCAACCTTTCATGGGTCGCGACTTTGGCCATGAGAGAGACTATGGCGAAAATATCGCTACAGTAATTGATGAAGAAGTCTCAGACATGATTTCTACTCAGTACACTAGAGTGAAAGAGATTCTTGTCAAACACCGGCCGCATATGGACGCTATCGTCAAGATATTGCTCGAAAAAGAAACTCTCGACAAAGCTGAAGTTGACGCCATTGTTGAAGAGATCAATAGAAAGATCGCCAACGGTGAAAATCCGGTGATGGACGACAAGACCGACATAACACCGCCTCAGATACCACCTTCGGCCACCGGAGATGAGTCTGGCGTTGTTATCACTGCACCTGGCGATGAGCCAGACGTGAGAGAAGATCCAAAGCCTGACTTCAAGCCGAAATACGCTTAAGGCGAAAGGCCTGCATTAAACTTAAAAGACCGCTCCATGTGGGCGGTCTTTTTCATAGTATTGCAAGGTGTGCGAAATCGAGCCTGAATGACTTCCTGAGCAGTTCTTAAGGTTCTAAATATTAGGCCAAGCTTAAGAGATCTGGGGCTTCGCAGTATTACTTAATGGTTCGTGATAAATTTGATGCTAAGCAAAAGCGGCCCCTCGGTCGCCTGGCATCCATACATCCATTTATCTGGGAGGGTCTGCTGTGGCCGTCGTCCATGAAAAAGAACTACTTTGCAAGAAATTTCTGTCAAAAACTCAGAAGCTTTTAATTGATGGTAAATGGGTTGATGCCAAGTCTGGCAAAACCTTTGAAACTATCAACCCAGCTACTGAAGAAGTGCTCTGCCGCGTGGCTGAGGGCTCTAAAGAAGACGTCGATTTGGCTGTAAAAGCCGCTCGTCGCGCTTTCGAGTCTGGCCCATGGAAGACAATGAGCACTGCTCAACGCGCTAAGTTGCTTCTCAATCTTGCTGACTTGATTGAAAAGAATGCCGATGAATTGGCTCAACTTGAGACTCTTGATAATGGTAAGCCGATCAAAGAATCTCGTTATGTTGATGTGCCACAAACAGTTGAAACTTTCCGCTATTACGCTGGTTGGGCTACTAAGCTCGAAGGCGAGACCATCAATGCTAATAGCAACTTCTTCACTTACACTCTGCGTGAGCCAGTAGGTGTTGTTGGTCAAATCATTCCATGGAACTTCCCCATGTTGATGATGGCATGGAAATGGGGCCCAGCCCTAGCTTGTGGTAACACCGTTATTCTTAAGCCAGCTGAGCAAACACCTTTGACAGCATTGCGTATTGGCGAACTGGCTATGGAAGCTGGTTTCCCTGATGGCGTAATCAATATTGTTACTGGCTTTGGCGGCGACGGCGCTGGTGAGGCAATTTCTCGCCACATGGACATCGACAAAGTCGCTTTCACTGGCGAAGACAAGACTGGCAAGTTGATTCTTCAAGCTTCTACCGGCAACCTCAAGCGCGTATCGCTTGAACTCGGTGGTAAGGCTCCAAACATCGTCTTTGCTGACGCTGATATTGATGCTGCTGTTAAGGGTGCCATCACTGGTATCTTCTTCAACCAAGGTCAAGTTTGCTGCGCTGGTTCAAGACTATTCCTTGAAGAAAGCATTCATGATGAGTTCATGACCAAGCTCAAAGAGCGCGTCGCTAAGATGCGTCAGGGTGATGGTTCTGACGAGAAGACCCATATCGGTCCTCAAGTCAGCAAAGAACAGCAAGAGCGCGTTCTTAACTACATCGAAATCGCTAAGGGCGAAGGTGCTGTGGTTGCTTGCGGTGGTCAGTCACCAGCCGATATGAAGAAAGGCTTCTTTGTTCAACCGACCGTTTTGACTGGCGTAAACAACACCATGCGCATTGCCCAAGAAGAAGTGTTCGGTCCAGTATTGGCCGTCATTCCTTTCAAGAGCATGGACGAAGTTGCTGAGCAAGCCAATGCCACCACATTTGGTTTGTCTGGCGCTGTTTGGACCCGTGATATCAAGAAAGCCCACAAGTTTGCTTCGCTAATTAAGGCTGGCACCATCTGGGTTAACTGCTACAACGTCTTTGATCCTGCCGTACCTTTCGGCGGATACAAGATGAGTGGTTATGGTCGCGAGCTTGGTAAACATTCCATCGAGCTTTACACCAATATCAAATCTGTTTGGGTCAACATGATGGATTAGTGCTCCTCTGGAGCGCATTGGGAAAGGCCGGTGAATAACCGGCCTTTCTTCTGTCTAAAGTTATTGAAAGAAAGAACGAACGAAAAGTATTTGGAGGGTTCATGAAAGTATTTCTCACCGGCGCTAGTGGTTATGTCGGCTCACGCATCGGCAGGCTACTAACAAATGCTGGTTACTCAGTGAACGGTTTGGCTCGCAACGACATTGCCGCTCAGAAGCTGCTTAAGGCGGGTATCGAACCGGTCTCAGGAAATCTCAATGAACCTGAGCGTTTGGCCCGTTTGGCTAGCAGCGCTGATGCCATTATCCACACTGCTTTCATTCACAATTTTGGTCAGTACTCTGGTTCAATCGAAACCGAATGTAATCTCATGCATGCCCTTGGTAATGCCTTAGCTGGAAGCAACAAGCCACTTTTGGTTACTTCTGCTACTGGTGTGGTTGGCGATACTGGTGAAAAAATTGCCACAGAAGAGACTGTGCCTGACTTGAGCCATCCTCTGGCGATGCGCTACAGAGCCGAGCAAGCAGCTCTTGCCACAGCCAATAATGGCATCAAAACTATTGTTTTACGTCTGCCTATTCTTGTTTATGGTCACGCTGGCAGCACCTTCATTCCGATGATGATGGAAAGCGGTCAAAAGCGCAGAATGGCTGCTTACATTGAGTCTGGTGAAAATGCTTTGTGCGCTGCTCACGTTGACGATGTGGTGGCAGGTTATATGTTGGCCTTAGAAAAAGGCGAAGCTGGCGATATCTTCCAACTCAGCGCTGAGTCTGAAATACCAGTTAAGACCATTGCCGAAGCAGTCGGTCGTACTCTTAAAGTACCGGCCCAAAGTATTTCAGCGGGCGAAGCTAATGAAGTATTTGGCGAAGTGGTGTCAATGTTCTTTGCTATGAACAACCGTGCTTCTGGCGAAAAGGCTATGCAAAAACTAGGCTGGACACCGCAAGAAGGCCGCACTTTGTTGACTGACATTGAGCAAGGTTCGTATGCCACAGCCTTTGCTTTAAGCGGTCGTTAACTTAGGCTTGTAAAAATCAAAGATCAGCTTGTTGTAGTCTGCTGCATAAGCTCGTGCTCGATTTCACTTAGAGCGCGCTTAAGATGCTGGCGCAATTCAACTAGCTGTTTCTTTACAGCCAGATTTGCTTGGTTGTCGCAAGCTTCTTCAATCTTGCTGCATATTGCTGTTAGGGGTTCGGCTGAGATTGCTTCACAGGCCCGCTTGAATGAATGCACCTTGACTTTTAGTGCGTCAAAATTCAACTGCTCGGCCAAAGAATTGATCTCGCTCATATCGCTATGACAGCGACTTTTGAATTGGCTTAGCCCTCTTTCGATGTCTCTTTCGTTCGATTGGCTGCGTAACTTCTTTAAACCAATTACTGACGACGGCAACTCCGATCGCTCATGCCTTTGTTCGTCTGGGGTAGATTCTTGGCTTTCTACAATAGTAATTTTTATGTCGCTAACTCCGAGCCAACGTGCCACCAGTTTGTTCATTGCCACTGGGTCGATGGGCTTGCTCAAATAATCGTCCATGCCGCGGTCAAGGCATTCTTCTCTACTTCCGGTGATGGCATTAGCCGTAACGGCGATCACGGGTACGTTCAGCCCCCGTCTTTGCTGAATCTCTTTTATGATCTTACAAGCCTCAAAGCCATCAAGGCCGGGCATCTGACAGTCGAGGAAAACCATGTCGTAGCGGTTTTTATTGAAAGCACTAACAGCTTCAATGCCGTCGGCTGTTACGTCAACTATGAAGCCTAAGTCTTGCAAAAATAGCAATGCTACCTGTTGATTGATTTTATTGTCGTCTGCTACTAGGGCTCTTCTTATAATGCCAGATTGCCTCTTCGCTTGAGTCAATGGTTCGGTGGAGCCACCGCTAACATCCTCTTTGAGAGCAGGCACTTCCATTGTCTGGGTGTAGCTTTTTCGCCCCTTTGGTTGCCAACCAGATAGGTGTTCCAGGCATGATGCTATTTGTTTTCGTCGCAGTGGAATGGCCAGGTGGCTGGTTCTTGGCGCTACTAAGGTACTACGTGCTTGGCTTAGCGATTCGCTGGTGCCGATTTCAATGACGCTAACGAGCCCAAAGACTTTTGAGCGTTTGAAGGCTTCTAAGAACTGCTCACTCTGTTTTCTGTAGCGTATGGTATCAAGGCAAATGGCTTGTATTTTTTCTGTTGATTGCCTCGATGCTTCTAAAAGCTCTAAGGCTTTTACGTGATCGTTTGTCGACTGTACCGCGATTCCTAGGGCACAAAGATGCGAGCAAATAGCAGATTGATCGTTATGGCGCGGCTCTAAAGTGAGAAGTTTGATTTCGCCGTAGCTGCTCTCCCAGGCGCGAGCAGTCCAATCGTTAGCATCGGCACTGGTGGCTAGCGGCAGGGCGAAGCTGAAAGTAGAACCAAGCTGTTCTTGGCTATCGACCATAAGTGTTCCGCCCATCAATTCAACCAAGTGTTTCGAGATACTCAGTCCCAAACCAGTTCCACCAGTGCTGCGATAGGCAGAGCCTTCTTCTTGCATGAATGGTTCGAATAGTCTTTTTTGAAAAGCTTTTGATATACCAATGCCGCTGTCTATGACTGAGAAGAGCAATTGATTTTGGCCGGTGCTATTAACAGATAGTTCGACTTTGAGAATAATTTGTCCTTGGTCTGTGAATTTAACAGCGTTACCGCAGAGATTGAGCAAAACTTGCCTCAGTCTGAGCGGATCTCCATAGACTGTATCGGGAATTGTTCGATCTACGGTGGCTAGTAAGAGCAAGTTCTTGGCGGCTGCCTGCGGCACTAATATTTCAGCTACCCCTTCAACTACAGAAAGCGGATTGAACTGAGTGCTGGATAATTCCATTTTGCCCGCTTCTATCTTTGAGAAGTCGAGAATGTCATTAATAATGGTTAGTAGTGATGCCCCGGCATCACGAATTATGCTGACGTGCTCTTTCGACTTCGGGCTAAGATCGCCTCGCAGCAGCACTTCGACCATTCCTAATATGCCATTTAACGGTGTACGCAGTTCATGACTAACGTTGGCAACAAACTCTGATTTGATCTTTAGAGCTGCCTGGGCTTGATCTCTTGCTGTCTTTAACTGCGTCACTAAGCGACGGTGAGTATCTATGTCAGTGCAAGAGCCGCACCAGCTTAGAGTGGCACCAGCTTCATCCTTTATCGCTAAACTGCGAACGAGAAACCAGTGATATTCTCCATCCCAGCGTTTTATGCGCATCTCAGTTTCGAAGTCACAAAAATCGAGCACGCAACTTTGCCAGTTTGATACTACCTGCTCTCTTTCTTCTGGGTGAACTAGAGCAAACCAGCCTAAGCGTGAGAGGTCGCCAGCTGTCATGCCACAAAATTGTAGAAATTGAGCATTGAAATATTTAGCATTACCCAGCTTGTCGGCAGTCCAGATAAGTTCCGGTGAGGCTTCGCACATCGTGCGAAAAAGCAATTCGCTTGCGGCTGTTTGTTGTTTCGCTAACTCTGTTTCAGTATTGACGATTGAAAGTTCTTTGAGGCGATTGGCCAGTTCTTCTTTAGTCGTGTGTTGTTCCTGCACTTCTACTGAGCAACCAAACCATTTGATGATTCTTCCACAATTATCGTAGCGTGCGATACCTCGAACTAAGTGCCATCTCGCTGCGCCGTCTTGACGCAAAAGGCGATACTCGCACTCAAAGGGAGCTCCTGTGTCTATTGACTCTTGCCAGCGGCTGCGAATTGATTCTATGTCTTCACTATAGACGTGGGTGAACCAGCCTTCGCCCAGGCTTTCGGCTTCTGTAGAGCCACTCCATTCGTACCAGTGCTTGTTAATGTAGTCAATTTGGCCGTCTGCTGTTGCTGTCCAGATGAATCCGGGCAGTAGGTCTGAGAGATCTTTGAACAGTTCTAGCTGCTGTACGACGCCATCTTTTTCGCTCTGCTGCTGCTCCAGAATTTTTTGCAACTCGTCAATGGTACGCTCTAAACTCTGTCGCGGCTGACCTTGTTGCAGCTTGGCGAGAGCTTCAAGAAGCTTTTGTTGAACTTGATGGCTGTCTTGAGGAGAATCTGGGGCCATTGCCGTACCGCTGTCAAAAATGGTACTGGTCAATTGACATTGGGCATGCCAAATGTCAGGAGCCAGTATATCTTTATGCCACTTTATGAGACTGCTAATCTTTATTTGGTTTGGCTTGGCTGTGGTTGGCGGTATTTTTAGGGTTTGGTTAGAATAGCTATTGTTGTGATAGTGGCTAACTGAAGACCAAATTGAGGGCTCGTGATAATTGTTAGATCAGGCAAGGGGCGGCTGTTTGCCAATGCCTGCCGAACGCTTGCTGCGTTTTTCTCTCTAATTTTGTTGCCGTCTGCTTACGCTTCGGAATATAAAATCTGCGAAATTAATAGTTGGCGCGATGTCATTTCGGACAAAGATGCTTCGAAGAAACGATCGTTGGTCGGCACCTTTTCTCTTGAGAATGGTAATAAGTGCAGCTTAATAGTTGTGCCCTCTCGACTTCGAGTTGCTCCTGCTCTGGCAAGTTTGCCCAACTGCTCTAGTAAAACTGCTCCAACCTCTAAGATTGTTCAAAATAGCAAGGCTAAATTTGGAGTCAATGGTGGCTATTTCAATTTGAGTAACGGTGAAAGCACTAGCTATGTGGCCTTAAATGGAGTGGTTTGCGCCGACCCGACAAAGAATTTAGCCTTAACTGAAAATCCTAAATTAAAGCCCTTCCTCACCCAGATTTATAACCGCAGCGAAATTCGATTTCTCAAAGGCGAAGACAAATTGCCATCTGTGCAAATTGCTACACATAATGAGCCTTTGCCTCCGGGGCGAGTGCTGGAGGCTTCCCTTCAAGGCGGGCCCAGGCTCCTGCCTGAGTTGACTGCCGAGCAAGAAGCTTTTGTTCGCACAGAAGCTGACGGCAAACAAGTTGATTCTATTGGTGTGGGCCGTACTGCCGCTCGCACAGCGGTTGGCTTGACTAAGGACGGATATATACTGATAGTGGCTGTAGCAGGTAAGGGACAAGACGAATTTTCATCCGGGCTGACTCTGGCTGATTTGGCTAAACTGCTGAAAAATTTAGGGGCAGTGGAAGCTGTTAATCTGGATGGCGGCACTTCCACTACTATGATTCAGTACTCTAAGAAAGATAATTCGCCATGGCAAATGCTAATTGGCCGCACCCCTGAGACAAGAGTGCGGTCAGCCTTATTGGTTTTTGAATAGTTCGATTAGGGGCTTCTAGCGCCGTGCCATTTTTCTGATTTTGGCCATTTCGGCCGCTTTGAGGCGTACCATGGCGCGCGATAGGGCCATCTCGGTGAGGTAAGACTCGAGCTTGTCTGTCTTCTGACTCTTCTCTGCTTCGTGTCTAGCTTTAGCTTGATTGGCGCGAGCTTCGTCTATTTCAATGTCGAGCTCTGCCATATCAGAGAGAATTTCAACTTCTGAATTATTGACGTTCATAATGCCGCCAATTACAGCGGCTGTTTCTTCTTCGCCCTTAATTTTAAAGCGCAGTACGTCAATTGCCAAAGTGGTGACGATGGGCTCATGACCAGGAAGAATCGTCAATTCACCGTCATTGGCCACAGCGGTTACTTGGTCAACAGTGCTGTCGAAAACAACTCTTTCTGGTGTGATGATCTTGAGATTCAGTGTAGCCATTTCTATTTTTCTCTCTAAGTTAGGTCGCTTATTTAGGCGTCTTTTTTGTTGCTGGTTTTTTGCTCAATGATTTTTTCCCGGCGCCATGGGCATGACCACCGTGGGGCAGAATCTTATCAATCAAGCCATATTCAAGAGCTTCTTTGGTCGATAAATAATGATCGCGCTCAATGTCTTTGGCAATTCTCGCTTTGTCTTGGCCAGAGCAGCGGTGCAGAAGCTCAATTTGAGCTTCGCGGAAGCGTCTACCTTGACTGGCTTGAATTTCTAAGTTGGTGATATCACCTTCTGCTTCCCACAAAGTCTGGTGGAACATGAGAGTGGAAAACTCGTAAGCAGACCGCTCTCCTGTTCCCGAGGCCAGAATTTCGCAAGCACCAGAGAGCGCGTGCCCTAAACAAATCGTATTCACCGGTGCTTCGATAGAATGCATAACGGCAATGATGCCATCAGCGTTATAGCCATTTCCGCCGGCAGAGTTGATATACATGTTGATTGGTTTTTTGGGATCGCGCTCATTAAAGCGCAGCAGCTTTTTAATCGTTGGCAATGCTATTTCGTTTTCGAGTCTTCCGAAGACAAAAATGTTGCGTGCCACAGACGCTGGAACTTGACCTTGAGCTTGTTCTTGTTCTGCGCCTGGTTTTAACGGTTTAGTTTCTGCTACCGCTTCCTGATTGTGCTTTTTTTTCATTTAGTTAGCGGTTAGCCTTGCATTGTCTTAGCTTGTTCTTTAACTTCATCAATGCTGCCAACCATATAGAAGGCGCCTTCTGGAAGATCGTCAACTTCGCCATCAAGAATTTGGCGGAAGCCTTCTACCGTATCTTTGAGTTTTACGTATTTACCTTCGCGGCCTGTGAAGTTAGAAGCAACTGTAAACGGTTGACTCATGAATTTCTGAATTTTTCTAGCACGCGTAACTGCTTGTTTGTCGTCGGCTGAAAGTTCATCCATACCTAGAATGGCGATGATATCTTGCAAGTCTTTGTAGCGCTGCAGAGTTTGCTGCACACCACGGGCGATATCATAGTGCTCTTGTCCTACAACTTCAGGCTTAAGTGCTGTTGAGGTCGAAGCCAGTGGATCCACCGCTGGGTAGATACCTAGTTCTGCGATTTGCCGTGAAAGCACTGTGGTGGCGTCAAGGTGGGCGAATGTTGTAGCAGGAGCTGGGTCGGTCAAGTCATCGGCCGGTACGTATACAGCTTGAACTGATGTAATCGACCCGTTCTTAGTTGAGGTAATACGTTCTTGTAATTGACCCATTTCTGATGCCAGAGTTGGCTGGTAGCCTACAGCTGATGGCATACGGCCCAGCAGCGCTGATACTTCAGAACCAGCCTGGGTGAAGCGGAACATGTTGTCGACGAAGAGCAATACGTCTTGTTTGGACACGTCACGGAAATATTCTGCAACAGTTAGAGCTGAAAGAGCAACGCGCATTCTGGCGCCTGGTGGCTCGTTCATTTGACCATACACTAGAGCAACACGGTCGATAACGCCCGAGTCTTTCATTTCGTGCCAGAGGTCATTGCCTTCACGGGTACGTTCGCCAACGCCGCCAAATACCGAGTAGCCGCCGTGGTGCTGAGCGATATTGTTGATTAGTTCCATGATGATAACGGTCTTGCCTACGCCGGCTCCGCCGAATAGACCAATCTTTCCGCCTTTTACATATGGAGCTAGTAGGTCGACAACTTTGATACCGGTTTCGAAAACAACAGTGTCGGTCTGCAAATCAGTTAGATCTGGGCATGGTCTGTGGATGCCCCAGTGGTCGTCGGCTTTTAGTTCGGGGCCTTCGTCTACCACTTCACCAAGAACGTTGATAATACGACCAAGAGTAGCTTTGCCTACTGGCACTGAGATTGGTTTACCGGTATCGGTAACAACCATGCCTCTGGTCATGCCGTCTGTGGAACTCATCGATACGCTTCTGACGCGGTTATCGCCTAGCAAAAGTTGCACTTCGCAGACAACCTTCAAATGTTCGCCGGCTGGGTTGACGCCTTCGATGACAATGGCGTTATAGATTTCAGGTAGATGTCCGCCAGGAAATTCGACGTCCACAACAGGTCCAATTACCTGTACGACCTGACCCTGGGTCTTCTCTAGTACTGTGCTCATTTGATCTCCGATTTTGTACTGAAAGTTGCTAGAAGTTACTTGAAGTTGCTAGAAGTTACTTGAAGTTGCTTGAAGTAACGGGGCAATAAATTGCCTTAGACGACTGTCAAGAGCTTTGGGTTATCTCTCATCTGCGCATAAGAATAGATGCTACAGGTGAGTTTTCCCCAGTCGTTTATGATAGTTTTCGTTCTTATTTTATTGTTTTGGCACAAAAGCTCATTACGTGCCGTTCATACGCCATTAGTACAAAGAGTTTGAAGTTTAGGGAGCAAGAGTGAAAGATTCGGTTGCCAGGAGATTTTTGCTTGATTTAGCTAGGCTCTTTGGCTTCGTTCTTTTCGGCGCCCTGGGCTTTATGCTCGTGGAGCATTGGAATTTTCTCGACTCGCTCTTCATGACTGTAATCACCTTGACTACGGTGGGGTATGGCGAAACCCATCCACTTTCTACAGCAGGAAAAATCTACACAATAGTACTTATTTTGATCGGTGCCGGAGTGGTGCTGTCCGTAATAAGCGATATGGTAGAAATATTTTTGCGCTTCAATCTGGGAGCTCGGCGCATGCAGCATACGATTTCAAAATTAAAAAACCATCAAATTGTCTGCGGATATGGCCGCACTGGCCAAGAGGTGATAACTCACTTCAATCAAAACAAGATTGTTTTTGTCTTAATCGAAGTAGATCCTGAGCGTGCTCGCCTGGCTGCTGAAGCTGGCCACTTAGTTCTCAATGGCGATGCTAGCTCTGATGAAGTTTTGATGCAGGCTCAAATACAAAGCGCCAGTGGCATTGTCTGTGCTCTTGATGACGATACGGCCAATACATTTATCGCTCTTTCTGCCAAAGGCCTAAACGAAAAAATCAAAATCGTGTCAAGGGCAGCTAATCCCGGTACAGAAGCCAAGATGCGCAGGGCTGGTGCCAGTATGGTGATCTCGCCTTATGTTATTTGTGGCAAGCGTATGGCTACTGCTGTTACCCACCCGCTCGTTACTCAGTTTCTTGACGTTGTCATGGCCACCCCAGAATATGATTTGAGGATGGAGCAGGTCAGGCTTGGTAAACCATCTAAATTGATTGGCCAGGCCCTGAAGGATGCAAACATTAAGCAGACTTCTGGAGCCATGATCCTGGCTGTGAATCAAAATGGTAAGCTGATATCCAATCCATCTCCCGACCTGATCTTCCAGGACGGTGATGATTTAATCGCTCTAGGCACCGAGCAACAGCTAAACAAATTGGTAGAGCTCTCCGGTATTCAAATCTAAAGAGGTAATTAAAGTGGCCGAAGCCCCCAATCAGGAAGAACAAGAAATTGCAGTTATCACTTTAGAAAGTGA
The DNA here is from genome assembly GCA_943369735.1 of bacterium Ga0077546. Lineage (GTDB taxonomy): Bacteria > Cyanobacteriota > Vampirovibrionia > Obscuribacterales > Obscuribacteraceae. The sequence continues at coordinate 24,979 of CALROJ020000007.1, forward strand.
AGACGGCCATTCCTATGATTGCGAGATGCTCGATCGTTTCGTATTTGAAGAAAACGAGTATGCACTTCTATTGAAAATTGCCGAAGAAGGCGCCGACGAAGAGCTTGAAGAAGAAGATCAGACCCTTGTAATTATGCGTTTCTTCCACCGCGGCAATGACTTTGTATTCCAGACCATCGAGTCTGACGAAGAGTTTGAAAAAGTTAGAGCTTTCGTTGAAGAAAAAGTTGAATCTGAACGTGCTGCTATGGAATCCGGCCAATAACTTAGTTATTGTTTTGGAGCCATACCGATCATCAGTGGCGCTGCGCTAGGTTCAGCCTTGTGGCCTTGCGGATGGCTGATTATTTCTTTGGCGATGGCGTCTACAACTATTTCTAGCGGTGCTCTGCTATGAAATTGGCGTTCGCTCATAGCGGCATTGGACCACATACCATCGTCACCAAATCCGGTGGCATAAATTTTGATGTAGCGGGCCCCTTTGTGAATAGTGAAAAGCACAGATTGCTTCTCAAATGCTGCCCATGAATTGAGATGCAAAGCTTCTAGTATTTGAGAGCCTGGCTCTAAGTCTCCGTCAGGTGTTGCAACAACAGCCATCTCGCGATTGAGGGCTTTGTATATCTGGCTCTTCCATTGGTCGACTTGATGCAAATCATAAATTAGCAGTGGCTCGCCTTCAACAAAGACGCCAGCTTCTGTCTCTGCCACTGTGGGCAGTAGCACGCTTTTGTTAGCGCCCACAGGTCCGTAGAGATAGACTTTGATCATGTTCATATTTAACTAGGCCTCCTTGCTTGCAATCACAGCGACATCAACTTTGGCCTCTGCTTTTCCCTCTGGTTTCCCCTCTGGTTTCATAGTTGGGAAGGCAATAACGTCACGAATTGAAGCTGAGTCGGTGAGCAGCATGACTAAGCGATCGATGCCGATGCCAATGCCCATGGTCGGTGGCATGCCATATTCCATGGCCATAATGAAATCAAGATCAAGAGGCATGGCTTCTACGTCACCAGCTGCTTTCTTGCGGCCTTGTTCTTCTAGTCTGCTTCTTTGATCGTGTGGATCTGTGAGCTCTGAATAACCGTTAGCTAGTTCGCGGCCGAAGACAAATAATTCGAAACGCTCTACTTCACCAGGGTTTTCTCTATGGGCCTTGGTCAGTGGTGAAATCTCAACTGGATAATCGATGATGAAAGTTGGTTGCATCAAAGTATGCTCGACTTTATCTTCGAACATGGCATTGATTACGCTGCCTCTGGTATCTTGCTTGTCTAGTCTGACGCCCAGTTTGATAGCGGCAGCCTTTGCTTCTTCAAAGTCTCTTAGAGTTGAGACATCTAGACCTGTTGCTTCTTTGATCGCGTCATTCATGCGCAAACGACGGAAAGGTTTGCTGAATGAAATTTGCTCACCTTGATAGCTAAAATCGGCTGTATGTAATACATTTTCAGCGATATGGCGCAGCATTGACTCAGTGAAAGTCATAAGCTCATTGTAATCACCGTAAGCACAGTACATCTCCATCATCGTAAATTCAGGGTTGTGTCTGGTGCTCATACCTTCATTGCGGAAGATGCGACCGATCTCATAGACTCTTTCCATGCCGCCAATGATCATTCTTTTAAGGTGAAGTTCTGTGGCTATGCGCAAATACAGGTCGATACCAAGAGTGTTGTGGTGGGTGATGAAGGGCCGGGCATCGGCTCCACCTGCCTCCACTTGCAAAGTTGGTGTCTCAACCTCTAGATAGCCGTGGCTGTCAAGGAAATTGCGCATATGGCGAATGGTGAGAGAGCGCTTGCGCAAGTTTTCGCGTACAGCTGGATTCATAATCATGTCGACATAACGATGACGGTAGCGCGCTTCTACGTCGGTAAAGCCTTCCCAGCTGTCGGGAAGCGGCAGGAGTGATTTGGACAAAATTTGCCAGTCAGTAACTTTGACCGATAGTTCGCCAGTTGAGGTGCGGCGAATAGTACCAGTGGCGCCAATATAGTCGCCTTTGTCAAGGAGCTTGAGGCGGGCTTGTTTTTCTTCGCCGAGAAATTCTTTATTGCAGAAAAGTTGAATTTTTCCTGAGTCATCGAAGACATCGATAAACATCCAGGTATTGCGGCTGTTCATGATTCTGCCGCAGATGTTCACGACGTCTTCGGTTTCAACACCGACAGCTAAGTCTTTATATTTTTCTTGCAGTTCGGCAGCCTTGTGACTGCGCTCATATTTATACGGATAGGGGTTGATACCCTGCTCTTTCAGGGAGGCCAGTTTCTTCAAGCGGTCGGTTTTAAGTTTGCTGGCCGCTTCGGCTGCGGCAGCTGCTTTCTTGGCTTGTGCGGCCAGAGCTTTAGGTGACTCGTTATTGCCCGACATCTTGATTTCGTATCCCCGAGAAACTACATATATACGCTTGGTACATTCAGCTCCCTATTTTAGTATTAAGTCGGGCGAGTACCGCTGCAATCCTCTCTAATAGCTCAAATTTGTTACTGAAACTGGCATCATCAGCGAGCTTGGGCAGTGTTATAATTAGTCCTTGTCAAATTTATAGCCGAGTGTATGGCGTAACTGCTTGAAGATTGACCGATTGACAAATTGGTTTGTAACTTTCAACGCTGGGCCCAAGGATTCTGTTTTCGTAAGAGGTAGTTCGTGGTGGTTGATTCAACAGGCAATGCGGGCGGTTCTGGTAGCGGTGGTCAGCGAATAGTCTCGGTCGAATTGCGCGACGAGATGAAAAAGTCTTTCATCGACTATGCCATGTCAGTTATCGTCAGTCGAGCCATTCCTGATGTTAGAGATGGGCTTAAGCCAGTTCATCGACGCATTATTTTCGGCATGCACGAGCTCAATCTGGCGCCCAATGAGAAGTTCAAGAAGTCTGCCCGCGTCGTTGGCGACGTTATGGGTAAATATCACCCCCACGGCGACTCATCTATCTACGAAGCTTTAGTGCGGATGGCTCAGCCCTCGGCCAGTAGATATGTTTTGGTTAATGGTCACGGAAACTTTGGTGACCTCGACAACCCACCGGCTGCCATGCGCTACACAGAGTGCAAATTAGCTCCTCTTGCTATGGAAACCCTTGAAGATATCGATGCTGAAACTGTCGATATGCGACCAAACTTCGACGAATCTTTAAAAGAGCCTTCAGTACTGCCATCCCGTGTGCCGATTTTGCTACTCAATGGTTCTTCTGGTATTGCCGTGGGTATGGCTACCAACATTCCTCCTCACAATTTGACTGAAGTTGTAAACGGTACAATTGCCAAAATTGATAACCCAGAGCTAACTTCTCGCGAATTGATGGAGTGGATCAAAGGCCCTGATTTCCCAGGCGGCGGTTCAATTCTCGGTACTGATGGAATAGTTGAAGCATTCACCACGGGCCGTGGCTCTATTCCTACTCGTGGTACAGCCACAATTGAGCAGATTCCTGGCTCTGGTGGCCGGCAATCGAAAATGGGCATCATCATCACGGCACTTCCTTATATGGTTGGTCCAGAAGCTTTCACAAAGCGCGTGGCTGAACTGGTACGCGATGAGAAGTTGACAGGTATTTCTGATGTTAACGACGAAACCGATAGATCTGGTATGCGTGTCGTTATCGAACTTAAGCGTGATGCTAACGCTCAAGTTGTGCTCAACAATGTCTACAAATATACGCAACTACAAGGTTCATTCCCGGTCAATACTCTAGCTCTAGTCAAAGGCAAACCAGCCACTCTAGAGTTAGCAGCGATGATTCAAGAGTTTATCGAGCACCGTGTTGATGTTATTACAAGGCGCACTCGTTACTTCTTGCGCAAAGCTGAAGACCGCGCCCATATTCTTGAAGGCTTGCTCAAAGCAATCAACAATATTGATGAAGTCATTCGTCTGATTCGCAAATCTGATTCAACTGAAAACGCCAGACAAGATCTGATGAGTAAGTTTGAATTGAGCGAAGCTCAAGCTAATGCCATCCTTGAAATGCAACTGCGCCGCCTAACCGGATTAGAACAAGCGAAAGTTGAAAAAGAACAAGCCGAAACGCTCGCTAAAATTGCTGACTACAAAGACATTCTTGCTAATCGCAAACGCATAGACGACATTATCAAAAACGAGTTGAGCGAAATTCGCGACAATTTCAAAGATGCTAATGGTCAAAAAGACTCTCGTCGCACAGTGATCGAAGGTGGTGGATCTGATAGTGAACTCTCAGCCAAAGACCTAACACCAAATGAACCAATGGCTGTCTTCATCACTAAGCAAGACTACATCAAGCGTATTTCCCTCGATAGCTTCCGCAGACAGCGCCGCAATACTCGCGGTGTCACTGGGGTTAAGACTCGCGATGAAGATGACTTGCAGCACTTCTTTGCTGCCAATATGCACGACAGACTTTTAGTCTTCACCAACCGTGGTCAAATCTTCCCACTCGAAGTAATGGATCTGCCTGAGGGCGGTCGCACTGCTCGTGGTCTGGCTTTGGTAAACCTGCTGCAATTGCGTCCGGAAGAAACAGTTACCACTGTTATTCCTGTGTCGAGCTTTGATCCTGATAGCTATTTGATCATGCTGACGCACCAGGCTTATATCAAGAAAGTGCAGATGTCTGAATTTGCCAACATCAGAAAAACAGGCATCATCGCCATCACCCTCAATGAAGGTGATGAACTGGGTTGGGTCAGACCATCAGCTGGCAAGAGCGATATCATCATCGGTACAGGTGATGGTATGTGCATCCGCTACAGCGAAGAAGAACTCAGACCTCTGGGCCGCTCGGCTCGTGGTGTGCGCGCCATCACTTTACGTGAAGGTGATCGTATTGTTGGCTTCGATGCCCTTGAAACATTCGATGATACTTACTTGCTGGTTGTCACCAATGACGGCTTCGGTAAGCGCATCAGATTAGAAGAGTTCAGACAACAAGGCCGCGGTGGTATTGGTTTGATTGGTACTAAGTTCAAGAATGCGAGTTCCAGACTGGCAAGCTTGCGCGTAGTACGGCCTGGTGATGAAATGATTATTGCCACCGCTAATGGTGTTGTAGTTCGCCAGCAAGCTGACGCAATCAGTATTCAGGGCCGCATGGCTACCGGCGTTAAGATGCAACAAGTGGGCGAGGACGATATGGTTGTTTCGGTTACCCCTGTAGTGGCGGCAATCGAAACTACTGGCGACGCTAATGATTCTGATGATGCAGAGGATGACGGAAAAGCAGAGGCCAAGCCAGAAACTAAATAAGGCTAGCCTTAGCTAAAAAGCAGCAAAAAGAAAAGCTCAGAGTTATCTCTGAGCTTTTCTTTTTGTGTTTCGACTGGTTTTGCGATCAAAAATTAGGACAGTAAATCTAAGCATTGGTCCACTGATTGACCTGTCTGTTTGCATTTAGACAGGCACCAATTGATAGACATCTGGCGCGCCAGGGCGAGGGTTCCCTCTGACTTGGCTCGACCACTAAAGCACTTGCCGAGAAGTCGCTCAAGTTCTTGTTGGTAGTCCTGGAGGTTGGTTGGTAAGCTCAAAACGAAATTGCCGTCTTCAGCCAACGACAAGAGTTCTTCTATGCCGTTTGATGAAGCCGAAGAGAAGCTTGGGTTGTAGCGAGTTTGAAGTGTGTTCATGGTGTCACCTGGTCTTTACAATGGTTGGCTTAGCGAATCGCCATCGAGGTAATTCTTTCGGGGCTTTCCCTTAGAGATACCTAAACTATATGCTAGTTATCATAACGTTACGACATCTTTTTTTACAAGCCGTAGAACCCGCAATATATTGGGTTTCTTTCCGCCTACAGTGGGACTTCCCCCTGAAAACCGGTCAAAAGAAGTCATATCCCCTAGTGCGATAGGGGAAAGCCTTATTTTCCTGGTTAATCCGTCACAATTGAATTTGCCATTCTGCTTTACAAAACTATGCAATTTCCGCTTAGTGCTTTGTCTCTTAGCGAAAGCTAAGCCAGGGTGGGCTCAAACCCAACCCATTGACGATTGAAGCCTCTTGACAATGGGTATGAAATAAGTTCAGTAAAGAGTACGGAGCAGTATCTATGCGGAAAGAGAAGCAATCGCCAGCAGAAAAGATTAAGAGCGAGGCCAATAGCGAGGCTGATCTTGAGATTCTGCAGGTGCGCCGGGTCGTCGCTGGTAACCCTAATACCCCAAGGCAAGTATTGGAACGCCTGGCTGAAGACAAATCGGCAAGTATTCGTCGAGCCGTAGCTGAAAATCCGCGAACCCCCGTAGAGATTCTTAAGAAGTTAGTTTTTGATAGTGATTACGAAGTGCGTTTAGCTGTGGCTGAGAACGCCAATACACCGGCTGATTCGCTTGCCCTTTTGGCTTCTGATAGCAGTGCCGACGTGCGCTACGGAGTTGCTGAGAGCCCGCACATGCCCGAGCAAATCTTGATTGATTTGGCTCACGACGAAAACCCTTATATACGGTGCCGCGCCCTTAAAACCCTGCAAATGTTGGCACCTGATTTGCAGGCTCGACTGAAGCTGTTGTTAGCACCGCCTGACAGGCTCTTCGGAACTTAAATTTGCTTCTCCGGCATCTTTGAAGCTCCCGGATATTTCTAGCTTCTCGACACTTTTGCTTTCTGCTAATCCCCCGACAAAGAAGAAAGACCGGTCAATAACCGGTCTTCCTTCTTTATGTGATCTTTTTGTCGTTGCTTTAGCCTACTAGCGAGAAGGTTCTTCTTCTCTCAGTACGTAGCCTTCGCCTCTAACGGTCTGAATTAGACGCTTAGAAGTGGCGTCTTCAAGTTTTGAACGTAAGTAGCGAATATATACTTCAATCACGTTAGATTCGCCGATAAAGTCATAACCCCAGACTTTGTCGAAGATGAACTCGCGGGAGAGAACTTGTTCTGGATACTGCATAAACAGTCTTAGTAGATCGAACTCTTTGGCTCTAAGATCAAGTTGGCGTTCGCCTCTCTTTACGACACGATTAAGCTGGTCCATCCAGAGATCGGCGTATGTAAGAATGCCTTCTGCAGGCTTTCTGCGCATTACTGCTCTAATTCTGGCAAGAAGCTCTTCTGTGGCAAAGGGCTTGGTCAAGTAGTCGTCAGCGCCGCTATCTAGGCCGCTCACGCGGTCTTGTACGCCATCTTTGGCGGTGAGCATAATCACTGGAACTTTCGACATGGCTCGTAGGCGCTTGCAAACTTCAATGCCATCAAGACCAGGCAACATCACGTCCAAAAGAACCAGTTCAGGCTGGTCTTTCTTGAAAAGATCAAGACCTTGATTGCCATCGTGAGCCACGGAAACTTGATAACCTTCATAGCCGAGCTCAAGTTCGATGAGACGCGCGATATTTACGTCGTCTTCAATGATCAGGATTTTCAAAGGACATACCTCGCATTCATTCGTCACGGTTAATATTAACCCTTGTTCAATATGTCATGGTCTAATGTTTTTGTCCAACTTTTTAGATTCGTTACATGCAACGTTCAAAGTCAAGCAGGGTCTGACATAGACAGCACGAAGCCAACTCTTTATCCCTTTGATTCTCAAGCGCTGACACAACTGGCGGTTGGTTCGTCTGTATTTATTGCCTTTGTCTTGGCCATTACAGATGTCATTCCTCTTATACCGAATACAACTTCAGTTATCGGCCTTGTTTTGCGCCTGGTGGGCGATTGGATAATCGTTGCTGTCATATGGTTCTTGGCTTTTCTGGCGATTACCCAGTCGCTCAAATTTATCAGTCGTGGGGTGTGGATTAGCGACAAAGGCATCAAATTGTCGCTCTTTGACAGGGTGGTGCCCTGGACAGCTATCAGAGCTGTGGCCATAGAACCAAATATTTTCTTTACTAAGTTGTTTGGGCTTAAGCACACGGCCAGGCGATTGACCATTCTTTTCCATTTTGAGGTTAAGAACAAACTGATTTCTAGTTTGCTTTTCCCCAATTACATTCCATCTTTTTTCTTTAGCAAAGAAACTTTTGATCAATTGGTAAAAGCTGTTTTTGAGAAAAGTGGTGCCCTCTCGAGCAAAACATTGCCTAGTGATTTGCCCTACGAATATTCAGTTGTGGCCGCAGCTGGCTCCGACGGCTCGTTTGAAGGTGATAGCTGGAAGCAATTGCGCAAGACCTATAATTGGCTCAATAAGCAGAAAATTCTTGTTACTGCTGTGATTCTAGTCAGTCTTGTTGTTTTCTTGGGTCGTCGGGCAATGGTTTACTATTGCTTTAATAGTGCAGGTAAAGCGGCTGCTGAAGCTAATTTCGAGTTGGCTCGTGATTATTATCAGTGGTCTGTCAAATTAGAGCCAATGTTTGCTGCCGGTTGGAATGGCTTGGGCCAAGCAGAGTTTAGACTGGCTGAACAACGCCAAGCCGATTTCAGCACTGCGGTGCGCGATTGGCGTCGAGCAATTTTTCTTAAGCTAGACTATGTTGAACCACGGTTAAATATTGTCCGCGTTTGTCTCTATCGCCGTGATTATACTGAGGCTAGTCGTCTCCTAGAGCATGCTCTAAAGCTGGCACCATATGATGGTTTGGCTCTGTTAGAAAAAGCCGAACTAGATTTAGCCCGGGGCCAATATAGCCAAGCACAAAAAGATGCCAGGTTGTTATTGAGTCAAGGTGTTCATAGCAATCAAAATCCTGAATACATCTTCAAAGCTCGCTGTCTGCTTGCCCAGGCAAAATTGGCGCAAGGTGATGCCATTGGCGCCCAGAAAGAAATTGAGAAGTATTCATCAGACCCACAATCATTTACCAAGGGCGAAGACGTCACTTATTTGCTGATGACGCGGGCACAAATTTTACTAGCCTTAGGTAATTTGGATCAGGCCGAAAGTCATATTAGGCTTGCCGTTCGCCGCCAGCCATATAATCAAGAGGTTCTGGTGCAGGCGGCTTTGATCAGCCTAGCTCGCAACCAGTTGACTGACTGCAAGTTCTTCTTGGAGCGTGCTAGAACTGTCAATTCAGCTCAGGCTGCTAACTCTAATACTAATCCCTGGCTGGCTACTATTGCTAGTCGATTAGCGGCGGCGCAGGGTGGAGAGAGTCTGCCGCACCATAAGTAGTGCTTTTTCTTGTTGGGTTTAGCGCGCCAAAGCCTGCAGGTTTCGTAAGAACGTTGTCCACTGGCTCTGATCTTGGGCTGGAATCTCTGCCGCAAAAGCCTTTGCTGTAGCTGCCCTTGCTTGTTCCAGATAAATTTGGTTCAAGCGCTGGCCAGCTTCTGATTGCTCAAATTGTCTGGCCCTTTCTCCAAGTAAACTTAGGGCTGCTCTGTATTCGGCTTGGGTGTTGGCGTTGCTCAGTGCTTCTTTCGCTTCAATAATTGGTGCGATTGCGCTAGTATCAGCTCCCGATTTCTTTTGCGCTTCCTGCATATCTTCAATGTTATAACCAAGACGGTTGAGCAGAGACTCTTTGTCTTCTAAGCTTCTGAAACGCTCATTACTGGCTAACCCTGACAGGTCGTGAGCGGGATTAAGCTCATCTGCTCTCGCCTGGTTGTCGAGGTAGGTTCTGCCAGGCAAGAACATACTCAAGCCACCTTGCCGGTCGTAGCCGCCAGCTTTCTCACCATGGTAGCCTGCCACCAATCTATTTTGGCTAGCCTGTAGGTCTTCGGCTGCGCTTCTGATTTGACCTTGGGGGTCACTCAACGAGCCGTTTTCAATGGCGCTTATTATATTCGCAGCGAAAGTTTTACTGTCGCGCAACTCCGCTCTAGGTGTCCCAGAAATTCTCACTCCGCCTGCTTGTGAGGCCAAGGGCGCATCTCCTATTGCCGTCAGAATGGCCTGCCGGTTTGATTCGCTTTGGAATGCTTGAGTTAAGGCTGTGCCGAGGGCATTTAGGTGTTGATTGAACTGACCAATTTCTGCGGCATTATAGTGCGAGAGCGTGTCTGTGCCGGCTACTATGCGATCGATTTCTCTTGGAGCAGCGGCACCGCCGTTAGCCCCCTGGGCTGCTAAATCAATTATTTTTTGTCCTAGTTCATGGCCATTCATGGCGGGATTGCTCAGTACTGCACCAACTATGGCTCTAACATTTTGGGCGTCAATGTCTTCTCCTCCAGCGGTTTCCATCTCTGGTGAAGCGATAATATTGTCTGCTCGCGAAGCCACTGCTGCCAATACCGCCGCATTTCCCATCGAGCAGGCATCAAAGTCAACTAAGTCAAGTTTGTCTCGGCCGCTATTGGCTAGACCATTTTTGATGGCAGCATCCATTTCTGCCAGAGTGGCTCGGCCGGTATCTCCGGATACTCCATGGGGGCCTCCGCCGTGGCCTTGGGCAAATAGGGCGAGATGTTCCGAGGGAGCTTGTCGACCGGCGATGTTGAGCAGGGCTTCGGTATCGGCAGCCACACCTTGCGAAGGTCGAGTAGGCAGTTCTCGAATCTGGCCGTCGTGTATTAGATAGGTGTGGATCAACATGCCGCTAGTGCCAGAGTCTTTTGCTGAAGCACTTAGTGAGGCCTGGGCGTGTCCATCAATTATCTGGTTGTTGTTGTTATTGTCTGTAGTTGGGCTTGTTTCGTTAGATTCTGGTCTTTGAGCATTTTGTACTACCAGGGTCACTGGTTTGCCCACCGTAGTGGCTGCCAGCTCTAGAAGCTCAGCCGTTTTGTTGCGTGCACCAGCATAGACGCGCGCATCCTCTGCATTCGACCCTATTGAAGGAGCTTGGTGATCTTGAGTGGTAGTAAGGTTAAAGGCTAAAGTCCACTGTGCTCGCGGCAAGACTGTGTCGGCAGTGATTGGCTTGGGCTGCTCGACCAAAGCTTCTGATTTCTCACTGCGATTTGTATCGCTTGGATTGCTTGTATACGGGTTCGTAAGTTCGAGAGTGCCGATTTGCTCTTGCGGTTTTGTCGGTACCTCGCAGCTACTTTTGCCACTAGCCAGGCAGTCAAAATATTGGTTACGCAAATTGGCAGCACTATCCGATTTATTATCTAGCGGCTTGGCGCCTTCCAGTGGCTGCTCTCGCTGCTCGGTTTGCCTGAGATTTTCTGAGCCGGTTGCCATATTTTCTAATCCTTGACCCTAATATTAAACCCTCTGTATATACAGCCTAACCGGGCTTTGTAGACATCAACTGGACATTGAACTGGCAATTTAAGGGGCGACGCATTTGGCTGAGAATGGGTAGAAGATCTCTATGAACTGTAAAACTGTCCACAGCCTTGTCGCTTGTCTCTGTCTTCTGTCGCTTGCGGCCGGAGCAACGGTTAACGAGCAGGCGGCAGCGAAAAAAGCTTCTAAATCTAAGACTGCTAAATCGAAAACGCCGCCAAAGTCTTTCCAATTGGGCTGGCAGGAATTTCAAAATAAACGTTTTGGCCCGGCAGCTGAACAATTTGAACTAGCTGATCGCAATGGTTTTTGTAATGACATGACCCACTATTATTTGGGTCTCTGCTACCACAATCTCAATCAGACTCAGCGTGCCATTGACCATTATTCATGGGTGGCCTCTTACAGTAAAAATCCAATTTTGCGCTATCAGGCCCAGTCAGGTTATGCACAAGTCGCTAAATATGCCGGTAGTCGCACTTATGCTGGTAACGGTAACGTTTTCTCTGGCTTTAGTTATCGCGGTGGTGGCGGCGGATCATCGATGAGCTCAGGCGGTGGCTGACGATGATGTCTGGGGTGCTAGTTTGGTACCCGAAAATTTGTCGAAGCCTAGTGAAAACGTTTGCTAGACTAGTTTCTCTTGGCTAATTCTGAAGTTTGCTTGCGCTGGTTGCAGGCTGAACCTGACATTTATCGAGAACATGTACACTCAAGCTTAATATATTTTGCGGAAAATTCATCTACTTCTGAAGTCTACGCCAACTAATTTGTCCGACTTTCCGGATAAAAAATCTTCAATTGTGACCTCAAATTCAGGTGGCGACATGCGAAACATTTCCTCCATAGCTGGATCTGGACGTTTTATTTCGCAGCTTTTGTCTGGAAATCCACTTCTCGTAGAAATCGCGAAATTATTCTTTTGAGCTTGTACATGCATTTTTGTAGATGCAGCTGGAATACAAGCATTCGTGGTTTCTTTTGATTCAGCGAGCGCAGGTCTAGATATATTAATCTCAAACAGCGCGGCAATAACTACTAACAAAAAAGGAAATGACCTTATACATTTGAGCATCTGAATTTTCCTTTTAAGCACCGCAACCTTGGTACGTAGTGCGCCAGAGTATACTTTGGCATTTGTAAATCATAGGACAAGTCCACCAACTCTTTGTACCATTTCGCATGGCCTGCCTGGGCTCGATTGCGCTTTCACTTTGGTATGCGCTGATACAACCTGCGGCTCGGGTCATTAACCTCAACGAAAAAAAGGTGCTTTCAGCTTTTTCGGCCAGACGAGAAGATTGACAGCGCCTGGTTTCTGGACAGAATTGAATTTCAGTCCCTCAAACAAATTGGATAAATGAGCAGCCCGCGCCAGTAAATGCGTTGGCACGAGATCGCCTGTGATCATTTGCTCAAACCATGGTCCGGCTAACTCGGCTTCATCGGTTCCCAACTTGTCTCTGACTGCTGGCACTGTCAAATCCAAAACACGCTCAATATCGACTGATATAGCAATGATCACAGTCGGAGGTGGAGTGAAGGCAAGACCGCTTGCGGCAATAGAAGTGGCCGTGCCATGAGTTTCGATATAAGATGTCTCAAAGTTTGCCGATAGGTATAGTGATGCCGGGCCGTTTTTGGGAGTAAACCGCTGTCCAGTCTTTCGCGCGCCTAGGCTGTAAAGCGGTTGCGGCGGCGAGAGGCTATGCATTGCTACTTCCGCAATCGAGCGATAGAAAATTCCAGTTACTCTGGTTCTCGGCACCGCATTTAGTGCCACTGTAAGATCCTTGCCTCGGTGCATTAATCAGGATGCCCCAGCAAAGTGTCATCCCAAAGGTCGGCAAGTTGAGAGGCGTGTCCTTTTTTGACCAACTCAACTGGTAGCGTGTTAGGCATGGTTGGATTGGGCGTGTTGAGCCAGATTTTTAAAGCTGGTTGCAATGAACCGGTCGTGTATTTGACGGCTGAGGCAATGCGCTCATATGGGTATAGAAGCTTTTGCAAACCGTCTGAGTCGGGGGTTTGGTGGATAGTCTGCAATTTCTTACCGATAGCTCTGGCAACATCAGCCAGTGCTATGCCGAATTCGTCAGCGATCATCGTTGCGTCAAGTTTGCCGCTTCTCGGATTGCGAAGCTCGGCAACGGCATAGGTCAAGGATTGCCCGGCAGGGACAGCCTTAGTGGCGCGGTCCACTTGGGTAAGTAATTTTGCTATCCGATGTTGGAGTTCCATCGCCTGCGCCGGACTAGAGACTAGTTCAGTCCGTGGGTCGTTTACCGTCTGTGACCAGGCACCGGATGCTGGCGAAACCAAAAGGATTGCCGGTATGCTCGGTTGAAATTTTCGGACAGCGTGCAAAAGATCCATCCCGGCCAATTCCGGCGTTTCATAAAGAACTACTACGTCTACAGTACCTTTGGTGACTTCCTGGCTAAGCTGTTCAATGGAATTAGCTGACTGCATCTCAAGCTCAAACATTTGCTGTCCTTGATGAAGCTCGTTCTCCAAGTTGGTGTCAGGGTTTAAGGCCATTGCGCGGTAGTGATTCATCTAGTCCACCTATTTGTACTATAGGTAGTATACAGTAAATATCAATCAAGAATCAATAATTAATCCTGTAAAAATCAATACCGAGTCACCTCCCCTGTCGCGCAGCAATGAGCTGTATGAGTCGATTTTGGAGATTAGATAGCTATGAATACAGTGAGAATAGAGAGGCGGGCTCTAAAGCTGGGTCAAGCACAGGTTCGAGAAGTCAGGTTGAAAATGGCATTGAATCAGGGTTTGAAGCGGATTGGAGCAAAACAGTTGAACGCATATGTACGTTGCTAGCCTTCTGGAGCTTATTCTTAGTGAGGCAGTCCAAAAACAAAATAGAGCATGCACATACAAGCCAATATCCAGGCTCCGGCAGATACTTCTTTTACTCTGCCCGAGAGGGTTTTGATCACTGCGTATAGCACGAGGCCGGCGGTTAAGCCGTTGGCAATACTGTAGGTGAAAATCATCATGGCGATGGTGGCAAAAGAAGGAAATGCTTCTGTTAGATCGTCCACGTCAATTTTGCGCAGTGAATTTAGCATCAGTAAGCCGACACAAATTAGTGCTGGTCCGTAGGCGTACTTGAGATGCTGCAGTGGCGCTAGTAGTGGAATGCAAAATAGTGCAGCAAAGAAAAACAGGGCAGTGAAGACTGACGCTAAACCGGTTCTGGCCCCTTCTCTAATACCCGCTGCTGATTCGATAAAGGCACCACTAGTGGAAGAGCCAATCAGAGCCGATAAGATACAAGAACAGGCATCAACAATCATTGGCTTTTCAATGTCAGTCAAATTGCCCTGCTCATCTACCATGCCGCAGTTGGCTCCCACTCCTACAATAGTGCTCAGGGTGTCGAGAAAGCTCATGAGAAATAGTGTTAGCAATATCGGCAAGAAGCTGAGTTTTAAAGTCGAGGCTATGTCGAGTTTTAAAAATATAGGCTCTAAGCTGAGTTCGCCTTGAAATGGCATCGAGAAAATAGCTTTAGGCAGCTCGCCCACATTGCAGGCAAAACCTAGAGCAGCTGTGGCAATTATGCCAATTAGTATGGCCCCTTTTGTCCTGCGGGCGAGCAATGTGGCTGTCAGCACTGTGCCAATTATGGCTAGTATCACTTTTATGTCGTGGAGATTGCCAAGTTTTAATGGCACTGGTGGTGCACCAAGGGTGATACCGTCTGCTGAAAGCAATATTTTGGCTGGCATGCCTTGCACAGCGCTCTCGATTATGCCTGTTTCATAGAGTCCGATTAGAGTAAGAAACAATCCAATACCAGCGGCAAAGCTGTGCTTCATGCTGTTTGAAATAGAATTGGCCAGCCATGGTCTGATTTTTAGCAGCGACATGGTAAGGAAGGCAAAGCCGCTGACAAAGACGGCCCCGAGTCTCAGTTGCCAGCTGATGCCTAAAGAAGCAAGGCCAAAGGCAATAAAGGCGTTCTCGCCCATATAGGGCGCCACCGCGAGAGGTCGATTAGCATAGAGGCCCATGGCTAGGCAGCCAAACACAGCGGTCAAAATAGTGGCAACAGTTGAAGGCCCTTGGGGAATACCGGCAAAGGCCAAAATAGCTGGGTTGACCACGATGATGTAAGCCATGGTCAAAAATGTAGTAAGACCGCCTAAAAATTCGCTGCGAACAGACGACTGGCGCTCACTGATTTTGAAGTATTGATCTATATAAGTTTGTTTGTTGTTGCCCAATCGACTTCGGCCTTAATTGCTGATTGAAGATTTGTGGCTGGAGCAAAACCAGTACTAGCAACGAGGCTATCGGTGGCCAGAGTTGTTTCAGTGGCTAGTTTTTCTATCTGTTCAGGAGTGACGTTTATTTTTCCTGGCATAAAAGCTTGTGCTGCCTTTAGGCCCATTTTCAGTAAACCTTCAGGTACAGAGCTGAATTTCTTAGTGATGTTCATGGTGGCGGCAATGTTGTCGGCGAGGTCTCTCATCGACACTGCTGTGGGGTTAGCCACGTTGAAGACGTGATAACCATTGGGCACTCTCTGCAAGCAGAGGTGCACTGCCGCTGCTAAGTCTTTTGAGTAGATCAAGCTCTTCGGTGTGGCACCGCTGCCAATGTGGACATACTTTTCTTCTTTGATTTGACGAATGAGCGAAAGCATATTGCCGCGATCGCCTTCACCAAAGACCATAGATGGTCTGAGCACAATTATGCGCGGAATCTTCTGGGCTAGGGTTTGCAGATAATTTTCGCTGGTCATCTTCGAAACTGCATAGGGTGTTTTCGCTGAGTAGGGGCCAGCTTCACTGATGTCTTTGAAGGGGCCTTTGCCGTAAACAGCTGAAGTGCTCAGAAATACAAGGGTGTGTACGCCGTTAGCCACACAGGCTTCAGCTAATTGTTGGGTGGCTCTTACATTTACAACTTCGTACTCTTGGTAAGAAGCCGCTTCTTGGTGCACTAGGCCTGCGGCGTGCACGACAAATTCAATGTCTTTAGTCAGGGCGCGCATTTCTTGATCGCCGACCCGGGTGAAATCGGCTGCTTGCAAATCAACCACCGATAGGTCGACGCCATTGGCCATTTTTGAGCGGGCATCGAGCCTGTCACGTACCTGTGCTCTGACTAAGCACTGGTTGCTTGAAACCAGTCTAGAGATAATGGCGCGGCCGATCATTCCGCTTCCACCAGTGACCAATATCTTTTTTAGGCCAGCCTTTTGAACCATGCTTCCTAGATACCTTTTTTTAGCAACCAATATTTGTTAGTAACCAATAAGAGAGCTCAGCTCTTGATGTCAACCGCTTGACAGAGCTGCTAGATTGACAACGTTTACTGGCAACGTGCCCTTCCAGATGGCAGCATACACCAGCGGATTGGCTACAGGCCAGTAGTTTTTCCCCATTTAATTGTCACCTTGCTCTGACCTGCACCAGAGCCAGTCTATATTTCCATCAAAGATGAAGATGTCTTCATCGAAAACAAAACATCGACCGCTTGGCTACCGCTGGGCTCTGACAATTAAATTGTCACCATGGGCCTGAATTTACCAAACGATTTTTTAAGAGTGCCGCTGATTTCACCAACTGTGGCATAGCATTCAACAGCATCGCAAATTAGTGGAATTAGGTTATCTGAAGAGTTGGCTGCTAAGTGTAACTTCGCCAGCGCGGCGTCCACTTTCTCTTGGTCGCGGCTGGCTCTCAGCTCTTGAAGAGCAGTCACTTGGCGCCCTTCGAGGGCTGGGTCAATGCGCTGGACGGTTATTTCTTCTTCGTGCTCATCTATAAAAGAGTTGACGCCGACAACCAATTTCGCTTTACGGTCAATATCTTGATGGTCTTCATAGGCTGAATCTTGAATTTCTTTTTGAATGTATCCGCTTTCAACTGCTTTGATGGCGCCGCCCATTTCTTCGATGCGTCGCAAGTATTCCTCGACTTCTAGTTCAATTTTATTGGTGAGGTCTTCTATGTAATAGGATCCACCCATGGGGTCGGCCACATTGGTAACACCGGTTTCGAAGGCGATAATTTGCTGAGTACGCAGAGCTGTAAGCGCTGAAGCCTCAGTGGGCAGGGCGATGGCTTCGTCTTTAGAGTTTGTGTGCAGTGATTGGCAGCCACCCAGAGCCGCAGCCAGGGCTTCTAGGGTTGTCCGCACAATGTTGTTGTCCGGTTGTTGCAGGGTGAGGCTAGAGCCAGCGGTTTGCACATGAAAGCGCAAGGTTTGTGACTTCGGGCTTTTGGCGCCAAATTGATCGCGCATGATTTTGGCCCAGATGCGCCTGGCCGCTCTAAATTTGGCCACTTCTTCAAAGAAATTCATTTGGGCGACAAAGAAGAACGACAATTGCCCAGCGAAACTATCTACCTCTAAGCCTGAAGATTGTGCCGCTCGCACGTACTCAATGGCATTGGCAAAGGTGAATGCCAGTTCTTGAACGGCCGTGGCACCGGCTTCGCGAATGTGATAACCAGAAATTGAAATAGTATTCCATTTAGGCATATCGCTGGCACAGAACTGAAAGATGTCAGTGATCAAGCGCATTGAGCCCTTGGGCGGAAAAATATAGGTGTTGCGCGCTTCGTACTCTTTGAGAATGTCGTTTTGAATTGTGCCTGACAAATTAGCAGCACTAACTCCTTGCTTCACTCCGACTGCTCTGTACATGGCAAGCAGAATGGCGCTCGTGGCATTGATTGTCATAGAGGTGGATACCTTGCCAAGATCGATTTGATCAAAGAGGCGTTCCATGTCTTTGAGGGTATCAATTGGCACGCCGGTGCGGCCAACTTCGCCTAAAGCCATGGGGTCATCTGAGTCGAGACCCATTTGGGTTGGCAAGTCAAAGGCGACAGAAAGTCCGGTTTGGCCGTTACCTAAGAGATATCTAAATCTTTTATTCGTCTCGTCAGCATTACCGAAACCCGCATACTGACGCATTGTCCATTTGCGCGATCGGTACATATCTGGGTAGATTCCGCGGGTGAAGGGGTAGGCTCCAGGCGCCCCGAGGTCCTTTTTCCAATCAAAATCTGATAGATCTTCAGGTTTGTAGCAGTCTTTGTTGTCTGTCATCGCCGTATAATTAAACCTATTCTTTCTCAAATATATTGTAATGGAGGACTTCCTTGTGAAGTACTGCGAGAACATCCTGGAAACTATTGGCCAAACTCCACTTGTTAAGCTTAACAAGGTGACTCTGGGCTTGAAGCCAACAATTTTGGCCAAGCTTGAAGTTTTTAATCCGGGAGGATCGATCAAGGATAGACCCTCTTTGAAAATGATCGAGGAAGCCGAAAAGGCTGGCTTGCTCAAACCGGGCGGCACAATTATTGAGCCAACCTCGGGCAACACGGGAACAGGCCTGGCACAAATTGCCGCAGTTAAAGGCTATAAGTGCATTTTGATTTGTCCTGACAAGGTCGCCCCTGAGAAGATCAACTTACTTAAGGCATATGGTGCTGAAGTAGTAATGGTTCCGTCTACTGTTTCGGCAAGTTCTCCCGAGAGCTATTATTCGGTCGCTAATCGACTAACCATGGAAATTCCTGGTTCCTTCCAGCCCAATCAGTTTGCTAATCCTAATAATCCCGATGCTCACTATGAGACTACCGGGCCAGAAATTTGGGAACAGACTTCAGGCAAAATCACTTGCTTGGTGGCCGGTGCAGGTACTGGTGGCACCATTTCTGGTACTGCCAGATATTTGAAAGAGAAAAATCCAAATATCAAAATTATTGGTGCTGACCCAGAAGGCTCCATTTATTCTGGCGACACACCAGGTTCATATAAAGTTGAAGGTATTGGCGAAGACTTCATTCCACGCAATGCCGATTTGAAAATCGTCGATCACTTCGAACGTGTATCAGACAAAGAGTCTTTCTTAATGGCCCGTCGCCTTGTGCGCGAAGAAGGTCTGCTCATCGGCGGGTCTTGCGGTACGGCCACTGTCGCTGCTCTGCGAGTGGCTGCCACCATGACTGAGAAAGATGTGATTGTAGTAATTCTGCCCGATGGTGGCAGAGGCTATTTGAGCAAAATCTATTCTGATGATTGGATGCGCGAATTTGGTTATTTGCAAGCTGAAGGTCTGAGTTTCTTTGCTAAAGATTTGCTTGCCGGTAAGACCAGCTCAGGCAAAGTACCAGCCATGATTACAATCAAGCCTGATGATACTGTGCAGATGGCTATCGAAATTATGCAAAAGTATGAAATCGATCAACTTCCTGTGGTCACTGCTGCCGGTCAAAACGTTGGCCACATCAATGATTTGATCACTATGCAAATTGTTTATGAGCGCAAACATCCAGAGTCAACTACAGTCTCGTCGGTAATGGGTCGACCCTTCCCTCAGCTTGATGTCGATAGCGAAATCGATAGAGTCTATAAGCAATTCAAGCTGGGTAGCAATATGGTTATTCTCACTAAAGAGGGTAAGGCCTGCGCTGTGTTGACCAAGTTTGACATTGTTTCGCACCTGAAAGCGTCGAGTCATATCGAAGCCCCCGAAGTCAAAGCCAAAGGCACCAAAATTACTGTCTAGTTGAACCTAGGCCTAAGAAAGATATCAGAGGAGATTATCGATGAAGTTCTCGACCAAGGCTATCCACGCAGGCCAAGAGCCAGATCCAACTACAGGAGCTATTATTCCAGCGGTTTATCAAACTTCTACTTATGTGCAAGAGGGTCTGAATCAACATAAGGGTTTTGAATATGCCCGGACGCAGAATCCGACTCGGTTCGCCTTAGAAGAATGTTTGGCTGCTCTGGAAGGCGCCAAGTATGGCCTTTGCTTTGGTTCAGGATTAGCTGCCGAAGGCAATATCATGAATCTGCTTTCGAGCGGTGATCATGTTATTTGCGGTGATGATGTTTATGGTGGCACTTATCGCTTATTTGAAAAAGTATGGAAGCGCTACGGCATTACTTTTACTTATGTTGATGCCAGTGATGCGGCAAAGGTTAAGGGGGCCATTCAACCAAATACCAAAATGATTTGGATTGAGACACCAACCAACCCATTGCTCAGACTTTGCGACATCAAAGCGATTGCTGAAGTGGCCAAAGCTGGCAAGCTCATCACAGTTGTAGACAATACTTTTGCTAGCCCTTACTTGCAAAATCCGATTGCTCTTGGTGCCGATATTGTTGTGCACTCAGTCACTAAATATATTGGTGGCCATAGTGATGTCATCGGTGGTGCGGTTCTTACTTCGCGCGATGATCTTTATGAAACTCTGAAATTCCACCAAAATGCCGTTGGCGCTGTGCCGGGCCCATGGGATTGCTGGCTGGTTCTACGCGGTGTGAAAACACTAGCGGTGCGCATGGAAGCTCACCAGAAAAATGCGATGACCATTGCTCAATATCTAGAAAAACATCCAGCTGTTGAGAAGGTTATGTATCCAGGTTTGGCTAGCCATCCCCAGCATGCTCTTGCAAAAGCGCAGATGAATGGCTTCGGTGGCATGGTTTCGTTTGTGCTCAAAGGCGGCGAGGAAAGCGCTCGTCAATTCTTAGGCTCGACTAAACTATTTTCTCTAGCCGAAAGTCTTGGTGGTGTCGAGTCTCTGGTTTGCCATCCAGTATCTATGACCCATGGCTCCATTCCTAAAGCAGAACGCGATGCTCGTGGCGTTGTTGACGCTCTAGTGAGATTGTCTGTGGGTATCGAAGATATCGACGATCTTGTCAAAGACCTTGAAGCTGGTTTGGCTAAAGTGACTGTCTTGGCCGGTTCTGCTAAGTAAGAATAGATAGCTTGAGTTAAAAGAGAAAGGGCTCGGCCCTTTCTCTTTTTTTGATCATTCAATAGTAGGATGATAGTCGAGCTTTACTTTCTTGAGCGCAGCGACTTCATCGCGCAGCACAGAGGCCTCTGTTTCTTTGTGAATCTGGGCTTTGTAGTCGGCCATGGCATTGAGCGCCTCTATCAATAATTTGTAGGCCCGTACCGAGTTATTGTTAGTCTTGTCGAGCTTTCTATATTTGTGCAGGTCGTTTAGGGCAATACTAAGCTCTTTTTCGGCTTCAGCAAAATTACTGCGGTCGCGGTCAAATTGGCCTAGTCTAAGCCAAGACTCAGCTACGTCAATCGGGCTAGCCGCAGTTTTATTGCGCTCATTGACCTTGATTTTGATATCTAAAGCCTCAGTTAGAAGCGGTCGAACCTCACTTACTTCATCTTGCTGCCAGTGCGAGTAGGCTAGTTCAGTTTTTAGGTCGGCTAGCTGCGGGTCGTCATCGCCAGCTAATTGTGAGTAGAGCTGACAGGCTTTAGTCAGTAAATCTTCTTGGTCATCGTAGGCTTGAACTCCACCGAGCCTGCGGGAGACACCAATAATTGCTTCTATTTTTGTGCCCATTTGCATTGCTAGTTCGTAAACCAAAGTCTTGCTGCCACCAGTTTTGTTGGCCAAAGCCGCTTCACGCAGTGCTGCAATTCGGGCTATTTCATTGCGTGCTAGTTCGCAGTCGACGAGAGCTTGATCGCGATTGACTTGGCCCATACTGCGAAGAATTTGCTCTGTTTCTTTAGGCCTGTTCATGCTGTTGGCTAGCTTCAGTTTCGCTCTTAAAACATTCTTTTTGCGGCCAAAGTTGTCGCCAAACTTATCAGCTAAAGTCTCAGCCTTGTTGTAGGCAGCGCTGGCTTCTTCAAAGTGATTTTGTTTGGCCAGCTCTTCACCGCGGGCAATCCAGAACGTATAAGACCAACGGTTAATCAGGGTGCCACGGTCATTTTCCGGGCCGGGCCAGACAAATACAACCCAGTAGGTGGCTGAGCTAAGCACTAAGGTGAAAATTACTAGTGCCACTACTATTGGTAGCAATTTTTTCTTGTCGTCTGCTGTTAAGTAGAGCCCAGATTTGTCAGTGATTTCATCGGCTTTACGAGTTGGTGCCGCCGTAGCAGAATTGCTTGGCAGTGGAATGACAATTTGCGAATCGGTGCCAGTGACAGAATGTGCTACCGGTACTTTGGGCAGGGGCTCGCCATATATTTCTTGATAAAGTTCGGCGACGCTGCTAAAGCGATCATCGGCTCGCTTGCAGAGACATTTCATAACGGCATTTTCGAGCTGCGGCGAAACTTCGAGTTTTGGTGCGGCTTGCGAAAGTGTCAGGGGCATCTCTTTTATATGCATGTGCATTGTTTCTAAGGCTGACTCACCGACCAACGGTCGTCGTCCGCTCAATGCTTCGTACATCAAACAGCCTAGCGAATAGATATCAGAGCGGGCATCTAGTGATTTACCAGAGCACTGTTCAGGGCTCATGTATAATGGCGAACCAAAGACTTCGCCGGTTCTAGTGAGATTTTGTGCAGCACTGCCTGAATCAGTAATTTTGGCGATACCAAAGTCGACTAGTTTGACTAGAACACTGCCGTCGGTTTGTGGAATTAAAAATAGATTGCTTGGTTTTAGATCTCGGTGAATCACGCCCTTTGAGTGGGCATGGTCGAGACCGGCTAAAGCTTGTCTGAAAATTTCACGAGCTTGGGGCTCGGTTAAAAATACATCTCTTTCTAGAACTGTTGAAAGATCCTCACCTTCAAGATAATCCATGACCAGATAGGCCTTGCCATCACTGGTGATACCGAAGTCGTGCATGGCAACAATATTGGGATGTGAAAGATTGCTGGCTGCTTTAGCTTCGTATTGAAAGCGTTGAAACATAGTTGAGTCTGACAGCAAAAAAGGATGCAGCAGCTTTAGCGCGCACATACGCTCCATGTATTTGTGGCGAGCTTTGTAAATGACGCTCATGCCACCGGCGCCAAGTACCGAGAGAATCTCATACTTGTCGGCAAAAACTGTTCCAACTAGTGCATCTTTGGCAAGGGGGGCAAGCTGACTGCTATCATCCGGGCAGACAACAACCTCATTGCTATATTCTTTTTTGCAAGTCGGGCAGACTTTGCTAAAACTTTCCATCATGCTCTTTCTGAGTAGATCCTAAGATTACCCGATTTTTGGCCCTTGGCGTACTTTTAGAATATCGCATATTAGTTTTTGCGGATAAAAGGCATCAGTGCCCCAATCAGGAAAATAGAGAGCCTAATTAGCTCCCCGCCTAAGGCATTGGGGTCACCGCCTTCCGCTGGCGGCAAATTGGAGTATTGAATGGCGTTAAGAAGCGTATCTCGACTAGGGCCAATGGCAAGACCAATAATAAGGGCGAGAGCTGCCACTATGGTTACTTTGGTGCCGAGCTTGTAGGACGCGGCCTTGTGTAGCAACTTTCCTAAGAAAACCGCAGCAAAGAACTGAATAAAATAGCCGTACATACCCATGATATCTAGATGCGGCTGTATATAACCCCAGGCGATTCCGAGCAAGATGCTGGCTGCTGAAAGCTTTGCTAAGACTTTGGGGCTTGTGAGCAGAACGTGAGAAGTGAAGCGACTGGCGCACTTCTTACAGCGGTTGCCCACTGCGCATTGGACAAAACATTTGGGGCAAATTTGGCCGTTGCAATCGACACACTTCAAGGCCGAGTCTCGGCATGAGTGTGTTCCTTTTATTTTTTGGAAGGCCGGGTTTTCTGACATTGTTCTAAATTCTAAGCTAATTCTAATTCTAAAGTAAAAGATTAAAAATGATGCCTGTCAACTGGAGATTAATCGACTGAAACCGCTAATCTCTATTCAATGTTACTGGGTCAACTTAGCTAGTTCAGGTTTTAGGAGACAGCTGTGTCTGAAAATGCAAAGGCAGCTTTGACCAAGAGCGTAAGCTTTCTTGGCATGGGAATCATGGGTTCGGCAATGGCTGCTAATCTTGCCTCAGGCCTGGCCCCCCAAAAAAATAGTGCTCGCCTTAAGGTCTGGAACCGCTCCTCTGGCGCGGCGGGAATTGCCGTTGCCAAGGCTTCAGGTGCTGAGGTTTTCGACCATCTGAAAGATTGCCTAGCAGGTAGTGACATTGTTTTCAGTTGCCTGGGCGATGAACGCGACGTCGAGGCCGTTTTGACCGGTCCAGGCGGGGTCTCAGAGCTAGCCCCTCCGGGCTGCGTAGTTGTCGATTTCAGCACGATCGGCCCGAAGGCGGCGCGCCTGATTGAGAAGTCATTGGCTCGTGCGAATATGAGATTTCTTGATGCTCCGGTTACCGGGGGCGACATTGGCGCTAAGCAAGGCACTTTGACGATTATGGTCGGTGGCGATTTGGCGGTTTTTCAAGAAATAGAGCCTTACTTAGCTACCATGGGCAAGACAATTCGCCATTGTGGCAAGTCCGGCAATGGGCAGGCTCTAAAGTTAGCTAATCAAACTCTTTGCGCCCTTAACTTGATTGGTGTTTGCGAAGCCCTTTCTATGGCCGAAGAGCTGGGTTTAGATAAGAAACTAGTGGTCGAGGTGTTGGAGAACGGTGCTGGTGGTTCGTGGTCCCTCAGCAATCTTGGACGGCGAATATTGGCCAATGACATGGCTCCAGGCTTTGCTACTAACCATATGCTTAAAGACTTGCGCCTGGCTTTTGAAAATCTTGACCCGGCTGGTCGCCTTCCCGGCACACGCCTAGCTTTTGAGCTTTTTGAGGAGGCTATGGCCACGGCTGGTAAGAACGCCAGCCAAGAAATGGGCACCCAGGCCATGATTAAAGCCTATCGACCAAAAAAATCTGCTTCTGGTCGAGCTGGAGACCGTATTACACTGGAATGGCAGCTCGATGTACAAGAATAGGCAGTAGATTTTTCCTGGCGATATCGCCTGGATATACCCCGTGTCGTTTTGAAAGAATTTAAACAAAGAGCGCTACACAAGCCCTCTCTGGTGGAGTAGCATGGGCGATTACTGATGCAAAAAAACAAGTTATCGGATTTTGAAATATTATTGGATTTTGAAATATTAAGGAAGTAGGGGAACATAATGTCGCAAACAGCTACAGCTACAGAGAGAGAATCAGTTATGGACACTGCTTTATTAGATGAAGTTGTGCACTGGGTAAAGACTTTGACTTCGGTCGGTGTCTCACCTGACTGCGCCGCTACACTGACAACCGAAATTCTCCTAGCCACCAGCGAATCAGCTGATGAGTTCGGCGAATACAGTGAAGACATGGAAGAATTCGACGAAGAATAATTGCTCTGTTCTCTACAGACTCTTAAAACTCCCCCCAAAAGCCATGGGGGGAGTTTTTTGTATGAACGGGCAAATAGCAAATAGTCGCAAGCAAGATCCTATAGTTCAAGCCCATAGCCTTACTTTATGCCAATACAGCCAACCCCTCAGCCAATCACTAAGCCAACCACTGCGCCAACAAGCGAGAAAATTAGGAACGCTTCGGCAAGCGACGCGCCACTTCTGCTTCTGTCTGAGCCTGTGGTTCTGCGCTATCGTGCTGGTTTCGCTGGCCTGGCCTTACTCTTGGCTCTTTCGCCTATTTGGCTGGGGTGGTCACTATTTGCTGCTTTTAGCTTAGCCTTTGAAGCCTGGGGTAAGTTGAGTATCGGGGCGGCTGGGGCAGAGGTTTTCCTGGCACCGATATTGTTTTATCTGTTGCTGACTTTTGTTGGCGTTTTGGCTGTCAATGTCTGCGCTGATACCAAGTTAGTTGTTGGCAAAGAGGGGCTGCGACTGCCCTGGCAATTTCTTTTCGATTCTAAGTTTTGTATTTCACGTCCATGGTCCGCATTGCTTGAGGTCGACTTTGTTTTCAATGATGGCACGGGCATTTCTGAGCGCTCTCATCCCCAAAGAATGTTTCTCCAATTTAGCGATGGTGCTCGCATTGGCTTAGCCTTAAATGGCTTGTCGCGCCAAGATCTCAAAGAGTTTATTTTGTCTGTTCAAGCATATGCTCCGCAGGCAAAATTTAAACCGGCCCTTAGTGCCCTTGATCTCAATATTTCAGAGATTGGCCCGAGGCAAAGCATTCATGCCTCCTTTACTCAGATGTGGGAGGAGGAGCTAACCAGTCGCTTTGGTTCTACCATCTTTGTCCCCCTCGAACCCGGTCAAGTAATCGACTATCAATCATCAGGTGCTAGCCGCTCATTGAAAGTTGAAGGACAGTTATCCTTTGGTGGTCTTTCTGCTGTCTATCTGGTATCAAAACCAGAAGAAGCTAACTCTGGTCTAGTCAAGCTTTACGTGCTAAAGGAAGCAGTCTTGCCACTTAGCTCTGATGATAGCTTGAAAGCAAAAGCACTAGAGATGTTTGCTCGTGAATCGATGTTACTGAGTTCTCTTAGTCATGATCGCATAGCCAAGGTCATTGATTATTTTGTCAGTGCTGGCCGTAACTACATATTGCTGGAGCATATTGAGGGCATAGACTTGCGCTGTTTTGTTGCTGAGCAGGGTGCCCAGCCGGGGGCTGTGGTGGTGCGTTGGCTGCTCGAAGCAGCTGAGATCTTGCAATATTTGCATAGTCAAAATCCACCTCTCATTCATCGCGACGTTACTCCTGATAATTTAGTCTTAGCTCGCGATGGTGCCCTTTCTTTGATTGATTTTGGTGCTGCTAATGCCCTTCTCGGTACTGCAACAGGCACTCTCGTTGGTAAGCAGTCTTATATTGCCCCCGAGCAATTTCGCGGGAAGGCTGGGCTAAGTTCAGATATATATTCGCTAGGTGCAACAGCCTATTTTGCTCTCACTGGTCTAGACCCTGAGCCCTTGACCGAATTGCATGCAGCACAGGTAGTGCCGATTGCGGCCAGCCTAGATAAGCTCATTGCTGACTGCACGCGTCAGAGTGTCAGTGAGCGCATCAAGACTATTGATGAGCTGATTGAGCGGGTGCAAAAGCTATGACCAATCACTCTAAAGTAAAGAGGGTTATGGCTGAGGTTGGTTCTTTTGTCAGCAGCTCTGGTGGCGCGGAAGTATCATCTTTTGTCGGTAGCGCTAATGCTGAAATTTGTCTGCGCTTAGCGGCTTTGCGTATTTATCGAAGGTTAGATCAGCGCTCCCTGTTTTTTGGTACTTTTCTCAAAACCAATTTAGCCTTTCTGGCTATTTTGGTATTTTATTGCACTTATAACATCTGCTCATCTCCTGATCGATTCCATTCTTCGTGGTTTGGACCAGTGTTGCTGGGGGCTTGCTTGCCAGCGGTTCTCACCATAACTAGCTTGCTTGTGCTTGTTACTCTAGGCTTGTGGATCTTAGAGAAGCCGAAGAGACTGAAAGTGTTGCCATCAAATATGGTGCTGTGCATGGAGCTAACTGATGAGCTTTTTGCCGAGATTGTTATACCCTGGTCGTCGGTTGATAGAATTGAGCTGAAGCACTTGAACCGGTTTACTCCAGATAAAGAATTGCACCTGGTAATAAAAACGGCTTTGGGTGCAAGTTATACCTTGCGTTACGACGATTTGTTGATGGACAATTCGCGGGCATCCCTCCTCAACGCTGTTCGTACTTGGGCACCCCATGCCTCCTGCGAGCTAGGCCCAGAGCAAGATAAGAGCCTTGGATCTGCTCAATTTACCGAACTATGGTTGCATCAATTTTCTACTGCTAACATCCGCCAACGCGACGGTATTCTCGCTTCTGGCGTAACCCTAAACGGTGGTCGCTACTCGGTGGTCGGAGTACTGGGTGGTGGAGGTCAGGGCAATGCTTACCTGGCTTGTGTCAATGATGCTGGTGGTTCTTGCTCTGAGGTTAACTCGCCGGATGTTGTCTTAAAAGAATATATTATGCCTGTTTATCAAGGCAGCGCTGTATTAGAGCGGTTGTCTGCCAAGCTCAAGCATGAATCCGATATTCTCACTCGCCTTGATCATCCTGG
The DNA here is from genome assembly GCA_943369735.1 of bacterium Ga0077546. Taxonomy (GTDB): domain Bacteria; phylum Cyanobacteriota; class Vampirovibrionia; order Obscuribacterales; family Obscuribacteraceae. Next base: position 52,807 of record CALROJ020000007.1, read on the forward strand.
TGTGGTCAAGCTTCTCGATTGCTTTGTGGAAGACTATCGCGGTTATTTGGTTCTAGAGTTCGTCGATGGTCGTTCTCTTAAAGAATTGGTGCAAAATGAAGGAGAGCAGTCTGAGAAATTTGTCCGCGAGGTTGGCGCTAAGCTGTGCCAGGTGCTGATTTACCTTCATGATTTCTATCCACCAGTGATTCATCGAGACCTCACCCCCGACAATATCATGCTCAATCTCGCCGGTGAGATAAAAGTGGTCGATTTCAACGTGGCAAGGCAGCTTGAGAACGCTACTGGTGCCACTGTGGTTGGCAAACACGCCTATATTCCACCAGAGCAGTTTCGGGGCAAGCCCTGTGCTCAGAGCGACATATACGCTCTTGGAGCCACCCTCTATTTTCTTCTCACAGCTCAAGAGCCAGAACCGTTGGCATCCTCGCGTCCGTCAGCTCTGGTCAAGATTTCGCCTGCCCTAGATGGCATCGTGGCCAGAGCCACTGCTCTTGCTCTCGATCAGCGCTATGGTTCGGCGCGCGAGCTTCTCGCTGATTTGACCGCCGCATTAGAGATAAGTCACCTAGAAAGGTAAATATTGAGCACTTTTTGCTGTCATATCAGCCTTCTAGGGCTGAAAATAGAGACTCAAATTCGACGGAGCGCTGTATGAAAAGAATCAACTGGCATCCCCGATTATTTAAGTGCGAAAAGGCCCTACTGGCCGTAGCTTGCGGCGTAAGCTTCGTTCTGGCCGGTTGTACATCCGCTCCTAAAGCTGACCTGGGGCAAACTTTGCCAGGGGCCAAGGATGGGTCGTCGATTGTAGTTCAAGGCTCGGACACCATGGAGAGCTTGATGCAGAAATGGGCCAACGATTACATGGCAAGCAAGCCTGGTTTGCAGATATCGGTAAAAGATGGTGATACCGGTATTGGTATTGATGATTTACTCACCGGCGAAATTGATTTAGCTGCTGCCTCACGCGAAATTACTGAGGAAGAGCATAAGGCTGCTCATAGCAAAGGTGTTCACCTCAAGCGCTTGATGGTGGCTCGTGATGCCATTGCCGTTGTAGTTAATCCGCAGAATAAGTTAGCTGAGATCGACTTAGTTGACTTGGCGAAGATCTATCTTGGGGAAATTCTTACCTGGAAACAGTTGAGCAAAGACTTAGCAGCAGAGCCGATTAGAGCCTTCGGCAGAGAGTCAACTAGCGGCACGGCTGACTACTTCCAAGAGCACGTGCTTTCTTCTAAACCGTATGCTCCTGTTGTTAAAGTAATGCCCTCATCTGAGGCCTTGATTGGTGCAGTAATGGGCAATCGTCTATCTATAGGTTTCGTTGGTATGGCCCAGGCGGCTAAAGCTACAGATAAAGTCAAAGTTTTGAAGCTAAAGCTTACTGAGAAATCGCCAGAATCGAAGCAAGGGGGCGTTTTGTCAGGCACTGACTATCCCCTTTCGCGGCCTCTATATGTCTACTACAATCAAGCTAACGAAGAGCGTGTTGGTAAATTTGTCGCCTTCTGTCTTGCCGAGGATGGACAGAAAAGCGTCAAGGCATTGGGCTTTATGCCAGCGCGTTAACTTTTGAGGAAGCACTTTGGATTTTTTGCAGGCACTTAAAACAAGAGTATTGATCTTCGATGGTGCCATGGGCACATCAGTTCATACCTATGACCTTACTCTCGATGACTATGAAAACTGCGAAAATTGTCCTGAAATCTTGGTTTCTAGCCGTCCCGATGTCATTTCTGAGATTCACGAATCGTTCTTTAAAGTTGGCTGTGATGTGGTTGAGACCTGCACCTTTGGTGGGTCTAGCATCGTTCTGGCTGAATTTGGTTTGGCAGATCGCACCTACGAGCTGAACAAGAAGGCCGCTAGTCTAGCTAAAGAAGTGGCGAGGGCTTATAGCGACAGCAAGCCGCGATTTGTTTCTGGCTCGATTGGCCCAACTACGAAAATTCCTTCTTTGGGCCACATTTCGTTTGAGCAAATGCGCGCTTCTTATTTTGAACAAGTGCGTGGTTTAGTTGATGGCGGCGTCGACGTATTGCAGTTTGAAACAGGGCAAGACTTGCTTCAGGCTAAAGCCGCAGTGATTGCCATAGAAGATTATCTGCGCCAATTGGGCCGACGTGTTCCTATCATTACTCAAGTGACTCTGGAAGCACCGCCTCTCGGTACCATGCTAGTTGGCACAGATATCTCAGCTGCTTTAACTACTTTGATGAGCTATCCAGTTGATGTCATCGGCATCAACTGTGCCACTGGCCCGCGCGAGATGATTGACCCGGTGCAGTATCTCTGCCAAAATGCACCGCGAGCAGTGTCGGTATTGCCTAATGCTGGTTTGCCTGAAAATGTTAATGGCGAAACAGTCTACAAGCTAACCCCTGATCAGTTAGCCGAGTCGTTGTATAACTTTGTCCACGACCAAGGCGTCAATATTGTTGGTGGTTGCTGCGGTACCACTCCTGCTCACTTAGCGGCTGTGGTCAATAAGATTGGTGAGGTTGAGCCGAAGAAGCGCCAAGCGGTCTTCGTTCCCTCGGCAGCTAGTATCTATACATCGGTAGCGTTCGATCTTGACCAGCCACCCCTGATTGTTGGCGAGCGCACAAATACTAATGGCAGTAAGAAGTTCAAAGATCTTTTGCAAGCAGAGCAGATTGATGGCATGGTGGCCATGGCCCGAGAGCAAGAGCGCGAGGGTGCTCACATTCTTGATGTTTGCACTGCCTATGTTGGCCGCGATGAAGTGGCCGATATGAGCAAATTTATAAAGCGCCTTAATACTGAATTGCAAATTCCGATCATGATCGATAGCACTGAGTACGCTGTGCTTGAAGCCTCGCTGGCTTTGGTGGCTGGTAAACCAATCGTCAATTCTATCAATCTAGAAGACGGCGAGACTAAGATGCTTGAGAAAGTAGCATTGATTAAACGCTATGGTGCAGCTGCTGTGGCTCTCACCATCGACGAAGCGGGTATGGCTAAGAGCGCCGACAAGAAGCTTGAGATTGCTAAGCGCATTTATGATTTAGCTTGCGGTCAGGGGTTGGCTCCCTATGACCTAATATTTGATGCTCTTACTTTTACTCTCTCAACTGGCAATGAAGATGACCGTCGCCTTGGCTTAGAGACCCTTGAGGGCATCAAGCTTATCAAAGAACATTTGCCTGGCGTGAAGACCATTCTAGGCGTCAGTAATATTAGCTTTGGCATGGACCCACGCATTCGCCGTATTTTAAATTCTGTCTTCTTGCATCATGCCGTTCAGTATGGCCTCGATATGGCTATCGTCAATGCCCAAAAAATCTTGCCGCTCTATAAAATAGACGAGGCAGAGCGCGACTTTCATAACAAGCTAATATTTGATCAGCGCACACCTGATTATGACCCACTCTTTGCTTTGCTCGACTTCTACAAGGCGAAGGGTAGTGGTGGCGCCACAGCAAAAGTGGAACGAAAGACTGACGCCACCATCGAAGAGATATTAAAGCAACGAATTATTGACGGTGATCGTGTCGCTCTTGAAGCTGATTTGGCAAAGGCTATGGAGCGCTACAAGCCTCTCGAAATCATCAATACAATTTTGCTGGATGGTATGAAGGTTGTTGGTGATCTCTTTGGTTCTGGCAAAATGCAGCTCCCTTTTGTGCTGCAATCTGCTGAAACAATGAAAGCTGCTGTTTCATACTTAGAGCCCTTTATGGACAAAGTAGAAGGCTCTACCCGCGGTACTATGGTACTGGCTACAGTTAAGGGTGATGTTCACGATATTGGTAAAAATCTTGTGGACATTATTTTGACTAACAATGGCTACAAGGTGATCAATCTTGGGATCAAACAGCCCATCGAAAATATCATTTCTGCTGCTGAACAGAACAATGCTGACTGTATTGGTATGAGTGGACTGCTCGTCAAATCTACTGTAATCATGAAAGAGAATCTTTCGATTCTCAACCAACGGGGCATTAGTGTGCCGGTGATTTTGGGTGGTGCAGCTTTAACTAGACGTTATGTAGAAGAAGACTGTCGCAAGGTCTACAAAGGCACCCTCTATTATGGCCAAGATGCCTTTGATGATTTGAAAATTATGGAAGTGATAGCCACTGGTGATCATTCGCTTTTGCCCCAGGTTCCGGCTATTGAGTGTGAAGATCTTGATGATGACGATGATATAGAAGAGATAAGATTTGGTAAAGAAGACACCTCTCTCGTCGTACCGGATCTGCCTTCGTCTCGCTCTGACATCGCTGATGAGACACCAGTGCTTCCGCCATTTTGGGGCTCTAAGGCGGTGTGTGATTTCGACTTGGCCGAAGTCTTTTCTTACATAAACGAAAATGCGCTGATTCGCGGACAGTTCCGTGTTCGTCAAGGTGATAGCACCGACGCTCACTATCAGGCCATGGTGGCTGAGAAAATAACACCAATGTTGGCTCAATTGAAGCAGCGTTGTATCGATCAAAAGTTGCTTGAGCCTAAAGCTGTTTATGGCTATTTCCCTTGCCGCTCCAATGGCAACCAGTTGGTGGTTTATAAACCGATTGGTCTAGAGTCTAATTCTGGTACTAGTTATGGTATTGAATTGCCTGATTTAGAGGAATGGTTGCGCTTTGATTTTCCCCGGCAGCAGTTCGGCCGCCACTTTTGCATTTCTGATTTCTTCTCGGCAAGTAGCACTGGTTATGATGTATTGCCGGCTCAGATTGTGACAATGGGGGCGCAGGCCACTGAGCATGCCCAGGCTCTCTTTGCGGACAATCAGTATTCTGAGTATTTATACTTTCATGGTTTGGCTGTTGAATCAGCTGAGGCCTTGGCTGAGCTTCTGCACAAGAGAGTGCGGGCCGAATTGGGCTTTGCTCATTTAGATGCCACAGACCCGCGAAAATTTTTCCAGCAAGGTTATCGTGGCACCCGTTATAGCTTTGGCTATCCTGCTTGCCCTAACCTAGAGGATCAAGCTCACCTGTTTACATTGCTTAAACCAGAGCGTATCGGTGTCAGCCTCTCAGACGAGTATCAACTTGTGCCGGAACAGAGTACCTCAGCCATTGTCGTGGTTCATCCCGAAGCAAAATACTTCAATATTGAGCGCAAGAAAATAGCGACCTCTGAAGTCTAGTTCTGCGGTTTATACGTGTTCTGAGCTAGTTTGCCACTAGTTTGCCACAAATAGCCGCATATTATGAGCCCATGCGAACCGATCGAATCTGCTGTGGATTCGACGCAAAGGGAGTCACCGTGATTTATCCAAAATTTTTGCTTGTAGGTACATTGCTTGTAGGGACATCGCTTGTCTGTACTCTGTGGGTGCCCAGTGCCCTAGCCGAGACAGCTACAGCTATTGCCTACGTACTTCCTGGTGCTAGTGCTGCCAGTCAATTAGAGCGTCTGCGCACGGAAGCTCAGCAGGCCTATCAAGCAACTCAGTTTGAACAGTCTCTTCCCCTCTATCAGCGCATCGCTACTTCAGGCAATGCTACAGCCAACGATTTATATTGGTTGGGCGAAAGCTATTTTCAGACTGGTCAATTTGTCAATGCTGCCCAAGCATTTGAAGATGCGTTGAAGCTTGATGCCAACAACGATCTATTGAAAGTGCGCTTGGCTGAGTCTTATCTGTCATCACGTCAATTGCTCCAAGCTAGAGCTGCCTGCGAGAAAGGCATCAATTCGTCTAGTGATCAGCGCGTCCGCCAACAGCTATCGGTGTTGCTGCGCGTCTGTCTCAAGCCTGTACCAGAGCTGCAGAAAGGTAAATTCTCGTCAGCTCAAGGCCATACGGAGCGCTAGTATGAGAGCCAATTTTGTAAGATCGCGAAGAAGATCTGGTCGTGCTTCGATGCTGGCCGAGCTGCCTATGATTTTGTGGGCCGTCCTAATGGTTGTTGCCTTTCCTCTAATAGATCTGGCTACAGTATTTTTGCGCATAACTTTTTCATATGCTGGTATTCACTACGCTAGCATTTCAGCTGCTAGAGCCAATACTTTCTCCAATCCTGTTGATGGTAAACCGTCAGCTCAGGCAGAGGCTTTAAGCAAGATCAAGCAAGTTGAGAATAGTTTTTCTGGTTTGTCTATTAGCAATATCAAGACTGCAATTTTGATTACTAAAAATGATACCCTGGCTCTTAGTTCGCAGTTAGTGCCTTTGGCTATTCCGGCTGATCAAAGTGTCAATAGCTATCAAATAGAAGTATCAGCTGATTGCTCTGCTCAACCTTTGATACCAATACCAATACCAGTCAAAATCGAGGGGCTCAATGCCCCGATTACGCTGCATCTTTCAGCCAAGCAATATTGTGAAAATCCCCAAGGCCTAACAATTTAAGAGTCTCTTATGAACAAAGTTTCTTCCAGTCACAGAGTTTTTTGGCAGCGCAGTCGCTGCAATCTGCGTAGTCAACGCGGCCAAAGCTTACTAATGTTTATGATCCTCATTTTCTTAGTGATTGTGCCGCTGCTCTCAATTATTACCTTTGAGGCTGCTCGTCTTTATCTCGCTAAGCAAGAGCTACAGAACGCTAGTGATGCTGCTGTTCTGGCCGGTACTGCTACTTTAGCTAGCTCTGATAATGTTGACCCGCTGCAAGCACACAATGATGCCATTGCTGCGGCCATCAAGATATTTAAAGCCAATACTGTGCTTGGTCAAGCTTTGAGCAACACAACTCTGGCCGCTTCGGCTGCTAGTTTGAACTGTGACCTAGATGAGGCCCGAGTATTTTTTGAGTTTATCAACCCAGTTACTTCTAAGGTTGAACCCTTGACCAGCCCTAACGGTAAAGTAGTGCGTGTCACTAGTAGCACCACGCGTAACTTGGCTTTTGGTAATTTTGTTGGTATCAAAAGCCTCAATGTTAATGCCATGTCAACCGGTGCTGTGCCCAAGTTAGATATGGTAATTTGTTTTGATGTCTCTGGTTCGATGGACGATCAAACTCCTGTCACTTTTGTCAAAAGAAAATGGGATGCCACTTTAGGCGGTGGCAAAAATGTCTATCTTCCGGTCACTGGTGCCAACGGCCTCATGCGTGGCAAAATCTTTGACATTCTCAAACCGGCAGCCACTGGTTCTAGCTTAAATGCTTGCTATCCCCAAATTCTCACTGAAGCTTATTGGGAAGCCAAATGTTATTCGTCTGAATACTTAGCTCAGTATTATGGTGTGCCTGGTTTGCGTTCTGGTGGTATTTATCCTGAAGCTGGCAGAGCGCCAGGTAATTTCCCGCCAGGGACAGCGCCAACCTTTGATGGTATGAAAGTGTTTACCGATGTGGTCGTAAATATTGATGGTCAACCTAGTTTTGGCGGGGCCAGTTACGGTGGCTTTGCGTTCCCTGATGTTGCTACGTTGACAGAGGCTGCTCGGGGAAATCTTGAGTCTGATGGCGTTTATAAAAGTAGTAAAGCAAATACTGCCGTGTTCGTCAGTCCGCGGGCGGGCTATCAAAAAGCATATTTTGAAGCAGCAGCGAAACAGCTAAAGCCCATGAAAGATGCTCAAAGTGCTCTCAATACCATGACTCAGATTTTAAATACTGATGCCGACGCTCACTTTGGTTTTGTCGCCTTCGATTCAACTGTCGGCATTGATGCCAATAGTACTGAGCCTTGGTATGACATTGATGACTATGCACCGTATGGAGCGAAGAAAGGTTACCCTATTCCCCACGTGCAGATTGACGCTGCTGCTGGTAAGACCGCTTATGCCGAGGTCAATAGTGCCATTGATAAATGTGTGCCCATGGGCTCGACTAATATCGGCGGTGCAGTTCACAGTGCGGTAGAGGATCTTAAGCATCATTCGCGCTTAGGCAGCACAAGGGCGATCGTTCTTTTCACTGATGGTGAGCCCACGGTTCCTAGCGGTCCCCTTAGTTCAGACCCTAAGGCCAATGCCCGTATGGCTGCGGTTGAAGCTCGGGACGCTGGTGTGGCAGTTTATACAATTGGTTTGGCGCAAAATCCTGCCATCATTCCCGATCAAACTGAGATTTTGAATGACAAGAATAGTGACCCAACCACTGGTGGTATGGCTGCTATTGCTGGTCATGGCGGTACCTTTAACTCAGTCACCGACAGTTCTCAGCTGCGGCAAACCTTCGCTAAGATTGCTCGGCGCTTAGTCAAGCTGGTGTCCAATTAGTTTTTGTCAGTATAGATATTGAAGGAACAGCGCTATGTTAACCACCGAGAGAAAACTATTAAGACGTAGAGGAGCGAAGGGCTCTCTGGCTGTTGAGTTCGTCTGTGGCTGCCTGCTTGCTTCAGTGTTTGTAGCCCTCGGTTTGCACCTAGGCATTGCCATATTTGGTGCTTATGCTAACGATCGAGCTTGTCGTGATGCTTGTCGCAATGCTGCTCAAGGGCAAGATTTAGCTGAAGCAACCAAGCTCGCCAATGTCATTTTGAAGAGCTATCAGGCTTCTGGATTTCTCTCAGCTCCGAAGATGTCGGCACCGATTGTATATCAAGATTTTGCTGGTAAGGCCTTGCCGCACACCTCACCTTTCGTGCAGGTGAGTACTTCAACCGATGTATTGATGCCTTTGGGCACTCTCAGCTTTTTCAATGCCGGCACCCTGCAAGACAGTAAGCTTTCGTTTGTCAAAACCTATACCTTTCCTATCGTTCGAGTTAAATAGAAGAGCTAAATGGGAGTTTGCAATTGGAATGTGCAGTTGAAATTTAAATTCCAACTTTCACGTGATTGACACGTAGTACCCCCTACACTTATTTAATCGATTGGATTTTTACTAGCTTAATCTTTATTTTTCCCTCCCTTCCCTTACTAATAAATGGATGTTTCTCCTATGGCAAATTCTAGGAATACGAAAGAACGTTCAGCTTTGGAAAAGAGCCGCAATATTGTTGACTTAGACGGGGCCATTGGCCAACTTGATGATGCCCAGTTCTTTCTTCAGTCGTTGCTGATTGGCTTAAGCTCAGCCTTGATTTTGAGCACTCTCTTCTTTGTGCCAATTGCCCTGGCTTTCCCCTTGGCTCTTGTCACTGGCCATTCATCCACCCCAGCCGATTTGCACCTAATTAGCTCATGGATTGTCTCTAGCGTAATATGTGGATCTATTGCCGCTGCCGTACTAGTCTGCTTTCTCAGCTTCGTTCATGCCTGGCAAGTAGGGCAGTTTGGGAAGCCATACGAGCGCCGCTCTATTCAACTGCCGCAGAATTTTCAGCAGGCCTGTGAGCTAGTTGGTTTTTCGCTGGCTGAGCTCGATGGTTATGACATTCTCGTGGCTGATACTCAGGCTGGGCACTTATTGTTAGAGCTACAGCAAACTAGTTCGGCTACCAACTATTTGACCGTTAATCTTTGCACTCTGACTAATGGTGGTACTTTGGTTAATATTACAGCTGCGCCAGCTTTGACCGGACGGGCTAAGCTCTTTAGTGCCTTTTACTGCGATCGCGGTGTTAATGCTGATAATGTTGACTGTCTTATCGGTTTTCTCAAGCCTTTTGCTCGTTTAGAAGACCTCAATCTTAAGCCAAAAGTAGTAAAGCCTAAAGTCGGTTATGACCCACAGGTGAGGGATCGCTACGCTCCGCCTAGCAGTCTTGGCGGTCAAAAACTGTCTTACTGATTGCTTCAAAGAAGTATAATCCCTCTCTATGTTGATTATTCGCAAAGCACGGGAAGCCGAAGAAGATAGTGATGCCACTGATATCAGGGGCATCCTCGACGTGCATTTTGCCGCGGTCCATGGCGAACCGGTTGATTATTATGACGAGGAAATATTAGACGATTGGTCTCCTGATGTCACAGACAGTCGCATTGAGAACTTCGCTAATAGGCCACAGCGCATAGACGAAGTGGTTCGGGTGGCCGAAATGGACAATGCTGTTGTTGGCTTTGGTATTCTCGTGCCTCGTTTGAGCGAGATTCGCGCCTGTTATGTTCATCCTCGGCTCTCGCGGCAGGGTATTGGGGTGGCACTCTTGAATGAATTAGAGCGATTGGCTGGTCAGTCTGGCCTTGATTGGCTCAATCTTAATGCTGCCTTGAACGCTGAGCCCTTTTATCTGGCCAATGGCTATGTGGCTGATGGCCTTGGAAAGCAGCTGCTGCCTGGTGGTCGGGAGATGAGCTGTGTACGAATGTATAAATTTTTGGTCAGCGAAACTTCTAAGTGGAGTAGAGGAATTGTGCCGTAACTTGTTGTCATGAAGAAGTTGCTATGTTTTTGCTCTGATTTTTTGATTTAAACCAAGCGCAGGCGTAGAATATCCCAGTTGTCAAAACTAGCGCCTTTTGTAAAGGGCTGCTAAAAAACGTGGGAGTAAAGAAAAATGGCTCAAGATCTGGAGACAGCTCAGGCAAAATCCAGGGAGGTACTGGAGCTTATCGGAAAGAAAAAGCTCACCCAAGAGGAGCGCGATAAAGTTATTGCCGATTCTGTTCGTTATTGGACCGATCACGTCAATGCTGGCTTCTTGAAGTATCGAAAATCAGTCAGCACAGACTATACAGCTGTTGAGTGGGAAGATAATGGTGCTGTCTTCCGTGATATCAACGGTAAAGAATTCATCGACATGTTGGGTGGCTATGGCGTTTATAACGTTGGTCACCGTCACCCTAGGGTCTTGAAGGCTGTAACCGAACAGTTAGAGCGCCAAGCGATTCACTCGCAGGAACTAATTGATCCGCTCAGAACTTATTTGGCTTATTTAGTTTCGTTGATTACTCCAGGTGATCTCAATTATTCATTCTTCTCCAATTCAGGTACTGAATCTGTAGAAGGTTGTATGAAAATGGCTATGCTGGCCACTGGACGCAAGCACTTCGTGGGAACCGTTGGCGCTTTTCACGGTAAAACTCTTGGTGCACTTGGTGGTACATCTAAAGCCATGTTCCGCGAACCGTTTATGCCGCTCTTGAACTGGAGCCATATTCCATTTGGTGATATTAAAGCCTTAGAGACAACACTTAGCTGCGCTGACTTTAGTGGCGATAGAGTGGCTGCTTTTGTGGTCGAACCAATTCAGGGCGAAGGCGGCATAAACGTTGCCCCTCCCGGTTATTTGGCCGCCGCCCGTGAACTCTGCGACAAATATGGCGCCATGCTTGTTTTTGATGAAGTGCAGAGCGGCATGGGCCGTACTGGCAAAATGTTCTACTGCGATTATGAAGGCGTTGTGCCTGACCTAATGGCTCTAGGAAAGGCCTTCGGCGGCGGTGTTATGCCAATTGGCGCTGTTGTTGGTAATGAGAAAGTTTGGGCGAAGTATGTCGAGAATCCTTTCTTGCATACCACTACTTTTGGTGGCAACCCACTGGCCTGTGCAGCCGCCATCGCGACAATTTCAATATTGCTTGACGAAGACTTACCGAAGCAAGCGAAGGAGAAAGGCGATTACATAATCGAGAAAGTGACACAGCTTGCTAAGAAATTCCCTGATGTGCTCTCGAAGATTCGCGGTGTTGGTTTGATGTTGGGTATGGAATTTACCGGTAACGATACTGGTTATGCCGTGGCCAAAGAACTGTTCAGTCGCAATATTCTCATTTCTGGTACTTATATCAATTCGCGAGTCTTGAGAGTTGAGCCGCCACTGGTGATCTCATATGAGCAGATCGATATGTTCATCAAGGCTCTCGAAGAGTCGCTAGCAGTAGTATCAAAATTGGAACTGGCTCTGAAATAGATCCAATTTAAATTTAGGCTGGTACTAGTCACTGGCAAGAAAAAAGTAGTTTCCACGGAAACTACTTTTTTCTGTATTTTTTTGAGCACCTCTGGATCTATTTAGAGCAAATCGCTTAAAGCAAACCTTCGGTTCTGTAGCTGCCTGAGCGTTCTTGCGCTAGTGAATTTTCGATGCGCTTTAGTTGGTTTTTGGCTTCATAACCAACATAAGGGTCTTGGTCGTCTTTGAGCAATTCTAAAATTTGAGTGGGACAATTGCTGTTGTCGATAACTCTTAGTTTGACTTGTGCTTGGCTGTCTTTTGCTAGTAGGGCGAAAGCTTCGGCTGGTGTGTTGATGTTTTCTGCTACAGCTGCACGAATTTCGATGCTCTCATTTTCAGCTAGCTCAGTTAGTTTTGCTGGGGGGGTGCTTAGTCGAGTGGCGATCATTTTGAGGAAGGCAATTTTTTCCTGGGGGGAAGCATTTTCTGGTGGGCTGTCGAAGGCAGAGTGGGGTGTCAGTTCCTTTGCTGTGTTCCGGGGGCCATTGGGATTGGAAACGCTGGGATTGAATTTAAGGTCTTTGACCGTGTCTTTCTGCTGCTTGTAGGCTTTCTGGGCGCCATCACTATTGAGTGATTGCCATTCGCTATCAGCTTTGCTGCCATCATTAATGCCGTCTGGCATGACGGCATCTAAGCACGTGTAAGAAGCAATAAGATGATTAGAAGTAGGGTTGAAGCGATTGTTAGTGAGTAGATTCTGGCTCTTTCGCTCGGCTTCGACAACATCGCCTCTGGCGCACAGCGCCGATTGCGCTTCTGAGGCTGTCAATTTGCTGACGTCGCGGGTGAGATTTCTTAGCACGTCTGAGGGTGTATTGGGGTTCGTGGCTACCGAAAGGCGAACTGTATTGTCGACATCATTTGCTAGTTTTCGTAGGGTTTCTGGTGGTGTCTGCAGGTTTGCTGCCACTGAAGCGCGCACTTCTGGTGAGACGAGTGAGGATAGCCAGGCTAGGGTTGCGGGGGAGGTAGAGACATTTTCGGCGGCGCGATTGAATGATTCTTCTGTCGGCGATGAATTGCTTCCTATCAGCGTGTCATCCGGAGTGCACTGCCATTGAGCTGCGAGCAAAGTTGGTTCTTCTTCTGAATAGCCGCTGTAGAGTCTTGTTTGACCTTCTGATTTATCTCTATCTGATTTGTCGGGGTCAGAGAAATCAAATTCTTTGCTGCGTTTGCTCTCGCCTTTCTTTAACTTGGATTTTTTCGCTTCGTTTTTATCCACTTCAGCTTTGATGGCATCTACATGATGCCAAGACGAATCGAGCTGAGAACGGGCAAACGAAGGGTCGACTAGGTTTGCGGCATCGCGACTGAGGGTCGACGGTGGCAGGGCTACAATTTCTGGCTGTCCTGCTGAAAGGAAGCGTGTCGATAGGCTGTCCTTACCTTGATGAAGTAAGTTATGAATTGTGGTTTGGGTATCAGAATTAGTTTTATCTTCTGCTTCGGGGCGTGCTTCGATATTTACGTCAGCATTCACATCAGTAGCAAGGCTAGCTGGGTTTGATGCCTGGCGAGCGAGGGCCTTCTGCGCCTCGGTGTCTTTCTCTCGTTCGGCTTCTTCGACTATGTTTTTCAACAGTCGAATAATCCTATCTTTAAAGGATCCCATCCAACACTAACCCCACTTGCATCATCCAAATATAGCTGTGACTACCGCCGATTCTACACCTATACTGATGCTATCCCAGGGGCTGAGGGGCTGGGTATAGGTTCTACCGTATTGTTGTTATGGTTAACCTATAGGTTCCCCGTCTCTATACGAATCCCGTACAAAGTTATAGGGTAAGGGTCTAGCCGCGGCTTCTTCATCTGGGTAAGAATATAGACGAGAGCTAAAATTCTATAGCTTTCCGGGAAACCGTTCTACTTAGTAATTTGCCTTTTCTGGTTTCCCGGCAATATTGAACTGTTTTGACTTCGATAGGAAGAGCAGATATTCGTAGATTCCTTTTTTTGAGGCAGTTATGAAGTGTGAAACCATTCCTGAACTAGAGAAATTCCTTACTATTCAGGAGCAAGCCTTGGGCCAGGATAGCCCAGAGGTGGCGGCAACAGTTTCTAAGCTGGCCGATTTGTATTTCAATAAAGGTATGCTTGAGAATGCGGAAGCTCTCTATAGAAGGGCTCTCGAAATTATGGAGAGAACTCTCGGGCCCTATCGCGCTGAAGTAGCAGATACAAAAAAATGTCTTGAGAAAGTTATGACTGTGCGGAAGAAGAGCGCTCCAAGTGCTGTTTACCCCCGACCATCCAGCGATTGGAAACAGTCAATGACTGATTCATCAACGTCTCTTGATGCTATTCCGCAGTCCATGGCCTTGGGGTGGCCCACTGGTTTTCCTGATGATCATGAAAAAGAAGCTGAGTTAGAAGTGGCTTCGGTGCGGCAAATGATGGGTAAAGATCATCCTCATGTAGCCGATTTGCTAACAAAGCTGGCCGATCACTATTGTCGTCGCCGTCTCTATCGTGAAATGGAGCCGATCTTGATCGAGGCTTTGCAGATTCGCGAGAAGTCTCTTGGTGGGGAACATCCACTAGTTTCAACGTCACTGAAAAATCTCGCTCGCCTTTACTATTTTCAGACTAGGTTTGAATTATCTGAGCCACTCTTTAAGCGTGCATTGGCAATTAGACAGAAAGTCTACAGCAAGGATCATCCGCGCTTTGCTGATGTCGAAGAACAATACGCCAAGCTTTTGCGTAAAACCAATAGACTGGCACAAGCTCAGGAAATGGAAAATCATGTCAGGGCCGTGCGCGGCCAGTATGCTGTTGGCTAATTTTCTAAGGGCTAGTTTTGTTTGACCTTAAGTCTTTTTACCAGCGCTGCCATATCGTCATATCTACCAAAAGAAGGCACTAGATACGTGCCCTGGCAAATGTCGCGTACTTCTGCTAATAGTTCTTCGGCTAATTCTAGACCCTTTTGCGAGCCCCCTTCACCAGCATCAGCCATTTGCTTTCTCACTTTTTCTGGTATGGAAATCCCCGGCACTTCGTTGTGCAGATACTCGGCATGCTTGCTTGAGTGCAGGGGCATAATGCCAACCAACAGCGGTAAGGGCAGATCGCCAAATTGCTCTAAGAAATCGGTCAGATCGCTTAATTGATATATTGGCTGAGTCATGACAAAGTGTGCGCCCGCTTCGATTTTTCTACGGAAGCGCTCTAGCTCCATGGCGCGGTTTTGTGCCGTGGGGTTAAGGGCGCAACCGATCGAAAGATTGAGTGGTGTTCCTATGGTATTGCCGGCGATGTCTTGCCCCGCATTCAATTGCGAGATTATGCGAATTAAGCCAATAGAATCTACATCGTAGACCGCTGTGGCATGGGCGTAGTTGCCTAAGGCAGGTGGGTCTCCCGTGAGAGCTAAAATGTTTTGCAAGCCTAAAGCCTGACAGCCCAAAAGATCTGCTTGCATACCCATCAAATTACGATCACGGGTGGTGAAGTGGATAATCGTATCGACTCCAACTTTTTGACTGATCAACTGGCAGGTGGCCAGAGATGACATACGTACTCGGGCCATCGGGCTGTCACCAACGTTAATGGCATCGGCACCAGCTTTAAAAAGTAAATCTGCTGCTGCCAAAATTTTCTTGGTGCCTGCTCCTTTGGGTGGATCTAGTTCAACAGAAATATAGAAATCTTTTTTGTTCTTTCCTTCTTTTAAGTTCTTTAGATGGGTTTTTAGAGCTAGAGTTTCTTTCGGCTTATCGTCTGGCAAGTCGAGTGAGTCAGGGTGAAAAAGTACTGTCTCCTGGGGGCTTATCTCAATGATGGGCTGTGTTGCTTTGGCCAAATAGTTGTCTAGACTTTTCCTCATTTCTTTGATGTGCTCTGGAGTTGTACCGCAGCAGCCGCCGACAATTCTGGCTCCCGCTCTGAGATAAGGCTCGATGTATGAAGCACAGTAGTGCGGCTTGCTCATGAAAACGGGACGACCACCTATAAGGCTGGGTTGACCAGCGTTTGGCAAGCACGAAAAAGTAAGCTTGTCGGCATCTATCTTCAATGTGCGCACGGCAGCCGTAAGGCGAATTAAAGAATCGAAAACTGGTCCGGGACCGGCACCGCAGTTGATACCAATGACATCAGGAGCGTCGTCACCTAAATCACGAATTAGTCGAGCGACATCTTCAGGGGTTGCACCGAGCAGCGTGTGTCCTTCTACTGAGAATGAAAGTTGTGCCACTACTGGTAGTTTGGAAAGACTACGAGCGGCGCGCACAGCAATAGCTGTTTCTTCTAAGCTCGACATCGTCTCAATCATGAAAAGATCAACACCTCCGGCTAGGAGGGCTTCCATTTGCTCTTTAAAGGCATAGTCGAGTTCGTCTAGAGCTGTATCCCCAAGTGGGGGCAAGAGTTTGCCGGTGGGGCCGACAGAACCGGCGACGAAAGTTGGCTGACCTGCTATTTCACGGGCATTTCTGGCAATTTTGGCGGCCCAAACATTGATTTTCCAGACATCGTTTTCTAGACCGCTATTGGCAAGTTTAATTCTGTTACCAGAAAAAGAATTTGTTTCAATAATTTCAGCTCCGGCGTTGATATAGTCAACGTGAAGCTGCTGAATTGTTTCTTGCTTTGTCAAATTGAGGTGTTCGAAACAGGCTTCAGTTGATGCTCCTCTTGAGTACAAGAGCGTACCAATGCCCCCATCGGCCAATAATGGCCGTTGTTTTAGGGTTTCTAAGAAAGAGTTAGGTGGGTTTGACATTAGCTAGCTTTGGGCGCCTGCGTTTGGAGTTATGTGTAAGTTTAAGTGTAAGTCTAAGTGTAGGTGTAGTTGCTATTATTAGCGATCTCGCTTAGCCTTCCTGCTAATATACCTTTTCATAAGTACGCTAGTCAGTCTTCTGGCCTCGTTCATAGGTTATCCACGTCATTAAAGGGTTCTCAGTGACCGACCCCAAGTTAATCAGAAATTTCTCCATTATTGCCCACATCGACCACGGCAAGTCTACATTGGCTGACCGGTTGCTCGAGATGACAAATACCATCGCTAAGCGCAATATGCAGGCCCAAGTGCTTGACTCGATGGATATTGAACGTGAACGCGGTATCACAATTAAGGCTCAAGCCGCTCGCATGGACTACATTGCCGATGATGGGCAAACTTATGTTCTCAATTTAATCGACACCCCCGGCCACGTTGACTTCGGTTATGAAGTCTCGCGCAGCTTAGCTGCCTGCGAGGGCGCGCTGCTGATTGTTGATGCCACTCAAGGTGTTGAAGCCCAAACCCTGGCCAATGTGCACCTGGCTTCAGAGAATAATCTTGAAATCGTTGTAGTAATCAATAAAATTGACCTGCCCAGTGCCGAGCCTGAACGAATTCGGGCTGAAATTGAAGATGTAATTGGCATACCAGCTGATGAAGCTATCCTTGCCAGCGCCAAGAACAATATTGGCGTAAAAGACGTACTTGAAGCTATCGTCAGATTTGTACCGCCGCCGAGAAACACCGTTAATGAGCCTCTAAGAGCGCTTATTTTCGATAGTTATTTTGATAGTTATCGCGGCATCATCGTTTACTTTAGGGTCAAAGACGGTGAAGTGAAAGTGGGCGATAAGATTCGCTTCATGGCCAATGATAAGACCTTCGACATAGCGGAGCTAGGTGTCTTGCGCCCAGCTCAGGTCAAAGTCGATCGCCTTGGTCCTGGTGAAGTAGGCTATCTGGCTGCTCAAATTAAAGATGTTGAAACCCTAGTAGGCGATACCATTACACTGGTGTCTAATCCTGCAATTGAGGCCCTGCCTGGCTATCGCCCGGCTAAGCCCATGGTCTATGCCGGTATTTATCCGGTCGACAACGATCAATATCCTGATTTGCGCGAAGCTTTAGACAAGCTCAAGCTCAATGATTCATCTCTGTTTTTTGAGCCAGAAACCTCTGATGCTTTAGGTTTTGGCTTCCGTTGCGGATTTCTTGGTTTGCTGCACATGGAGATCATTCAGGAGCGGTTAGAGCGCGAATACAATCTTAATTTAATTACCACGGCACCGTCTGTGGTTTATCGCGTTACCAAAACAGATAACAGCGTAATTATGGTGGAAAACCCGGCTCTGTTACCTGATCCGACCTATCGTCTCTTCATTGAAGAACCTTTTGTTACGGCCAATATCATTACACCAACTGAATATGTCGGCACCTTGATGGAGCTTTGTCAGCAGCGTCGTGGTGTCTACCTCGACATGAAACACCTTGATCCGCGCCGTGCCATGCTTACCTATGAATTGCCGTTAGCTGAAATTATCACTGACTTTTTTGATCAATTGAAGAGTCGCTCTAGAGGCTACGCTAGTCTTGACTATCTCTTTAAAGAATTCAGAGAAGAGCGTTTGGTCAAAATCGATATTTTAATTGGTGGCGACAAAGTTGATGCTCTTTCGGCCATTGTGCACTATGACCGGGCGCACTCTGCGGGTCGTGCCATTTCTGAGAAATTGAAAAAACTAATACCTCGACAGATGTTTGAAGTTCCCATTCAAGCGGCTATCGGTGGCAAAATTGTGGCCCGTGAAACAATTTCGGCTGTGCGCAAGAACGTACTTGCTAAGTGTTATGGCGGTGACATTAGCCGTAAAAGAAAGCTTCTTGACAAGCAAAAAGAAGGCAAAAAACGCATGAAATCAGTGGGCCGTGTAGAGATTCCGCAAGAGGCATTCATGGCCTTGCTGAAAATTGACGAATAACAGCTTTTTATGATCTCCTCTTTTGGTAAAGACCGTGGGCAAGAAAAAAGACGATCGCATAGGTAAAGAAGATCCCGAGTTTGAAAGAGCAAGCGAACTGGCCCGGCGTAAGCTTTTGCAAGATGCCTGGGTGGCACGAAACGCTCTTTATCTCGAATTATTCGGCGAACCAACTTCGGTATCACCTGCTAACTACGGTCCCCCAGTTTTTAAAGATGACGTTGTTGCAAAGAAAGGCAAAAGCCGCTTAGATAGCAGCGATACTTCTAGGCCTTCTGATGATTCTATAGAAGGCGATCAGCAGCTCGCTGTGTTGGCTTATGGTCCTGATCCATTTAAACCGTACTGGACTTATGTAACCGCTGGTATTTCTAGCCCCTGGGTGCAAAGTGAAGCTCAAGAAGTATCTGGTTTCGGTTGCGAATTGATGATCAAGAGCCCTACCAATAGTGCCTGGGCTCCGCAGCTTTTGCGCACCATGGCTTTTTATATTTTCAATCATGCCGGTACTTTGAGTCCTGGCAAACGTATCAATCTTGGTGCGCCCATTGCACCAAATTCAGATTCACTCTTGCGCAGTGCCATTATCTGGTATGCCGATGAAGCACCAGATGCCTGGTATCAATTGCCATCTGGTGGCTTTGGTCTATTCCTTGCTGTTGGTGTCACCGAGGCCGAGTGCACGTTTGCTGATTCGACTGAGAATTATGGTACCTGGTGCATTGAACAGTTGCTGCGCAGAAAGGGGCATGGCCAAGTGACTAACCCCGAGCGTTTAGACATGATGAGTGAGCATGACACCCCGGCGATGCTTGAATCAATCAAACTTTTCGCTGATACTTTTAGGCAGTTTGATGTTGAAGCTGACTCTGATGCTTTGTAAAACTCGGTGCTTGACTACGATTGATAAGGGCTGAGTATTAGATGCTCAGTTGGCAGATGACAAGTGCTCTCCAGTGGTTTTAATTCGCATATTTGAGCCCGGTTCTTGTCGGCTGTGTTAGTATTGCGAATTTCTAATCTGTTGTTTCTAGTTCAGGTATCTTTCAGGTATCCATTGTCCAATTCCTTCCAGTTCGCTGACTATCTGGAGAGATTTTGAATTTTCTGCGCAAAGCTTTTGCCATCGGCTGCTGTTTCCTAGTTCAGCCTTGGTTGTTTCTCTCGTCGGCTTTTGTCTCACCTGCTTTTGCCTCGGCTAATATGCTCAGCGGTGAAGCTGCTCAAGCCTCCGAGATTTTAGGAATTCGGCAAGAAGTAGAGCAGCTTGTTGCACTTCGCAGCACTGAGAACTTTTCGAAGCGTGAACAACCTCAGCTCAATGCTAAGCGAGCCTTCGTTTTGCGCAAAATATTCGAGGCTGTACTTCAAGTTCAGGCTGCTGAAAACCGCCTAGAGTTCGAGCTAGAGTATACCTATAACGTCTTGAATCGCGAACAGCGCAAAGTAAATACGGTTAACCAGGCTTTCAACGTAGTTAACTTCGCCCAGTTGAGCACGCTATACGGTCTATTTGAGCCATATTCGCGCATGCACAAGCAATTTAAGCAGTCAGCTATAGGCACTTCTGTTGGTTCTGGACTGGCGATTGGCTTGCCTGTGCTAAATATTTTGTATAACCGTTTTGCCAAAGCTTCCCATCTCACGCCCCCTACTTTCATGTCTAGTGTTCTTGACGGTAAGCCAGTAGACGGATCTAATTTGCCACCGCTAGTAGTGCGATATTTAGACTCGCCTATACCTGGTGCTGATAGTAACAAAAGCCGCAGAGAGATTTTGAATGGTTTATGGAAAGAACGTTATCATGCGGACATGGCTAAGCCTGAAACACTCTGTGGGCTTGATGATGGCAAGTCAAAGAAATCTTTCGTTCTCAACTCTCGCATTGTTCTGCTCTGGTCTTTGCGAACAACCATCGAAGGATTTAACAACGACCTGCTCGCTTTACTCAATCAGGTAAGAGGGTCTCAGTTCTCGGACATTCAGCAGGGCAGAATTGGCTCTTTTACGGCCTTTGGCGGTGGTGCCGATGAAGCTGTTCGCTTGCTTCACCTAGAACCAGTTGTGACTGAGCTTAGGTCGCTCGATAGCACCACTGTCAATAGTGATAGAAAGACTGAACTGCAAATTACCCTCTTGGAGACTTTGCTGTCAGGGTTTCTTGATATGCGTACCGCCTCCGACAGGTGTCAGCAAGAACTCAACTATCAATACGATGTTGTCTTAGCTCACTTAATGGGCCGGCGAGGACGTTTCTTGCAGAAGACTTACCAAGCTAACTTTATTCAGACCGGTACTCATGGTGCCTGTGCCGGTTGGAGCTATTTAAACGGATATCCTAAAGCTGGAAACCAATTATTCATCATCTCCAATTCTATCGGACTTGCTCTCACTACTGTTTCACTGTTGGGTACCCACGGCGGCTGGACTAAGAATAAGAGTGAACCAAACTCCTTAGCAGATTTCTTTGATTTGAGATCTAACGGCAAGCATGGCTTTAGTCCGATGGTATGGAACTATCTCAACTCAACCTCACCAAAGCGAGCTGACGGTAAGAGCAGACGTCAATTTCTCCAGGAACTTTGGTCTAAAGAGAATGTCGCCACCATCAATTTAAAGAAGAGCGGCAACCTGGAGAAGTTGGCCAGTATGCCTTCTTGTAAATGGGACTCAATCAAGTTAGTCAACAATCGCATAGCCCTTTTGACTTCATTGCAAGAGCAATTCTGGCAGTTTGATCAAGAACTCTTGGAGTTATTGCGCAAAGCTTGGCCTGATTCAAGTGCTTCAATTGCTTCAAACACTTCCGGCGCATCGTTGCCTCTCAATGCCTCTGCTAATGGTGCGGCGAAATTGCTCGGAGTTCAGGGTTTGATGGTGGCATCTACTAATGAACAGATAGATGAGCACTCTAAGATGTTGATAACGCGACAGGTCATGGAGGGCTTCTTAGATGCCAATTCCGATAGTAATATTCTTGGTCACCAGATTGTAATTGAAACTCAGGTTAGAGATCGAATGGAGCGGCAGAAGGATAAGATGGTCCAGCTCGCCAACATCGCTAACTTCTATCAATTGGGTATTCTTGGCGTGATCTCTGATTCTATGGGGCTATCGTCTAATAGCAAGAACGTGCTCAATGCCGATCGTGTCAACATTGTGTCTGGCTACTTGATCGCCAGTTTTGCTTTAGCATCGGTTGCTGCTAGTCATGGCGGATTTAGGCCAGGTAAAGCTGAGCCTAATGGCCTTGGTGCTGCCTTTGGAAAAGAGTCGGCCTACGTCAAAATGTCGCCTCTTATGATGCGATATCTCAATGGTGCCTCGCCGCTGAGTAAAACTAATTTGTCGCGCCGAGAAGAGCTGGTGAAATACTGGAAAGAGACTAAAGTCTTTAACGTAAATATAGACCGTGAGTCAGCCGTGGAAGCACTTTCGGCCGAAGGAAGGGCGCACCGCCAGTGGTGTGAGACTATTAAGCTAATCAACAATCGTGTATTTATGCTTTATGATTTGCGGGCCGTACTGCGAACCAGCAATCAAGGTTTCGACGAGTTGATTAAGAGCTTAGACTGATAAGTACTTTCTTTGAAAACACCTACGAGGAGAATTTCATGAATGATGGCAGTGACGTGGATAACAATTCTGAAGATAAGGAAAGGGCCGAAGGACTAACTCGTCGTAATTTTTTGGCTGGTGCTGCTGTAGCGGCATCTGCGATTACTGCAGGCGTTAGCCACGAAGCGAAAGCTGCCAGCTCTAAAACCAGCTCAAAGGGAGCTTCTGGGCGTCCGAAGACGATGCTCGTAAAGAACGCTTCTGTGCTTGTGACAATGGACAAAACTCGCCGTGAGATCAAGGGCGGCGGTATGTACATTGAAGATGGTGTGATCAAACAAGTTGATACTACTGATAAGCTTCCCAAATCAGCAGAATCTGTCATAGACATGAAAGGTCAGCTGGTTCTGCCAGGCCTCGTAAATACTCACCAGCATCTCTACCAGCATCTAACTCGTGTAGCTCCTGCTTGCCAGGACGGTAATGTCTGGAACTGGTTGCGTGTGCTCTATCCGATGTGGGCGCGGATGACTCCCGATTCTGAGCGTCTAGCTGTACAGGTAGGTCTTGCTGAATTGGCCTTGTCTGGATGCACCACTGTTTTCGATCAACAGTATGTCTTTCCTAATGGCTGCAAAATTGACGATGCCATCGGAGTGGCACAAGACATGGGAATTCGCTTCCATGCCTCACGCGGAAGTATGTCTCTAGGCCAATCTAAAGGTGGTTTGCCACCAGATAGCTGTGTTGAGAATGAGAAAGATATCTTGAACGACTGCCAACGAGTAATCGACAGGTATCACGATTTGAAGCCAGGAGCAATGACTAGAATTGTGCTTGCCCCTTGTTCTCCTTTCTCTGTTACCGACGATCTCATGATTGAGTCGGCAAAACTGGCTCGGCAGCACAAGTGTGGTTTGCATACCCACCTTGCTGAATCTCTTGATGAAGAGCGCTACTGTCTGAAACGTTATGGCTTGCGCCCTGTTGCCGCCATGGAAAAACTAGGCTGGCTAGGAAATGACGTTTGGTTTGCCCATTCGGTGCACGTCAATGATGCTGAAATAGCTCAGTACGCCAAGACTGGCTCTGGTGTTGCTCACTGTCCATCTTCTAATATGCGACTGGCTTCAGGAATGGCTCCAATCAAAAAGATGCGCGATGCTGGTGTTAAGGTTGGTCTAGGGGTTGATGGATCGTCAAGTAATGACTGCTCGCACATGCTCGCTGAAGCGAGAATGGCCATGCTGCTTGCTCGTACTCTATTGAGCGAAACTGAAGGTGGTCCTCCAGAGGCGAAGAAAGAGTGGATATCTGCTCGCGATTGCCTCGAAATGGCGACTCTAGGTGGTGCTGCTATTCTTGGGCGAGATGATATTGGTTCGCTTGAGCCAGGAAAACGCGCTGATTTCTTCGCTGTAGACACTAACCAAAGAAGCTTTGCTGGCGGTAGTATGGTTGATCCAGTTGCTGCACTAGTATTCTGTGCTCCGCAGAATGCATCTTACACAGTCATTGACGGTAGGGTAATTGTCAAAGACGGGCAAATTACAACCCTCGATCTTCCTATAGCCATTGAGAAACTCAACAAAGCTTCTCGACTGGTCATGAACGTTTAAGTTCAAACAACTGCCCAAAAGAAAGGCGGATACTCACATTGAGTATCCGCCTTTTAGTCTAAATTTAGCAGTCTTAGAAAGTCAGCTCTACTACCGCCTTGCCACCGGCAATAGGTGTTAGCTTCTCTGGTTTTGTGCCAGCAGTGAAGTTGAGTTTCTTCATGTCAATGGCGCGCACAGTCAAATTATCGTATGAGCGGAAGTGTAGGACACGATTGGTCAAATCTTTAACCAGCACCCACTGTGTGTAGTCGCTGTGGTCAAGTTGATTGTCAGCTTGGCGCACATCACCAAGGGGAATGTCTACTGCATTCAAAATATGCAATGTCAGATCGATGCCGTCCTTGGCATTGGTGGTCGGCTTAGCAAAACCGAGCATAGCAGCGGTGCGCACGAACCGTGATGGCGGTGTCCAGTCGCCTGGAATTCCGAGGAAACCACCGCCTTGACCGGGTGGGGCTAAGACAGTGTTTCTCACGTGAATTGGCTCAGCGTTCGAGGCTGAGATGTTTACGTAGTTATTGAGATTGGTTTTGTGCCAGTCAAAGGTGGGTGCGTTGGTGAGTACGCTGGCTGGATTGTCGTAGATTTTTTGCTGACCATCGACAAATTCGATTACGGCACTAGCTCCGCTGGCATCGTGAATAGCTAGGTGAGCAGTGGGCGTGCCGCCCCACTCGGCCATCTGTGGTGCCCATACTTTTACTTGGGCGATTGCCTCTTTAACTTCGGCAACAGTACTGAAATTTCCCAGTAGCCAGTGGTCAACATCAAGCAAGCTTATAATTTGAGCTGGGGCTGACTTTGAGACATCCTGGTAAACCGCGCCAGGCATCCAGAGCATACCCACTGACAAACCTTGTTCATTCATGCCGTCGATTGCTAGAGGCATGTTGTTGGCATCAACAGCAAGGTAGCCATATTTTGACTGCCAGCTCAAGGCCTTGCTGCCATCTGGCGTCTGAGATGAACGTGGCTGGCCTTTGGGGTATTTCCACACCTGTGACTTCAGGTCGGCGCCCCATTCCATTGAGCGCCCTACGATTTTTGTGCCATCAGTTGTTTTTACAAGAAAGTCGGTACAAGAATTTGAGGGTAAGATAAGCGCGCTGTTAATGCCGATTGCAGTTAGAAGTGCTGCTGCTAATGTCAATCTGGTGTTCACTGCGTAGCCTCTTAGGTTTAGTAGGTTAGGCCTTATTTTCAGAGCCGCTTTTGACGTGCTTGGTTCTAGCTAAGGTGTGAATCATGTAAGCGCAGTCTATCTCTTGATCTCCTCGAATAACAGATACAGTTGCTTCTGCTATGACTAGAGTCTTTCCTACCTTGATGATACCGCCCCGGCCAATTAACTTAGAGCCGTTGGCGGGATAGAGAAAATTGACTTTGAATTCGGCTGATAGGCATTCTTCATCGGGCGGAAGAACTGTATAAGTGGTGAAGCCTGATGCTGTGTCGGCTAGCATGGCCACGATGCCACCATGAAAGAAGCCATGCTGCTGTTGTGTGGCTATTGAGAAGGGCAGATGCACTTCAACATAACCGAGGCTAATTTCTTCAATTGTGCCACCTAGGGCATGCATTACACCTTGATGCTCAAAGCTCTTTCTGATTTTCTCTTCGAAGTTTTCATCTTGAACTGTCAGTGGGCCGCGGATGGTACGGCGCTTCGTGTTGTTAGAAGTGTTAGCAGTGCTAGAAGTGCTTGTAGTTTGAGTCGTTTTAGTCGTACTAGTTGGGCTCTGCATGATTGTGTTACGTCACCTAAAAGAGTAGTTTCCTACAGAAAGTTATTTTGTTGTGCAGGCTGTAGCTTTTTCTGCCGATTCGGCAACGCGCCGATAGACGCAGCCGTTTTTGACTGCCAACTCAGTGGCTAGAACGGCTCCGCCAGCTGCTCCAAGAATGGCGTTGTGAGCCAGAGCGGTGAATCTCACCCAGTTGTCTTCTGCTACCACTAGTTGACCGATGGTAACGGCCATGCCGTTCTCGGTCATAACATCAAGTTTCGGCTGTGGACGATCCGGTGCATCGATAAAGTGAATTTGATGTTGTGGTGCCGATGGTAAACCGCGCACTCCTTCAAACTCATTCCATTTTGACAAAATAGTTTCTTTGTCTACGGCTTTTTCAAACTGTACGTTGACGTAGGCTGTGTGTCCATCGCTCACGGCAACACGTACACATTTCGCTTGAATTTTAGGAGTGCTCGCGTGTTCGATACCAGAATCCGTGAGCTTTCCCCAGACTTTCAGTGGTTCTTGCTCTGACTTTTGCTCTTCCCCGCCAATGTAAGGGATGACATTCTCAACCATTTCAGGCCAGGTCTGGAAGGTTTTGCCAGCTCCTGAAAGGGCTTGTTCGCTGTGAACAAAAATTTGTTTGATACCAAACTCTTTTAGTGGTGTCAGGCCAATAACATAGCTCTGAATTGAGCAATTGCTTTTTACCATTATGGCGCCTGTGGTGTAGCCGCGCTCTTGACGTTGAGCTTTTAAAACATTGAGGTGATCAGCATTTGCTGCTGGTATCATCATTGGTACCAGTTTGTCCATTCTGTAAGCTGAGTTGCATGATGTGACAAAGACACCGCGCTTGGCTAGGTCATCTTCTAGCTTCAATACTGCAGCCTTATCGATGCTCACAGCACAGAAGACGATATCGACGCCGTTAACAACTTGGTCTAGGTCATCGGCGTCAACTACGGCAAGTTTGCCGATAGTTGATGGAATGGGGAAATCCATGAACCAGCGACCAGCCACCGATTGCTCATAGGTCTTGCCGGCAGAACCAGCTGACGCTGCCAACTTTGTTACTTCAAACCAAGGATGGTCTTTGAGCATGCGGATCAGTTGCTGCCCCACCATACCAGTAGCTCCTACAATTCCTACCTTGAGGGGCTTGCCATTCAGTTTGAATTTGTGCTCGCCGCTAGTGGTTGTTACTGTTGCTAACTCTGCTGATTCTGGCATGTCTTGATCTCGCGTAGAAGTGAATAAGGCGTGAATATGGCGGAAACAATTGCATCAGGAGCCCTTAGGCTCAATGCTTCAAAAATATGATATTTGAGTATAACAGCGCTTTGCCGCACAGACGCCGACTGTGAAGGGATTTTGCCGCTCTTGAGCTGGGGGTTGGCAACCATAGGCTGCTAATTGGTCCGGCGGCTGGCCTGGAAGCGTTTGTGAGGCTTTGAAAAGGGGATAAAATTGTAATGTGGTTCCCTACCTACTAGAGCGCGATCATGCTGGGCCGAATTCTTCTTCTAACAACTCTCGTGGGCGTAGCATTGGCACTGCCGAGTAAGGCGAAATGTGAATCTCCGCTAAGACAGGGTGAAATTAAATGGGCCATTTATGACAATGAAAAATCAACACTGGTGGCCACTGGTGAAAGCGTTTTAGCTGCAAGTGATTTTGAGATTCGTAAAATTAGATCAAGACAATATTCCAAGCGCATTGCATTAAGCGCCACCTTTTTCATTACCCTATCTGAAACGGGAAGCGACAAAAGCGTTAATAAAGGTGGCTTCGGACTCACAGGTGGAAGAGCTGACGAAAAATTATTTTCTTGGGAATGGTTCAAGATCGACAAACCTAACCACGCTGTGAAAATACAGGACAATGGTGAGGTCTACTTCACCACCCGTAAAACGAACTTTGGATATGAAATTGAGCGCCTTGAATTTCCTGTCGACCTATCCTTGCGTATCTACAAGAAAGACGTTTGGTTGCCTACTAGTCCTAAGTGGAGAATTCGCATATTGAAGGGTTCGTGGATAATGTGGCCTGCGGTTTCAACAATTCATCGAAAGTATTAGCGGATATCAGTTCAACCTAGGCGATGCCTTGAGCGTTCTCGTGGCTGTAGCTGTCAATATCGCTTTCAATGTCTTCAACCGAATTATTTCGTTCTCGCGATCCAAACCTTGGTGTGTATAAAGCTGCGAATACTACTGTTCCGGCTGGCTTTGTCGATGGTAAAAGTTGAATGTGCTCTCTAATGTTTTCTGCATGGGCCACATGAATCAGTTCGTATTGCTCGTTTATGTAATTGAGAACTACGTAAAGCCCCTCTTTTTCTTCTAATAAATCCACATCATTAAATGGTCCATCAAATTCGTGCTTGCCAATGAGAATAGACATAAAACCCCTTTTGATACGGTGCTTCTTTTCTTTGACTTGGAGCGAAGTCAAAAGTGCCCTCGAAATCTTCGAAAGCGAAGATTTTCAGGACACTTGAATCAAGGGAATAATTAGTGAATCAGCCGACCGAGGTTCGCGGTGATGATAAAAATTCTGAAGGGCGTTCCTTTGCCGATTCATAGGCAATATGCAGACTTGTACGTCTCAAGTTTTCAGCCCGATAGCTTTTGCCTTGCAGAGCCAGCGCCAACGATAGGTTATTTAGCGCCATAGCTAAACTGAGTTCATCGGTATGGCGAAAGTCTCTCAACATTGCTAGTTCTTCGATAAAGATTTTTTCTGCCTTAGCGAATGCTCTAGAGCGGAGCGCTTCCAGCCCTTGTTTCTCTAGTCGTTGCACTCGTTCATTGGAAGTGAGAACCATGTTGTCTCGCGATTGTGATTGGGGTAACACTTATTTGGCAGTGTAACGTATGCCTTTAGTGAGAACTCAGTATATCTTTGTGATAAGTGCTAAATAATGTCTGAAAGGCGCTACTGTAGCTTGTTTGATACGAGGGAACTTGCCGCCAAAAGATCACTTGGCTGTTCAGTAGCGACAGTGTATTCACCGAGACGGGCAACTTGATTGCAATGGGCGCGATGTAGAAGGGCCTTTTGCGCTGCTGCAACATTTTTGCTTTCTCCGTTCCAAATCTCTAGAGCCGGTTGCTGAATTGCCCGGGCGAAGGAAAAAGCAAGCGGCCAAGGAAGTTTTAAGGTCAGTTTGTTATTTATGGCACTCAAGCGCGCTGAAGCTAGTTCGGCAGATTGGCCGCCTGAAAGAAAGGCAATTCCAGCAACCGCGCCAGGAACAGCGCGCAAGAGACAATTAAGTGTGGCTTCAGCCACATCGTCAACGGCATTTTGTTTGGTGCAGTGCAATCCTGGAAGCACCATATTGGGTTTTAGAATTAAGCCTTCGAGCATTACACCATGAGTGTAGAGTTGATTGAAAACGGCACGAAGAAGTTCTTCAGTTACTTCGTGGCACTGTTCCATGGTGTGCTCACCGTCCATTAGTACTTCAGGTTCGACAATTGGCACAAGTGAGGCTTCCTGGCAGTAAGCTGCATAGAGCGCTAGGCTCTGGGCGTTGGCTTCAATGCAGGCTCTAGTCGGTATGCCAAAGCCTAGGGTTATAACTGCGCGCCATTTGGCAAAGCGCGCTCCGAGGGTGCGATACTCAGCCAGACGAACCGGCAAACCATCAAGACCCTCTGTGATTTTTTCACCAAGGTGGCCAGGCATATTTTTCGTGCCGCTATCGACCTTGATACCCGTAATTATTCCGGCATCTGAAAGTACCCTGGTGAAAGCAGTTCCGTCTTCTTTTCTTTGGCGAATTGTCTCGTCATAGAGAATGGCGCCACTAATATAGTTTGAGAGCCCAGGGGTGGTGATGAGCAATTCTCGATAAGCGCGCCGATTTTCTTCAGTGGCATTGATGCTGGCTTTGGTAAAGCGTTTGTTGCAGGTGGTATTACTCTCGTCCATGGCCAAGAGACCTTTGTTGTCGGCCATCAGTGCTTGGGCCGTGTTGATTAGTTCTTCTGCGTTCACTTGTTGCTCTCCGGCTTCTTTTCGTTACTGATGACTGTGCTTACTCAGTAAAGAGCCAAGAATTTTTTATAAATCTGGAGAAGTTCTGAAATGCTAGCTATTAGAGCGTTTTTACCTGGTGGAGCTGCCAGAATAATGTCAATTCCTTCAATTATTTGGCTTACCGTGGGAAAAACCACAGTTTCAAGTCTCAAGCTTTCAGTTAATCTGCTATGGTGAATAAAGATAGGCTGCAGAGGGTTCGTTTTAATCTCTCGATTTAAGAGCTGTAGGGTAAAAGCGAACAAATCAGTCACTAGTTGACTGAGAGGGGGCATTGATGAAACCGTCAATCTTGCAACGGTCATTCTGGCAAGAACTGTGGGATACCGTGAGCTCGTGGCTGCTTGGACCTGAAGCTCGACCAGTGGTGATTCCAATCAAAGTTAATGAGCACGATAGCCACGCTCGTCGCGACAGGCGCCGCTAAGGGCCATTTCGGTAACCGATTTCTCTACTTTGCCGCTAGCTTGTGGCTGCGTAAGTAGCGAGCTGCTCCGTCTGAGAGCAAATCTCTATGCATGCGCCAGCGGTCGCTAAAGAAAGATTGGGCAATTTTTTTATCGAGCATGTGAGTGTGCAGCAAATTAAGAGCGTCTTTCTCTTCCGCTGGCCCTTCGCTGTAGACAATTTTGTCGCCTTCGCGCTTTACCCCTAAGACTTTGCTGAAATACTGAAACGACGAGTGTTGCTCTCTCGGCATATGACCGCTAACAATTATCACTTTGACGTTGTTCCAGGCGGGGCCTAGCTCTTTTTTCCATTGGGCCACTTTCTCGTCTTGCTTCGCTATTTGGGCGCTGACAGCTTCATAGGCGTTCTCTAAAATCTCGGGACGCAAGGCTTCGACGAAGTCGTTAAGTGTCTTGTTGCTCACCTGGCCACTCTCTAGGCTAGAGTCAATGAATTTAATACTTTTATCGATAATGATGTTCTGGCGCGCCATGGTGGGCCCTGGATAGTTCTGCTTTGGAAGCTCTGGGCGGGCGGCTGCTGTTAGTTCCTTTATCTCACTTAGGTCGCCTTTAGCTTTGGCGCTCAGAGGCTTGTCTGTATTGTCTTGTAGCAAGCTGAAGATGGCCAAAGGGATATGGTCGATTATTTTTAAGGCTGTATAAGAGGATGGTATGAACGAAATTTGGTCTCGCCTGTCGCCGAAAATCAGCTCCATATGGTCGCCGTAGCAGATGATTACGGGAGTGGTCTGAGCGCTCAGTACATTGGCCTTAGCCTCACCGTAAAGGAGACGGAACTTGTCGTTGAGCTTGGTTAGCGCCGCCATATCGGCAGGCTGAACACTTCCTTTTGAGGGCTCTTGCGCTGATTTGGCGGTTACGGGCTGGGCGAAAAGAAAAATAGTTGCACACAGGCCGGTCAGCAATGTCGATTTGAAATGAATCAAAATATCCTCTACTTGTGGTACGCAGGCGCTAGCCTTTCGTTTTCAGGGAATATTCTCTCATTTTTGGGGTGACTTGACGATACTAGACGACTGGTCTATTATTGATGCATGGTCTTCGAGTGCAAAAGTGAGTTTTTATGAGTTAGCCACGAAGTCCAAATTGCGAAAAATTGAATTTTAAGGATGAATTGACAATGCCACTGCTGGTGGTGCTGTGGGCAGCGGCGTGTCAAAAAAAGTTGAAAGGCACCATTGAGCTGAAGTTACGAGGACAAAAAAATGTACAGCAATTTTCTCAATCACTATTATTTATCGAATGTCCATCATGCTGCTGCGCTCGAGCAAACAAGACAGCACCTAACTGATGTCTTCTTCGGTAAGAACGACAAAAATGATGCGGCAACTGAAACTCAACTAGAGAACGTCACCCTTGTGGAACTAGATCGGGTTTGGCTTCGTCAGCTACATTCAAATGATGATTCGAGCTGGAGAGATTAGATTCTGATAGTAAGTAGCAAATAGAAACGGACAGAGTAATCATGGCTAAAGTAGTACAAAAAGAAGGAACCAAGCAGGAATTGCTTGAAGCTGGCACAAAGTTGATGCTAGAGAAAGGCTATAGCAACTGCGGCTTGCAAGAAGTCTTAGAGTCTGTTGGTGTACCGAAAGGTAGCTTCTATTATTACTTTGATAGCAAAGAAGAATTTGCCTTGCAGATTATTCGTCATTTTGATCGGGGTTATACTGACCGAATTCTTTGCTGCCTTAGGGATGAGTCGCTGTCTCCGTTGGGACGGCTCAAGCTCTATTGTCAGAAGAACAAACAGAATATCGAAGAGCGCAAATGCACGCGTGGATGCTTGATTGGCAATCTTAGTCAGGAGATGGCTAGCCAAAGCGAAGTCTTGCGCGAAGAGTTAGAGAAAGTATTTCAACGCTGGACTGATGTCTTTGCCGCATGCATTGAAGCTGGTCAGAAGTCTGGCGAAATTCGTCGCGACTTTGAAGCTTTGCCTCTCGCCGATTTCTTTCTCAGTGGTTGGGAAGGCGCTGTGCTTCGGGCGAAGTCAACGCGCACGACTAAACCAATAGACAATTTTATAGAGTTGACCTTTGCCTTTATGGCGGTTTGACCTGAACAGCTTTACTTGTCGCTAGCGCCTTTGAGCGCCAACTGAACTACAGATGCAACAGAAACACAAAAATGGAGAAAATCATGTCAGCAACAGAAACAGAAAAAAAAGAAGACCCCAAGGTAAAAGTTGAGGGTACTTGTTCGTCCAAATCAGCAGAAGAGAAAGCCAGTGAAGCGAAAGCCAAAACTTGCTCTACTGATGCTGCTGCCAAGCCTAAGGAAGAGAAGAAGAGCTCTTGTTGCGGTTAGATTGACGAACTTGCGAAGTACGAACCTTCGCAATACGAACTGAATAGCAGAAAAGGGGGCAGAGCTGAAACGCTGCCCTTTTTTTATGCTGAAAAAGTTTCAAATTTAGGAATAAGTTGATTTTTGACAAAATTTGGGAATGTCAAGAATATCGAAATTGGTATTGATGCAAATTTAACGGTTTATACTGGACCACTGTGTCCAGTAGGGTGTCACCAAGCTTAGATGGTTAAAGAATGGAAAAAATTGCAAAAATCGCTGTAAAAACCCCTACTCGTGATGCTGAAGCCACTCGTAATAGCATTCTTGACGCAGCGGAGCAAGAATTTGCCAAAGTTGGTCTTTGGGGGGCGAGAACTGAATCGATAGCTGCCAGAACTGGCGTCACCAAGGCCATGATTCACTACTACTTTGAGAACAAAGAAAACCTTTACCGCGCGGTCATGGAGCGCTTGATTGCACGACGCAGCGCTGAAATGGATTCACTTCATGTCACTGATCTTTCTCCTGCAGATGCCGTTTCTGCGATTATGCGCAATGTTTTGATGCATGCCGCTGAACATCCAAATGTGGCTAGTCTTATCGTATTAGAGGCACTGCAGAATGAGGGTAAGTACTACTGCGAGACTTCTTTGGGCAGTCTCTACGGACCATTAATTGAGAGTCTAAAGCGCGGCATGGAATGTGGCGATTTTACGCAGTCTGATCCACTGCATGCCGCTGCCAACCTTGTTGGTATGAGTATTTTTTATACCATTGCTAGGGATAATCTCAAGAATCTTTGGCCCGACGGTACTGATTTGCTGTCGCCGGACATGCTAGAAGAGCACTGCAATATCACACTAAGAATGTGTCTAGCTTCCTTGGGCGCCAAGTAAAATCGAGCTTTCCTCGTACTGTTTGAGTCAGTATCCGCAGTAGTTGCAGTAACTATTGATGAACTGTAAGATTGGCTCTGCCATTAAATATGGTGCGTTGGTCTGCTTAGAATGAGACTTCTTGAAGGTTTCACTGCCACCCATCTGCGAAAATATTCATCGAGAAGTGCTTCTCGTCTTTCTTTCACAGGAATATTTGGCCTACACCGGGGGCGAGAAAAGTGGCAAACCCTTCCAGTGGGCGTGATCCGGCGAGTGATGGCGCCAACCGCTGCAAATTAAGAAGCGAGCGCCGAATCGGCATTGTGGTTCTTGTTGCCAGCACCCTTGTTGTGACGATTCTGATCATTGTTGTTGTGCTGCAAATGCTCGATAGAGCCGAGAAACAAGCAGAGAGAATTAGAAGTATCAAGGTAGCGGGAGCACAGGGCAGCGGCAATGAATTTAAAGTGTCCGAGTCAAATCGCCTGGCGAAAGAGCTTGTCGAGAAGAATCTGAACACGAAAAAACTCTCTTTTGAGTTCTTAGATATGACTGACCAATCAATGGTTCACCTGGCCAAACTGAAGAAAGTAGAAGAGCTAAGTCTGGCGCATACGGGTATCTCTAACCAGGGCCTCAAGTACTTGAGCAATCTTCCCCTGAATGGGCTCAATTTGACCAATACGAACATTGACAGCGATGGCTTGAAAGAAATTGCCAAGCTGAAGAAGTTAGGTTACTTGAACCTGAGCGACACAGACGTTGACGATGAAGGTTTAGGTTTGCTGGCAGGGCTTGCCGATCTGTCCGATCTTAATCTATCTGCCACGAAAGTTACCGACCGGGGTCTGCCACTGCTGCTTACGCACCAACCCATGTGGAAACTCGTTTTACTCAATACGAATGTCACCGACTCTGGCATGAACTCTGTAGCTAAGTTGAAGAACCTGGAATGTCTTGACTTGGACAGCACAGCGGTGACTATTGTTGGCCTGAGAGTACTTTCCAAATGTGCAAAACTGAGAACCCTTAACGTGCAAAACTGTCGGTTCAAAGACCAGGATGCCGCCGAATTGCCGCGACTGCTGCCGAAAATATCCAACCTCGATGTTTCTCATACGCAGATTACTGGTCGCGGCTTGCTTAGCTTGGCAAAACTACCCCGGCTAACCCGGTTGATAATCAATCGCTTGCCTGTGATTTCGAAGGCAGAAATAAACGCCTTCAAAGCCATCAGCCCTGATTGCGAAGTGATAAACGTACTGCCTTAAGCTAAAAAGCAAAAGGGTTTCGCTAAAACTGGAAGTAAACAAAGCTCGGTGTGCCATCGGGAGCAAACAGCAGCAATAGTATAGCGATGGCCGCTAAGTATGCTGGTCTCAATGCTTGCAGCGGTTTAGGCAAAGGCAGTACGCCGGGTTCGCTCTTGCCCTGCAGCTGGTGAGAGATAAGATGGCCGATGACGATGCTTATCAAAATCACAGGGAACAGGGCAAAGTTAGCTGGACCTTCAATAGATGGAATGGTCATGGCTAGCGGATTGATACTGTTGGCCGTCTGTGGTGCCAGCATAAACAGTTTTTGGAAGTAGCGCCCAGAAAGCTCCATGCTTGGTAACCGGAAGGTAACTAATGTAATTGCCAGGCAATTGAATGTGAGCAGTACGCCAAAGCAGTGGAAGAGTTTTGTTTCAGTCAATTTGATTAAGAGTGCGCTTTTCTCGACCTGTATTCTCCACACTCGATTGCAGTTAAGCCAAAAACCGTGAAAAGCTCCAAATATGATGTAATTTAGGCCTGCTCCGTGCCAGAGGCCAGCCAGGGTAAATGTAATCATGACGTTGCGCAGTGTGGCGAGTGTGCCGTGTTTGCTCCCTCCTAGCGGGAAGAACAAATAGTCGCGCAACCATAGTGACAGCGAAATGTGCCAACGTCGCCAGTATTCAGTAATCGAGCCTGCTAAGAAAGGCAGATTGAAGTTGAGGGGTACTTTGAAGCCGAGTAGCGCCGCTGAGCCCCGGGCTATATCTGTATAGCCAGAGAAATCAAAATAGACTTGAATGGCGAAGGCCCAGAGCAATGACCAGCAGTCAAAAGTACTCAACATCTCTGGGTGCGGCATACATTTATCGATGACCACGGCAACACTGTCGGCCACAATTACTTTTTTAAATAGACCCCACAAAATTAGCTCTACGCCTTCATCAAAATCTTTCAAAGTGATCTTGGCTGGCTTGTGCAACTGCGGCACAAAATCTTGGAAGCGTTTGATTGGTCCAGCGATTTGAGTAGGGAAGAAGCTGGGAAAAAGAGCAAATTCTAGTGGTGCCTTAACAGCTGGACTACCTTTGTAGACATCAACTAAGTAGTGGATAAATTCGAAGACGAAAAACGATATGCCCAGGGGCAAAATAATTTCGTGCAGAGGGTAAGAGATTTTTCTTCCAGCTATAGACAGCACACTGTTAGTGGCATCAATGGCAAAATAGGCATATTTAAAATAGGCAAGAGTGAGAATGTTGGCTGCCAAAGAACCAATTAGAACCAGCTTGCGTTGCGCTTTTTGTTTCTCGATGGCAATGCCAGCAAAGTAATTGAAGGCAGTTAGAGCAATAATCAAAACTAGATATATTGGCTTCCAGGTCATGTAGAAAACATAGCTGGCCAATAGCAGGAAGGCTGTGCGATAGCGAAAAGGCATGAACCAGTATATGGCTACGACTATTGGCAGAAATACTAGGTAAGCAGCACTGTTGAATAACATTAGTTGCCACCCGCTTTGACTGCAGCTGAGGATGTTAGCACCGCTTTGGTGCGCTCATCGCCAGCTAGGCTGCGGCCGATTATGTCGATAATTTTTCTGCCACCACTGGCATCCATGTGGCCGTAATCAGAAAAGTCTTTCATGTCGAACTGACCTTCTTTCATGGTGTCGACATAAGGGCAGTCGTATTTAGCAGACATTTCAATGAGAGTATCAACGTGCCGTTTGTAGACCATCGGTGGAATGTATTTGATACCAAGTTCTGAAACTGGCATGTTCACTAGTACCGGTATAATTCCTTTGGCTTTGGCTTCGCTCAGACATTTGTTCAACCAAATTTTTTGATTGTCGAACATTTCGTCGTTGGAGTTTTTGAAGCGTTTTTTCCAGTCTTTGCCATTGTCGTAGAATGAGTCTGTTTGCGCGTTCGGCTTGGCTATGAAGACGCCTTTTTCTACTTCTGAGCGGTAGAAAGCAAACTGTTTGTCGAAAT
The DNA here is from genome assembly GCA_943369735.1 of bacterium Ga0077546. GTDB lineage: Bacteria > Cyanobacteriota > Vampirovibrionia > Obscuribacterales > Obscuribacteraceae. Next base: position 89,110 of record CALROJ020000007.1, read on the forward strand.
CAGTTTTGACGTTAAAGGCACTAGGAGCCGCTGCTTTTGCATAGACTGGATTGAGTGCCGCTTTGGCTTGCTCACCAAGAACACTCTGTGAATGATATTTTTTGTCGACAAAATAAATGTATTCGCGCAGCATGAAGTTGATTTTGGGCCAAGCACTGGTGTAAGCAATATCGAGCAAATCTTTTGTATCGGTAAAGCGCTCTAAATATTTGAAGGCAGTGGTGGCACCAGCACAGCTAAAGCTAGTATCCATCAAGTCTCTTGGGCCCAAGCAGAGCACCATCACTTTTGGTGTGTGCCCTTTGTCAAATTGTGTGCGAGCAATCATGTAGTCGTCTGAGACCATGCTGCCAGGCAAGCCAAAATTGAAGCAAGTGCCCTGATAGCTCTTAATGTACTTGCTGATGACAGATTCTAAATATGTGGTTCTGCGGTTAACAACGATATCTACATTCTTTTGCAAGTGCTCAGCTTCTTGCATCCAAACTGAGTTCATCAGAAGTGATGAACCGAGCAGAACAACCTTGGGGTCAACTTCCTGGCGGTAGTCTTGAGTCGTCCAGAATACCCACGACTTCAGTGTCGGTAAGCTATCAGGGTCGACGCCTTTAAAAGGATTGGTAATTACTAAAAGCAAATTGGCCAACACTACTAATGCAGCAGCTTGAAATACTTTGCTCTTGCAGACTGTAGTTAGCTTGCTGTCTGGTAGTTTGCCTTCTGGCTGCGAACCAATACCAGCGCTAGCATTTGCAGTGCCTAGGGCTCTCGTTTTGCTCGTGCCGTCGACTTTTGTTTGTAGCGTTGGGGGCGGTGAGCTAGGCATTCAAAACCATGTTGAGGTTGCTTGACAAGCGAAAATTATAGCAATATGCTCGCGCACTGAAAGGCCGCAGAGCCCCATTCGCTAAGACCGTATCGTTATTAAAGACTAATACTCTGTTCTGGCGTAGTCGGTTCTAGCCTAGGTCGGTTATGGCCTGCTCTAGTCTTGGCGGGTTTTTGGTCTAGCTAGATTGACCGACATTTCTCGTCCAGCCAGGGCGCGACCGTGAAGGGCTTTGATTGCCTGTTCTGCGTCTTCTGCTGAAGCCATCTCGACGAAGCCAAAGCCGCGCTTCTTACCGGTATATTTGTCGGTAGGGATGGCCACTGAAAGCACCGAGCCTGTTTGCGAAAATACCTCTTGCAGTTCGGCTTCTTCTACTTTAAAGGAAAGATTTCCTACGAATAACTTATTGTTCATCTCTTCTTGTCTCAAGGTATTTCTGATTACTTAGTATCTCAGAAAAACAAATCACTTCCAAGTAGCACTACTATTAAGGTGGGGAGCCTGTTTGCGATCGGCGTGTAGGCGGGAGCCTAGTCAAAGGAGAAAAGTGCATGGTCGGTTCGAGTAATCGTTTAGCCTTCTTCTGTTTTTTCTCTTGCCTGTTTTCCATCTTCATTGTCTCCTCCGTGCCGCCAGCCTCGGCTACACCGCCAACCTTCTCTACACTGCCGATACTGCCAGCACCAGCTGTTGAAGTTGAGCGGCTAGAGAAGTTGGACAAGAGAATAGGTGTCGACGGATTTAGCGCGGCTTTTCGTGGTCGAAAGCTTTGTGTTGTGATTCGCCACGTCAGAGGCATTGGTCGGGCAAAGCTAACCCTGAAGCATCTTTTCCCTACAGGTGGAAGTTCGGTTTCAGCAACAGAAGCAACAACATCAACAACCACATCTTCATCATCAACGTCATCATCGTCGACTTCTCAGTCTCTTGCAGTCGAGGTTCGTTTTCTCAATTTCGCCATGCTTGAGGGCTTCACCGTAGGCAGTGGCAGCAGCGAAATCTTTAGCCTGCCAACGTCTCGGGCAAAGACACGCAAGTTTTTGTTGAAAGTACCGCTCAGCTCCAATTCGGCAATTATCGACCTGGCATGGGTTGATGCCTACCGCAACTAGTAAAAGCTCAGTAACAGCTAAATAACTGCGTCTGCTTCGATTTCCACAAGCATGTCTGGTGATATCAGGCGCGCAACTTCAACCATGCTTGTTGCTGGGCGAATCTCCGAGAAGTATTCACCATGGGCTTTGCCTACTTGCTCCCAGTTTTTTATATCGGTGACAAAAATGCGGGTGCGCACGACGTGCTGAAGGCCGGCTCTGGTTTGTTTCAGCGCAACTTCTATGTTTTTTATTGCTTGAATTGTTTGGGCATAGGCGTCACCTACCCCAACTATGGTGCCGTCTTCGCCTGTGGCAGTGGTGCCAGAGACAGCAATGAAATTGCCTACTTTGACCGCGCGAGAGTACCCTACCACTGCTTCCCAGGGCGTTCCGCTGGCGATATTTACGCGTGTGCCTTCGTTCACTGTGTGGTCCTTAAAGAAGTTACCGCCAGTGTAATTGATTTAGCGTGACTAAGTCGCTTTTAGACTTTAGTGGCGGCCGCTTCTTTGGTTGGTTCACTGTTGGCAGGCAAGCCAGCTGGGTTTTTCGACCAGTAATATTCGCGATTCTTGCGGTAGTAGTCGCAGGTTTTGCCTAGGCCTTCTTCGAGTGTGGTGGTTGGTTTCCAGCCCACAATCTCTTTCATCTTCGTGATATCAGAATAGAAGTCTCCAGGCTCTTGCGCTTTGCGCTCAGCTGAGAATTCGGCATACTGCCATTTTCCAGCTTTGGCCACGTCAACGATTGTCTTCACTAGTTCAAGGAAGCTCACTGGAATGTCGGAACCAACGTTGAATATTTCGCCATAGGCTTTCGGTGTGATGGCCGATTTTATGATGGCTTCAACGGTGTCGTCGACATAGCAAAAGTCTCTTAAAATACTGCCGTCACCATAAACCTGGATAGTGTCGTTGTCTAAAGCCAAACGCACGAACCAGTTGCAGACACCAAAGCGCGAATGCATCATCTGTGAACGGGGGCCGTAGATATTGCTCAATCTGAGCAATACTGAGCGGATGCCGTGCACATCGTTATATACCTTGATGATTTTTTCAGCAGTGAGATTGGAAATCTCGTAGATGCCTTTAGGGTTTGTCGGTGCTTCTTCGTTTACAGGAAGCGATACGGAAGAGCCGTACTGGCCACGAGTTCCGGTGTATACACAGATAGCATTGGGGTTGTGCTTGCGCAGTGCTTCCATTAATACAGCTGTACCAGTGATGTTAATTTGAATATCTGGAAAAGGATTAGACAAACTCATCAAATGGCAGACTTGGCCAGCTAGATGGAATACATAATCTTGGCCGCGCACTAAATAATCGAGAGCTGACTCATCGCGGATGTCGCAATAGTTGATGCGCACTCTGTCTTTAACCGGTGCGAGGTTGAACTCGTTGCCGCCGTAATCTGGAATCATTGAATCAAGAACGGTAACTTTGGCGCCTAGGTTGGCGAGACGTATCGCCAAATTGGAGCCGATGAAGCCCATGCCACCGGTGATCAATGCCGTTTTGCCCTTGAAGGCGGTTTCCACTGTCTGGCTCATAATCTTAATTTCCGCTCACAATGCTCATGTAAACTGAGCAGGTAACCTGTGAGAAAACTCATCAATAATTTGAACAGGTCTCACTTGCTCTGGATTCTAACACGGTGTCACGCTAGAACACGCTCTCAGTCCCTCTCTCTTTAGAATTGTTGAATCAGGCTCAGCCTTGTGCCAGGCTTATGCCAGAGAAAATGGCCGTTTTCTTAGTTGTCAATTAAACAAGGCTTAATTCCAATCCGGCTCTTTTCTACTAGAATTGGCAGGTCAGGTTTTACGGTTATATCGAGGGAAAGCGTTGAACGTTCCATTCGGCAATATGCAAGTTCACTATCAGGCCTACAAAGAGCAGATCGATGCGGCTGTGGCCCGCGTTCTCGCTAGCGGCTATTACATATTAGGCCCTGAGCTAGAGAAATTCGAAGCAGAATTTGCTCAGTTCTTGGGCGTTAAGTATGTAGTTGGCTGTGCTTCGGGTACAGAAGCGATATATCTTGCGCTCGCTGCCGAAGACGTTGGCCCTGGTGATGAAGTGTTGGTTGTGGCCCACACCGCCGTGCCAACAATCTCTGCTATTTCGATGACTGGCGCTACTCCTGTATTTGTCGACATCAAGGCTTCTACTTACGTTATGCGTGAGACCGAGCTTGAAGCGAAAATTACTCCGCGCACAAAAATGATTATTCCTGTGCACCTCTATGGACACATGGCAGAGATGGAAGCAATCATGAAGATTGCCTCTAAGCACAAAATCAAAGTTATGGAAGACGTTGCTCAAGCAACTGGCGCTACATATAAAGGTGCCATTGCTGGAAGCATTGGTGACTATGGCGCTTTCAGTTTCTATCCAAGTAAGAACCTGGGCGCATTTGGTGACGGTGGCGCTGTCTCTACTAATGACGAAGAGAAGTATAAGAAGCTGAAAATGCTTCGCAACTACGGTCAATCAAAACGCTACTATCACGACACACTTGGTATCAACAGTCGTCTAGATGAAATTCAATGTGCCATTCTTTCTGCTCAATTGCCCTATGTGCACGAGTGGAATGACAAGCGCAGTGCCATTGCCGCTAAGTACACTGAAGGCCTCAAAGACCTTGTAGTTACCCCTGTTGAAGTCGCCGGCTTCAAGCATGTCTATCATCTTTATGTCATTCAAACGGCTTATCGCGATGAACTGCAAGCTTATCTCTTAGAGCGCGGTGTGCAGTGTCTTATTCACTATCCAATTCCTGCTCACCTGCAGCAAGCCTATCAATTCTTGGGTTACAAACCCGGAAGTCTGCCTACAACAGAGCACATCGTCAATCGTATTTTGAGCTTGCCGATGTTCCCTGAAATGACTGACGATCAAGTAGAGCAAGTAATAGATGGTATAAAGTCGTTCTACAAAGAGCGTTCACTCAGTTCAGATGTGGCCCTTGCTACTGCCTGCGCTGAAGGTCAACCAGCGTAAAACCTAAGACCAAAAAATCCCAAGTAGCGTTTCGGACTAATAGCGTTTCGGACAAATTATGAATAACACCCAACCAAGAATGCGTTCAAATTCAACAGAGCCAAAAGATCTTCTGACTTCAGTGACGCTGATTATTCCTGCTTATAACGATGAAGAAACGGTTGGTCGTCTAATCGACGATTCTGACACTCTTCTGTCTAGCGTTTGCAGTGACTATGAAATAGTAGTCGTCAATGATGGCAGTAAAGACCGCACTCTTTCTGTAATTGAAGGGCGCTGCCAGACGAATCCGCATGTGCGCTTGATCAATCACCCAGTTAACAAAGGCTTCGGCTACACCATTCGTGAGCTTTACGAATGTGGTACCAAAGACTTGGTTTTCTCTCTACCTGGTGATTATCAGTACGCTCCAAAAGAAATTTTGCAGATGGCAAAAGGCTTGAAAGATCATGACTTTGTTATTGGTCTAAGAGTCAATCGCAATGACCCACCTCGTCGCAAGATGCAGTCGAAGGTTTACAACTTGATGCTTCGTACCTTCTATGGTCACAAACATAAAGATGTAAATTCAATCAAACTGTTTAGACGGGCCATCTTCGACAAAGTAAAATTACAATCGCAGTCACCTTTTGTTGACGCTGAGCTTTGCATTCGTGCCGAGCGCGCTGGCTACAAGGTAATTGAGATTCCAATTGAGCACTTGCCCCGCACCACCCAAGGTGCATCTGGTGGAAAGTTCTCTGTGATTTGGGATACCTTCTCTGATCTCGTAAAAATGCGCTCTACTTTTTAGGGCTGCAATGAAAACAGAAAATAAAGTGAGCAAGCCTTCTGCTTTTCGGGCTATGGTTGCGCCTTCGGGCATGTTGCTTTTGCCTGTTCTGCAGCCTCTAGTATCGCTTTTTACCTTGAGTCGCAAACTCATTGCTGCCGAACGAGTAGCTAAGTTTTGTTTGCTTGTGGCACAAAGCCGGGCTGACAATACTCTTGATGCTGCCTGGTCGCTTGCTCTTCTAGCCGAAGTACTGAGGTGTCAGGGCCGCTTTGCTGAAGCCGAAGCAACTGCTCGCGAAGCAATTGAGATGTATCAACAATGCGAGCCAGAGTTAGCTCAAGCAAGCACTGAGAAATCCGAGCAAAAGGCTCTAACACATGAGCTTTTTGGCACAATTTTGCGAGACTTGGGCCGCTATTCAGAAGCTCTCAAAGCGGGCAAAAAATCTTGCGAGATGGTAGAGCAAATTCAAAAAGATTGTGCCACCACAAATAGCCCTTTTATTTTGGCCGATTGTTACTACGAGCTATCGCGCACTCTCAACTTTACGGGCCAGCCCGATGATGCCATTACTCTTCTGCACCAAGCGTTGGATTTGCGCGGTGGAACTGAAGAAGAAACTACAGAAGTAGATGGTGAGTCTGGCGCTTCTGAAGCTGCCAAAGATAAGCCTGCGGCTAAAAGTAAGTCTGCCGATCGCTACAAAGCTAATATTTTGGCTGAGCTATCGCGCTCTTATTTGATGTCTGGTGAATTTAAAGAAGCGCAGTGTGCTGCAGATTCTGCCATGACTAATTTAGTTGCCAGCGATCACGCCGAAGATCAGCTGGCCAGAGCGCGAGTAATTTTAGCTGTTGCTGATGTACTGAAGCAAAGCCCGGAGAAAACCCCAGAGGAGCGCAGCAAGGCTACTGCTATGCGGGCAGAAGCTCTGGCGATAAGAAAGAAATGGCTGAGTGCTAAAGACCCCGAGCTGCTCGACATTGGTGGCGGGTAAAGCTAGCCGCAGACTGAGGGACCAACTATGGCGCCAGGGTCAGAAAAATTGGATTGGGCAAAGTGTAAAGAGGCATTCTCGGATGATGGCACTTTGCGCGATGTTTACGTATTCGATACTAACATTGGTGACTGGAACCGGATGCTTCAGTTGCTGAGAAGCAAGCTTTTCGGAATGACTTTTTTCTTGGACGGTGAAGTGTCGACTTTACCAGCAGAAGCCGGATCTATCTTCTCCCTGAAGTCTGACTATGCGTGTCGATTGAGTGTTGATTTATCTGGCTTGCTTCTGAACTGTCATTTCTTTTGCCTAGATCAAATTGAGTTCGACATTGCTCCAAGCGAGGTTACCGATGAGGCGAAGTTTGAAGGAATCATGTGCTTCATGCATGACCTCAGTAATGAGCTCGGTAAAACGGTGGTATTAACGCCCGAGAACGTTGCGGAAGCAGTGTTGTTTCGCGCCGTGCCCGGTGGCGAAGTCGCGTGTCGTTTGGAGAATTATCCAAATACAACAGAGAACAACGCTTAGTATCTAGGGAAGATCAGTTTCGCTTAAAGAAAGCAGGTAGAGCCTTAGCGGCGGCTACCTCATCGTCAAGTTATTCCGGCAGTCTCACTGGTTTCTTTCTAGCCTCAGCCTTCGCTTGCATTCTTTGTGGATCGCCGAAATAGAAATCGAGAATATCTTGTACTGCCTCTTCTGGAGAATGCCATTCATCAAGGAAATCGCCGGGACCGGGTCCTGGGCAATACTCTTCTGCTAATACAACCCATACCCCGCCATGACAAAACAGCCAAACTGGCGGAGCATCAAATTCTAGTGCATCGTCCATGCCATACCCCGTTTTGTATCCAGGTATGAAATTACCTACCAGCGTCGTCGGTTTTCCAACTAATACACCATCTGGAAAAACATGCTCGCTAGGCATTGGATCTGCGACAAAAAGTCCGCGAGACCGCAATCGTTGAGTATATTCTTCTGGAATTTTTGCCATTTTTCCTCGCTACTACAATTCCACTATCGTTAGTTCCTATGCCGCTCCTGGGTCAGTTCCTAAACACGCAATGAAGGGTCCAATGTTTTTGAAAATTGCTTCTGGTCATCTCGTACCTGGTACCATCGGCGGGATCGCGAATCATAATATTCCCTTGCTTGTCCAGTCCGTCTATCAAAACAGTATGCGCTGGCCCAAGGCGCTTGTATTGCGAGGGCGGCGGCAGCTCTCGTAACTCCGCTGCCCAAGGTCCTCGTTCTAGAAGATTATCTAGTTCACTTTCTGGCATACCTTTTCCCTTCCAAGGCGGTCCAAGTGCTTCTGCTAATTCTCTGATATCACAAGGTGCACCCAAGGTTTTTATCAGCTCAGCCTGTTTAAATTCTCCGTTAGAAAGCATTTCACCGCAAGCAGATACGCAGGACATTTGCTTGGTCTGACATACAACGTCAGCTGATGGACGCTCATTTATAATTGGCCAATCGCCACCCTTTCCAGATTTGCCGAGCAATTGCGCTTCGTCACCTTCCAAAGCCTCAGCCTTAGACCGTGCTATGAAATTGTCACTCTTCCCCGCGCCTTGTATCTCGTTAACACCATCAAAGAAACCTTCGGGTATCCCGTACCGTTTCAGCTCATGGCTGGTCAATCCCTTGGTCTTGACGTAATCATAGAGCATATTCTTTGTGTTCTCAGCCACGTCTGGAGCCATGTTCTTGATAGCGCTCACGGTTTGGTCTATCGTGTTCCAGGTAACAGTATCCACTTTGGTTGCTATCTGGTCCGCAACTTTCAAAGCCGCTCCAGCTCCTTCGGTGCTCCCTTCCTGATTGACCATGCCAAACATGGTTTTACCGATCATCTTGCCTTTTTCGTCGTCTGGCAAATTTACGTAAGCCTCGTTGGCTTTGATTACTATTTGTCCGAGCGCCTCGAATGCCTTGTTGACAGTATTTGCATCTTTGCCCATTGCCTCAAAGGCATTGGCTACAGTACTAAATATCGGCGCGTTTACTGCGTTTGGCTGAGCGAGAAATTCAACAACCGTACCATCTGTCATTGCTTTCCAGCCTTCAGAGTTGGAGGCTCTTGTAGTAGCTGCTTGCACAAAATCGGCCAGTTTGTCAGAAGGTGATCTATTTTCTAGACCCGTCTCGTAGTCCATGCCAAGCGCGAAAGACTTGCCTTTAGCTACTTCTTTGGGCTCGTAATCGATTACCTGGCCAGTATCTTCAGCTGAACCGGTAGCGGGCCCTTCATAAGCCGGACGTTCATCAGACGAAGCTTTGTCCAATCCATCAATACCGAACTTGCCAGTACTCTTTGAGCCTTCTCCAGGCTTGTAGAACAAACCAGTGGCTGACTCATCCTGTTCAAGGTAGTGTGACTGTTGTGTTCTAGACCATCGAGCCTGATTGCTATTTTCGGCTATGACAGCGTTACGCTGAACCTCTGGGGCATTTGTACTTCTGGCTGTACTGGCCGGTCTCCCTGAGTTTTCGGCTTGTCCTCGGACATTAGAGTTGGCTCCAGCGTAACTCTGCCTAATATTCCCGTAGCCGTCGGATAATTATCCTTGTTTTGATGCGTTGAGCTTCTGGTTCTGTGTAGCTTTTGAGCTAGCCGGAGCGGAGATGTTTCCGCCATTTCCCGCAGATCAATAGTGTAAAAACTGCCGCCCGTGGCATAAATATAAGGGTAGATAGCGATATCCCCAGCGGAACCGAACATTGCCAGTCGACAGACATCTGAAGAGTGAAACCGACGCCAGAAGCACTGGTGAAGGCAAGCTCGGCCAGATTAAGGACGACTCCTCTGTCAGTAACGGCGGCAAGAAGCCTGGTCAAGACCTCAATCTCCTTTCAGTCAACGGCATTGTCATTAGCAAAGATGATGCTCTTAAAGCTGCGGCGGTAGGCACTGCTGCGGCCCTGGGAGCGGCGGTATTTATCGGCACAAGGGGCAAGTCTGGCCTTACTGCTGGGGCCAAGGCCGCTGAAGCCGCTTTTGCTGATAACTTGGCCGGGGGCCTGCAGACAGCAAAGATATTCGAAGGCAGCCTGGGCTCAAGAGTTGCTCAAAGGGGAGCCAGTGACGTCGGGTCAGCTGTTCGGCTTGAATCAGGGAAAGTAGCAGGTGCATATCCGCGAATTAGCGACGAGGCTGCGCGAGCCGAAATCAAGCAAATTAAGACGCTCTATGCGCCAGAGCGTGCTGCTGACAAATTGGTGAGCGCGAAAGCGTCAGGTGTCGTTCAAGAGCAACAGGCAACGGGCAGCGTGCCCAAACATCCGCTTTCTGGAGAGGTATTGAGCGGGCCTGAGCATTTTAAAACAGCCTACGTAGATGCTATGCCGATTAAGCCCGTCTTGGAATTCAGTACTAGCGGAAGACTGATGCCCGGGAAGTACCCGATGGACTTCGAGGCATTTTCTCGTCAATTTGGTCAGGGTGAGCGTAGGCGTGAACTTCTAGTCGAGTTTCAAGGCACCTTGGAGAAGCTCAAAGCCATGGGCGTGAAAGAAGTGCAAGTGGGCGGTAGCTTCGTGTCGAAAAAGTCTGTTCCTGGTGACATTGACTTTATGTTCGATCAAGCTGCTCCTGGTGTCAATCAGGCACTGCTAAAGAGCGCTCATGACGGTCTCTTAAGCAGGTCCAGTGCACCTGCTCTAAGGGAAAAAGGCTTGCAAATGATGGTAGGTCCAACAGATAACGCTACCACTAAAAGCCTGCAATATTTTCTCGCACATCACAACGAGAGCATCTCCGGGTTGGTGCGCAACGAAGTTTTTCCAAAGCGCCTAGCTGTTCCGAATGGGCTTGTAGTGTTGCGGCTTTAGCGTGCTTGCGAGCCCAGTAAATCACGACTTGATTTTGTCATTTGCGCCGGTCACTTTTGCGGGCTGCCACGTTGCATCCTTAGCTCGCCGGTCTGTAAATCAGTGAGTGAATTGCCATCAGCTGATAGCTTGTATTGTCTCACCTTGTCTGTATTTGCGATTTTCAGAGTATCACCTGTCAGTGTCCACCCAGACGTACTAGGTTTTCCGTCAAGGCCAAATGTGCCATTTGAATAGAATGTTGCAGGGTATTTTTGCTTGATAGTGGGCATGCCACCTGAAAGGCTAAATGTCATAAAATAGGTCCAAGCGCCGACTACGGAGCGGTTTTCATTGGCTACAATGTAGCCCATTCCTCCACAGTGTTTGGTCTTGTCACCAATGCGAGCTGCTGGGCGCCCCTCTATGAGCACTTGCGGGTCGCCAGATGTAATTGTGAATGAGTTGGGGCCGCAACACGAGGCGTGTACGCCCACGTCTCCTACTCGGGCGGCCGGTTGATTGTTGATCAATACTTTTGAGCTGCCGCTAGTAATTGGCCCTTTAACAGGGTGGGGACAGCCGGGGCATGAGGAGTGAGCGTCGCTTGGGCAGAACGCCACGCTTGAGATATGGGCGTAGTTTGATGGTGATACAGCCAGAACATGGTAATTTCTGCTCTTTGTCTGGTCTTCTGCAAAGATAGTAAGCGTGATGGTGTTGCTTCCTTCTTTCTGAAAAATTGGATAACTTGTGCGTCCTTTTTTTGGTTTGAAGACTCCCGTTCCAGACCAGGTTACCTGATCGGATAGGTCCTTTCCGTTGACTATACAGTGGGCGGTAAAAGACCAGCCTTCGGTGAAGACTTTGGGGCTAGAGCCAACTGGAGAGCTGAGTGAAAATTCTATATTGGGTTCTGGGGCTACAATAGTGACTTGTGTATTGTCATACTCTCTAGCTCCAAAACTTGGGGCTGCGGAGGTTTTGCTCGTGGAATTAGGTCGGTTAGCTAGTGTAGGAAAAGAATCTTGTGCGCTTTCTTCGTTGCTACTATTGTGTGCCAGAGCGGCTGAACAGCTCGAAACATAGATGAGCAGAAAAGTAATAAATAATTTGAGCATTTGTGTGAAGCACCCTGAGAGTTATCTCCTCATACGCTAGTCGCTTCAATTTGCTCTTACATCATCCATCGGGTTGATCGATCGCGAGTAGTCCCGGCGCGAATCAACTTCAATCATACTGGTAGCTGTAGCAATACTTGATCGGTACTTTTGAAGTGTCTTTCCATAAGAAGAGCCCTTCGCTGTATGACTTGATTCCCGTGGCATCGAACAAATGCTTGCCAGATTTGTTGATGACGTAGGAGCCTTGAGCGTTGGCAACTATTGCCAGCCCATCCTTGAATTGTCCTGCCTTTTCATACTTTTCATCCAATTGAATTTTGCCTTGACGATCGATATAGGCAAGATGGCCTGGTTTCATTTCGACCACCGCCAGTCCTTCCTGAAAATGCCCTACTTTGTTAAATTGCGGAGCAATAACGTTGTTGCCTTGGGTATCAATGAAACCCCAAAGTGAGCGTTTCCTCACTGGTATCAGCCCCTCTCCAATTAATCGCCAGGCTTTGTTTTCTGCTACTCCAAATTGATCGTAAGAGTCGTCTGATAGCGCTCTACCGGTGGTGTCAATTAGCCAGCACTTTTTGTTTAGGCTGGCAACCGCCACACAGCTCTCGAAGCCTCCAGATAGAGCCAGATTCGATGGAATTTTAAGCTTGCCAGTTCTGTCTATGAACCCTTCTGGCTTCCCTGAAATATTGTGATAATTTTCTGAGACTAGGGCTAAGCCGTCATGAAACGAACCAGCGCTGGTATATTTGTGAGGGATGACAAGCTTGCCGTCTTTGTCGATAAAGCCCCAGGCTGATGGAAATGGTCTAGAGAAGCCACCACCCCATTCTCTTTCTGTCACCGCTGCTAGGCCTTCAGAAAACGCCCGGACAGCGGCATATTTGGGCTCTATAACAACCTTCCCGTTGTCATCCATGAAGCCCCATTGGCCGTCTAGCCTGAAAGCTCGTCGCCCTTCTGAGATTGGTTCGAATTGTTCATACTTCGGTTGCGTAATAAATTTGCCGCTGCGATCAATTAGACCAATGCGGTAACGACGGCTACATATGACACAGCCGCGTTCTGTATGGAACGGATTCTCTGTATATTCTTTTGAACATTTGGTGCCGTAGGCGGTGCCCTGGTTGAAAGTGCTGGCGCCAACGGGAAAGCATGGCTTGATAGCGTACTTTCCTGTTTTGTCTATGTATCCAGTTAGCAGTACCTCTTCAACTTCTGCTAGACCCTCACTAAATGGATAGGCATCGCGGAATTTTGGTGGAATAACTATTTTGCCCGTTGCATCTTTATAGCCCCACTGTGGTGGCTTGCTCAGGGCTAGTCGCAGTGCCTTCGGTCCTCCGTATGGATTGGCAAGGTACTCGTTCCTCTCTCTTGCTTCTTCTTGTTCTTCTTTGGTTTCTTGGTTGGCTGGTATCTTCCAGGCTATGACGGGTTTAGAATAAACAGCAACTCCATTGTGGAAGTTCTGAATCCGGTAGATTTTGGAAAGTTTGAAACAGACTCTTCCCTTTGTGTCTTTGACTAGGTAGTTGCTTGTCGGCATCATGCTGGAGTCTGGTTTTCTCTTTTTTTCCTCTATGATGGAGAGACCTTCAGAAGGTTTCTTCTTATAGACGGTTTCATATTCTTCGTCTTTGTCGCGTGCTGTAAAACGTCCTGATTTGTCTATGTAGCCCTGGCCTGATTTGGACGGAATCGGAAGTTGTACGAGGGCTTTGCCATTTTTGAATGGTCGGGCGGAAGCGTACTTGTTGTTAAATAACTTGCTACCGTCGGGCTTGATAAAGAATTGTCCATCGTCATAGTTAAAGGTGCTTACTACGGCCGCGCCTTCACTAAATGAAGAAGCGTCTTCGTACTGATGACTAACGACGGTCTTTCCACTCTTGTCGATAAAGCCCCAGCCATCAGCATTTTGCACTCGCGCTAGGCCTTCTTTGAATGGTGCCGCAGATTTATATTTTGCTTTGACAATTACTTTGCCCTGCTTGTCTATAAAGCCAAGCTTGCCCTTTTCGCCAAAGGCAGCCATGCCTTCTGAGATGTCATAGAGTTCGTCGAATTTGAGGGCAACTAGCACTTTCAGGTTTCTATCAACAAAACCGCGTTTACCACCTTTTGTCACCAAGTTGTAGTTTTTGTTCAGAGCATTTACTTCATCGTAGGTTGGCTTAACCAGCCAATTGCCATGGGTATCAATCATGCCCCAAAGTCCAGCGCACTCCCAGTCACCAGTTTTGGGGTGCGGTTTCCTTGGCGAGTAAGCCCGCGCTAGGGCCTTACCGTTTGCGAATGGACCAATTTCCTCGAAAGTGGCTTTAACCTGTACCTTTCCTGATTTGTTGAGCACGCCAGCTTTGTCGCCTTGTTGAAAGGTGGCAAGGCCTTCGTGGAAATCACTAATGCTTGGGTAGGTTGGCTTGAGAATGGTTTTGCCGTCTCTGCCTATGATTCCATAGCGCTCTTGGTAGCAGACGTTGAAGTTTCCTTCCTGGCTAGTCCAACTATCGGCCTCTGCTGCTGCGGGCGAGATAGAGCAGACCATAGTAAGTGTGGTCAGTGAAATCATTAACCAAGCATGACCTTGTCGCATTTGCTGCACCAGTTAATAAGAGAAACTAGTCACGACCAGTGGTTTTTTTGAGCAAAGCGAGATACTCAGCTTCATTCTTTTGAATATCAAGGGCGGGAGTATAGTGTTTTCGTCTAATCCAAAGTGCTGTCTTAGCTGTTTCAGCAGCTTTGACGAAGTCTTTTTGTGCAATATACAATTTCGTAAATTTATCTAGTCTCAGGGCTTTATCACTATCGAACGAGTATTTGTCTTCAAATAGTTGATAACCGCGCTCATACTGCTTCGCTGCTTTTGTGTAATCGCTTTGACTGAGATAGCAGTCACCTAATTTATCGAGATTGGCAATAGTTGGTTTAGGGAAAGAGCCAGTGTCTTGGCAAGCTTTGAAAGCTCTTGCTAGTTGTTCTTCAGCACGCAAATAATCGTTTCTTTCTATATAGAAACTGGCCAATCGATTGATGCGCTCTATTAGCACATCATCCGGCTTCTGGCGCTTTTCAGCCTTTAGGATCGCTTGCTTGTAGAGCCATTCATTTTCTTTGTATCTTTGCTGGCTGGTATTGAAGGCAATTACATTTGCTTCCATAGCTTTTGTCTCTAGTGCAAAATCTCCCAGGATTTGCCTGTCCATTTCTAGGGCCTGACTCAGTAGTTTGTTAGCGTCGACAAGCTTGCCTTGTTTTTGGTAGAGCGCTGCTAGATAACCAAAATCTCTTGCAACATCAGCACTCTCAGGTCCTCCCTGCGCCGCTAATAAATCGTTTTGTAAGGCCAATTGGTAGTGTTTTTCAGCTTCAGCGGTTTTATCCAGTTTTAATTCAACAGTGCCCAGCAGATTCTGATATATGCTCCAGGCCCGAGCACAGCCAGTATCCCCAGTATCAAAAGACTGAGCTTGAAGAAGTAGAGCTTCAGCTGCTTGATAGTTGTTGTCTTCAATAAGTGAATAGGCTTTTTCGTGTAACTCTCTGCTGATTCTCCAGGCCGGTAGATTTTTTCGATGCCAACTGTCAGCTGGCTGAGCGGTGGCAATCTTTTCATAAAGGGCAAGTTCTTTGTCAACCAGATCGGAATAGAGAGCTGGACTCCGCTCGTCACTTACTGTCGATATTTTGTTTGCGCAATCGCTTTCTGCTAACGCAATTGAAGATTGTAAAATTGCCAATGCTTCGTCGTCGAGATGACAGGAATGTGCTGTTTGGGCTATTTGAAGTGAGTTATAACTCCATACATCGCCATACTTTAGTCTTCGATACTTCTCGGCAATTTTTTGACACTTCAGGGCTTCCTCGATAGCACCGTGGCGTGAATATTGTTTAGTCAATGCCCCTGTTAGCTGATACGCTGACACATCACTTAACCGATATCCACGTTCGTTATTTTGAAATTTATTAAAGGCCGCATTTAGTATTGCGTTCACCGGAATGCACAATGTGAGCCATTCTTCTTTCGTTAGTTGACTTGCCGGATCTATGTAGTTTAGGGTCCAGAAATCAGCAAATATACTGTCGCTACCTTCTTTCAAATCTTGATGCATTGCGCCAAGCAAAACGATCATAGCTTGGTCAGGTTTTCCTGCTTCACCAAGAGTTTTTGCTAAAGTGCGAGCCATAGTCGTATTACGAGGAGAGGGAGGATCTTCAGAAATTTTTTTTGTCAAAGTAAGCAGTCTAAACGAGTTGCTGATGTTGATTGGAGCGCTTAGAATCTGATTTTCAAATGGTATCAGAACAAGGCAGAGAGCGGAGGTGATACCAATCTTCCGAATTATTTGACTTTGTGTTTCCGAAGAATACCGTAGCCATCCATGTTTGATTGCAAAGATAACGTAGATGACTAATGGTACTACCCCGAAGGAAAGAAAATCTCTACCGGCGTAATATTGACCGATGGCCGTATTGTGCCAGAGCGTCCAAAGTTCAAATAAGCAAAATAATAGTGGATTCAGCGCCGCAAGAAAGCAGTTCAGAATCAGAATGAATCCCATATTGATCACATCGGTGCTTGTATCGTAAGTCGATACACAACAGCAACTGCTCATGACTTTATAGATAAATAAATAGAAGATCCACAGCAAGATACCTGTGGGCAAGGCGAAGGCAAGGGAGCAGCCCGCATGGCTAAGGAATTTTATTGGATTGAGAGAATCCGGTTCTTGCATCGCTAAGCCCTGAGGTGCTGTATCTATTATTCCCTATTGCTTGTCGTTGTTTTGACCTACATAAGCTCGCAAAGGCTTCTTCACCATAGTTCTGCGAAAGTCACGTGGCCATAAATTAAAATGGCTTCTCTATCCCCAAGAGCTGCCAGATGGTTGGACTGTCGCAGCTGCCGCAGCGCCCTGTGGGCAACTGCGCGGCACGGGTGTAGTAAGCTTTAGCTTTGCTTGTTTGCCCGGTCTTCGAAAGAAAGTCAGCATAACTCTGCAGGGAGTCTCGTTTCATGCTCTCGTAGGGGCCTTCGGAGAGACTTAGAGCCGTTTTGAACTGCTTCTCCGCTTCAGCGGATTCGTGCGTCTCGCTTCGAAGTTCGGCCAGCATTAAGCGGCTCTTGATCCCTTCTATGCCAAGGTGAGACTCCGATTTGCTTTGGGAGCAAATTTTTACAGCCTCTTCGAGAAGGCTGGCACGCTCCTTTAGTGGCTCTGCGTTCATTTTAAATATGCCGTTCATGTGGCCCAGCATGCTAATGATCTCATAGCTATGGTCGCCCTTAGCTTGCTTCAGATACTTGAGATTCTCGCGCATCAAGTTGGAAGATTCTTTATGCTTTCCCTGGTGAGAGAGTTCTACTGCCCACATCGTTCTGGTGCGGATAGTGTCATCTGAATCAGGGCCGAGAATGGCGGCCTTTGCTGCAAGCTCTTCTCCAAGCCAGGTCGCTTTGTAGTCAGGCCAGTAGCGTTTTATATTCCAGATCTTATTGATGGTTTCTGCTGTTTTGTCATCTTTCTCTCCAGCCCGAACCCTCATATCCAGGGCTTGCTGATAGAGCTCAAGCTTCCGAGGCTGTGTTTGGCAGCCGTCTCCGTAATGTTCCAGTAGGTCGGCGAGTTCAGGAGTGTCTTTTCGGCAGAACCCCACTGCCGTAGGAACTATTTCGCTGCTAAGGACCAGCATGGGTAATAGAATGAGGAGTAGCGACGATGCAGCGATTGCACAGTAGTAGGCGAGAATGTTACGTGTTCCGGCTTTCTTAGGCATCTGCTGGACGATCTCTGAGAGCAAAAGTGTGACCCAGGGATGCCGAAGTAACGTGCCGTCTGTGTGTATACACCGTGCCAATACATTTATTGAAAGAGTCGTCTTTCCTTTTCATAACTTCCCCAGACTCTTCGCTCGCGAAACTGTTTGTTGTTGATTGTTTAGACCCTAGCTGTCCTTCAGGTAAGATGGGAATAGTCTGTTGAATTGGTGACCCTGTTTATTTGCGGTATCGAGCAGAAGCTCGTAAATGCTTGCTGATGGAGTTGCGCATGTCTCAGATTGCTAGATTTCTTCACCATGGAACAGCGACCTTCGGCAGTCTTAGCCGTTGGGAAAAGTCAGTTGTTTTGCTTTGTTTCTGTTGCATCACAGCCTGTTTCGTGCAGCTTGTCATGCCGGTAGTCAAATCGCTAGTTGCCCTTAGCTTGGTAACAGGGACCGCAGATAAATTGTGGAGTTCAATTTATTGCTCGCCGTGTGGCAATTCTCGGGGGAAAGATTTTGGCTCCAATGCAATTGCGACTTTGTGTTGGTGCGATAGACCAGAAATAGCTGTGGAGCTTCTTGCTGCCATGTTAAAAAAAGGCCATACGCAGTCAAACTGGCCAATGGTGTCTGGTCACCTTAGACAAATTGATCAAGACGGAAGAATCAATGGTGCTAGGTGGCTTGAGTTGTGCCGACCTTTTGATGAGTACGAAAGCCGATTTGTTGAAGATCGGCACTATGTGCCGAATTCAGCAGAACTAAGGCGCTCAAGGTACTTTTCGAAGCCGGCAAGAGTTTCAACATTCAATCTGATAAAGGGGTATGAAAATCATGGACTCCTTTCGGAGTGTGAGGCCTGGTACAAAAAGTTGATTGCTAAAGAGGAAGAACTTAAGGGCCACGAATCCTTTGCCGTCAGAGAAATCATGCAGAAGCTAGCGAACTTCTATGAGAGGCATAATCGAAGAGCTGATGCCGATAAGCTCATAGCGAAACTTCATGTTATGGAAACCCACCCTGGTGTCCACGGTGATTGCTGGCGGATTGTGCGACTAGTCGGTGATAGGTATAAGTTCGTGCGATTGGACTCTGATTAGTCTGAGTTCAGAAGGCTACTCCGTCAGTGTAAGTTCATAGAGCTGGCCACGAATGGCTATTTTTCGATTTTCTAGATATGCGACTAGCAGACTGTTAACTTCGCTTTGATTTAAATCGGCTTTTTTGATTATGTATTTTTCTTCTAGTGGTTCATGAATTGTGCTCGGCCCGAATTCAACAGAACGCTTTGAGGCCGATTTTGAAGTAGTAGAGACTTTTGTTAGTACAAAGCTCAGACTATCTGGAGTCCATACTTTGCTGCTCTCATTTCTTCCTTCTTGGTTCAATCTAAAAGCTTTTCTTGCCTCCATAGATCTACTGAATGCATCTTTCAAAACTTTAGGTACAACGCAGTGATATCGTTTATCCTCCGCGCTCATCAAGAACTCGTTACCTGTAAAGTCACCAGATATGTGTATTCTTTGATGATTACCGAAGGTATCGGTAACATAAAAATTAGTCGAGGTTAGGTCGGTAAAGGGAATTTCTGAACCGTAGTCTTTTATCTTGAGAGAGCTGAGCTCGCTACCGAGTTTTTTGAATTCTTCAAGTTGAGCAGGTGTCATCTTTCCACTGCAGTAGCCTGTCGGGCTCTTGCTGTCTGCAACAATTACAGTTCCATTGTCGGAAAGCATTAGCATAGGTGAGTATTCAGAAAAAGACCTAACCACGAGCGCATAGAGAAATTTAGTTGAAGTTGATTTAGCGAGATTGCCTCTCGCGTCTTTTAGATTCTGTGGTGGTTTTATTTTCGACGCTAGGCAATAGGTGAAAAACTTAGGCCGAGGTATCCATTTGGCTTCTTGTTTATTTGCGCAGCCGTATGCCAATGCTGCCGTTGCTCCGATTAGAAGCATGTTGCAAATTAAAGTTGAGCATTTAGACTTTGAGATCAAAGCGCACTTCCGTTGCTAACCCGCTTTGCCGCCACTTATCCTGCAATCTTCGTCGATAGCTTGCGCGCTCTCAAAACACTTCTGGGCCTCTTGCTGCTCGTTCAATGCAAGATGAATTTGGCCCAAATGCTTTAAGTAAATTGCAATAGCTGGGTGGTTGGCACCTAAGCGCGATTGATCAAGAGCAAGTGCTTGTTGGTTGAGTGGCTTTGCTCTTGTAAAGTCGCTCTGTAAGAAGTAGAGCCCGGCCAGGTTATTCAAATCGCGTGCCATGTTGGGGTAGTTGTTGCTCTCCAGCTTTTTCTTCTTTTGCAGTACTTTCTCAAATATTACTGCTGCCTTGCTGAGTTCTCCTTGATTGCGGCAAGCTCCTGCAAGTTCAGTTAGATCAGCCAATTCGGTTCGATCGGCGGATTGTTGTGTTCTCTCTGCAAACGAAACACTGGTTTGTACATCGAGTAGTTGCCTGTAGTAGTCTTCTGCTTCTTTGAAGCGGCAATGGCAGTAGCAAAGTTCGGCAAGTTTGCGCAGACAAGTTTCGACATCTTTTGCATTGTTGAGTTTTGAAATCTTGGCCAAATCTCGCTTGTACTGATTATGTGTGACATCGAAATCACGATAGCGCAATGCTATCTGTTGCCCTGATTCTTTCATGTAGGTAATGGTCCCGCTTGATTCTTCGAAACTCTTTAATTGTGTCTGGTCGTTGTGGGCAATCGATGTTAGTAGTTTCTGGCA
The DNA here is from genome assembly GCA_943369735.1 of bacterium Ga0077546. GTDB lineage: Bacteria > Cyanobacteriota > Vampirovibrionia > Obscuribacterales > Obscuribacteraceae. The sequence goes on from CALROJ020000007.1 coordinate 109,263, forward strand.
TTCTTGAACATGATTGTGCTCAAAGTGCAGCGTAGAACCAAGACAGTCTTTGTCTGCTTCCCTTCTTGAAAGTGGCCGATTGGGCGGTTTTGACTCGAAGCGGGCAATCGCTGTTTCAAGACTAGTGCTGGCCTCTGCGTTCATACCGCAAGCGTGGTAGGCTTTGGCTAGATCCATCAGTTTGTATGCGTAAGATGCAGAATTATCACCATGCTCTATTCGTTGCTCGCTTAGGTTTCTCAGATTCCATTCCAAAACCTTCTCGACGGCCCCATGGTTTTTGTAGCCCTCAATTAGTCCGGAAGAAAAGCAACTTACGTCTAATTCCGATGCAGTCAATTGAGCAAATTGTTTTTTGTGTTTGTAGTATCGGTAGAGATTGAGTAGCTGAGCCTCTATTGGCTTACAGAGGGCAATCCATTGCTCTTTTGATAGAGTATGGTCTTTGTCTATTTGTTTAACATTGTAAAAGGCACCGAGTAAAGAGTCGCCAACTGCATGGTCGCGACTCATCTCCACGTTTATAAGCTGATTTAAAAGCTGTGTGGCATTTTGATATTGACCAATGGCAGAGTAAGCACGAACAAGCTGCAGCCCCAAATCAGATTTGCCAGTAAAGAGCTTGGCATGATCATATTTATAGCCAAGAATAATCACATTCATCCAGCCAACCATTGTTGCTGGCGCTGAAGTTATCTGTCTAGCAAAGGGCGAGACTAGCAAAAATAGCAAGGAATAGACGATTAACTCTCGTAAGAACTTGCTGTACTGCACCTGTCGTGCTGTGCGACAAGACAATAAATAGACTATATATGCGACAAGAGGAAGAATTGTTTCGTATAGATTGCAGCGAATCGGCACCGTAAGGTTCTGATCTTGTGGATATTGAAGATAGAGAATCACTTTCAACACACAGAAGAAAGCAGGATTGACTGCCACAATTAAACAGTTGAGGGTAACGCAAAACCATTGAGAAACACCAATGTTTCTTCCACCAGGCGGACTGCAACCGCCGCAGGAGGTGTTAAGGTAAAAGATATAGGCAAGAGAAATTACAAGGCCAGCAGGAATGGCGAATCTAAAGCAATCCGCAAGCTTCTTAGAAAGTAGGGGCTCCGGTTGGTCACGAAAGTGACTCAGAAATTGATTCATCGCGATGCCCACAGTGCTAGCATTTTGTTCCTGTTTTTAACTTACCCTGAAGGTGGGAAAAGATGTCGATAGTGTTAGTTTCACAAAGGTTTTGGTGACGACACCATCTGAAAGACTAGCTAAATGCTACAAGGTAGGCCTCTTCGCTTTCAGTAGAGTAGTCGCGGGCACAATTAACTGGAGACGTGGAGCTCACTAGGCCAGATACAAACGGAACAGATACAGGCGACTTGCGAAACTGTGATATCGAGTTGGGTTTCACTGCCACTGATTTAGAGCTAATCCAGGCGTTGGTCTTAGATCCGTCCTCGGAGCCAATGGATTGTTCTTTCAGAGCATACCTACAGTGGCCAGATGAGCTGCCGACTGGTATAAGCCCCGAAGGCTATGACACCCTTTGCGATTTGTGGATTGCACGTGCTTGCCGCTACCACGGTTTGAGGCTACATCGCTCATAACTTGTTCTGCGACACTCTGCCACTTTGAACCAGATAGCAAAGATTGCTATTTTTTGTTATTATGTTTCTGAGTCTTTCAGCGTTCCCGAGGTTGCACACGATGAACATATCGCTAACACCTGAGCTGGAGCAGCTAATCGATCAGCGAGTAAAAAGCGGCATGTACAACTCTGCCAGCGAGGTAGTGCGTGAGGCTCTGCGGTTGCTCGTGGAACGTGACCAACTCAAGCAAATGAAGCTCGATGAATTACGCCGCCAAATTCAGGTCGGGATCGACCAAGCGGATAGAGGCGAAGTACTTTCTGAAGAGGAAGTGCTACAGCGTTTGAAATTACGGCGTGATAAGGCATTAGCCAAGAAAGGCAGAAAGAAGTGAGTCGCATAAGGTTCACTGAAGCCGCTGCCCAAGACCTTGAAGAGATTTATGATTACATTGCCCTCGACAACATCGAAGCAGCAGAACGCCTGCGAGTCAGGCTACAAAAGCGCTGGCGTGAGGCGGCCGAAAAGCCTGGCACTGGGCGCAGGCGCCCAGAACTGAGTCCAGACCTGCGCAGCGTCAGGGAGGGGAACTACTTGATCTTTTATCGTCCGATCGAAGAAGGCATTGAGATCGTTAGAATCTCGCATGGTGCTAGGGATATCGAAACTTTGTTTGAATCATAGTTGTTTGTTAAACGCTACCTTAAATCCTTCGCTCATGATCTCTATTGTCTCTTCAATTTCTTCAACTGTATGCACCGATGAAAGGCATGCAGCGTCCACTGCTGAAGGTGGCAGGTATATGCCATTGTCGAGCACGAAATGAAAGAACTTAGCGAATGCCTTGCAATCAATCGTTAGTGAATCTTGAAAGTTCAATACTGGTTTTTCAGCAAAGACTATCGAGAACATTGAACCTAGGCGAGGCAATTGAATTGGCCAATTATGGCGCTCAATCACCTTGCTCAATCCGGCGAAAAGCTGGGCTGTACGGTCTTCTAAGGTTTGATAAACCGCTGGATCTTTCAGTAGAGTAAGAGTTGCGATGCCACCGGCCATAGTGACAGGGTTGCCAGAGAAAGTTCCAGCTTGATAAACATCGCCGTCTGGCTGTAGCCTATTCATGATTTCTTTGCTGCCGCCGTAGGCGCCAATGGGCATGCCGCCGCCGAGAGCTTTACCAAAGCAGGTGATGTCAGCTTTGACGTTATAGTAATTTTGAGCACCGCCGAAAGCTACTCTGAAGCCGGTCAAGACTTCGTCAATAATCAGCAATACGCCAAAACGATCGGCTAAGGCTCGCAGCCCTTCTAAGAATCCTGGTACTGGCGTAATCACACCCATAGAGCCAGCTACTGGCTCTACTATGATGCCAGCCACTTTGCCTTTGTGTTGGTTGAGTAGGGTTTCTACTGATTCAAGATCATTGAATTTTGCTAAAACAGTGGCGGCTTTGGCACCATCAGGAATACCACTAGATGATTGGTGGCCGTTGCTGGCCAGGGTAGCGTCGCAATGACCGTGGTAGCAACCTTCAAACATAATGATTGTTTCTTGGCCGGTAAAGCCCCGGGCTAACCTAATTGCACTCATCACTGCTTCAGTGCCAGAGTTGACGAAGCGAATCTTCTCAATTGAAGGAACGGCAGCAATGACAAGCTTGGCCATTTCCATTTCATAAACGTGTGGTGCACCAAACACTGGCCCTTTGGCTAGAGTTTCTTGGCACTTACGAACCACGTCGTCAGGGCAGTGTCCGAGAATGGCTGGGCCCCAGGCGCCGAGATAATCAATATAGCTATTGCCATCGAGGTCATACAATCTAGAGCCTTTGGCGCGGTCGAAAAATATTGTATCGCCACCAACTTCGTGGAAGGCTCGAAATGGGCTATCTACGCCGCCAGGAATGACAGTCTCAATTTTCTTGCCATAGGCAATTGACTGGGCGTAGCGTTTGGCGTGGTCCACACTCAAATTGAGCTTGCAACCCTTTTGGCTGGCGGCCATTCTTGACTCCTTGATTTTTGATTCTTTTTATTGAGCTCTAAAGTTCTAGCCAGGCTTCTACTTTCATTGGCCCTTTTTTGAGGCGCTGAACAGAGACACTAGCGGTGTTGTCTGCGCCGCCACTGCTCAATAGTTTGGCGTCATCACCTTTGTTCAGTCTGATTAAATCAGGGCTGAGATTGACTAGTTTGACGTTAACTTTGGTTGTGGTGCCAACAACTTTGACAGTGACTTTTCCTGAGGTGTCTTTGGGGTTATCTTTGCCTTCGCAGACTACTTCTAGTTGTGCTAGTTCGAAGCCAATCGGGTTGCTACGCATGCCTTCGGTGCTGACGCAGAGTGAGTGTGGGCCTGGGCGCAAGTCTTTCGGTAAGGTCACTTTCAGTTGTACTGGCGAAGCCGCTGCGATTGTACATTCGGTCATGCCGTCGATAATGACGCGGTTGTTTAGGGCTACGCCATCGAAGTTATGGCCGTCTATTACAAGATTGGAGCGGCGGCTGACAAGGTGGCTGGCTCTGTCTACTTTAGGAGCCTGAGGGCTGCTTGGAGTTGCCAGCGGCTGCAAGACTTCTATCACTGCGGGCATTTCGTAAGGGCGTGAGAGCAAGGCAATATTGAGTGAGCGGCCAGGAGTTTCATCTTCTGGAATCATGTACTGTGCTTGACCGTTTTGGTCAGTCGATAGGGTAACGCCGTTGAAGCTTAGTTCAACATTGCTTTCAGGATTGCGCTGTTCATCGACAAAGGCAACGGTTACTGGTTGTCCAGCCAACGCTCTATCTGGCATGAGCATGGTGAAATTCTTCGGTTGTTTTAGAGCTGGTAACTCTAGACCGGTTATGCGCTCCATTGATTGGGCGGCACCAGCATAGGCCATTTCGTTGCCTTGCCTTCCTGTGCTGTTAGTTCCCGAATTGGCCCCAGTATTATTATCTTGCTTGGCCACCGGACGAGTGCTCTTGCCGGCTGCCGTTTTTAGGTTGGTATTGCTGGTGGTGATCGTTACTGGATACGACCCTGCGACGCCAGTGTTGTAGACGGTTTCTACTTTACTTGCTTTTTCAGTGGTTTTCTCTGGGGCTTTTTCGACGAATTTCTCAACTACTTTTACTTCAGGCTCTTTTTTCGCAGGAGCAGCGGCTTTTGCTACTTTTTCGGTTTCAGCTGATTTTTCTTCAGCATTTTCAGCAGTTTCTTCGTCGGTTTTTGCCTTGACTTTGTTGCTAGCCGTTTTAGTTTCGAACTTGCTTTCAGCTTTTGGATCGTCACTGTCTGAGTCAGCTTTAGACTTTGGGTCTTCGTCTACTTCTTCTGCTGCTTCTACTTTTACTTTTGCTACTTTTGTCTTTTCTGCTTTTGCTAGTACTTCTTTTTTGTCGTTTCCTGCAGAGTCTTTCTCTGACTTGTCCTTTTCAGATTTGTCTTTTGCAGACTCAATCATCTGCACGCTCGGGTCCATCGCTGCCAATTGCTGAGCAATCACGCGACGACGGTCATCTTGCAGAACGATCAGCTCGTAGTACTGGCGATATCTATGGGTTAGTAGTGGTGGTAGAGCTACTATTGATTTTTTTTTTTGATCAGCGCTGCTTTGAGTTTCGCTGTCGCCTTTACGCTCGGCTGGTTGTTCGCCTTCTGCTGCTGGTTTTGGAATGCAGTCAGCTTCTACCAGTATTGCGCCGAGTTTGCCAATCCAAAAATTGACATTGGCCTGACTTTGAATATCAAAGCCGGTTTCAACTGGTGAGCGGGCATTGATTACTACGATAAATTCGCCAATATCTTTACCGTCGGCGGCTTTGCGATCGTGACAATCGCCAGCTACAGTTACCGTTACAAGGCCATCGATACGCTTGGCCCATACGGTTGAAAGTGAGCCTTTGAATTTGTCATTGACTTCGACATCTCCAGAAGACCACGACTCGGCTGTTAGTCTCGTGCGGGCTTTGCCTTCTTGTTCTTTCGCTAAAATTCGATTAAATGCAAGTTTAGGATCGCTCAGCGCTTTGTCGATGACAGCGGCAGCCAGAGTGACAATCATGCGTTGATTGGCATCTTCTATTTTGCTGATTTCGTCAGACTCTTTTAGTGAGCGGTTGAGATCTTTGAGCACGCTAATTAAGGCCGTGTCAGGCTCAAATACTAGAGACTTTTCCTCTTTTTCTTCTTTCTTTTCGCTGGCTTTTGCCGGAGCTGTTGCAGCGGGAGCTGCTGCTGGCGCTATTGCTGAAGTAGCTGCTGGAGTTGCCGCTGCTGGGGCTTTTGCTGTGTCTTCTTTGGCGCGGCCGAAGAAACCACGTTTGACTGAAGCTTTCTTTTTGTCGTCTTTGCTGTCTTCTTTTTTGTTATCGTCTTTGGCGTCAGCTTTCTTGTCTTTTGCTTTTTCGTCTTTCGATTTTTCAGCTTTAGTTTTATCGTCTTTAGACTTAGATTTATCGTCTTTTGCCTTTTCTTCTTTGGCCTTATCGTCTTTGGCGCTGGCTTTAGTTTCTTTGGCTTTAGACTTCTTGTCTTCTGCTTTCTTATCGCTAGACTTTTTATCTTTGTCCTTGTCTTTATCCTTGCTTTCGCTAGCTTCAGAGTCTGCTGAAACTTCGCTTGAGCTTGGTGCCTTTACTTCATCTGGACCTTTGGCAGCTATCAAAATACCTGCGGCATCACTATTGAAATTCTTGGCCGAAATGGTGATTGGCTGAGCGTAGGCTGGGCTAGACAGTGCCACTAGGGAAGAGGGCAGCAGGGCGAAACTAAAACTAACTGCGGTGAGTAAGCAATGAAGCTTGATAACAGCACTCTGTTTTATGCGGCTAACAGGAGAATTCGCCAAACTCATTTACTTCCTTTCCTCTCTCAATTCAATCTATTTTTTGGATGGGCTTTCAAAGATGTCTTCAAAGATTCCTACTGTCTCAGCTGGAGTGAGGCCGTAGCCTAGATATTTTCCATCGAGCCAGATTTCAAAGTGCAAGTGGGGATACTTCGCTCTACCGGGTAGATTTTGTCCTGTTCCGGATACACCCACAAAGCCTATCAGGTCGCCGGGCTTTACGGTCTGTCCGACGCGTATTTTCGGATTGATTTTATTCAAGTGAGCATAACGGGTGATCATATTGTTGCCATGATCTATCCATACTTGGCAACCTCGAAATAGGTCTTCGTTTTTGTCAGAGGTGCGGTGCTCGTTGACGCAATCGCTCATGACGCGGTTGAAGGTGCCCCTGTTCATGTCAACAAAGTTGGCGTCGGCTCTGACAATTTTGCCAGCTCCGGCTGCTATCACCGGGGTGTTTATGGCGATATGGGTGCGGTCGTTGAAGAGGTCAAGGCCTTCATGCACACCGTATCGGTATAGCCTGCGAGCGCCGGGGTAGACCCCTGAGTGTTTAGGTAACTTCATACCTTTGATTGGGGCTGAGAGCTTGGCTAATCGTGGATCGTTTTCTCGCGCTTCTCTTTTCTCTCCGGCCGGATTGGGATTGGCCAAGTCGCGGTAAGCCATGGTGCTGTTGTCTATTATCCAGAAGCCGTGAGCTAGCGGCAGTAAGCCTCTCAGGCTTGAGTTGGCCGGGAAATTAAAGGCTTTGGTGCTGCCTGATTCTTTATCTACTGCTAAGACTCGATTGTTTTGCCTCTCAACAACATAGAGAGGAATAGCTTTGTTTTCGGCACTAATCATGCGAGAGGCGCGAATTGTACCAAGAGTACCAAGAGCACCAAGAGCACCAGAGGCCGATTTGATTGGTAGTTTTGCTTGATGTACTTTCAAGGACCCGGCTGGGCTGAGGGGCTCGATTGTGATGATTTGGCCGAATTGTTTGAGCAAGCTAAAGCGCTTGTCAAAGGTAATGGCAATGCACTCGGCAACCGAGGCGTCGCCGGGTTTTAGGCGCCAAGGCATTACTTCTGGGAAGGTTCGTTCGAAGACTGGATTGACAGTATTTTTGCCCTTCGCTTTGCCCTTATCTTTACTTAGATCTGGTAGGCGCAGCCTCCATATTTGGTTGCGCTCTGGGTCTAACAAATTGAGAATATTATTTTGCTCGCTCAAGCAAAGATCAATGAATTCTGGATCGGGAGAGCCGGAGATGGGAACATTAGTGCGCAAAACCGACCAGACTTTCTTCGTCAATTCGAATTCAAAAAGGTCACCGGATTTATCCAGTACGATAATTGAATTTCGGGTTGGTGAGTAGAGCAGATTGGCAAACTCGTGTACTGGAATTGCTAGACCTGGTGGCTTACCCCAGGCTGGTGCGCTAACTTTTTGAGCGAAGATGAAGCCCCCAGTGCTTGGGTCTGGTAAGCCGTTCTTTGACAAATAGAGGCAATCACCACCGAGGAAAACTAGATTAGTACCAGTTGTCTGCACACAGTTCATAGGTGAAAAGGGCTGGCAATCTTCAGTGACAAGGCCGATTTTATTCGGCTCTGGCTTTAGGGCTTTGATTTTGGCGCTTAGGGCATCGGCAGCGGCAGTAGCGGCCGTACTCGAGCTTGCGCCAGAACTAGAATTAGAACTAGAGCTATTGCTAGTTGCTGCAGTAATTTTGCTTGAATTTATATTGGCTGCGGTTTTCATTTGGGCTTTGCCGCTACAAGCAACGGTACAGCTGGTAGCTAACAGCAGCGACAAAGTGCACCAAATGTGATGCCTTGGCTTGTGGGCTATTAGTTTTTTGAGGCCCATTCATTCACCGATTTTTATTTTTTCTTGACCAGTAAGAGCGAATTTGAAATGGTCCAATGGTCGCCAGAGCGCTCTACCGTGTAGTTTACGCTATAGGTGTCATCTGTCTCTTTCTCGGGCTTTGTGGCGCCGTCTTTCATGATTTTTGTCAGTTCCATTACTTTGGCGTAGACCGAATATTTTTGCGGAGTGCTAGATAGTTCTGTATATTTTTCAACGACTACACCTTTAGGTGTAAGTTCGTAATAGTGTTTACTCTCGGTCAAGGCTTTGATTGAATCGGTTTGACGTTGGAGCAAAGCGCCGGAGAGAATTTTGCTTAGACCGGCAGGATTTCTGTCTTTGAGGGCTGACTTTTTAATTGTCTGCCACGAGCGAATGGCACCGGCTAGTTCGTCTCTTAGCGGATCTTTGGTCGCCGGTTGTTGAGCTTCCGTTTTCACTGGCTCGGTTGTCGCCACTGTTGTCTCTGGCTTGATCGGCTTTGCTGGGGGTTTGCTGGTTGTTTTAACGGTTGCAGAAGTTGGCTTGACTGAACTAGTCTTTGTTATTCCTGCTTTTGCTGTGGTCGATCGAGTGGTTGAGCTAGTTGTTGACGGAGTGCTGGCAACCACAGGCGTTTCATTTACGGGGTCTGTTTTTTGTGTACTGCCACTGATAGAGCTAGCTAGGCTTTGCTCATCGGTCAAGACTTTGTTCTTACTTGTCACTTGAATCAAAACACTATTGCTGGCCTGGCCGACGCCAGCTAGGGCAATAACGTATGTGCCAGAGCTAGTCTTCATCTGGTTTTCGCTATTTGGTTTCGAAGTGGCTATTTTGTCTTTGTTTTTCTCGAAGTAAGTATTGAATTCAGAAATTCTATTGCCTTTTGCCCCTAGAGCTTCGAGCATGAAGTCGCAAGTCATTTCTAGATTGAGAATGCTCTGCTTCGAGCCGTTTTGATTGTTGAGCAAGAGCTCGCATGCGGTGACGTGATCGCCGTCGACGTGAAGCTTGAGCTTGTTGTCTTGAGGGTCGACAAATTTATTGTCACTCTCTGCTGTGAACGGGCCAACTCCTGGCCAAGCGGATGTGCGCAAGAGATCACTATTTTGAAAAGCACTAACAGAGCAGAGCCCGGAGACGTCGGTAATGGTGGTTTCACCCATGGCTGCAGGCGCGGGTTGAATCATGATTGGCGTGGAAAGATCCGAGTCTCTTGACGGTGCAGCTGTCGCTGCCGGTGTAATTTCAGAACTATTGTCTTTGCTTGTTTCTTTGGTAGAGGATGGGCTGAGATCAATAGGAGTACTGCTTGTTGTTTGACTACTTGAAGTCGAATCGCTTTTGGCTTCGACTGCTGAATCTGATTTTGATTTGCTTTTTGACTTAGATCTTGACTTGGATTTTTTTGTGGAATCTGTAGTTTTTTGCTGCTCTTGTGATTCAGCCCAAAGAGTGTTCATTGAATCATCACTGCTTGGGAGCTGACTTTCACTCTCGCTTTTGAGATCGCCATTGTCTGACTGCGCCCAGCTCGGACTAGCCAAGTTTAAGCTGGCTAGGCTCAGGCTAAGAGCTAGGCCAACACTAAGACTAACTTTGAAAGAGAGATTTAAAAGTCGTGGAAAGAGTTTCACTGGTCACCGCCCAAGCTATTTTGTCCGTTTTTTGACGTTCTTTAGATCTAGGGCAGATTTTAACTCTTCTTGGCACTTTGAGCCAGATTGGTACTCTCATACAGCTGAACTTGGCTGTAGTCAAGAAGGCTGGAAGTTTATTGTCTTGGCTTATAAGCAGTTTATCTTGCCGCTATGTTTGCTGTTAGTCTTGTCCTTAGGCTCGCTTGAATGCTAGCGCCCTGGCTATTCGCCCATTATTTGAACGCCGCATTTGCGCAGCAATTCGATTGTGCGCACTAGGGGCAGGCCGATAATATTTGAGGGCGATCCTTCGATCTTATTAATCATGAAGGCGCCGATGCCTTGCAGGGCGTATGAGCCAGCTTTGTCCATTGGTTCTTTACTGTCTACATAGTTGGCAATTTCGATTGCTGATAGTTTTCTGAACTCGACTTTTGCTACTTCAATTTCGTGATGGGCGACAACGGCTGGATCATTTTTAGATGAATGATTGACCGATATTACGTGCACACCGGTATAAACTTCATGGGTATTGCCAACTAGGCGGGTGAGCATGGCAATGGCGTGGTCGCGGTCTATTGGTTTGCCAAGAATATCGCCTTCAAAAACAACTATGGTATCGGCTGCCAAAATTACATGATGTTCTTGAGCGGTGGCACCGCCTCTTTCTTGTACTAGTTCTCTAACTCTTGCAGCTTTGCTTTCTGCTAGTTCGGCGACCACTTCGCTTGGGGTTAGTGCCGCATTGACGATTTCATCAAGATCGCTGGGCAAGATTTCAAACTTGAGGCCCAAGTTTTTGATCAATTCAATTCTTCTTGGCGAGGAAGAAGCGAGAATGAGACTTGGTGATGATACTGCTGTTGATGGCATCGATTAGGTCTCCTGGCCGGTGAAATCACCGGATAATTTGTAGATTTGTACCCGTCTGTTGCCGCGGTCACAAACAAATACGATACCGAACTGGTTGTCGATGGCAATGTCTGACGGATTTACTAACTGGCTTGGGCTGCTGCCCTTCTCGCCAAAAGTATAGAGAACTCTTCCGCTAGCGTCAAAAACTGACAGTCGATTGTTGAATGAATCACATACGTATGTGCGGTCAAAGCGATCGACAGCAACGGATCTAGGGATGTTTAGCTCGCCCAGTTCACTGCCCTTATGGCCGAAACTTCGTAGTACACCACCCTGTTTATTGAAGACAAATATTTTCGATGAACCATAGTCGGCTAGATAGAGTTGATTCAGTCGGTCTGTAGCAAGACCCGCTGGCAATCTGATTTGGGCCTGTTGGTCGTTTTCTTGGGCGTAAATACTTTTAGCTTTTACTTCTAGTTCGGTTCGACCACTAAGTGAGCGTAGCCAGACGCCGGTTTCTGGTTGAAAGACTTGAACACAAGCGTTAGCTGAATCTGATACATATAGAAGGCCGCTGGAATCAAAAGTGATACCAGCCAAGCCTGAGTCTTTGGCCTGAATGTTCTTGAATTCGCTTAAGTAAGCTCCCAGCCCATCGAAAACACGAATAAACTGATCGCTGGCGTCGCAGGCGAAGAGTCGCCCTTTCATATCGAAAGCCAGGCCGCCCGGTCTTGTTATGCTACCGCATCTGGTGCGGCTAGTTTCAGCGCTGACACCTTTGGCTGGTTTGTAAGCAACTTCGTAGAGATGACGAAGCGTTTGTTCGATGTTATTGCCGTCATAGGCAAAGACGTTTATTGTGCGAGTAACAGCATCGGCAATAGCCACTCTACCGGCGCGGCACGTAATCACAGCTGGTTCTTCAAAGCGTTTGCTTGTGGAGCCACTACCCTGATGTTGCATCGTCAGAATATGTCTAATGGCATTTTGTTCGCGTGGTGCAGCTGGTGCTAAGCGGGACTCTTCTGTTGGAGTCTTTTCTTCTAGACGTGGTTTAGATTGTAGTGTTGGTCTAAATTCATGCTTAGTCTCTAGCATCTGTTGAGATTCAAGCATTTGTTGAGCCTGCATATCTGTGGCCGTTGACTGAGCCAGACTTTCTTTCGGTAAGTCTACGCCTGTGTTTTGACCTGGATCTGTAGTTACGCCATCTATTGAGGTGATACCAAATTGGGTTTTGAGTGGGCGATAATTGCTGGCTGGTATGTTCTCATAGCTACTACCGGTAACATCGGCGAGAGTCGCCACTGATTGCTTCGCCAGTTCAGACAGTGTGGCTGAGAAGTCTTTGACGAATTCAGAAACAGAGCGGTAGCGTTCGCGTGGCTTTTTGCGCATGGCTCGGCCAACGCTGGCCGAGATTTCGGTGCTGATGGCGGGGTTTAGTATATGTAGTGGTTTTTCTTCTTGCGAAATTATTTTGACAATCGTTGCTGCTATACCATCGGCAGTGAATGGCATAGTTCCACTTAGAGCTTCGTAGCAAACTATGCCTAAAGAGAATATGTCAGCTCTATGGTCGACGCTTTTTGCATCTTGAAGTTGTTCTGGCGAGACATAGTTGAGTGTGCCCATCATAATGCCGGTTTTAGTCAAATTTGACTCTTCAAACTCAGCAGCGCGAGCGATGCCGAAGTCGGTCAGTTTCACTATGCCGTTTCTTAGTATGAAAATATTGTCGGGTTTGACGTCGCGGTGAACAATGCTCATTGAGTGTGCCAGCGAAAGTGCCTCGCCCACTTGCGCTAGTATTGGGTAGAGTTGCTCCACTGACATTTTTCCGCCGCGCCTAATCAAATCTTTGCGTAGGCTGTCGCCGTCGAGAAATTCCATTACATAATAAAATGAATCGCCTTCGACGCAGATGTCTAAAACATCAACTATATTTGGGTGTTTTAGGCGGGCGATTGTGTAGGCTTCGCGCTTGAAACGGTCTTTGAACTCTGTCCTTTTTTCTGCTGCGATGTTGTCCAGCACTAATTGTTTTATGGCGACAAACTGACCGGTTTCTGGATGAAGAGCGCGGTAAACAATGCCCATGCCCCCGCGTCCAATTTCGCCCAACAACTCGTAACGACCGCACCAATGCTTACCATCTGGCTTGCGGCTGTCTTGCGGGGAACTATTGGAATTCATATGAGCAAAGAATGAATTATTCGACTACGAAAACGAACTCCGTCTTGCCGAAGGTCAATCTATCTCCTGGCGAAATTTGTCTACGTTCGCTGAGAATTTCACCATTGAGCAGAGTGCCATTGGTAGAACCTAAGTCTTCTACCCAATAAGCACCTTGCATCTGTAGCACCCAGGCGTGGTGCCGTGAGATGTAGTGATCATTGGTGACCGATATATTGTTGGTTTGATCGCGACCAATTTTGCTTACCGACTGATTTAGTGGAAAGCGCTCATTGCTCAGTTTATTGAAAAGAAATGCAGGTTTCATTGGTTTTGCCTCTTTTCTAAATGCAGAGGCTGCTTGTTGTGGATCGTCCTTCCTGTCCACTGCAGCAGGCTGCATAACCCCCATGTTAACGGTTCCACCGCAAACATTACACTCTGCCCCTGGGCGGGCTAACGTCGCACCGCACCTTGCACATTGTTGTTGGGCATTGGGATTGGGATTGGCTGCCATTTCACCGCGTTAGAAGCCTATTTGCTACCGTTATCAGAAGTTTCATCGTGGAATTTGACGACCACAACAGTAACGTTGTCAGGCGCACCGCCGTCGATTGTTAGCTTTACTAATTCTTCGCAAAGACCTTCTGGATCGGTCAAATCTTTAATCGATTCGCCGATTTGCTCGTCCCGAAGAACCGTTGGTAATCCATCGGAGCAAAGTACAACCCAATCGTTGGCATGAAGATCTACTGGCGTGTGATCAATTTCAACTTTCTCTTCGTGGCCGAGGCAACGGGTGATTAAGTTTTTGTAAGGATTGATTCTGGCCTGCTCTTCTGTCAAGCGACCGGCTCTCACCATTTCCTGAACCACCGAATGGTCGTTAGTCAGAAGCCTGGTCTTGCCTTCTCGCACAAGATAGGCTCTTGAGTCGCCTACGTGAGCAATTTGCATGTAGTTGTCATCGGCTTGGACAGCCACTACGACAGTGGTACCCATACCTCTGACAGAGGCATCTTCTTCAGCTGAATGCCAAACTGAATGATTGGCCGAATTGACCGTTTCAGTAAGCCATTTAGTGATTGCTTCTTTGTCCTTGGCCGGAGGAGGACAGTCTTTCCATTGTTGCTCGACGGCTTCCATAGCCAACTTGCTCGCCTTGGCGCCACCAACTGCACCGCCCATACCGTCTGCGACGGCAAATACGCGATTATCAGGGCTCACATAGAAATTGTCTTCATTCCTCTGACGCTGGCAACCCGCATCAGTTCGTGCCGCTGCACGCCATTTCAGCATTGTCTATCTCCGTCTCCCAGTCGACCCATTGGAACGCTTTCTATTAGCCATCCCCAGTGGTCTTACTATTTGCCAAACAATAATAGCCACCATTACACCATTTCCAATCAAATAATACTCGGTAAATTGCCTTCCTGAAGATGCAGATGTTATGCCCCAAAATACTAGAGACAACGAAAACCACATCAGGCCGGTCCATAGTAAATTTACCCGATTTTTCGAAAGACTCTTAACCTCTCTATCCAAAATATAGATTTGAGTCTCTAACTTTCGGATCTCTTGGAGTCTTCGCCCGTGTTCTTTCTGTAATTCTAACTCAGATTGGCTGACGGAGCCGGTTTTCAGACTAGATTTTGTCTTATTCCCTCTTGGCAAAAGCTTGCCAGTGGCGCTTTCTTCTCCGGCATTTGTGCTGGAGAAGAGCCGTATAAGGCCTTCTTCGCTAAATACACCTTTTTGGCCGAACAGTTTTCCTCTCGTTAAATAACCTAGGGCAAAATAAGCTTGAGCCGGATTCGCCAAGGCCCATTTCTTGACTGAAGGTTTCGCCGCTTCTACGAAGGAGAAATTGGGATGGAGACTGCGGGCGATGCCTTCCAGAGAGGAGCCTGTGCGCAGTAAATAGGCCAGACTTGGGGGCAGTTTGAGGGAGCGATCCATAGCAATTTGGTCGATGTCATGCTCCAAATCGCTGAAATCGAGTTCTTTTATTTGTTTGCCTTTGTAATACTCAATAAATGGTTGAACCGCTCGCACCATCGATTCTTGTTTGGCCCCTTCTTTGACAATGCCAAGGGTGGCCAAATTCTTGATTAGCTCATCGGGGTGCATGTTGATAACTGCCGCGATACAGCCCAATATTGCTTCTCTTTGCGATTGGCTTATTTCGCCAATCATGCCAAAGTCATATATAACGATGCGGCCGTCCGGTCCAACAGCGAGATTGCCGGCGTGGGGGTCGGCATGGAAAAAGCCGTGCATGAGCACTTGTTCCATGTAGGCTGCCACTAAGTTGTTGCCAATTGCTACTGGGTCAATGCCTTGCCTGGCAATTTCTTCTTTGTTGTCAATTTTGACCCCAGGCAAGTATTCAAGCGTTAGAACCTTCCGGCCAGTGAGCTTCCAGAAGACTCGCGGAACTCTGAGGGTTTTTTGATCCTTAAGTATCTGCCTGATGCGGTCGGCATTGCGGCCTTCTTTTATATAGTCAATTTCTTCGAAGAGGGTGCGGCCAAATTCGTCAGAAAGAGCAAGCCAGCCGCTCCAGTCTTGGCTGGGTCGAATGATAGGACCAATCTTGGCGATTAAGCGCATGTAACCTAAGTCACGGTAAAAGATGTCAGATAGGTCTGGTCGCTGCACCTTAACAACCACGGCGCGTCCATCTTGCAGTCGTGCTCTATGCACCTGGCCAATAGAGGCCGAGGCAATTGGAGTTGTTTCGAACTCTTTGAATAATTTGTCAGGTGGAGCTCCAAGCTCGCGTTCAATGGTTTGGCAGAGGCTCTCGTAGTCAAATGGAGGTACTTGATCCTGCAGAGAGACTAGTTCTTCGGCCAATTCTTCTGAAATTATGTCTTTACGAACCGAAAGAAACTGGCCTAACTTTATAAAGGTAGCGCCCATTTCTATCAGTGCTTGTTTGACGAGCTTGGCTGTGCGTCTTCTAGCTTCTGATGCTGAGCGCTTCTTGTAGCGACCGCCGACCAGGCGGTCTACAGCTGCAACTGAAGCGAGCATAGAAAGAGTTGAAAGGCTCTTCCAGAAACGCTTGTCTTTTAGTAATACTTCAAGGCGAATTGCCTGGTCGGCCAGGACGGTGTCGTAGAGCTGATGACTTGCTTGGCCTTTGCCGTCTAGGCTCTTGCTTTCTAGACTCTTGTTAGGGGTGTCCGAAAGCGTATCGTTCAGAGTTTTCTGCTCTGACTGCTCGCGCTGCCCTTTATGATTATCTGGTTCTGCTGTTATTGCATCTGACTGAGGGTCGCTCATGCCTGACCCCGGGTTGAAATGAACATACTGGCAGGGAATTCTGAGTTTAAGCGATTAGCTCAAACCGGCGACTTTTGTTTGATATCAGCGATTTCAGCGCGCAATGTAGCTATTTCAGCTCTCAGCTCGTTGATTTCAGTGGAGTCACCGAGGGCTCCTAGTGAGAAGTCAGCTACTTGGCGGCGGATTTTTTCGCGTACTTGACCTTCCAATACATCAGAGCGATTCCAGATGTTTTGGCTTGTTTCATTGAGCATTTGCTTGAATTTATCGCGAGTTTTTTGTACGCGATCTGATTCATTTGACTTGTATTCACCAGCTCGCGCAGTAAAGGTGTCAAGTGCATCTTCTACACGTTCTCTTGCCACTTCAAAAGCGGCGTTAGCCAGGAAGAAAATCTTGATCAACGGTCGCAACACTTTCCCAACCTCAAAATACAGACAAAAACCAAGAGAAGATTATACACTAGCGAGTAATCTATATATGCTCTGTGGCGGCTGATCTACTAAGATTGTCACAAAGCTGAAACCTAGTAGCCGACCCAGTATTCGACTAGATATCACGTGATTGGAGGTTTTTGTGTCCGTACCTAAAGCTAGTAGCAGTTCGCTTGTGGCTAACTCAACGGCGAAACTCAATAGATCGGTAACCTTGATCTATTGCCCGATTCACCTCGGTGGTCCTCATGCCGGAGTAGCCTTAGGGCCAGGTGCCATGAAAGTCGCCCGTCTAGTCAGTCGTATCAAAGCTCTGGGCTACAGCGTGCACAAAGAAGTTGAGATCGTTGTGCCAGAAGTTTTGACATGGTGGGAGAAAAATACCAGCGCCCTTCATAGCCGTTGTGTGCCTGAAATTGCCGCGGTTAGTCAAGCGGTTGCCCAGGCCGTAGAAGAGGCTTTAGAGGCTGGCACCGTAGCCATCACTATTGGCGGTGACCATTCTTTGGCTATTGGCAGCATTGCTGGAGTTTCTAGCTACTACCGCAAGCGCAAAGAAGAATTTGGTTTGGTTTGGTTTGATGCCCACGGAGATATTAATACTCCGGCTACTTCTCCTAGTGGCAACGTTCACGGTATGCCATTTGCTATTTCGCTTGGTCAGGGTGATGAAAGCTTGGTTAATTTGAATGGTTTCTCTCCGAAGGTCAATGCCAAGCGCTGCTCTCTGATTGGTATTCGCGATCTGGATCAGGCCGAAACAGATCTTGTGCGCGATTCTGGCGTGCTGCCTTTCACCATGCGCGATGTTGATGAGCAGGGCATTAAGAAAATTACCGAGCAAGCCTTGCAATCTATTGGTCAAGATATTCACGGTCTGCATGTTTCATTTGATCTTGACGTCATTGATCCTGATGTGGCTCCTGGGGTGAGTACTGATTCAAGAGGCGGTTTTACTTATCGCGAAAGTCACTTTGCTCTTGAGTTGTTAGCCGATACTAAATTGGTGCGCTCGATTGATATTGTTGAACTTAATCCCACACTTGATATTAAGAATCGCACTGCTCAACTTGCGGTAGACCTAGTTCAGTCTGCACTTGGCAAAAATATTTTGTAGTATTGTGATTTCGAATAGTTTCACTTTGCGTCAGAGCTTCTTGTTTCCGAGAACCAGCAGTTCAACTGGGGCATTAGTGTTCGCTTTCGCCCTTGTTCTAATTGGTCTGTCAGTTCTCATTTGCTTGTCGCTTCTCACTTGCCTCGCTGCTGGCGCCTATGTTGGACCTGCGGTGGTGCGCGATATATCTGGCTACCGCATTGTTTTTCAAGACTATAACTGGAAGGGTGATGAAGGCGTTATCTTTCAAGTCTACAAAGGCAAGACGAAATTGTTAGAGAGAAGGGCTCATAGTCTCTTTCTTTTTGACAAAGAAAAACAAGAGGAGTCTTATGCTGCCAAAGATACTGTCTTGATTAAGTGCGCTGACTTAACTGGCGATGGTGTCATTGATTTGGTCGTGCAAGAGTGGAATGGTGGCGCCTACGGCTGCTACAAGTACGATATCTATTCACTTGGTAAAACGTTCAAGCATATTTGGCATCATGATGCAGTGTACGGACATTTGCGCCTTGAGTTTCCGCCAAAGAGGCAAGCTCAACTAGTAGTTGAAGACACAACATTCTGCAATTTTAAAAGCATTGCTCAGGGTTCTGGTGCTAGACCAAAAGTGTATTTGTCTTGGCGCAATGGTTTTAAAGTTGAGAGAACCTCAACAATATCTGCTGCCCTTGCCTCGGCAAAGAAGATTGCAGCGGCTGATAACAGGAATGTTGGTAGTAACGCTAATGTTGATCCGGAGTCTGAAGCTGGCGCTCGCCTTTTTGTTGAGTTGATCTACAGTGGCCAGGCGGCTAAAGCTCTGGCGCTCCTAGACAAGCTAGAGGCAGGCCCCAAGCGAGTTTATCTCAAAAGCTTTTTTAGTACGCTTAGGACTAGTCCGTTCTTCTATGAGATTATTTCGCTAAATAATGAGTCTAGAGCCGCGATGGCGAAAATGGAAAAGCTGGCGCAATAGAAATAGAAATAGAAATAGAAATAGATTGAGATCGCCTTAACTCAAGATTTTGCAGAAAAAGCTCGACAAATCATGGCGATGTATGTGATACTATACTTACGTATGGCTTTGTTCAAAGAGGGCGTTCAGGTGATAGATACAGACAAGCCGTTGCCAGCACGACAGCAGGACGTACTCAATCTAATTGTGAAATTGAGTGATGAGCATGGCTATCCGCCAACTCTAGCTGAGCTTGCCAATGCGATGGGTTTGAAGAACCGTATGACTGTGCATCAGCACGTCGCAGCTCTCAAGAAGAAAGGTCTAGTACACTGGGAACCGGGTCTGAACCGTTCTCTTCGTGTTTTGGCCGAGGGATTTAAGCATTGTCAGAATCTACCCGAGGGTCTCAAGTCTAGTGGTGCACTGACTGAGTTCACAGATGTTGCCACTGCTGGTAACACTATTAGTAATACGACTGGCCACAAGGGCGAAAATCACTTTGATGGCGCGGTCTCGCCATCGCCGAAGGGAATTATTGAGCTTAATAGTCGCAGGCAAAAGAGCACTGCCGATTTTTCGGCTGGCAATATCCCTAGGGGTATTCCAATGGCTGGTGCTATTGCTGCTGGTCGCCCAATCGATGCTGTCGAGTCTCGTGAATTTCTTGAAATTGATAGTCAATACGGTGAGGCCGGCTGCTTTGCTTTGCAGGTTAAAGGCGAGTCGATGATTGAAGATGGAATTTATGATGGCGACTTTGTCATCGTCAAACCAAATCCTTCACCCAACAACGGTGAGGTTGTAGTGGCTTTGTTAGAAGACGGTAGTGCTACTCTCAAGCGCTTCTATAAAGAGCGTGGAGGTTTCCGCTTGCAGCCTGCCAATAGTGAGATGGAACCGATATTCGTGTCGGGTAATCAAACTCTGACAATACAAGGAACTGTAGTTGCTCTTTTCCGTAAAATGTAACGAGCAGGTTTTAGTGGCTAAATAGTTGTTTCATCGGTTTGGGCATTGGCTGTGATGTGTCAACTTCCACTGTCTTTTCTTGTTCGTATTTGACCAGACCAGGCTTGTCTTTTGCAAGTTTGCGTACATGTTTGCACTGGGTATAAACCACTCTGACTTTAGCACCATGGCTGGCTTTTGAGAGGCGTGCGGCGATTTGGGCGGCTTCTAAAATCGTAGTCATCGGTGGTTCTTGTTTTGATGATGGAATGCGAATCAAAACATGGGCACCACCCTGGCCTAAAACGTGAAACCAAAGATCGTTGGGTTGTGCCAATCGCGATAGGAGGTAGTCGTTTTCTAAACGATTGCGACCCACATATATAGTCCAACCATCGCTTGAATTGACAGAGAGTATTTTGCTGTCATTGCCTTTCTTCGGTTTCGCTTTAGGCTTGGCTATTTCGTGAGCTTTGCGGCCGGTGAGATTTTCTTTGAGGTGACGCAGTTCAAAGATGTCTTTTGCCCCTTCAATTTTTTGCAATTGCTCTTCGAGCATGGTTCGTCTCGCTGTCGCCTCACTGACAGACTGGCTGGCGGTGGTGTGCCTTGCTCTCGATTTGGCGTACTGCCGATAATACATCTGCGCATTTTGAGCGGCATTCAAATTAGGATTTAGTTTGATTGTGACAGTTCCGCTGTTTCCAAACAAATCTTCAGCTTCAAGCAATTCTTGACCAGCTTTAATTTCAGTCAAATTGGCTAAAATCAAGTCACCAAGCTTTTTCTGCAAGTGAATATCATTGCCTGGTAAAACATGCTGTTGTGCCATTTTTAACCGGGCATCAATTTTGTTGAGTTCTTGGTTTAGGTCGGTGCGCAGTCTTTCTCTCAACTGGTTGCACTGTTCTGTTAACTCGCATGACCGGAAATATTCTTCAATCAAGTCGTTCACTGAAGGGAGCGATTTGGTGGATATTTCTTGTTCATTTTTACCGGTTGGATACCAGCCTAGAACAGAGTAGCGACTTAAATCTGTGAACAAAAATGGGCGATAGTTGTCGTTGGCGCGTAATTGCTCTACTCTCTGCCAGAGCTTGTAGCCTGCATTCTCGATTGCTCGTGCTTTTTCGATTTGACTGACTAAGCCAGCTGCCAGTACAAGCTCCTCGCAGAGATGTCTGCCTGCGCCAGTAAAGGTAGCAATGATCCATTGCTCGATAGTGGCTGGTATCGTCGTGCTTTGTCCGGTTGTCTCAGCGTTTGACGTTGCCCCTGGTATTGAATCTGGTGCGCCAGCTTGCACCCGCTCTTTGGCAAGATCTTCGGCCTTAACTTCTGCCCGAACTTCTACTTGAACCTCTGCCATCTGCTCAAACAGCTTCAAGAAGGCTTCTTGATTGACGGTATAGAGGCTGGGGCGATCTTGCGACGGCGGCCGTTCGTAACGCAACCCTGGAGCAATCTCTCGCTGCCGGCTCATATCTTTGGTGACATTGTGCGAGGCGGCGACAATTTTTGAATCCTCTTTTTCCCAGAAGATCAAATTACTGTGGCGTCCCATTATTTCGGCAGTCAAAATTTTGATTGATGCTGTACCGACTTCATCGATGCAAGAAAAAACCAGGTCGATAATTCTTTCGCCTAAGGGTTGCTCGGCGGCAATCAGGGTGGCGCCAGCCAAGTGCTTTCTCAGCAGCAGGCAAAAATTGGGTACAGAGCCGCCGCTGCCATATTTCGATACATAGCGGTCAGTGACGGGGTCGATTTTGTCGCCTTTGGCGTGCATTTGGTTGGTTTGCACTAAGCACATGCGGCCGTGGACCGATTGGGCTGAGATAAACAGACTATTGACGCCCGACTTTCCGCGCAGTGTGAGCAAGACTTCATCTCGGCCAAGTTGAGTAACTCGGTCTACTTTTCTGTTAACGATGAGTGGGCGGGCTTCTGCCAGCACGGCTCTAATTGATAGCGCGTCAAATGGTTGCATGGTTACGATACTTAAGGTTTAATAGCTGACAATTTATCAAACTCGCGGGGGTTTTTTATGAACACCGGCGAACCGCTTACAAAACTTGGTCACAAAGCGGGCGGTCCCAATCAACGGCTCAAAATGGGCAATTTAATCGTTCTAACCGGGCCTTCAGGGGTCGGCAAGGGTACCCTTGTCGACTTAGTCATGTCTCGCGTGGTCGGGTTAGTACGGTCGGTCTCAGTGACCACCAGATTGCCTCGGCCAGGTGAAGTCGAAGGACAGTCGTACTTCTTCCGCGATCGGGCTACCTTTGATGACATGCTGGCTCGCAATGAGTTTATGGAATGGGCCGAGTTTGCGGGCAATTGCTACGGTACTCCCAAGAGTTGGGTAAACGCTCAGCTCAAGGCTGGCCATGATGTCTTGCTTGAGCTGGAGGTGCAGGGAGCTCGCCAAATTCACTCTCAGAGCCCATCTGCTGTCTTGATCTTCATTTCTCCTCCCAATTTTAATGAGCTGGAAGGGCGCTTGCGGGCCAGGGCAACCGAGACTGCCGAGATAATTTTGGTGAGATTGCAAAAAGCTAAGCAAGAATTACAAGAAAAAAATGTATTTCAATATGAAGTAGTCAACGACAAACTAGAGGATGCAGCCGACAATTTGGCGCATATCGTGTATGCTGAGAGGCTACGCATACGAACTCCCAAGGGGTGAATTCCCGCATGAGCACTACTAGAATCCTTGACCAGTTACTTAAAGAGAACGTCAACCGTTATGAGTTGGTGCTTCGAGTAGCTCAGAGAGCCAAGCAAATCAAGAACGAAACTCGCGAGCAGCACAAAACTGCCAACGCAGTTATTCAGGCCCTGCAAATGGTTGCAGCTGAAGGCGACGGAACAATTTTGATCTCCCCTTCTGGCCAGTACATGTATTAGCGCCATTCTTTAGATGGCTTTGAGCGTCCTTTTGCATTGGCAGGGGGACGCTTAATTTTTACTAGTAATGCTTGAAAACCTCCCTGCCATGGGAGAATTCCCGTTGCCAAAGTGCAAAAGCAGCACTACACTCTCTTTGTTATCGACTTTTGAGAGCGTTGGCAACCAAGCTTATGGACTTCTGGGCAACACTGCTACTATTCGCATTTATGGCTGGGATCATGGGCTGGACCACGACTCCGTTCATCAACGCCATATTATGGTACTGCGACTGGCAGGACGGAACAGACATCAACTGGGGCATGGATACTGCTTTCTCTGTTGCTGTACCCTTCGCCTGGATGTTTGCTCTGTTCGAGATTATTCTGCTCTACTGCCAGTAGAAAGCGCTGATGGCCTTCGCTTCCACCAACTACTAAGGCTAGCTCTGCCAGTATCTCTGCGGCAGCTTGCAAATCGAGCACTTGAGTCAGCCTGGCGCGATAGGGCGCGGCTCCGACAATTCCTTTGGTGTAATTGATGACATGGCGGCGCGATTCATTGACGCCGATGCGCAGACCTTTGTATTTGACCAGGCCAACGCTGTGTAGATAGGCGCAGATGAGCTTTTCTACATCATCGGGAGCATCATCAAGAATGCCATGATCTAGGTACTTGGTAATGCGGGGAATGAGCCAAGGATTTCCCAAGCTGCCTCGGGCTACAGCCACTCCATCGCAACCTGTGATTTCAAGCAGGCGGAGGGCATCTTCTGGTGAGAAAACGTCGCCGTTGCCAAAGACTGGAATGCTCAAGGCGGCTTTGACCTTAGCAATGAAGTTCCAGTCGGCTTTGCCTGAGTATAGTTGGGCGCGGGTACGGCCGTGCACTGTAACCATTGAGGCGCCAGACTCTTCTACCATGCGTCCGAATTCAACTGCGTTACGCGTGCTGTCGTCCCAGCCCAATCTAAATTTGACCGTCACTGGAATTTTAACGGCGCTTTTCACTGTACTGATAATCTCTCTTGCCAGCTCAGGTTCTTTCATTAAGGCGCAGCCGTCTTTGCCTTTGGTGATTTTGGGAACTGGGCAACCCATATTGATGTCGACAAAGTCGGCGCCGCGCTTTTCTGCTAGCTGGGCAGCGAAGGCCATTACATCGGGTTCGTGGCCAAAAATTTGAATGCCGATTGGATGTTCGTTTTCAAGCAAATCCATGATGCGCGATTCAGGCTTGGCTAAAAGTGCCCGTGAGCTGACCATTTCTGTCGACATCATGCATTCGGGGTCAACCCGTCTGACAATTTCGCGAAAGACTACGTCGGTAACGCCAGCCATGGGCGGTACGTAGACGCGGCTATTCAAGGTGAAGGGGCCAATCTTGACTGACATGCCATTATTTCACTAGGCTACGGATCGCAGAGCTTCAAACTAGAGTTTACAAGAAGATGGCGATACTATGTGATTTAAGGCACTAATATTACGTTCCCGATAATCTAGCTGATACTTTCTCAGAGCTTCTGATAACCTCTGATAACTTGATGACAAACGCTTTAGACTTCGCTTTTACCTGGGAAATAAATTGAGATTCTGTACGTCCAAATTTTCTGTTCTTGGCCTTAGCCTGTGCCTTGTTAGCGCTTGCTCGCTGTTATTTTTCAGCAGTGCTAGCGCTGCTGACCCCAAAGCCGTTGTGCAAACATCGGGTCGGCTGGTCAATCTTAAAGGTGATGGAGTCGCCAACATTCCAGTATATCTTTGGGAGCAAAAGGGCGAACTTTCACTGGCAGCAAAGACTCGTGCCGATGGTGGATTCAATTTCGAACATCCTCTTTGTGGTGCGCTTACCCTTGAAATTTTGCCCCCACTTAAGACTAGCTATGCCTGCGCTTTAATTGATGAAGTGCCAGGTGATCAAAATCGTAAGCTTATCGTTGAAATGCGCCTGGGCCATTTGATTTCTGGTCATGTCGTCCACGACGACAAGGGACTTAAAGGCTTATTGGTAAGAGTCAGGCCGGTTGAGCTTGATAAACAAGGTAGTCAAATCGATTACTCTAATTTGGAGCGCTCAGAGAAAATTCATGGCGGTGGCACAACAACCACAGGCAAGGATGGCGCCTTTACCCTCATTCTCACTCCTGGGCATAAGCAATTGACTGTAGTCAACAACAAGTATCCGGGGGCCAAGAAAAAAGTGGAACAGACTTTGACAGTTCGTGAGAATCAGAATATCGGTGCCTTGCATCTATGAAAATTGCCTATTTCGATTGCTCATTTGGTGCCGCTGGCGACATGCTGGTGGCAGCTTGCCTGGATGCTGGTGCATCATTGCCAGTGCTTGAAGAGCAGCTAGCTTGGCTCAATTTGCCCGAGGGTAGCTATAAATTGGTCAAGAGTGCAGTCAACCGCTGTAGCATTCGCGCTACTAAATTTGATGTGCAACTTCTTGAGCATATTCATTCAAATGACGATGTCAGTCATGAGCATACTGATAGTGATGAGCACGGTCATTCTCACTCTCATGAGCACGGGCATTCTCACGAACACGGACATTCTCATGAACACGGACATTCTCACGAACACGGACATTCTTCTGATCATTCGTATCAGCGCTCATTGAGTGAAATATTGGCCTTGATAGAAAAGTCTAATTTGGAGCCGGCTGTTAAGGCTCTCGCTTCTAGGATTTTCCATCGTCTTGGCTTGGCTGAGTCTCAAGTACATGGTGTAGCGGTCGACAAGATTCACTTCCATGAAGTTGGTGCCATTGACGCTATTGTCGATATTGTTGGATTCGCTATCGCCTACAATCAATTGGCCATTGAGGCTGCGTATGTTTCTGCCCTGCCACTGGGAGGCGGTACAGTTCAAACAATGCATGGTCTTTTTCCAATGCCTGGTCCAGCAGTACTGAATTTATTGAAAGAAGTTGGTGCGCCGACTCGTGCTTTTGATGTTAGGTATGAGTGTCTGACACCAACTGGTGCAGCCATTCTTACAACTATATCTCAAGGTTGGGGGCAACATCCTGCATTCTTGCGAATAGATAGTGTTGGCTATGGTGCGGGGACGATAAATCCAGATAAGCATCCAAATGTGGTACGCCTAATAGTTGGTGAATCGGTTGACTCTGCTGACTCTTCCGGCTCTTTAGGCTTTAAAGGTTCGTCATCAATTGCTTCTAATACCTCGACTGGAGCTGTTTATCGCTCGGAGGTGATTGCTGTGCTTGAAACAAATTTAGATGATTGCTCTCCTCAGGTTTTGGCCCACGCAATGGAGCGCTTGATTGAGGAAGGGGCTTTAGATGTGGCGATCGTCCCTCAAACAATGAAAAAAGGTCGGCCCGGACACAAACTATCTGTGGTGGCGAAGAGTGAAGACAGTTTGCTTTTGCAAGAATTGATATTGAGAGAAACTACTAGTCTGGGTGTCCGCAGCTATTTTTGTGAAAGAATTGTCTTGGAGCGTAATTTTCAGCAGATTTCTCTTGGAGAAGGGCCTCCCGTAAGAATTAAAATAGGTAGAGACTTGAACGGCAAAATTGTCAATTTTCATCCAGAATATGATGATGTCGTAGAAAATGCTCGCAGTACCCAGCGTTCATTGAAAGAAGTGTTATTGCAAAGTTTGACTCTAGCGGCCAATCAGGTCGGCGGGAGGGTCGAGAATGACTAGGAATCGACTGATTAGCAAGACTAAGATTAGCAAGAATAAGACCAGCAAGACTAAGACTAGTAAAACACAGGCTAGCCGGAGGAATGTGCTTGCTATTGCAGCGACCGCGGCGCTTGTAATTTGTTCAACTTTTGCACCTTCACTTAAGGCTGAAACTAGTTCGGGTCTTACTGCTGCCCTGCATAAAGCTCGAGTCTTTCCCCCGAGCGCAGGTGCTGTTGCTAGTCTGTTAGATCGGCAGGCCGTAGTTGAAGTTTTTCATTCTCAACCTGATGATGCGGCTCGTCGCAAGTTGGCTATTCTTGCAGCACGTGCATTAGTAAATTATGCTGCCGGTCAATTTAATACAATCGCAGTAAAATTCTATGATCAAGGTGGCACTGCTAGCTACAGTGAAGTAATAGTCAATTCTCGCGATATCACATCTTTGGTAGTTGGTACCATCAAGATTGATGAATTAGCAGCTAGTGTCTCGCAGGTTGATATTGGTCCGACCGATAGCAAAGTTTCAATTTTCAATAAATATTTGGGCGCTGCCGAAAAGCAGATCGATCAAGGCCATTTCTGGGAAGCAGAGCAAATCGTCGACTCGGCCGCTCGTATTCATGGTAATCCTCCTGAGACTAATGGTCGATTTACCAGAGATATGATCACACTGGCGCAAGGTTTTGACACTTGGGGTGACCCCGAGCGGGCTGAAGCGGTGCTGCGAAAAATTGTAGATCATCGAGAAGCCACGAATAGCTTGAATGATAGTGATGCTGATCTTTCAATTCAACATCTTGTTGACCTGTTGCTAGAAGGCAAACGTTATTCTGAAGCTGAACAATTGCTGACTAAGCTGGCAAACAATCCTTCTCTTTCGCAGGCTGCTAATCCTAAAGCCTATGCCGCTAATCTTGAGCGCCTAGCTTTGTGCCACATTGCTACAGCTCAGTATCAGAAGGCTGAGAGTGAGTTGAATCAAGTTGTTACCTTGAAGGAAGGCAATGGCGAAAGTAGTATTTCCCTAGCCAAAACTTTCGAATCTTTAGGCGATCTGTACCGCACACAGGGCAAGCGTGGTGACGCTCAAAATTACTATAAGAGAGCGCGCGCCATTTTTGACCATGCCGTAGTAAGTCGCAAGCCTAACGAAAAAATTGACTATCAGGTCTATCATGCCCGTCTACGTCAGCTCGATGACAAGCTCAAACAGCTCTAACTCGGGACTAGACATTACTTTGAAGAAACACCATGAAGAAACATCGTGAAGGAACTACTGTGAAGAAGTACCAATGGAACACCTTAACCGCCCTTGGTGGCACCATGATTGAAGTGCGAGACGGTTATGCTCTAGCGGAAATGCCACTTTCTGAAGAAGTAATGCAGCCAACCCAGGTGTTTCATGCTGGTGCCATTGTCGTTCTGGCCGATGAAGCGGCCTCTGCTGCAGCTTATGGCGGCTCGATTGAACCTGGCGAACATGCTACTAGCAGCAAGAAGTTTCCTTATTCTGTGCAGCTAAGCGTTAACTTATTGACCAACGATCCAATCGGCCCCATTCGGGCCGAATCAAAAGTGGTGCGCCGCGGGCGTATGACGGTTGTTGATACCGAGGTGCGAAATCGCGATGGTCAGCCCATGGCCCTGATGAGAAGCACTCATATGATGGTGGATGCCAGTAAAGTTGGACCCCATTTGAAGGGGTAGTAGTATGCGGAATCTGATTGCTCTCCTTCTGGCATTGGTGGTAGGTTTTATCACCTCGGCCCCCGCCCGGGCTGATGGGTGGGTTCGTGGTGGTCACGTTGATGGGCCGCATACCGACTTGCTCTTGTCTCCGGCGCAGGTAGCTGAGCTAAAGAAGAAAGACAATTATCGAATCACTTTGAACCAGAGCCAGATTGCCCAGCTAGTGAAGAAATTTCCAGGTGCATCCGCAGTAAAGACACTTCGTATCTATGTACCGAAAGAGGCTAGCTGTAGCTGTGAAATTGTTAACGTTGCCTTGCGGGTTGGGCCAACCAAAATTGAAGTCGCTGACGCCTATTTGGGTCGCTGCTTTAATGATGACTATTGGAGATTTGATGGCAAAAGTAATTGGCAACACTTTGGCATTAAAAAAGGTGTACCGGAGATAGATTTGTTTTTGGCTGGACGTGAAGCTTATTACGCAAGAAGTTTTGATTTAGCAGTCAGTAATTTTAGAAAAGTTCTGCAACGCTATCCAAAATTTTTACCAGTTAAATACTATTTGTCTTCTGCTTTGATTGATATTGGCGATGGTCAAAAATATGATCAAAACTTTGAGGGCGCCAAGAAGTCTTATGCCGAGGCTAAAATGGTTGCTGATGATAGAGATTGGCGACGGCAAGACATGATTGCTGCAAAACTAAAGTCAGTGGAAGACTTCCGAAAAGAGTCGCCTAAAGCTTTGTCGTCTCTGCTGAAGCATAGTCCAAGCAATTTCGATGACCCTGGGGTCTGGAAAGGCTCTTCGTATATTGGTGATTCGCAACGCTTTAAGCTCTTCATTAGTAAAGTTGCCGTGATTCCGCAGACTTTTACAGCCGCATCATACAATTTTAGAGTAGGGGAAGCTTGGCTAGAGAAGGCATTGCGTACTAGTTATTCATCTAATACTGATTGCAATAGACAATATAATTTCGTCTGTTTCCCAATTAAAATCGATGCCCGGTCGACGAGCATCTACCGCACCGCGCGAATTAAGTTGCAGCTTGTGGACAAGAGGAATAAGGGTGTGCTTAAAGATTGGTACACAGAATACGAAAGCAATCATGTTTATATGATGCCCGTTCAACCAAAAGAACGCGAGATAACGCTGCGCTGTTTGATCTCTACAACCAAGCCGGGAAAGCCGGAGAACTTCGTTCCCACAGATGTTGTTCTTAAGTTAGTAATACCTTAGACATTCTGCAAATAGTTGTGGCCTTGTATCTGTACCAGATAATCAGCGATAATTGCTTTTGGTTCGAGTAATTATATTGACACCGACGGAGCGTGAAATGGGTTCTTCTGAAAAAGCCGCAGCTGAGACGATCAAGAAACAGGCAAAGGTGATTGGCAAAGTGGCCATGACCTACAAGTTTCAAGATCTGGCTCCGCTTTTAGCAGAAATGAAGACTGTTTTGGAAAAGAGTAATAAGTTACCTGGAGCTAATCCAGAAATCGACACCGACGAGTATGAATATCCATTTGAGAAAGTTAGCGCTTATTTGAGTGGTACCAAGTCTGCCAAAGTGGTGGCCAAAATCGAAGATGCTGCGCCGGCTCATAGCTGCAATTGTGATCCTACCAAGTGCCAGTGTGCTACTTCAGATGAGGCTCCTTGCCAGGTTGAAGGTCTATGCTGTCAGTTCTGCAATGACAAGATACCGGTAGGAAGCACTGTGCATATAGGTGAAGGCACGGGAATTAAAATGTGCGCAGTGTGCGCTCGAATTTTGTGGGAGAAAGTTCGTCTTAAAGAGACTGTTGCCTATGCCGTAGTCAATCTCGTTGAAGATGCTAGCTCTGAAGCCGACGAACCATATTTTCAGTTTAAAGAGTCACTAAAATTGGTAGAGGAAGCTCAGCAGAGGCTAGCCGATTTTAGAGCCGTGCAAAGGGCGAAGGCTGGCAAATAGGTTGCTATTTTCCAAGTCTTAAGTATTGAACGATTTATGATGTCACGCCGCTACACCTAGCTATCTCTGCTAACGGCGCACGTTTTAGCTCACAGGACATGGACCTTTGCTTATCCTGTGACCAGGGGAAATTGGACCTCCGGGGTTATTGGGATTGATATAGCCCATATAAATGTCCTGCGTATCAGGTACTTTTGCTACCTTCCTGTTATCGCGTTCCAGCTCCTTATTGATAGCGGCTAAAGCACCGGCTTGGTCCTTCTCCGGCAAACGCTCCAAACTTTCCCTCATTTTTTCATTGTTCTTATCGCCATTTTCAAGGAAGCTTTTCAAATCACCCGATTTATTAAACTCCTCTTGATCCTTTTCGTATCCTTTTGCTCCCTCCATAAAACCTCTCACAGATTCTTGTTGTTGGGGGCTGAGATTCTCTGGTGCTGCTTCTCCGGGAGCATTAAGGGCTCTGGTACCGGCAAGATAATTGTCGGTAGGTCTTCCTTGACTGTCGGTTGAAGAGTCTCTTTGCTCGCAATTATCATAACCATCTATACGGTGGGCGTTAAAATCAAGAGAAGAGGTTGGGCTTTTGTCGATTGACCCGCTATCTGGCGCATTTTGCGCCATTTTGGAACTCTGATATTCCTGCATATCGCTGTTGCTTACCAGCGGCTGCCTATCGCCTTCGCTTTGCGCGGGACGTTCCGATACGGCATCAGAAGCGTTTTGATCGCCTGCCATTTCTAACTCCAGTACTTAAATCAAGTAGTAAGTAAATTTTCAAAATAGCCGTCTAGATCTTCAAAAGCCTCAATTGAAGACAAGCAAAAGTCTATTGCTTTCGTCGTGAAAGTCTTGTGAAACAACGTTAGTTTTTTAGCTGTGGCAGCAAAACGCACCTCGTGGAAAGAGATCGCGGTTGCTGTTTTCCGGATTGACTGCGCTATAGTCATTTGGCAAGACTGTAGAGAGAAATTGACTGACTAGTTGCGCGCCATCGTGGCCTGTAGTCTTCACTCTGTCGTGCAGGCAAAATTGTTTGTTGCGTTCCAGGCCTTGGGCTGTATCTAAAATAATTGGTTGATTGCTACCAAAGGCGGTATTGCCAAAATTTAAGTGCTCTGGAAAGACTGAGCGAAAAGTGTCATATGTGTTTTTAGTTGGCAACCACGTGACCAGCAAGCCGCCAGGATTGAGGCTTGCTTTCATGGCTTGAAATTACTCTTTTGAATAGAGCATTCCGGCCCCTGCGGTGATGCACTTTCTTTGGCTAAGATTTTTGCTAAACATTGCCCCATAGAGGCTGCCAAAGCCTAGGCCAGCCATAAAAGTGGCAGCAACTATCGAGGCTGCTCCAGCATCAGAACCTAGGAAAAGGTGGCCAACCGCTGCCAATTTACTTGATAGATTAGCGATGTAAAGCCGCCAAGAAAAAGATAGAACATAGGGTTGTCCCAAGGTAATTTAGATACTCGACTCCCTATGTTCTAGCACATGGTCAGTGATGTTTGTCGCTGGCAGCAGATAATTCCCTTTTTTGAACAAGTTCCTTGTCTCCGTTGTCGGCATCGATTCCAATAGCACTGAGTGAACCCGAGCGAAGCTAGCGTTATTCGCCAGAAACATATGAACGGTGTGGATTCTGGAGCGCATCATTTTGACCTGAATGGAAGTTATAGAAATGGACCGATATTGGCGTGGTCCAGAGTTCTAGAAATGGACCGATATTGGCGTAGTGCAGAGTTCTAGAAATTGACCGATATTGCTGTGTTCCAAATTCTTTTCTAACAAAAGTCATTTTGATTGAACCATTTCCCTCGAATTTACGTTTCTACTCTAGGGGCGTGACGAGGAGGAAATGCTATGACAGCAATTGTTCACAATGATGATCTATTTATTGAGGCCTGGAGCGAGTTCAATCTGCTTATTAATACAGATGAAGATGCAGCTGACTACATTTTTCAGTCTATGCTGCACGACAATGAAATAAATTGTGGATGCTCCAATCCGCAGATTGAGAGAGAGACTGGAGCTCGCTGCTTCTATTGTATGAGCTGCAAGCGTGAGGTTTGGTTTACGGCGGGAACTCTCTTGTCCGGTGTTAGCCGCTTGCGGGCCTGGCTCGCTGCCATCTGGTTTAAAGAGTGGGGAGTTGTTGTAAGCTCACTGCGGTTCTCGAGACTGCTAGATATTGCTCAGAGTACGGCCCTCAATATAAACAAGAAAGTGGCTATTGCCTTAGAGGCTCAAATGGATAGCAGTGCCATGTTAGTTGACCCGAGAAGATTCAGTGACGCCATTTTTAAACGTAGTCGGCAGACTCCTGCTGATGAGCATCCGCGAGTAGAATTGGTTGTAGCCAATTCTCATTCAGCGCCGGTTGCCAATGAGGCCGATGGTGCCGCTTCCAGCCGAGAGAAATGTGCGAATCTATTTTCTCTCGCCGCTTCCCAACAGCAACTCAGCATAACTGTGGCTATAGCAAGTGCGATTTCTTTCATTCGCAAGTACTTTCATGGAGTGAGTAATAAGTATCTGCAGCTCTATATAGCGGCTTTCTGGTGTCAAGCTGATCGCGAAACTTGGATAAAGGGTTCAGTGCTTAAGGCCTGTCTTAAACATAGACCAATTAGCTATACACAGCTCCTGCATTATCAAGCACCTGAGCTAAAAATGATGCTGATTTAGTCGTCGACCAAACCAGCATCATTTGTTTTTCAGTTCAATTTCGAATTACGAGACTGGCACCAAATTGCTCTCTTTTTTGAAAACGAGTTCTTCGTTTTCGTTATCGGCATCAATTAGGATGGTGTCGCCATCAGCGTATTGACCCTTAAGAAGTTCGAGAGAAAGTGGGTTCTCGATTTCTTTTTGAATCAATCGCTTCAGTGGCCGCGCACCATAGACAGGATCGTAACCTGTTGTGGCTAGCCAGTCTTTGGCCGCATCTGTAGCTTTGAGCAAAATTTTGCGGTCAGCTAATCGCTTGTTGAGGATATGGAGCTGAATGTCCACGATCTTCGCTAGCTCTGCGGCGGTCAGGGCGTGGAATACAACGGTCTCGTCAATTCGGTTGAGGAACTCAGGTCTAAAATGCGCTCTTAGCGATTGCATAACTTGATCTTTCATTTCATCGTAGAAGTGCTCATCTCCATCTACAGCAGCCTTGAGCTGGTAGTCGAGAATGTGCTGCGAGCCTATGTTTGAGGTCATGATTAGCACTGTATTTTTGAAATTAACTGTGCGACCTTTTGAGTCGGTCAGGTGTCCTTCGTCTAAGACTTGCAGGAGAACGTTGAAGACATCGGCATGTGCCTTTTCTACTTCGTCAAAGAGGACGCAGCAATACGAGCGTCTGCGCACCGCTTCGGTCAGTTGACCACCTTCGTCGTGGCCGATGTATCCAGGCGGCGCTCCAATCAAGCGAGCAACCGTATGCTTTTCTTGATACTCAGACATGTCGATGCGCACTATGGCACCTTCATCGTCAAAGAGAAACTCGGCTAGAGCTTTGGCAAGCTCCGTTTTACCGACACCGGTCGGGCCGAGGAAGAGGAAGCTACCAATCGGGCGATTGGGATCTTTCATGCCAGTGCGAGCGCGCCGCACCGCATTCGATACTACTTCGATGGCTTCTTCTTGGCCAATCACTCGTTGGTGCAGATGGCTCTCTAGTGAAAGTAGCTTTTCTACTTCGCCTTGCAATAGCTTGGTGACTGGAATACCTGTCCACTTCGCTACGATTTCGGCGATGTCTTCTTCATCTATTTCTTCCTTGAGCAAACGAGGGCCAGTGTTGTTGGTGAGTTTTGCTTCCATCTCGCGCAGCTGCTTCTCTAGTTCAATTAGCGTGCCAAATTTGAGTTCAGCAGCTTTTTGTAGATCAGTAGCGCGTTCTGCCTGTTCGATTAGTGTTCTAGTGCTTTCGATTTCGCCTTTGACTGTGCCGATCTTCGTCAGTCCTTCTTTTTCTGATTGCCATTGAGCTCGCAACCCATCAGCTTTCTCGTGGAGGTTGGCTAAATCTTTCTCGATGCGTTCAAGTCTCTCGAGAGAAGAAGCATCTTTCTCTTTTTTGAGAGCTTCACGCTCGATCTCGAGTTGCATGCCACGACGTTCGAGTTCGTCTAATTCAGTTGGCATAGAGTCAATTTCTATGCGCATTCTAGCGGCCGCCTCGTCAACTAAATCAATTGCTTTGTCGGGCAAGCTGCGATCGGTAATGTAGCGATCCGAGAGCACCGCAGCGCTGATTAGAGAGCTGTCCTTAATTCGCACACCGTGGTGCACTTCGTATCTTTCTTTGAGTCCGCGCAGAATTGAAATTGTCTCTTCAACCGATGGCTGATCAACGAATACTTGTTGAAAGCGTCTTTCTAAGGCTGGATCCTTCTCTACATACTTTCTGTATTCGTCTAAAGTGGTAGCACCGATACAGTGCAGCTCACCACGAGCCAGTGGCGGCTTAAGCAAGTTGCCAGCGTCCATCGCTCCTTCGCCGCCACCACCTGCACCAACTACGGTGTGCAGCTCATCGATGAAGAGAATAATTTCGCCTTCCGAATCAATTACTTCTTTTAATACAGCTTTCAATCGCTCTTCGAATTCGCCGCGGAATTTAGCACCGGCTATTAGAGAACCCATATCTAAAGCAATGAGCTTTTTGTCTTTGAGACCTTCTGGCACGTCACCTTTGGTGATGCGGATGGCTAAGCCTTCTACAATTGCTGTTTTACCAACACCGGGCTCCCCGACCAAAACTGGATTGTTCTTGGTGCGGCGGCTCAGCACTTGCATAACGCGCCGAATTTCGTCGTCGCGGCCGATGACCGGGTCGAGTTTGCCTCGAGCAGCCATTTCGGTAAGGTCTTTGCCGTATCTCTCCAGGGCCTGATAAGTACTTTCTGGGTCTTGGCTTGTTACTTTTTGTTTGCCTCTGATTTCGGTCAAAACTTTGAGAATGCGGTCTCTGGTGATGCCGTTGCGCTTCAATATCGTGCCAGCCTGGCCCTTGCTCTCGTCGGTTAGAGCAAGCATAAGGTGCTCAATGCTGATGAATTGGTCTTTCAAGCGCTCTGCTTCTTTTTCGGCTACTTCTAGTAGCTGCATCACTTTTGTTGAGACGTGGATTTCATCTTTAGTCGTGCTGACCGAGGAAGCCTTGGGTTGGTTGTCCAGATATCGTTCTGTTTCGGAGATAATCTCTGCCGGCTTCGCTTCCAGTTTTTCAGCAATTTTGAGGGCGAGGCCATCTTTTTGCTCCATCAGAGCAAGCAGAATATGTTCTGGAGTTACTTGGCTGTGGCCGTATCGCGCCAGCAAGGTGCGGCATCCGGTAACGGCTTCTTGGGCTTTGTTTGTAAATCTATCTAGATTCATATATCGCTTAACCCTTTTTGTGTTGCTTTATTCTGGTTGCAAAGTGAACTGGCCATCTCTGTAGCTCGGTCCCTATTACGCATTATGGACAGCCTGCTTATAGCGGGCTAATAAATCCACAATTTCTTTATGAGTGTTCTGAGTTTGCCCGGTTAAACGACAATTTGGTTTGTAATATATGATTGAGGCGTCAGTTATTAAGAAGTTGGTAGATGCAGGAGTTTGAGGAAGACTACTACGCTATTCTCGGAGTAGACGAGGCAGCAAGCCAGGATGAGATTCGCAAAGCCTATTTGGCGCTTGCGAAGAGGCTTCACCCTGACCGTTTTCCTAATGACCCAGATCAGCGCGCCATCGCCCAAACCGAATTTGCTAAGGTCACCCATGCCCATGACGTGGTCGGTGATTCGGATAGGCGTATTGAGTATGACGCCCTGCGGCAGTTGGCCAAACGTCGTTCTGAGGTGGTTTCGACTGGTTCATTTGTAGTCAGCTCGGTTATACCCGATGAACTTAAGTTGCATAACGGTGATATTCACACGACTCAGCCGCTCAATGCCGTGCCTGGTGATGACAGCATTAATGTGAAGTGGGCCAACAAGCACCTTGGTAGAGCCGATGAACTGCTGAAGAAGAAGCGCTATCAAGAAGCTGAAACGGCCATGAAAGAAGCAATTCGCTTGGTTCCACTTGAGCCTAAATATCACAATCGCCTGGCTGAAGTTTATCTGGCTCGGGGCTGGAAAACTCTAGCTATGACAGAAGTGCAGACCGCCTTGAGGCTCAACGCTAGCGATCCGGAAGCTCGTTCCTTAGAAGTTCGCCTTAAAGCTTTAATGAAAGATCAAGCAAGCGCTCAGGTTAAGGCAGATAATAAGAAGAAAGGAATTTTCCAGCAGATCAAGGAAATTCTCAACAAGAAGATTTAAATGGCGTTGTTAAAGTGGCTTTGTTTACATGGCGTTGTTAAATAGATTTGATAGCTCAGACAAGAACCGCAAAGATTTCGGCAAGGTTTTCTACAAAGATCTCTACAAAGATTTCTACAAAGGTAGCTTGAAGAATAAATCGAAAAATTTGTTTGCTCTTTCTCTACTGGTCACCATTGGTACCCAGTCTTGTTTGCCATTGACTGCTATGGCCTCTCCCAGCAATTCGTTCTTTTCCCTTGGCACTACTTCTGGTGCCGCTGCTGCCGGCGAGTCGCCAGTTGTTAGACCTTCCAGTGTGGACGCTGATCTAAGTCAACCTTTAGTGGCTGATGATCCCCCTGCTCAAGCTGCTGCCGCGCCCAATACTCCCGGTACTCCTAATACTCCCGGTACTCCTAATACTCCTAAGGCGGGCGAGCCGTCAGCTGTTGCAGCTGACCCTGCTACCAGCTCCAAAGTTGTAGAAGCGGACGATAACCAGACGGTTTCGATTACGCAGTCTTCCCGTCAGCGCTTCAATCTTCCGGCCAATGGTCTGCTCAATGATGGTGCCATCCTCAAAGGTGGAGTGACCGAAGATTCGTCTAAGTCACCGATTATTCAGGGGGTGGTGGAAGAATTGCCCACTGGTACGAAAGTTTCAATGATTTCGCAGTGTTATCTCAATTCGCAGTTGTCGCAAACCGGCGATGCTGTGACTTTTCGCATTGCCCATGATGTAAGAGATGGCAAAGGCAATCGCGTGGTCGTGCCTGGAGATTGGGTTGCTCACGGTTTTGTTACGCAAGCCACCAAGCCCGGTCGCAATGGCGTACCTGGCCGGGTTGACGTGAAAATTAGTAAGATTGTCAGCCCTGATGGCAATTATGAACTACCTTTTGAGTGCAAAATTTCTAGTGCCGACAATAAGATTGCCGCAGTCAGCAAGCTGATTTACCGTGATGCAAAATTTGTTACTGTTGGCGCTGTGGCGGGTTCGATACTTTCCTTTCAGATGACTGGTATTGGCACCGCTGTTGCCACCCATGGTATATCAGTCGGTATTGGTGCTGCTGCCGGAGCTACTTTCGGTGCAATTTGCGCCGCCTGGCGCAAGGGCGACATTGCGGCACTTTCACCCAATGATGAGCTAAAGCTAGTTACCTCTGAACCAATAGCCCTGCCCGGGTTTAATCCTGTCAATTTACCTTCTGCTGCACCGAAAAAGATTCTTGAAGGTTTGCGGGTATCTATTAACGATCATCGTTTTGAGAAGAACGACTTTACTGCCGATAAGTCATCACGCCTTCTATATGTCACCTTTTCGGTGGTGAACAATAGTGACCACGCTATAGATAAGAAGATGTTGCGTGTAGTCTCCGCCAAGGGCGTTCAGTATCACCTCGACCTGCGCAGTATTCGCCACAGCTTTAGTGTGCCAGCCAAGGGTGAAAAGACGGATACATTGTGTTTCAACGTTGATTTGCCTAAGAATAAGTACTACCTGGTTTTGCTTGATAGTAAGGGCGATGAATTTAAGCGGGTGCCGATAAATTGATCGTCTCTGTTAAGAGATAGCTCATTAAGAAGCGCTCGGTTTAGCCTGAAAATGGTGGTTTTTTTAACAAATAAGCTAATTTTTGCGGTTTACCCCACTGACTTTATTTGCTTAATTACTAAATCCAGCTAATATAACTAAGTCGATCAAACATGATCTGATTTGAATCTCTAACTTGTATGTCCAGTGAATACTTCTTAGATTTCCTTCTCAAGGATCAGCCGAATCGATTTAATACCAGCTCCGGCGGCACTTAGTTGTTTGTTGGCTCGGAGTCAGAGGTAAGGAGGGGGGATGATGAAGGCTCGAATTGCAGAGATGCTGCAAACTTTCCACGGACAGTCTGGCCATCGCCAGGCTGATGCTACTTCTGGTGTGGCCGCGGGTAACGCTGGTCAAGGCTCAGGTTCCGGTTCTGGGCAAGTGCGCAGGATACAGGGGCAGACCCTCCAAACTGAAAAGCTTTTGCGAGAGAAAGATCGTGAAATAGATCGTCTGCGGCACCAATTGGCAAATGCTGAAGCTCGCTTGCAAGAGTTGATGGGGCAGGATGTACTGACTGCTCTGCCAAACCGCCATATATTCAAAGAACACCTCACCCACTCTCTCAAACGTGCTCTCCGGTTGGGCTATTCGCTCTCCCTCATGCTTATTGATATCGACCATCTGCGCGATATCAACCTTAAGTATGGTCACGAAGTAGGCGATTTGGTTCTAGTCGAAGTGGCTAAAATTCTAAAAAGCTCTGTACGCGAAATTGACATGCCTGCTCGCTGGGGCGGTGAAGAGCTAGTTACTGTCTTGCATGAAACCGACGCTGATGGCGCTGCTGTTGTGGCCGAACGCGTGCGCCGCCGTATCTCTATGTTAGAAGTGAAAGAGCCGAAGACCGGCAAGCCTATCAAAATAACGGCATCACTGGCTGTGGCTAGCTATCCGCAGCATTCAAACGATCCGCAAGGTCTACTTGAAGCAGCCTCAGAGGCGCTTATTCAGGCTAAAGAAGATGGTTGTAATCGCGTTTTGATCGCAAACAAGTAACGTCGACATTGATTAGACTAATGGTGGTAGACGATCACGCAGAAATCCGTGGAGAGATTGTTAAACAACTTTCCCAGGGAGATTTGCTTAAAGTTGTGGCTGAGGCTGATACCTCGCACGACGCCTGGAAAGTCGCCTCGCAGATTCTTCCGGATATAGTCTTGCTTGATTTGCACTTACCGGGTCTCTATTCCACGGTAGATTTATTGAAACGTTTCAGTCAATTGAAGCGCACCAAAGTTGTGATCTATGCCAGTCAGGGTAAGGCCGCCGAAGTACAAGACTTACTAGAGGCTGGTGCTTCTGGCTATGTGCTCAAAGATGATGCTCCGGCCCTAATTAAGATGGCACTACTGATGGTGTCAAAGGGTTCTAAGGCCGTAATTTCTCCAAGTTTGCCGCGCCATTTAACCAGGCTGACAGCACAAGAGCGCTCAGTGCTGCGCTATATGACCATGCGCGGTAAGCTTCTTAAAGCAGCTGAGCGCATGGGTATCTCTGAACAAGAATTGACCGATTTAGTAGATCACCTTGTGGAAAAGCTTGAGCTAGAGTCATCAGATAAACTGCTGCGCTGGGCAAAGAAGCATGGCTTCTAAATAATGTGTTTATGACTGACAGATCTCTAAGTTTTTAGATATCTGGATGTATAGCAATCAAGCCAATTACAGTGGCTCCAGTGACTATTGCCACCAATTCGAGTGGGCTGAAAGCTTGGCGAGCTAAGCGTTTGTTGTCTTCTACAGCTTTCCAATGCCGATTGATCCATATCTGCACCACTGCCAATGGTAGTGCACTGCTTAAGTATAGTAATTGGAACGGCTCCGGTAGTCGGATCAGCAAGGTTAAAGCGCCGAAGAGAAGAGCAACGACAAAACCAGTAAATTGACTGTTCTTGCGGACAATACTGTTGCGATCTGGTATCAGTTGAGCAGACATATGAGCAAAGCCGAGAAGCACTAATAGGTTTACTACTGGGATGGCAAAGAGAGCGGTGGTCAAGATTGGCCGAGCTTGACCGAATTTTAGATATGTATCAAGTGTGCCGTCGCGTCCAAGTCTGATGTGTGCATCTTCCAGTTCTGGGTCTTTGCCATCTATGCTTTGTTGAAGCTGATTGGAGCCCTGGCAAAGGCTGTTTAGATTGCGGTAAAACCAGTACATGTTGTAGGCGCCCAAGGTGAAAAATGACAGCACTACGACGTGCCAGGCTGGTTGCTGCTGGCTTTCTAGCAGTGTGGGCTCAACCAGATCGATATCGCTTTGATTTTCGGCTGGTTTCGACTTAGAAGTTTTCACTCTCGTTAATCTTTTCGCTATGGTGTTGACTGTTTAATTTTGCTTAGGTACTAGCTGCCAAGCTCTTAACATCTGATTCTTGCACAAAAGAACGAGAGAATTTCGTCTAATCACGCGATCTTTACTGCTATTTTTTCGCTAATCTTATTTGGCAAAAGATTTTAGCGTAAGATTCTACTGTGTAAGATCGAGCGCAAGAAAATCGATTTCACACCTTTTAGAGTGTTTATTGCTCTTCCTAAGGCTGTGTATGCCAATTTGCGTTTTCAAGGAGAATGGCTATGGTCAATTCGGTGGTTCTAGTAGGCAGAGCTGGGCGCGACCCAGAAATGCGCTATTTTGAATCGGGACGGGTTAAAACCACATTCAGTTTGGCTGTTAATCGCCCTACCAAAGAAAAAGAGACTGACTGGTTCGACATCGAAATTTGGGGCCGTCAGGCAGAAATTGCTGGTGAATATGTTCGCAAGGGCAGTTTGATCGGTATCGAGGGGCGCCTCGACTTTAACAAGTGGACCGACGATGGCGGCAATAAGAACGTTAAGCCTGTCGTTCACGCAAACGGCTTAAGACTTCTTGGCAGCAAACGCGATAATGCTGGTGAAGGTAGTTTTTCCCAAGATTTCGCTTAATTGAGAGCAAGATTTAGCTTCACTGAGAGCACCCTTTTGCTTAAATGAGTGCAAGTTTTAGCTTCACTGAGAGAGAAATTTGAAAACTGGTTTGGTTACAGCGCAGCCGATTGACTACGCCGTTATCTTGATTTATTTCATATTCGTTCTGGGCGTTGGTTTCAAGCTCAAGAAAAATATGAAGAGTAGTGATGACTTTCTCCTTGCTGGTCATCGAATTCCAAGCTGGGTGACTGGCTTGGCTTTTCTTTCTGCCAATTTAGGCGCCATTGAAGTCATGGGTATGGCGGCCAACGCCGCGCAATATGGCATCATGACCTGCCATTTCTATTGGTTGGGAGCAATTCCAGCCATGGTCTTTTTGGCTGTGTTCATGATGCCCTTCTACTACAAGTCGAAGATTCGCAGCGTTCCTGAATATTTGCGCAAGCGCTTCAACGAACCGACTCGCGCCCTGAATGCTATCTCTTTTGCTGTGATGACAGTTTTGATGTCTGGCATAAATCTTTATGCCATGGCGATTGTATTCAAGTTGCTTCTCGGCTGGGATATGAATGCTTCTATTGCTGTGGCTGCTTTTGTTGTTTTGGCCTACACCATCACTGGTGGCTTAACTTCGTCTATTTACAATGAAGTGTTGCAGTTTTTCTTGATTGTATTCGGCCTATTGCCAGTGTCTATTCTTGGGCTTCTGCGCTTTGGTAGCTGGCAGAATATTTGCGATCGATTTGATAATCCAGGCTTTGCTCATCTTTGGAAACAAGTTGCAACTGGCACTAATCCGATGGGAGTCGACATGATTGGCCTGATCGGTGGACTTGGTTTTGTCTTGTCCTTTGGGTATTGGTGCACTGATTTTCTAGTTATTCAGCGGGCTCTTGCCGCTGAGGATCTTAGAGGTGCGCGTATGACGCCAATCATTGCTGCTTTTCCTAAAATACTCTTCCCTGTTTTGACCGTACTTCCGGGCTTGTTTGCCATTATTTTGATTCCGAAACTAGGCACGAATAATGACGATCTCTCTTTCAATATGGCCATACCATATCTATTGGCGGTGATGTATCCCAATGGTCTGTTTGGTCTCGGAATAACGGCTCTTTTGGCTAGTTTTATGTCGGGAATGGCTGGCAACGTTACAGCTTTCAATACTGTTTGGACTTACGATATTTACCAGAGCTACATAGCTAAAAATAAGTCCGACGCTCACTACCTGTGGATGGGCAAGCTTGCCACCGCCATTGGTATTATCATTAGTGTGGGTACTTGCTATCTATGCATGAACTTTAAGTCGATCATGGACTATATGCAATTGATATTCACATTCTTCAATGCTCCACTCTTTGCCACTTTCTTGCTTGGAATGTTCTTCCGCCGCACTTCCCCATGGGGGGCGTTCTATGGTCTGCTTAGCGGTACCATGGCTGCGGTGGTGCACTATGTGCTCACCCTTCAGCACAAGGTCAATTATCAAAGCGAAATGGCAGGCAACTTCCATCGCTCAGTTGTGGCCTGGACAGTCTGCTTGATTGTCACTATTACCATTTCTTACTTGACTAAGCCTAAGGCTGTTGAAGAGCTGCGCGGTTTGGTCTGGGGTGTTGATGCGAAAGACTCTGGCGCCGCTGTCAAAACTTCAGTTTTTGCCAGTCCTGGCTTCTTTGGTGTCATTCTGTTGGCTCTTACGGCCTATCTCAATTATCTTTTCTTCTAAGGTTTCAGGTGCGCAATGCTCGATGTAAGACTACCGATTGGTTGGCTGTTCCTTGTGCTAGGAGTGATGTTGGCAGTTTATGGCTATGCCAACCCGCCGGCCGAGAGCCTGCGTTTGGGTCAGGTTTTACTGCCCTTAAATCTGGACGTGCCTTGGGGAATCCTTATGGCACTCTTTGGTATAGCAATGGTTTCGCTAGCTCAAATCGACAAGCTCAAAGCGCTCGAAAAAGAACTGAGAGATAGTCAGTCTAGCTCTATTTAGCGTTCAAACAAGCCACGAAGACATTGCCTGAGCTAAGGTCGTATTTGAGCAGCATGTACCAGGGCGCAAATCCTGCCGGTGGAACTTTTACTGGCGATACTTTGCCCAGGGCGCGGGTTATCGCTTTTTCTACTTGACTATTCTCTTCGTCGTCCGCCAGTGGCACCGAAGTCAAAGTACCAACTTGCTTTTCAGTTGTGATGTTGGAGATTTGGCCACTATTTTTGACAACAAAGCTGACCAAATATGAGTATTTGCGATTTGCTGTTTCTACCAATTGTGCTGACCCAGGCACAGCCACATTGGTTTGGATTGCTTGACTCAAATCTTTTATGTAGCTATCAAGGCGGTTCAACTGTTCGCTGGAAGCCAATACTCGGTTCTGTTGAAACTTCGACTGGCTTGCTGGCGACGGTCTGTCGGGGCTAAGCCAGACATATTGAGGTTCGCTGCTGACTGCTTGAGAAAAGGCTTTGGCGGCCGATTCATCATAAACTCCTGCGTCAGCTCTCTTTCTCTTCTTTCGGCGAACTGGTGTGGCTGTGTCGTCTGTACTGCTGACGGTTGTAGTGGAAGCGCTTCCGTCAGCTGTGGAAGCTGCTGCGTTTGCTGCTGAGCCCTGGCCTGGTGCAATGTCAGGGGGCATAGCGCCAGCAGACGGTTTGCGACCGACCGATTTAACTTGATATTGCGGTGCAGTCCAGAGCACTCCGCCACTGCCTGAAGCTGATGTGGTGGCGTCTGTAGCCGTATCTATGGAGTTGTTTGGGGAACTGCTTGCGGTGCTATTTGATGAACTATTGGAAGAGCCACTGGAGGCGCTATCGGAAGTGCTTGATGAAGAATTAGTTGATGAGCTGCTAGAGTCGCTCTGAGCCCAGGCTGGTAAGCTCAAGGTGCTAGAAAGTGCTGTCAAGGCAATTGCTGTTATGGCTATTCTTGCCGTGGCAATTGCTGGCATGCTAGACGAGCGTCTGATAAATCTATTGTTCATATGCAACTGGTCCTACGTCCTCTAATTTATTGATTTTTCAACCGTTCTAACTATACCCAGGAAATGGTTTCTGACATCCACTGTTTTGGGGTGAATAGGTTTACCGACCGCTAGAAGGTTGCTGAGGCTTAGATCGCAGGCGATTAACATAGCTTTGTCGAGATTAACTTTTTTGCTGGGCTCTAGTAAGGAATCGCTGTAGAGACCTTGCCAAATTGGGTCAGTAAAGTCTTTGGGGCGGCTTTCTTCAAGACAGTCAGCCAGAAAGACAACTTTTGATACTTCCGACATTGGCACATTGCCTAGTGTGTGCTCGCTTATAGCGGCTAAAACTTCTTTATTGCTAATTTTCAATTCCTGCTTGATCGTCAGCGCCGCCACTGGGCCGTGCAGGAGATGCCCATTGACTCGGTCTATGGCTGATAGCTCTAGGCCCCCAGCTAGAGCCCGTTCAATCAATTCTTTGTCTTTTACTTCTTTACAGCAATCGTGCAGATAGCAGGCGAGCCCGACCAATAGACGATTTACTCCTGCTTTTTTAGCAATTAAGTCACCAACTTGAGCCACTCCGCAGACATGCTCAAAACGTTTTTTTGAAATACGTGGTTGGGTCCAGTCACGAGCCCATTCAAGGGTCATGCCTGCTGGTATGCCTACCAGTTTTTTTGGTTTTTCCTTTACTTTTGGCACTTACTTTTAGTCTTCTTTGTTTTTGTAAAAACGATGGGATTGAATCAAGCAGTTTACTTCTGGTGGCACCATATATAGTACTGTTTTGCCTAGGCCAATGCGCTTGCGAATGTTAGATGCTGAAATGGCAATGCCAGGAAAGTCAACGATTCTTATGTCTGCACCTTCCACTTGATCTGGATCGCTTTGGACAATTGTTTGAATGACGCTTTCATTGTGGTCATCAGAAAGGTATCTCAATCGCGGCACAACCAACAAACGACATAGTGATAAGAGTTCTTTTGAATTGTGCCAGTCTTTGAGAAAGGGAACGTTGTCACCGCCGATGATTAAATTGACATTCGTGGCACCGCCAGCAATGATTTG
This sequence comes from bacterium Ga0077546, assembly GCA_943369735.1. Lineage (GTDB taxonomy): Bacteria > Cyanobacteriota > Vampirovibrionia > Obscuribacterales > Obscuribacteraceae. Next base: position 153,989 of record CALROJ020000007.1, read on the forward strand.
CTTGACTGTGTCCACAGTATAAGATGGGCCAGTTCTTTCTAGCTCTAGTCGTGAGGCTTCAAAATTGGGGTTGCTGGCCACAGCAGCTTCGACTAATTTGTGTCGATCTTCTCCGGCTAAAAGTCCAACCTGTCTATGGGGAGGCTGTGGAGAGGTGACAAAAAGTACTTTATCGAGGTTGAATTGGTCGCGAGCACATTCAGCTATGAGCAGATGGCCCAAGTGGATGGGGTTGAATGTGCCGCAGAATAGGCCGATTTCTCTCATTTTTGTTTGGTTCTTGTGTAGACCCGCGGCAGCCTTGTTCGTAAGCGACAGGCAAGTTCATAAGTAATGGTATCAAGAGTTTTGGCCCATTGACTTAAAGTGAGGTTGGTATCACTAGCACCCACTGTTTTGGCTATCTCACAATCACCGCCAATCAATGTAATGACGTCCCCCTCCTGGGCTTCGGGCACGTTGCTGATGTCAAACAGCATTTGATCCATGCTGATGCGGCCCACTTGATTAACTTTTTTACCCATTAAAAGTCCTTGCATGCGGTTAGAGAGGCCGCGGTCGACGCCGTCGGCGTAGCCAATAGGTATGGAGGCTAAGAGTGTTTCGTTCTTCGCGGTCCAAGTCCAGCTATAACCCACCGACTGACCAGCAGCTATTTTGTTTATATGGTTAATACGGGCACGCACTGATAGAGCTGGTCTAAGTGGTAATTCTGGTGATACCGCATCTGGTTGCAAACCGTAGAGGTAGAGGCCAACCCTGACCAAGTCATAGTGCACGTGAGCGAAGGCAGTTGCTTCACTTGAAGCTAAGTGGAAAAAGGCATTGGAGAAGTAATTTTTTGTTAGAGATACAGCTTGACTGAAAAGCTGATTTTGGGCAGAGACGGCCTCTTCGTTAGCGGCTTTGGCTAAGTGGCTATAAACGCTGACAAGCTCAAGATTGTCTAAGCTTTTGATCAGCTTCAGTGTCTCTTCGAGTTTTTCAAATTGCACTCCCAGGCGATGCATGCCTGTGTCTATCTTTAGATGCACTCTGGCTTTGCCGCAGGCGGCTACGTCACGAATTTGTTTCTCGCTGGTAAGGGTAATGTCAAGTTTGTTTTCAAGGGCAGTGCTGATTGCCCATGAAGGCGTTGGGCTCAATATCAGAATGGGCAGTTTTATGCCACTTGCTCTTAGTTGAGAACCCTCATCAATTGAGGCTACTCCCAGCCAGTCAATGCCTTCGCTAGATGCTTCCAGCACTTCGGCGACGCTAGTGGCGCCGTGACCATAGCCGTCACTCTTGACTACGGCCATCAGGCGAGGAGCCTGTGGAACCACGGGAGCCACTGGAGAATTATTATGGTCAATACCTTTTATATGAGGCGTAAGTCGATTGCGTATGAACTTGAGGTTCTGTTCGATGGCGTTGAGGTCTATTTCGACCCAGGCGTCTCTACGAATCGATGTAAGGTTGGCTTGGCGAGTGGGGAGCATTAGTAAATTATCGACATACTCAGTGTTTGAAGCGCTTCTTAGAGCTTTACTTTATGCTAGCATTGCTGTCGGTAGCCGTAATTATTTCCACTAAAGCCAATCGTTAACGGCTTTAGCAGTGGTCTAAATTAAGGTATGTCATTAAGAGCTGCTGTCATCGTTAGTTCAAGTATTTTGTTTTAAGCTTGACTCAGTTCTTAAAAGCCCTTGGTGGCTTGGAATCTCTTGGGAAGCCCGAGACTTATCTTTTTTGAAAAGAGGTCTCACCTGTTCAATTTTCTAGGAATTTGGTTCTAAATCTTCAAAGGGGTGGAGAGTCTTGAATAAAGCAGAATTAGTCGACATCGTAGCTAAAGAAGCTGGGACGACAAAAAAAGACGCTGAGCAAGTTATCAACAAGATGATGGACACCATCATCAAGCATGTTGCTCGCGATGAGAAAGTTACTTTGGTTGGTTTTGGTACCTTTGAAGCCCGTCAGCGTAAAGCACGCACTGGCCGCAACCCTAAAACAAATGAACCATTGCACATTCCAGCTAAGCGTGTTGCCGGGTTCAAAGTCGGTAAAGAGTTCGCTGAATCAGTGAACAAAGATAAGAAAGGCAAATAAGCCTAGCAAAGCAAATAGGAGGTTCGAGTGGGGTTACCTAGAGTTGCAGTAATCGGTTGCGGAAATTGGGGTAAGAACCTGGTTCGCAATTTTGCTCATCTGGGTGCCCTCTCGACCGTCTGTGACGCCGATCAAAAGCGCTTAGATTACGTTGCCAAAGAGCACAAGGGTATTGCTGTCACTAGCGATTACGACAGTGTTCTCGCTGACGCTAATGTCAGCGCTATTGTCATTGCTACTCCTTCTGACACGCACTTTTTGCTCGCTGAGAAAGCCTTGCTAGCGGGTAAGCATGTTTATGTTGAGAAGCCCTTGGCTCGCGATGTTAAGCATGCCGAGAAACTAGATGAGTTAGCAACCGAGCGCAATTTGGTATTGATGGTGGGCCATTTGTTGCTCTATCATCCCGCCGTTAATTGCCTCAAAGATTTAATTGCCTCTGGTGAGCTTGGCGACCTGTTGTTCGTGCGCTCAGATCGCATGAATTTCAATAACTCTCGTCGTGACTGGAGCGTCCTCTGGGACTTGGCCCCTCACGATATTTCAATGATGAGTTATTTACTCGATTGCGAATCGCCTGAAGTCAGTCGCGTGGGCGGCTGGGACACTCTGGGCGATGGCCTTGTAGATGTGGCCTATCTCGATTTAACTTTCCCTATGGGTAATCGCAGCATTCCTGGTCAGGTGCGCAATAGCTGGATTGATCCGCAAAAATTAGTGCGTTTGACGGTCAATGGTACTAAAAAGACAGCTGTGCTCAATGATACGCAGCAAGAGGATAAACTGGCTCTTCACAGCGTCACTCCTGAGGGGCGCATGGTGGTCGAGTATCCATATTATCCAACCGGCGAACCCCTACAGCTTGAGTGTGAGCACTTCCTTCAGTGCATTTTGCGCGGCGAGCGCCCTCGTACCGATGCTAATAATGCCTACCACGTGGTTCGTGTGCTTTCAGATGTTGAAAAGCGTTTGTCGGCTCGTCCGCGTCGTGTAAACGCTATCGCAACATCCCGTTAGGATTTGCTTGCAGGTTCACACAAGATCTTTCAGTTGTGTATAATTTCTTTCTGCGCTGGTTCTCTGATGGCCCAAAGCCATTATGCGGGAGTAATTCAGTGGTAGAATGCCTCCTTGCCAAGGAGGATGTCGAGAGTTCGAATCTCTTCTCCCGCTCCATTTTTTAGCTGCCCTTGTGGCAGCTTTTCTTTTTAGTACTCTTATTAACAGATTTAAAAGATTGCCTTGCTTGAGCTATATTAGTCATGTGAGTGCTGCGCGAGAATAAATCTGGAGAGTGACATCGGAATGACTGACGGAGTGCAAGAGCCAGCAAAAGAGGCCTCAGAACCCGCTGAGCCTTCTGAACTTAGTGTAGAAACTGCATTAGATACTAAAAAAGATACTGGTTCTGAGGCGACCCCAGAATCAATTTCAGAATCTGTGCACCCGACTTCAGAATCAGCTGCTGCAAAAGTAGAGGATGACAGCGTTGCCACTGCCAAAGCAGCGGAAGGGGCAGCCCTGAGGCGTTCCCCTTGGCAGTCTTCCATGGCCGCTATTCAATATGTGGGTGAGGCTTCGGCTACTGATGAAGTGCAGGTGCGCACATCAGATCGTGTCACTGTTATTGCCTTGCTCACTTGTTGTATTGCCGAAGTGCTCTCTCTTGTATATACGCCCATGGCTAGTATGCGCTTGGCTTTTATTGCTATATCAGATGTGGTTCTGGCTGTCGCCGTCACGATGTTTTTGGTTTACCGTCTTGGAATCTTGTCTTCTCTTGGTAAGCGTCAGGCTCTAATTTGCTGGCAGTTGATGATGGGATGCATTTTTCTTGGAATTTTTCTTTGCGTCAATGTGGCTGCTGGAGTGGCCTTGGGCGTTTCGGCTATGTATCCGGCCGAGCTACCGGCCGACATACGCTAAAGCTACCCTGGGATACTCTGCGGCAAATAGCCATATTTAGTAGCGAAAATTGGTCAATTTCCTTTTCCCTTCAGGCTTCTTCTCTGAGCCAACTGTAAATAATCCAGCTCTAGTCGCCGGGCTGTGCCTTCTGCCATGTTAAAATCCACAATCTAATTTGTATTTCGGCGTATATAGTCACTGAGAGAGAAAGTCATGAAGGTCACCCTCGAACGGGAAGGCAAAAACATAGTAAAAATGGGTATCGAGTTGGAACCTGACAAGGTTTCCCGTGCCTACGAGATGGCTTGTCGCCAGCTCAGTCATCAAGTGCGTATCCCTGGTTTTAGACCGGGCAAAGCGCCAAGAATGATTATTGAAAAGACCATTGGTGAAGAAGCTATCAAGCGTGAAGCTTTAGAAAAGCTTGTTCCTGAGCTGATCAACGAGGCTCTCTTAAAAGAAAATCTCGACATCATCACAGCTCCAGAATATTCCAACTTCGATTTTAAACTTGGTCAACCGCTGAAGTTTGAAGCTAAGTTTGAGATTCGTCCTGAAGTAAAACTGGGCAGTTACAAAGAAATCGAAGTCAATGTTCCTGAAGTAGCTCTGCCAGAAGATGCGCTTGAGCGTGCTTTGGCAAATGTGGCCGAGACCAAAGCCTCTTTGGCACCTGTAGAAGGCAGAGCGGCTGAAATGGGCGACACAGCTGTGATTGATTTTGAGTGCTTTGTTGATGGCAACGCTCTCGAAGGCGGCAAAGCTGATTCATTGATGCTAGATCTGGTTGAAGGATCGTTCTTGCCTGGTTTCTGTGAGCAAGTTGTTGGTAAAAATGCCAAAGACAAGTTCAAGGCCAAAGCCACTTTCCCTGAAAACTACAAACGCAAAGAAGTAGCTGGTAAAGAAGCTGAATTTGACGTTCACCTTAAAGAAATTCGCAAAAAGTCGACTCCTGATGTTAATGACGAGCTAGCTAAATCAGTTGGTCACGAAAATCTTGATGGTCTTAAAGAGTCAATCAAGGCTGAACTACATGAAGTGGTCAAGCAGGAAAATGAGTCGCGGGCTCAGAGAATGGTAGTAGAGGCGGTGGCGCTCAGCGCCCAAGTCGATATTCCTGAAACTATGGTTGAGCGTGAGCGTGACTTGTTGCTTGGTCAACTGCGTCGTTATGTTGAGCAAAACGGTCAGCCATGGGAAGAGTTTGAGGCGACTGACGAATACACCCAGATGAAAACCACTAAATTAGAAGAGGCTCGTCAGCGTGTTCTTACTTCGTTAGTGCTTGGTGCCGTTGTGCGTGAAGAGAAACTTACCGTCAACGATGAAGAAATGGCCCCCTACTACGCTGAACTGGCCATGCGCTATCAATTGCGTCCAGATCAGTTTGAAGAGTTTGCCAACAACGAAGACGTGCGCAGACAAGTTGCTGAAGAAGTATTGACCGGTAAAGTTGTAGAGCTTTTGGTCAGTGCCGCCAAAATTAACTTCGTGCCTGATGAATGTACCGAAGACCATGACCACGCAGCCCACGGCCACAGCGGAAAAGCTGTAGCTAAAGCTGAAGCCAAAACCGAAAAGGCTGAAACCAAAGCTGCATCTGAAGGCAAAGAAAAGCCCAAAGCTGAAGCCGGCAAAAAAGCTAGCAAGAAAGCTGAATAAGCTAAATTAGTTACTCGAGAGGTGGCAAGTACACTACACGTGCTCTCCTAAGACTTTCTTTGGAAGTCTCTGCTCAGAGGCCGTTTAATGTGTATTTGTCACTTTTCAGTAAGATAGAATGCCACATGAGCGATAAAATACCATTTGAGCACTGCTCAAGGCTAAGAGACATCCTAGGAAACGGAAGACAAAATGACTACACAAAAATTCGGTGACAACAACATCATTAAGTCGCCACCCAGCTCTAAGCAACTTTATGAGATCTGGAGCCAGACGCCTTATGTCAGCCCTGATGCCATTTATGCACCGACAGTAATTGAAACTACTGCCCGTGGTGAAAGAGCATTCGACATCTTCTCAAGATTGCTGCGCGAGAGAATTATTTTCCTGGGCACCGCAATTGATGACATGGTGGCAAATCTAATTGTCGCTCAGTTGCTATTGCTTGAAGGCGAAGATCCAGAAAAAGATATCCGTCTATACGTCAACTCACCTGGTGGCTCTGTCACTGCTGGTTTGGCTATTTATGACACCATGCAACATATCCGCTCAGATGTATCCACAATCTGTTTGGGTCAAGCTGCATCCATGGGTGCTTTCCTTCTTTCTGCTGGTAAGAAAGGCAAACGTCTTTCTCTTCCTCACTCACGCATCTTGATTCACCAACCACTTGGTGGTGCTCAAGGTCAAGCTACCGATATCGAAATTCAAGCTCGCGAGATTCTTCGCATCAAGCGCCAATTGAATGAATTGATGGCTGAACACACTGGTCAATCGGTTAAAACAATCGAGAAAGACACAGATCGTGACAACATCATGACTGCAGAAGAAGCCAAGGAGTACGGCTTGGTCGATCAAGTTATTACCAAACTTGAGCAATCGCCCAACCTGTCAGCTGTCTAATCGTTCTTAGTTGATGCCCGGGCCTGAGCGCCCGGGCATTTAACTTTGTAGAATGCTAAGTGTGTGATTAAGTAGAACTATAGGTCCTAGATAGGGAAACTAAATGCCAAAACAATCGGACAATCGACTCAAGTGCTCGTTTTGCGGAAAGAGTCAAGATCAAGTGAAAAAGTTGATCGCTGGCCCCGGAGTATATATCTGCGATGAGTGTGTTGATCTTTGCAACGAGATCCTTGATGAAGAACTGTTCGAAGGCGGTGCTGCAGCTCAGCCCGCTCCAGAAACATCAACCCCGCAAATGGTTGATATTCCTAAGCCTCAAGAAATTAAGGCCTTCCTCGATCAGCACATCATCGGTCAATCACGGGCCAAGAAAATTCTCTCTGTAGCTGTATACAACCACTACAAGAGAATCAGCCACAACGCCGAACTAGCTGATCAAGTAGAGATTTCAAAGTCAAATATTTTGCTGATTGGTCCTACCGGTTGCGGTAAAACCCTTCTGGCTCAAACATTAGCTAAATTACTTGATGTACCTTTTGCTGTTGCTGACGCCACCACTCTTACTGAGGCTGGTTATGTCGGTGAAGACGTTGAAAACATCTTGCTCAGGCTTTATCAATCAGCCGATTATGATGTGAAGAAGGCCGAACGCGGCATTATTTACATCGATGAAATCGACAAAATCTCACGTAAGTCTGAAAACACCAGTATTACTAGAGATGTCTCTGGCGAAGGCGTGCAACAGGCCTTACTGAAGATGATTGAAGGAACTCTTGCAAATGTACCGCCACAGGGTGGTCGTAAGCATCCGCACCAAGAATTTATTCAAATCAACACTGCCAATATTCTATTTATTTGCGGTGGAGCATTTGTTGGCTTAGACAAAATTGTTGAGGCCCGCGTCTCTTCTAACCGTAATATTGGTTTTGGTAGCGAGCGCCCGTTGACAGCCTGGGAAAGGGAACAGCGCTCATCTAAGATTCTGATGGACACTGCTCCAGATGACTTGCTCAAGTTTGGTCTGATTCCTGAATTTGTTGGTCGTATGCCGGTTACTGCAGTGCTTGAAGCTCTTGATGTAGAAGCTTTGGTTCGCATTATGGTTGAGCCTAAGAACGCCATCATCAAGCAATATCAGCAGTTGTTGTCTCTTGACGGTGTAGACCTCAAGTTCGATACCGAATCAATTCGGGCTGTAGCTGAAGAAGCACTTAAGCGTAAGACTGGGGCGCGCGCCTTACGTTCTATCGTTGAAGAAATTATGCTCGATATTATGTACGAAGTGCCATCGCGATCTGATATTAAGGTCTGCCATATCACTAAGGAACTTGTAGAAAAACGATCGACAGCGGAGCTACTTCAGCTTCCAAAGGCTAAACTGAAGGGGGAGATTGCCTAAGGCTTGTAAAGCTGGCGATTGATCCTAAGAGCGTCAGTTTTCTCGTTGAGGCCAATTAACGCCTTATGGTGGATTTGAGCACTGAAGTTTTCCCCCTCATCCCTCTCCGGGATGTTGTGGTCTTCCCCCAAATGGTAACGCCTTTGTTTGTTTCGAGGCCGCGTTCAATCGCGGCCCTCGAACAGGCCTTGATGCGCGACGATCGTCTTGTCGTTCTGGTTGCTCAAAAAGAGCCAGAGACTGAAGACCCTAAAGTTGATGACCTTTATCAGGTCGGAACTTTAGCTGAAGTAATGCAGATGCTTAAACTTCCCGACGGTACTGTCAAAGTGCTGGTGGAAGGCTCTATGCGGGTAATGCTGGATGTCATAGAAGATGCTCCTGAGCATTTCACCGCTAAAGTTGGAGAACGCACTGAGATCTTGGTTGATGATGAGACCACCCGTACTCTTATCAAAATTTCAGTAGAGAAATTTGAGCAGTACGTAAAGTCGACTAAGAAAATCAATCCAGAGAGCCTTCTGGCTGTTTCTGGTATTGGTCAACCTGGTCGCCTTGCTGACATTATCGCCACCTACTTGGGCCTCAGTTTGGCCGAGCGGCAGAAATGTTTAGAAGTAAACGATGCTACTGAAAGACTCGAATACATTGGCCAACTGCTCTCTCGTGAGTTAGAGCTGGCTGATTTGGAACAACAGATTCATGACCGTGTGCGTTTCAATTTAGAGAAGACCCAGCGCGAGTATTATCTGCGTGAAAAACTGCGCATCATTCAAGATGAACTGAATCAAGATGGCGGTGAACTCGGTGAGATCAACGAGTACAAGCAGAAGATCAAAAAGTCGAAAATGGTTGGCGTGGCTCTAGAGCGGGCCAACAAAGAACTGGGCCGCCTTGAAAAAATGATGCCCCAGAGCGCTGAGGCCGGTGTCATTCGTACTTATTTAGATACCCTTGTGGCTTTGCCTTGGGCTAAGCGCTCGCGCGAAGTGATTGATTTACACAAGGCTGAAGAGATTTTGACCGAAGACCACTATGGTCTCGAGAAAGTCAAGGAACGCATTCTGGAATATTTGGCAGTGCGCAAGTTAGCCAAAGAACCGACAGGAACGATTCTGTGCTTAGTCGGGCCGCCTGGGGTGGGTAAGACCAGTCTGGTTAAGTCAATTGCGCGGGCGATGAACCGACAGTTTGCTCGTATCAGTTTAGGCGGCGTCAGCGATGAAGCTGAGATTCGCGGCCACAGACGCACTTATATTGGCGCCATGCCTGGCCGCATTATTCAGGCTGTAAAGCAAGCTGGAACTAAAAATCCAGTGATTCTGCTTGATGAAATTGAGAAGATGACGCGTTCTTATCAAGGCGACCCCATGGCTGCCATGTTAGAAGTGCTAGACCCTGATCAAAACGATTCATTTACCGATCATTATTTAGATGCGCCCTTCTCGCTTTCTGAAGTCGTCTTTGTTGCCACGGCTAACAGCTTAGAGCAAGTGCCAAGGCCACTGTTTGACCGCCTTGAGATTATTTCGATATCGGGTTACACCGAAGAAGAAAAAGTAGCAATAGCTGAAAATCACATATTGCCAAAGATTCTTTATCGCCATGGTTTAAGCGAAAAGCAACTGAAGATTCCCGCAGCTACCCTGCGCAAAATTATTCAAGAATATACTCGCGAAGCCGGTGTGCGCAGCTTAGAGCGCAACTTGGCCAATGTTTGCCGCAAAGTTGCCTCGCAGGTGGTTAAAGAAGAAGTTGAGTCAGTTCGGTTGCAACCGAATCTGGTGCCTAAGTTCTTGGGGCCGCCAAAGATTGTGCGCGAAAACGAAGTGAAAGGCCCTCAAGTTGGCATTGTTATGGGCTTGGCCTGGACAGAAACTGGCGGTGAAACTTTATCGATTGAAGTCAACACCATGCCAGGTAAAGGCAAGCTGCAACTAACTGGCCAGCTTGGTGACGTCATGAAAGAGTCAGCGGAAGCAGCCTTTAGCTATATAAGAAGTCACGCTGAGTTGTTGGGTATTCCAGCAAACTTCCATGAAACCCTTGATATACACATCCACATACCTGAAGGCGCTACGCCTAAAGACGGCCCATCAGCTGGTGTGGCAATGTGCTGTGCTCTTGTTTCAGCTATTTCGAAACGACCTGCTCGTGGGTCGCTGGCCATGACTGGCGAAATTACATTGCGTGGTCGCGTGCTACCCATTGGTGGACTGAAAGAGAAAGTATTGGCTGCTCTGCGCGCTGGTATTAAAACTGTCATTCTGCCGCGTAGTAACGAAAAAGATTTGGCTGACATTCCTGACTATGTCAAGGACAAAGTTGAGCTAGTTCCTGTAGCTCACCTTGATGAAGTGTTTGCTCTAATCTTTAAAGACAAAACAAAGAAAACAGAAGCTGCTAAAACGCGTAACACCGTTGGTGGTGCAAAGCGCAGTGCTCTTGGTCGAATCAAGTAAGAGGTTCTAATAATATGCGTTTCTTCAATGTCGTTCTCTCAGCGGCTTCTCTTTTGTTTGCGGTTGCTCCGGCTTTTGCGTCTGATGCTGCTCCTTCTTCCTCCAAGTCTAGTACCCCGTCTGCCGCAGAGAGAGCTGCTAAGCCTGCTGAGGTATCTTCCACTCTTACTTCGGCAAAAAGGGCTTTAATTCTTGAACTGCTAAAGATGACAGATGCTGACAAGCAAGTTGAGATGATCATCAATCAACTGACCCTCTCTCACCAAAAGCGCTATCCTTCTTTGTTGGCGCAAGCCATCAATGCTGCACCTAATCTTTCAGAAGAGAAGAAAAAAGAGCTGATCGCCAGCGCCCAAGAGCAAAGTGTGCGGTCGTCTGAGCGCTTGCGCCAATTGTTCGTGCAGAGAATTGACCTGAGTCAAGTCATGCAAGAAGTTGCTCTGCAGGTCTACGATAAGAACTTCACTGAGTCGGAAATGCAAGACATCATCACTTTCTATAAAACGCCTACAGGGAAGAAAACGTTGCAAGCGTTGCCAGCGGTTATGAGTGAATCAATGGAGATGACCACCGCCCTCATAACACCTCCCCTTGGTGAAATCATGAAGCAAGTATTGGAAGAAGAACGTGCGCGTCTGCAGAATTTGGATGCTGCGGCGAAATAGAAATGAGTTCCGCTCGCTGGTCAGGCAAATTGTTTCGGCGAATAGGTTTTTAGAAAAAGCGTGTATATACACCTATTTCCAAAATACTTGAGTACTCAAGTATTTTGCTTTTGACCTATGGTCTTCTTGTTTATCTGAAATAGTTGTATATACAACTATTTCAGATTTGTTCGATGGTCGGTTCTGTGGGGTTGTTCACGTGAATTTACCGCACGATTATTTCGCTCTCAAGCGTGCTTCCATGTCATCGAGTTGCTTTAGTCTGGCTGAGGCAATTTGGCCAGGGAGCATGCCTGCTTTCAGTGCTTTATGGCGATTGATCTCACCGCGAACTTGAATGCGCAGTGTATCAAGCATACCGAAAGCGCTTGAGGGAATGGCAATGACAGACGCAGCAAACAAAAGATCGTTGGTCACTCTGCTAGCACGAGCCGATGAATTGTTGTAATGGTGGTTGAATCCCGGAATGGCAAAGAGAATGCCTGAGGCGGTTTTTGTACCGCCAACATAAAGACCGGCTCCAATATTTTGAGTGGCTGTCAGTTTTGCGGCGTTGCTTTTCTTCTGTGCCGCTCTAATTTCGTCATTGAATACTCGTTGGTGCTCACCATATAGTCCAGCTCTATCTATAGCATTGGCAACACCCAAGTTTGAAACTTTGCCTTGTTTGATCAGTTTATCCAGCACCGCTAGGTCTGATTCTAATACTTGCACCTTGGCGTCATTTGAATCTTGCACTACTTTTTTGATGCGATGCTTGGTTAGTTCGCCAACACCTTTAGCTGCTACTCGACTCAGTATTGGGCCCCACATAGTTAGTTGACCTGACACTATGAAGAGCGCACCAGCTCTACCGTTCCATACGCGATGTCTTCTATGCAAAGAGAGATAAGCGAACTCGTAGCCAATGGCATTAGTTGTGTATTTGGCAAAGTCAAAGAAGTATTGCCACTGTTGGAAAGCAATTAGCTTTCGGGCGCCCACGTGGAAGCGTTGAAATTCTTGCAACGATTGATCGCGCAAATCTTTTAAAACTTTTCCTTCTGCATCATCAACTTCTACGTGCCCACTTAGAGCTGGTGATGAGGCCTCGACTTTTGTCAAAGCAGCTCTTTGAGCCATTAGAGAATCAATGTCGCTCTTGATGCTTTCGACATGTTTGGTTGCCGCAGAGGGAGAAAATCCATGGCGTCTTGCAATTAAATCGTGATAGCCATTGATACCAAATTCCATCACGGCAGCGCTGGCGCCAATAATAGAGCCGATCATTGGAATGTAATTGGCACTTTCTTGCACATGACGGTGCACTCCGGCTGCTCGATGCAGGTAAGAGCCCCTGTTTGCTACAGAAATAATGGCACCGGCTAGACCAGTTCCCATGTTCATTTCTTGTAGTCCGGCATAGCGCCAGCCTTTCCACCGCCCTTGTTTCCCAACTTCTTGGGAGTAGTGTAAGTTGAATTTTTGCAGTTCGATTTCTTTAAGTAGAATTTGTTTCGTTAGGTCATCAATTTTATCTACTGATTCTTCTGGAGTAATTGCTGCACCGCCAGAGAGAGTAAATTGTTCAGCTGTCGGGCTTTGCGCTAGTAGTGGTGCTTCTGTAGTCAGCTGAGGAGCTTCGTTTTGCGTCGCTTCTTCGTCCGCTGCACTTGCATCTACACTTGCATCTCCAGTTGCATTTCCATTTGCGTATGCTTTTGGGGCGGGCATAGTTCCAAGTGGCCCGTTAAGAGTGAAGTTGCCATAGGCAATTTTTGCATTATTTTCAGAGCTAGTCTCAGCGCTATTTTCAGAGCTAATTTCAGAGCTGCTGGCTTTGCTAGTGTCAGTCTCTGCCCTTGCATTGTCGCTACTGGCGATAGCTTGATTTATTGCTCCGGTTTCGCCTATAGCAAAGACGGAAGAGTTGTCTCTGGACTCAGTCAATTCTCGTGCCACTGGATCGCTAGCTATTGGTTCGGTAGCGCTCCGTATCGCTACGTCTTCAGCACTTTGTCCTTGCTCCTCAATGGGTGCTGGTGTCGCTAGGCAAGCAAAGTTTGACTGAAGCGTGAAAGTTGTTGCTAGGAGAGCGCAAACGATTTTTTTACGACTATTTCTCAATGCCACAGAATGATTCCTATTGGTTTTGACTGATTGAACGATAGAAAGAAGAGAAGACTAGTGGAAATTTTTAGCACGTAGCCTTGACAAGGCTTGCTGGCTCAATCTAAGTGAAAACGTAATCGTAGGGCACTAATGTGATGACAATGTGATCATTGCAAATTTTAGCGTTTTTTCATGCCTTAAGACCAACCTCTTAGTTTCCTAAGAAGTTGGTCTTAAGTTGCTGCGTTCCTAGCGATACCACCCCTGATACTGCTTTGGAATCTCACTTTGCCCTCAAACAAAGTGTTCTTGTGAAAAAGCTTATTTGTTTTTTCTGTATTTATCGAAGAGTTTGTTGACTTTATCTACTCCGTCATTCATGTTCGCTCTCCAATGATCTGCACCAGAGAAACCACGAACGGGGCTGCCTAACGCATGAATTTTGCCATCAGTGCCGACATAACCTGTTGTGGAGTAAGGAACGTTTCCGGGTGTTCCAGGTCCGCTACCGTCGCTAAAGCCTGGGATTTGTTGGCCGATTCTACCCCCTAGTTCGCCAAGACCGCTTTTCATAACCAAGGCACGGCCTTTCATATCATCAGCTAAACCATTCTCCATAGCTGAGTTCAGTTGCCGGCAGGGCGGGCAAGGGTTGCTTGGGTCTGTTCCTTCGAAGCCGATTTCCATGACGATTGGCAGGCCGAGCTCACGGGAGAGACGTTTCACTTCTTCGATATCATTACCGCTGTATTTGTGATCAGTGGCTTCCTTGATACGCTTTTGTCTTTCAAGTTGCTGTTCTTGTTCTAGCTTCTTCGCTGTTTCTTGCTGCTCTGAAGTCTCTGGTTTCTCCTTTTCTTTGGCTGCTTCTGCGTCTTTGGTGGCTTGAGCCTCTTTAGCTTGAGTATCTTTGGCTTCTTGTTCCTCCTTAGCCTTATTGTCTACTTGCTCTTTTTCTTCTTTAAGAAAAGGAGTCTCTTCTTTGGCGGCTTCACTTTCTTTTGCCTTTGACTCCTGGTTTTGTGTTTCTTGTTCTTTCCCTTTATTGCTTTGGTTCTGACTTTGGCCTTGGCCGTTGGTCTGTTGCTTGCTTGTCTCTGCTGGTACCTCGGTATTTGACTTGTTATCTGTTTTTTCGGATGGTTTTACTGGCGGGTTGGGTGAGAAATCGGTTTGGGAAGCAGCAAGATTGCGGCCTGTGGCATCTGCTGCATAGCGAGCTTGATCCGCGAGTCCGGCTTCGATGTTCGCGCCCCAGTGGGTACTGGTTACTTTCTCTGGACCGGTTTTGCCGTTCTCATCAACTTTTAGTGACTGAACACTAGTTTTGGCCATATCGATTGGCTCACCGGCACAATCTTTCTGGTTGTCTTTGATCCACTTGTCCCAGTTTTGCATAGATTTGTCATTTGGATTTTCTGCCAGTTTCTGGGCTACGGCGTCTTTGTCGACCACCATGAAGTTGAGGTTTGGATTGGCTTTCTGTAGTTCAGGTAGTTTGTCTAGTAACTCCTTGCTTCCAGGCGTGTCCTTGCCGACAATGGCTATGGCCAGTCCTTTACCTTCGTTAAATGCCTTTTTGTAAGCGTCGCCAGCTTCAGAAACTGTGGAAGCTCCTGATGCTTCTATCTGTTTGTCCCATTCTGACTTGGGTTTGTCGTCGACTTTGGCATTATCTTTGGTTTTGTCACTGCCTGAGTCTTGCTTCTTACCAGCGGGAATTTCATTTCGTTCGTCGCCAAAGAGATTGTTTTCTTGGCTGGCATCCTTCTTTCCTTCTTTCTGGCTAGCTTTTTCTAACTTATCGGTGGTGTCGGCAGCATCCCCTTTCTTGCCGAGGCCGCTCACAGAGAATCCGTTCATCATTTTCCCAGCATCGCTTTCCGGATGGAAATACTCATTCTTTGTAGCTTCTGAGGCCGCATGCTCTTGGTACTTCTTGAACTGTTCTGGGCCTAAATCTTTTTGCAGTTGCTCCATGCTAATGGGCTTGCAAGAGTCTTTTGTGCAGTCGATTGCCTGGTCACCGTGTGGCTTATACTTGTGTTCTTCGACGTCTGCTGTAGGTCTGTCAAGTGTCTGTTGGCCCATGGTAGTAAATCTCGCTATAGAAAATTGGAGTGGTTCAGGGGTGAATGTCCTTTCAGACTAAGCTGAGATTGTTGCAGCAGTGTTGCAAAGTGGAAAAGCCGGGTAAATTGTTAGGCATGACCGGAGCACTTCTGAGTACTTGTGAGGAATAGCGGTTTGCCAGTACCTCGTATAGGAATAAGCTTCAAGGGCTGCCTGCTCATCATTTGCCCCCTAGTCGTGCAGGTTTTCTTAAGTGCTGGCTTGCTCTCCCTTGAGCAGGCGGCTCAGAACGCCGAGAAAGCAGAGCGGCGCTCTAAAGAGATTCTGGTTCGCATTACAGAGTTTCAGAAGAGCAATTACGACATGGTTCAATCGACTGTTCTATTTACTTCGTTTGGCCGGGAGGAATACCGCCAGACTGCCTTGGCTAAGCAAGAAGAAGTGGCGTGGCGATTTAAGGCTCTTGAAGCGGCACTGAAACAGCAGCCGGAGCAGGCGGAAAACCTGAAGAAATTGACACTTGCCACCAGTGAGTATGTTGCGCGATTTCGCCAAATATTGAATATGCTCGGTGAAGGAAATACTCGATATGCAGCGGTGCTGGCAAGAGATTTGAGAGACTGCATATTGGTTGATAGAAACAATATTGCTCAGCTCAACGAGAAAATCATTCGCTTAGAGCAAGAGCGCTTGTCTAACTCGCCCGAGTCTTCTATTCGCCTGCGTGACGATCAGCGTCGCCTGATATTCTTTGGTATTGGTCTAAACTTTTTAGCTGGTCTTATTGCTTCGTTTTTCTTCTTTAAAGATATTGCTTCAAGAATTGGCAAAATATACGCTGATACCCGCGCCTATGCGACGCAAAAACCAATGCAGCCGGTGCTTGAGGGCAATGACGAAATCTCGCAACTAGACCGCAGTTTGCACGAAATGGCCAATCAACTAACAAGTTCGCAAGAGCGAGAAACGGCAATGCTAGCCAATGCTGGAGATGTCATTTTCACTCTTACCAGTTCACTAACTCTTAGTGCTGCTGGGGGCGCCAGTGAGCAACTATGGGGCACTAGCCCCCAAGATCTGCTTGGAACCAGATTCATTGCCCTGATCGACAAGCAAGACGAGGCCCGCGTGCGTGACTTGCTACATAATCTTGAGCCTGGTAAGAACACTAGCTTTTTTGCGGTATTAAGTGTTCGAGATCATTCGCGGGTTGAGTTTCAGATTAATGCTAGTCGATCTAGAGATGGGCAGAGTATTTATTGCGTAGCTCGCGATGTCTCTGAAGCTCGGCGTATAGAGCGCGCCAAGCAAGAGTTTGTCAATATGTTGAGCCATGACTTGCGTA
>CALROJ020000008.1:0-165505 GCA_943369735.1 bacterium Ga0077546
ACCGACGGCAAAGCTAGCCTGACAATGAACAACAACACTCTTAGTGGGCACGTAGTTGATTCGTTCCATACATCACAAAAAGATGGCGTTACAACTACTACAAATATTGCAGATGGCAGCACGCAAACCGTCGACATCAAGACAAAAGAAGTAGTGAACACAGATGCCAAAGGCAACCAAAGCAGAATTGAAGCCAAGCCAAACGGCCAGTTTAAAGTTACCACCAAAAACTATACCTACGACTCTGGCACCGTAACTACTAAAGAAGGTGATGTCTTCAGCGCCAATCACGTCAGATTGGCAAACGGAACCGAACTCGACAGCAACAACACAGTAACAATGGCTGATGGCACCACAATGAGAGCCGATGGTTCGTATACTTCTCAGTCGAGGGGCAAAGCCGAGATGGTCATGGCTTCTAAAGCAGCCGAAAGTAAAGCAGCAAGCATGGCTGGCTATGCCGAAGGAATGGCAGGAGCAATTCGCAGCAGAGCAGCCTCAGGCCATGCCACCGCCAGTGATATTGCTTCTCTAGAATCAGTATTTGCTGGCTTGTGCGATGCCGTTGCCTCCCTCAGTATGGTTGGCGACCCTTCTGTATCATTCAAACTCTACTCAGCCAAAGGTACTGTTTCTGAATCAATCAGCTCAAGCCGAGCCAATTTGAATAGCAACAAAGCCGCTTAGGGCTTACCCAGCTTAACAGACCAGTTTTAGCTATCCAAGCTAGACTTAGTCTACTAGTTGATATTTAGTCTACTAATTGATATTTAGCTAGCATGGGCTGCCATAGCCCGCTCGACTTCAAGATCAGCTCGGCCACCTCACGCAAAGCACCGCTGCCACCAATTGCTGTGGTGACATAATCAGCGCGGGCTTGCAGCTCTGGTCTACCGTCAGCAACGCAAACACCCAAACCGCTGCGCTTGATCAGTGGAAAATCTGTAAAATCATCACCAATGAAAGCGACACTCTCATCAGTCAAGTTCTCTTTCTTCAAAATCTCTTCGTAGGTGGCAATCTTTTCTAAAAATCCTTGATAAACATAGGTAATTTTGAGAATACTGGCCCGCTCAGTTACTGCTGGAGAATCGCGGCCACTGATCAAACCAGTTTTGATACCGCTCCAATGAAGCATGTGAAAGCCTAGACCGTCTTGAGAACTAAATCCTTTAAATTCAGTCGCTTTACCATCTGGCCCTGGAAAGTAAAATAGCTTGCCATCGGTCAAGACACCGTCTACATCCATTAAAATCAACTTGATCTTCGAGGCTCGCTTTCTCACGTCTTCGCAGACAGTAGACATAATGGCGTCGTTTTCAGGGGTCTGCATAGATTAATCTCCAATTTGCCAATCATTTTTGACAACATTTTAGCGAGTTATTGCATTGAAGACCTAAGCTATGAAAACATTGGCATGAAACATTAGTCGCGGCCCGCGGCTGCAAAGAGGACAAGCCTTAGAAGACCATGCACAGATCATTTTTCTACTCAGAGTCATCTTTATCCTCAGAGTCAGCCAGCACCCGCGAATCAAAACCAGATCAAGCGATCTGCTTTGAAGTGCTCGACATTGAAGCTGTCAGCGCCGATGCGGATGCTAGCAGTAATGACATGGCTAGCAATATTGTTGATACTTCGGTGAAAAAATTTACCCTTACGGCACCACAGATTCATACCTGCGACGTGCTAGTTGCCGGTGGTGGCATGGGAGGAATCGCTGCGGCCATCGAAGCAAGCAAGACCCTATCAACCATAATGACAGAAGAGACAACCTGGCTAGGCGGTCAAATGACCAGTCAAGGCGTCTGCGCCTTGGACGAAAATAAATATGTCGAGACAACTGGCGCCTGCAAAAGTTATCTCGATATGCGCGAGGCTATTCGTCAAGCCTACAGAGACACGGGCAAACTTTCAGATACAGCAGCAAGCGATCCACTATTGCATCCGGGCAGATCGTGGGTGACAAGACTGGCTTTCGAACCAGAAATGGCGCTGCCAGTGCTAGACAATCTGCTCGCGCCAGGAATCAATAGCGGCAAACTAAGCATTATGCAGAGACTCAAAGCTGTGGCAGTAGCCAGGCAAAGCGCCATTCAAGCGGTGCTCTTTGTTGACTTAGATACTGGTACTTTTCATGAAATACAGCCGCGCATAGTTATTGACGCTACCGAACTCGGCGACTTACTTAGTCTGGCAAAAATACCATATAAGACTGGCTCAGACAGCCGCTTAGAGACCGGCGAAAATCACGCCCCGCTGGAAGGCGACAGCGAGAACGTACAAGATTTTGTCTATCCCTTTGTGCTGGAATATCATCCAGGCAAAAGCTTCGTTATTGAAAAACCAGCAGACTACGAGCAGTTTTTAGCTGCTGGCAAATTCTCTTTTGATGGCTATCATATGTTTGAGGAAGTAGACGACTTCAGCACTGGCGAAAAGCGACAGTTACTGCCATTCTGGACCTATCGCCGCTTAATTGACAAAGCCCTGTTCAAGCCAGAAACTTACAGCTCTGACATATCAATGATCAATTGGGACAGCAACGATCTACGTGACAGAAACATAATCGACAAGACGCCTTCTCTACAAAGAGATTATTTAGCCCTGGCAAAGAGACTGAGCCTAGGCTTTCTCTATTGGTTGCAAACCGAGGCCAAAAGAGATGATGACTATGACGGCCAAGGAGATGCTAGCAACAATAGAATCAATGACGAAAAGAGAGGCAAAGGATACCCAGAATTAAAACTGGTGAAAAATATTCTCGGCACCGCCGATGGTTTCTCTATGCATCCATATATTCGTGAAGCTCGCAGGCTGGATGCCAAAACAATTGTCTGCGAACAAGATATTGTCGAATCCTGCAACACTGGTGCCCGAGCTAGACTTTTCGATGACTCAGTAGGCATCGGTCTCTACCCTGTAGATATTCACGGCCGTCAAGAAATACCAGGGGCCGCACAAGCAGCTAAACCCTTCCAAATTCCACTGGGCGCTCTTATCACTGAAAACTGTTCCAACTATATTGCCGCCTGCAAAAATATTGGCGTCACCCATATAACCAATGGCGCCTATAGACTGCACCCGATTGAGTGGGCTATCGGCTCGGCTGCTGGCACACTGGCTTCTGTCTATTTAAGTCGCAAAAAATTCAATGTCAATGTCAATGTCAAAGTCAAAGTCAACGTCGGCGTCGACATCAACTTCGGCGAACAGCAACTGCTCTCTGCCAATGACCTTCTAGCGGTGCAAATGGCACTGACGGCCCCAGGCTGCGCCTCACCACTATTCTGGTTTGACGACGTGCCACCGACCCACGAACACTTCCAGGCAATACAGATAATGGCAGTCACCGCCATAATCGACTGCGACCAATTTAGTCTGAGCTTCGAACCAGAGCAGTTAGTAACAGCTAAAGAAGTTGACCAGGCCGTAGCCCGCCTGAGCAAATACTGCAATAGCCTTAATCACAGTTTGAATCTTAAAATTAAAGTCGGCAGCCAGCTCTCCCGAGCCGAACTAGCAGATATATTACTGCGCGCCCTCAAACTTGCCCTGCAAATTTAAAGACTGTGCAAATGCACATATGAACTCCCTGGCAAAATTCATAACATGGTGTCATCAACCACCAAGCCAGGAGCGCCAAATTATGAGAGCCGATTCGACCGAAAGACACCAACCGAACCAAACGCTAGAGCCAAACCAAACACTAGACTCACATAGAACTCCTGACCCTTTCCATTTCAGTTCATACTACCCACCAAGAGTAGAAGCTAGAACCCCAGCCCTGCGCCAAGCGGAACAGGCAGTGAACACAGCTACAGACCCATCGCCATCGAACTCTTTTGAAAAGGCGAAGGATCCTTCAGGTTTACCAAAACTTGAAATTCATCTAGACGACAAACTTAACTACTTCGCTGAACACAGCCTTTTGATTGATAAAGCAAGAAGAATTGGCTACGACTTTGAACACAACCCGCAAATTGCCAAAGCTGTTTGGGGTGGAAAAGTAGTAACACTAGCGTCTACAGTCATAGGCCTTGGCATACTGAAAAACCCAACAGCGGCAGCATATTTAGCCAGCACAGGTTCGGAAGCCCTTGGGTTTGGTGCTATTGGCGGCATGTTCGCCGGCTCAGCAATACAATCGATCTATACATCGCATCAGCTCAGAGATCAGCTGCCATCCAGCCGTCTGCCTAACTTCAAAGCAGTGAGAATGCACATAGAACAAGAATGAACCTAAAGTGATAATGCACCCAGAACAAAACAGAAACCTACTTTGCTCGCAAATCAGAAACCCCAGCCAACTTAGTGTTGAGCAAAGCGCTCTCGTTGCCTTTCAGGTATCGATCGAGAAATGCCAGGCAATAGTGGCTAATCAACTGTTGACTGTTGCTGTCATGATTGAACGTAGTCCAGCCAAGATGTCCGATTTTGTCGAACTCTACGAAATAAGCAGGAGACCCTGTCGTAGCAAAAGCACCACTTTCTTTTTTAACGGAGGGTGTAATACCAAAGTCACGAGTGCCTCCTTGATACATAACAGGAATACCAAGACTAGACAAATTGCCGCCAGCCAGATATGGCTGACAATAAGGTGACATAGCAATCACAGCTTTTACACCCGGTAACTTCCAGGTAGGCCAAGCACCAGCAAGACCTAGGACCGTGTAGCCACCCAATGAATGACCGGCCAAGGCAACCTTACTCCAATCGATGCGAGTATTGAAATTGCTGTCCCGTTGAAGAGCGCTCAGGAGCTTAGTTATATCTTCTCCTCGATCGCGGTAAGTCGCTTCGCTCCAGTTCTTTGGCTGACGGAAACTTACTTGTACTGCCCCTCCGGCAGCATCTCTATGATTGGGAGCGACAACTAAATAGCCAGCTTTGGCCATGGCGCTCATAAGGAACTCACTTTGAGTATTACGACCATGGAAACCATGCGAGAAAACAACTAAGGGAAATGGGCCGCTACCCAAAGGCTGCCAAACTGCCACATCGAGCCCAGCAATCTTGCAGAACTGCGAATTCTCACTCTGGCGGCTTTGCATTCGTTGGCGCAAGCGCTCTCTAAACTGACCTTGAGCTGAACTAGGAAGTGCTGTCAAAAGCAAGGCAATAGGCATAACCAAAGTCGCACTCGAAGCGAACAAGGCAAGCGCAATGGCTAAAACCGCACTGCCTCTGGGCCAAGAGCTTGCTAGGCCAATTCTCACTTTGCTCATTGTTCTCTCTCAGATAAGGTAAGGCCACAAGCTGATGACATAGACTACAGCTACCTACGAGATCCGCCGCCAAAAAGTTTCGTTCTCAGTTCACAAAAACCTAAGTCTCAACCATCGAAGAAACAGAGGGCTTTAGCAAACGACCAATATCATCGCACAGGATGCAAAGACGAAGAAACGGTTCATTCCAGCATATAATGCTGAAGACCCTGAATATGGCCCGCGGATGACATATCCGAAAGAGATAAGAAGGGAGGCCTAAAAGAGGCAGAGCAGAAAAGAAGAGGCAGAAAAGAACTCGCTCCAAAGAACAGGCACCAAAGCACAGGCACCGAATTAAGAGGAAAAATGCTCTCAGATATTTACCAAGTCGAAACCGACAAGACCCGTGCAGAAAAACTGTTGTCGATCAAAGATGCGGCCGCCATTCTCAACCTCGACAAAAAATCAGTACGTGAGCGCCTCTTGAACGGCCAACTGCTCGGAGAGAAAAAACTAGTTGGCGATCGCGAAAAATGGTTTGTTCACAGCCACTCGATCGAAAGCACTCTCGCCAAACGACGAGCGGCTAATCCGAGCCAATCGGACACAATTCAAAGTAATCGCGCTGGTCAAGCTCACGACTCACGACACTTAGATTCGGCGGTACAGATTCTCAATGTAATTACTGCCACCGCAGTTGAAGCAGACTTAGAGAGCAGCCTCGGTCAAAACACTGGCTTGCCCATAAGACAAAATGCCTCAGAAGTACTACGCGGCGAGTGGTATCAGCAAGAAAAAGCACGCATAGAAGACTTCATCGAGCATGCCATCAGCGAACAAGTTCTTCAGCCTCTTGTTGATAGACTCAGTGCCGAAGCTGCCAAACAAATTTCAGCCGCTACCAAAGCAGCAAATGACGACCTTGAAATTGAACGACTGAAAGCGAAACGACTTGAAGAGCGCGTTTTTGAACTACATGAAGAGAAAGTTGAACTGGAAGTCTCAATGCATCAAGAAATAGAATTGCTCCAGCTCGAAAACGCCGCCAGAGAAACTTCGGTAGTTGAACAGCTCACAGTCCTAACACAAAAGCTAGAAAGCCTAGAGCGGCCATGGTGGAAGAGACTCTTTGGCAAATAGAAATTTGGCAAAGAGAAATCTAGCAAAGAGAAATCTAGCAAAGAGAAATTTGGTAAATAAAGCCAAGTGCTAGGGCCAACTACTTGGCCCTGTGCATAACTGTATATACAAACGAATATGTCGATGCCGCCAGCATAGTTCAGGCGCTTGACTAACGACCTGGATATAGAAAGCCGCACAAACAGACAGCAATCAAATTGTCAGCAGATATGCAAAGTATTTTCATCGGGGGACTTCCATTAGATTTCTCCTCGGATATACTAATTACATAAGCGGTGAGCACACACCAATAAATAAGTTGTGTGCTTTGAGCCGAGGGGTTAAGTGGAAACGTCAGGTCTGCGCAGACCGGAAACTGTAGTGATAACCCGCTAGCTGTGGATTCTGACTTGAAGCAGCAAGAAATATCGAGCCTACGCAATAGGCAGTCAGACGATAGTGAAAAAGCCACCGCAGATTTATCTGGGTGGCTTTTTTGTACGCTATTTTTTTGTATGCCCACTTGGAGATTCAGACCTGCTCACCAAGAACTGATCCGTTTGAGAGCTTCGCTCTCTCTTCGCCCGCTGCGAGGAAGGTCAGGTTTTTGATGAGTCAATGCGGTTTCCCAAAAGGGAAGATTTTTTCGAAAAAATCTTCCCTTTTGGGAAAGCCGCACTTGGCACTGACATAAGATGCCAGAGAACTTTTCAAAAAAAATCGGGACTTAGAACGAGAACAAGAATTCCAAATCTTCTTGAGTCAATTCTTTAGCCACACTATCGTCGCCACCGATAATCAAATCGGCCAATTCTTTCTTCTTCTGTTGCAGAGCCAATATCTTCTCTTCAACTGTTCCACGGGTAATGAGCTTATAGTTGAACACATGGCGAGTTTGACCAATACGGTGAGCTCGGTCAGTGGCCTGATTCTCTACCGCTGGGTTCCACCAAGGGTCATAGTGAATAACATAATCGGCACCGGTCAAGTTGAGACCGGTTCCACCAGCCTTCAAGCTGATCAAGAAAATAGGAATAGATGGTGTCTGGTTAAAGCGCTCGACGCGATCAAGTCTTTCTTTAGCCGGTGTTTGTCCATCGAGATATTCGTAGGTATATCCCGCTTTCTCTAATTCTTTGCGAATGATAGAAAGCATCTCCACAAATTGACTGAAGATCAAAATCTTGTGGCCTTCGTCTACAACTTCGCCAATCATAGCGAGCAAGGCATCGAGCTTGGCAGACTGATCTGTTACTTTCTCTCTGTTTTTGAGCAGACGAGGATCGCAACAAACTTGGCGCAACCGCAGCAGTTCAGCCAAAATTGATATTGAAGAACGCTTAATTCCCCGCGATGCCACTTCGTTAAATACACGCTGACGACATTCATCGAGCACATCAAGATAGAGCGAGCGCTGCTCATCGTCAAACTCGCAAAGTTGAATAATATCTGTGCGATCAGGCAGATCTTTTTCGACCTGACTCTTTAGGCGGCGCAGAATAAACGGATGCACAGTCTTGCGCAACTTCATTCCCGCCCCATCAAGACCAGCTTCAATTGGCCTTTCAAAGACTTCATTAAAGTCTTTGTACTGGCCGAGGAAATCGGGCATGAGGAAGTCGAAGAGGGACCACAATTCTTTTAGGCGGTTCTCGACTGGTGTACCGGACAAAGCTAGACGGTGGAAGGCCTTAATGCTCTTAGCGGCAATAGCGCCTACAGACTCAGGGTTCTTAATATTCTGCGCTTCATCAAGAATGAGAAACTCGAACTGAATATTCTTCAGCTGTTCATAGTCACGGCGAATGATACCGTAGGTAGTGAAAATCACATGGGGCTTATTAGTGCTTTCCTTGCCAAGTCGCTTGAGCAATTCACCCCGGTCGCGGCCCATGAACAACGCGGTTTTGAGGTCAGGCACAAATTTTGCAGCTTCAGATAACCAGTTGTAGACCACAGAAGTAGGTGCTACCACCAAAGCTGGTGCTCTATCCGCCTTACCCTTTCCTTGATAATGCTTGAGCAGCATCGCCAAAGTTTGGATGGTTTTACCCAGACCCATGTCATCAGCGAGAATGCCAGCCAGTCCATATTCTCGCAAGAACATCAACCAGTTGCAGCCTTCTTTTTGATATTCACGCAACTCGCCTTTGAAATCTTTTGGCAATTCAAATGGTGGCAATTCACGGAAATGGTGAATCTTGTGAATGAATTCTTCAAAGCCTTTGTCGGCTTGCACTGGAATTTCTTGGGTTTCTAAAGCGTGCAAAATACCAAGAGCTTGATAGAGTGGCCGGGCGCTATCTTTGCTTTGACCGATGGACTTGAGCAGTCCCATTAATGTTGAAGTAGGAACGCGGACGTAGTCGCCGTCTGAAAGCTTCAAATAGCTGCGGTTTCTAAATAACGCTTCAATAACTAATGGGAATGGCACTTCTTCATCGCCAGACGAACAAAGTAGATCAAACTCAAATTTATAAGAATCTTTTTTCAGCGACAGCTTCGCTTTCAGGCCCAGCTCTTCTTTGCGCACACGATAAGCACTGAGCGCTTCCCAACCAGCTGTATCCCATTCAGCCGACTGGCCGGAAGAAAGGTGAAAGAGAGCATCAAGAGCTGGTTCTTCTACAAACGAAAAACGATCAGCAATTGTTCTAATCGGCATCATATTAGTGAGGAAGCGCCGCACCTGGTTTTCAGGCTCCCACTGGCGTTCCACCCAAACACTCTGGCCCACTTCTGAAATCGTACGAGTGAATTTCTCTGACTCAACGGCACTGGTCTCATCCCGCGACTGCAACACCAGATCGCCATAGCGGAAGCCGAGAGAAACTTCGAGACTGGAGGCTTCTGGAGCCGGTTTCTTTGTGGCCGTAGCTGAGCTACCGTGGGAAGAAATAATTGTGTTGTTGGAGGCAGCTCCGGGTAATTTGCGCTCTGATAGTTTGATTACTACCTGTGGTGGCTCGGTAATCGCAACAGGAAATGGTGCAGTCGACTCATCAAGAATGACTGGCATTCGTTTTTTCAAAACAGGCAAATCAACGGACAAGAACTTAGGCACAACTTCGAGCTTGACCACCATGTAGCCAAACGAATCGAAGTACTGGAATGAGCGGTGAATCGCTGTTAAATCGATGGGATAAAAAGTATCTTTTGAGAGAATCCAGCTTGAAGGCCCCATAAAGAACACCGGGTGTTCAACCGCTTCTCCTTCCTCGGTTATCCCTTCTAAGCGCAGCATCAGCTCGCCGCTTTCAGTTTCAGACAGCACTGCCCTTGGTGTCAGCGGCTTATCAGAGAATTGCACAACCTGATTAGTGGTGGTGTTAGTCAATTTGCAGCAAAGACTCAAGTGACCAATTACTGTTCCCTCATCACCACGAGGAATACGGTGGCCGCCAGCCGGGCCCTTAGTTGTTTGGGGCAAGCCAGTGAGATACTTGGCTAAACGCTGGATGCGCGAATCTGGAGGCAATGTCGGTACAACTTCAACCGGCACCTTGAGAATGTTGACTTTCCCTTGCGGTTCATTTGGCACCACGCCGACAATCATAGCCAGTGGCTTTTCCAGCACCAATAAACCTAATTCGAAATCACGTTCGTCGGGTTCGACGCCTTCTTCGCGGGGGTCGTCAAGTAATTCTTTAGCTCTTGGCCCCTTCTCTTGAGGACTCTCGCGCTTTTGTTCATCAGCCATGTCAAATCTAATGCCAGGATTGTGCTTGGCAATATGGGTGAGGACAACGGCTACAGAATGCTTGCAAACATCTTCGAAGTACGGGCAAGAGCAAGCGGCTTTAAATGAATTAGGAGAATCTATGTCGACGACAATTTTATAGGCGTCTTTCTCTGAACCGATTACAAGAGCTTCAATCTGAGAGCCATCGTCGCTCTCCGAATATTTCAAAACCTTTTTGCGTCGATAGTATTGCACACCACGACGATAAACCGGCTCGCTGCTTGCCTCTTGGAGGGCAGAGAGAGAAAGAGATAGTTTTTTACCAGAACCCGAGATTTGCTTCATGCAAAATTAGCCTTGAAAGGGCACGGCCGCAATGCTTCCCAACAATAAGAACAACCGACCGCTTACAGCGGTGGGCGGGAGCTTTCCTAAGCGAAAGCCGAATGGTCAAGAATTAGCTTAGCACGAGTTGGCGCCATGTTGAGAAGAGCAAGGTCCAAAGTATAAAGGAACAGAGTATATTAGCGCGGACTCATATCAATCACTTCAGAAGGGGCCTGAGCCTGCGCTGGCATGACTCTCTGCGGCACACGACTAAAGGCACCCTCGACAATACGCTTCATCTCGACCTGCCTCTCTTCTAGAGAATTACAGTAGTCGTGAAGGATGTCAGCCTGACTGCGCAAGGCCTTGGCATTATCAGAAAGGTCAGGAATTAAAATCTCTATTTCTTCAAGAATTGACGATGGTGGGCTGACCGGAGGCCGAATCCGCACATGAGACACCACTTGCTGCCCGGCTGAATTGCTCATTGCCGCTGGCGAAGGCGGAGCAGACAGGGAAGAGGGTGCAGAGGCAGAGGGCGGGGAAGATGAGGAAGCATTGAAATTAGATTGCATCGTTCCTGCTAGGGCATCACGCAGACGCTCTAAATTCTGCTTAAGACCAATAGCTCGGCGATAAGCCTGGTCGGCCTCTCTCTCAAGCCAGACCTTGCGAGCTTTCTGGGTAGCTAATTCGTTGCTCAAGTGCTCAAGAGCCTTTTTGCGGATTTCAAGTTCCCGCTTGACGTGCTCTACTTCTTTCTGCTTAAGCTCAAGACCACGCCGACGCAAATAAACCAACAAGAGAACAACCAGAGAGAAGGCAATAGACATCATCGACACATAGAAATATCCTCTCTTTGCGCCCGACATCTCGGCCACTCCAGTCAACAAGAAATTGCCTATGTCTTCAGCAAAAGGTGGCGGCGGACTGCGCATATAGTAGATGCGGCCAAGTATCTTGCCGCGAACTCTAGCTCCGGTTGCCCTAGCCTTCTCCACCCGCGGGGAATCATGGGCAAACAAAGGCTCTAGCTGAGGTGGGTCAGTGATTAAATCGTAGGGCTCATTGCTCTTAGCTAGTCCCTCGGCTGTAGCATTCTTCTGCCAAGACTGGCGGTGATAAATCTTGTTGGTTTTATAAAGAACATTCTCGCCCGATGGGTCAGTAACAACTAAGCCAAACAAGCCATAGCTCGAGTCTAGAGTTTTCTGAATGAGGTCATCACGGCCCTCTTGAATCATGGCTGAGAGAGTCGGCGGCAGGGTGTGGTGGAGCAAGTTAAAATCGGTGGTCTGAACCTTGGCGATTGTGCCCAGCCAATAGCTTTGATAGTGAATCGAACATAACGCCAACCAACAGAGTATCCCGGCCATGCAGATAACAGGCACAATAATTCTGTTTCGGAGTGATAGCAGCAATTTATCCATCAAAACGGAGTCTACACCCGTATGTATCTGATGTACATACGTAATTACAGCGTAATTACAGCGTAATTTCCATCGTATTTCCCTGAAAAAATTGTTGGCTGGACAACAAAAATCTACGTTTATAAGTCGCTAGTAGCGGGGTATTAATACTTTGTGGACGAAAGCTCTCACGGAGGAATCGGTTAGAGCAAAACTAGGTCATACCTCGTGTCTACTAAAAACCCAAACGGGAAATTCCACCACTAGGTGGCTGCACATTTAACACTATGTGTTTAAGAAGCCGGGCGCTCGTCGTCCGGCTTCTGTCATGACACCGCCAGCAGTACCAAAAGTACTATTCGAATATTTTTTAGTGTCATTTCGCAACGTAAGGTTTTCAAGCTATTTTTTTTAGGAATAAAACTACTGGTACTTAGAATCTTCAGGAATCAAGACTTAAGAAGTGGAAACAATTTCTTCTCAGGGCCCCCTCAGCGACCATATCAAGAGCAGGTCTTGGGTTAGAATCAAGACTCCTTGATCAGTTAGGGACAAACCCAATGATGCCGCCCGAAAATCAAGAACCTGCACAACAAGCCTCTCCAGTTAGACTGGGAGACTTGCTGACTGGCGCCGGTCTACTCAAAGCCGAAGACCTGAGGCAGGCAATGCTGGTTGCCAAAACGCAGTCGCTTCCCGTGGGTCGTGTGCTGATTATGTCAGGGTACATTATCGAGCCACACCTACAAGCCGCAGTGCAGGCTCAATCGATGCTTAAAGACGGCTTGATTGATCTTGAAACTGCCCTTGGCAGCTTGCGCGTCATTTCTCGTGATGGTCTAACCATCGATCAGGCTCTGTCTAAAATGGGCTGGGCTCAACCAGTCAACCAAGTTACCAACAAATTGGGCGAACTATTAATTGAAGCTGGTTTGGTTAGCAGAGCACAACTAGACGCAGCCTTAGTTCAAGGGGAGAGCACCAAGCTTCCTCTCGGTAGAGTTTTAGTTACAAACGGTTGGCTTTCAGAACAGCTGCTTTCGTCGGCTCTCAACGCCCAAATTC
The DNA here is from genome assembly GCA_943369735.1 of bacterium Ga0077546. Classification (GTDB taxonomy): domain Bacteria; phylum Cyanobacteriota; class Vampirovibrionia; order Obscuribacterales; family Obscuribacteraceae. The sequence continues at coordinate 12,813 of CALROJ020000008.1, forward strand.
TAGTTCGTGATCGGCGGGTAACAAGAGAGCAGGCCATTTCTAGTCTACGAGCAGCTCTCGAGAGACAAGTGCCAATTGAACAAACCCTTGCAGAGACAGGAGTTTCATTGCATCTAGCCAATGAAACCGTGCGCTTGGGCGAGCTGCTTGTCATGGCAAAACTACTAGACGAAGAAAAGTTGATGCAAGCGGTAGAACTTGGACTCGTCAATGAGCAGCCGATTGGTCAGGTACTCGTCAAGAACGGCATGGTGAGCGAGACAGTCTTACAAACCGCACTTGCAATTCAAAGCATGGTGACCAAAGGCGAATTGCGCAAAGTACAATGCGGGCGCGTCTTAGAGTTGGTAAACACCGAAAAACTTTCGCTGGCAGAGGCTGTTGAAAGGGTGCAACCAACGCCACCAAGAGACACCTCTAATCTTCCCCTTTACCAATTTTTGCAATTAGCAGGAGTAATCGGCCCTCCAGACATCGAAGAAGCGCTCAAAGTTGGTTCGCGAGATACCCACTTAATGGGACAAATGCTGATGATGACCGGGGCAATCGATCAAAATTTGCTTGGCATCGCCATGAACTGCTCAAGCCTTATGGCCCAAGGAATTTTGAAAACTGAACAAGCGGTAATTGTGCTTGGCATTTGCTGGAAAAGCAAAGCCACACTAGAAGAAGCTTTCAAGCAACTGGGCTGGAGTTCAGCCATTATTTCATCAGCGCTTCCCGCACAGAATGCCCAGCAAGTGCCTCAAGTACAGGCCCCAGCACATGCTCAGCCGGCGCCAACTCAGCAGAACCAGGGCACTGCCTCCACGACCAACCAAAGTGCTGTTCCAGCCACATCGGCTCCAGTGGCACAGGCTCCGGCCCCAGCGGTCTCGCCAGTAACAAATTCAGCAACAAATTCGACCACAAACCAAAATATCGTTTCACAGAGCCGCACTGGCGAGCACAGCGCGGCTAAAACTTCTAAGCTTGACCAGGCAATTTCTGGCCGTAACAGACAAGGCAGTTCATCGGCTACAGCTCATAACCTACCAGCCATGCCAGTTGGCCAAAACCTCACAGTTGAGCAAGGAAGTCTACAACCTTACGATACTGGTGAGATGTCGCCAATCCGCAAGAAAGAAGAAGCGGATGCCGCCGCTAGAGCGGCCCAAGCCACAGCTCAACAAAGCACCCAAGATAATCCCATTCAGACTACTGGAGCAGGCGACAAACCTCCCGGCGGCCCCTCCGTAAAAAAACGACTGGCTGACTTAATTCCCTAGAGATTTAATTTCCTAGAGATTCCGCCGAATGGCTACAAGTAGAAACTAGAACTAAAAGCTAGCAGAAGCCACCACCAGCGGTGCTTGCTGACCAGGGGATACCCGCTCTATTGGGCTAGAAATTAGGCCAAAGTTCAGGCTCGAAATAGAACAGCTAATCGACGATGGAAACCTTGCCGCGGGGGCAGTTTCCAAGGAGTAAGCATTACGATTTTTAGCCAATCTGAGAGAGGAAAACCGGCGAAGAATACAGATTTTATGAAATTCTCTCAATAATCACAGAGCGTATGGTATGAATAGCTATCAAGATCCGCACCCAGACTAAATACTGCGCTGCATAGGAGAGCTTCATGCTTCAGCAAAAGATTACTTACAAGCCATACCCAGTTCAGGATTTCAAACACCTGTTGGGCTTGACCGGCATTTCAGACAAAACTTTGGAAATTCACTTCAAGCTTTATGCTGGTTATGTCAAGAACACAAACGATTTGAACGAGAAAATCATCGAACTAACCGAAGCTGGCAAGAGCGGCTCACTCGAATACGCCGAATTGAAGCGTCGCTATGGCTTCGAATACAACGGCATGAGACTGCACGAGTACTACTTCGGCAACCTCAAACCAGGCGGTTCTGAGCTAAAAGAATCAAGCGCTATCGGCAAATTGATCACCGAGACCTACTCTTCCATCGATGTTTGGAAAAATGACTTCTTCAAAGTCGGCGCCATGCGCGGTGTTGGCTGGGCTGTCTTGTTCCAAGACCCCTTCACCAAAACTCTTTCCAACCACTGGATTACTTTGCACGAAGAAGGCAACATTGCTGGCTTCCAGCCAATATTGGTAATGGACGTTTGGGAGCATGCTTTCTTGCTCGACTACGTTCCAGCCGATCGTCCTAAGTACATCGAAGCTTTCTACAGCAACATTGACTGGGAAAAGGTTGAAGCCAGACTGCTTAAGTAAGACTGCTTAAGTGACTAGTTCGTTAGAAAAATAAGCGATATTGCGAGAGGGTGGGAATTTAATTCCCGCTCTCTTTGCTTACAGGCACTGGCAAAAGCGTGATATGAACAGTTGAAGTTCTGGCCTTAAAAGAAATCAACCCGCAATAAAGGCCGAGAAACGAGACATAGCCTCTTGAGAACAGTAGAATAGGCACTGGTCTTGCAGAATCAAAGGCTGAAGCTCATGAAAGAAACAGCAACAACAACCAGTCTGGGTTCAATCGGACAAATTACCGAAGATCACGAATTAATCGTCGATGTTGACGTCAATGTACATGTAGACGTAGACAGAGCTACAGACAAAGACGTTAGTGGCGACGTCAATGGCAACATTGACGGAAACATTGACGGAAACATTGATGGCGATATTGACGGCAACGAAATTGTCGACAATTATGCAGACAGTTGGTCTTATGAAGTACCGAGACCTTGGCTGACAGTTGATCAAGCTGCAAGCATGCTAGGAAGATCAGCCAGAGGTGTCGAACGATCAATATTAGGAAAGTGGGGTAACCGCCTACCCGAGGGCTGGACGGCTCGCCGTGTGCGCATCGACGGCGTCGATGAATGGCGCATTATTCCTCCACCCGGCTTCCGCATAAAACACAGTCGTCGCGAAACAACAAGGCGCGAAGCCTCAGCCGAAAACCACGCCGAGCATCACCCTGAACATCAAGCAGAAAGTCACATAGAAGATGTCGACGCTAGCCCAATAAGCGACTCCGCTGAAGCTACCGTTGATAAGCAAGCGGGAAAGCCTGCAGAAAAAACGGCAACTCAATCGCAAGAGAAAAAGATGGCAACAACAACAAACCCCGCAGTGGCAGCGCCGTCGTCCATAAGCGAACCTTTCTCCCTAGAGAAATTTCTCCAATCAGCAGGCAAGATGGCCCAAAAAGAGTTAGCATCTTTCGGTTTAGCAGTGGGACCTGTCAGCGATCAGAGCACTCGCCGCAACCGCAACGAATTAGCTGGCATAGTTGATGCGGATATCGAACATGCCACTATCGTCATCGATCGCTCTGATGAAGTTGAAAAGCTACTGCGCGAACTAGCCAATACTCAAAAAGAATTGGCTGAACAGCGTCGCATGCACCTTGATGATTTGCGCTTGATGCAAGAGATGCAACGCTCTATGCTTTTACTCGAAGTCAATGCCAAAGAAACCGGTGAGCTCAAGCAAGATCTAAGCTATGCCCAACAAGCATTGAAAGAACACCGCTCGCAATATCAAGCTTTCCTTGCTCTGCCATGGTACAAAAAGCTATTCCGAAAAACGCCTTAGACGGTCATACTTCTAAAAGTAAAATGCTCGCTCACACAGACTTCCAGGAAACCTGAAAAGCACCAACAGAGGACTTGTTCATGGCTGAAACTGCAGACAAACGCTTCAAAATCACTTACTGCACGTCTCAAATGGATTACCGCGATAGAGCCGTAAAACTCTCAGAGCAGCTAGAAAAAGATTCAAGCGATGGCTGCCTTCTTGTGCCAGCCGAAGGTGGCGTTTTCGAAGTAGAAGACCAGGGAGTGCTGCTCTTCTCTAAGAAAACTAGCGATCGCTTCCCCGAAGACGGGGAAGTGCAAAGTATCATCAAAAACATTAAAGACGGACAACCCCTGGACGAGGCACAAACAAATGCAGCCCACGAAGCTGGACATAGCGGCGGAGTCTTGGACTGGATCTATAGCCTTTTTAGAGCACCATCACACAAATAATTCGGGGACACTAGTGGGACATCCGCAAGCGCTGCAAATAGCTATCGATGGACCCGCAGGCGCCGGCAAATCAACCGTAGCCCGTAAGTTAGCCGACCACCTTGGTTATCTATATATAGATACCGGGGCGATGTATCGAGCTTCAACTTGGTTGGCGCTGAAACACAACATTGAACTCAATAACGGCGACGCTATTGCCGCTCTGGCAAGCAGCAGCAATATTCAGCTTAAGCCCGCGGACGAAAGTTCTGATGGCAAAATCAGAGTATTCGTCGATGGCGAAGAAATAACACGCGAAATTCGCACCCAGAAGATGTCTGAATTAACTGCCGGTATTGCTGCACTAGGCAAGGTACGCGCCGTCTTAGTTGATAAACAGCGTGAACTGGCCAGAGAAGGCTATTGTGTTATTGATGGTCGCGATATTGGCACAGTGGTTATGCCTGACGCTGGCCTCAAAGTCTTCCTTACTGCTAGCCCGGAAGAGCGCGCCCGCCGGCGTCAAATTGAGCTAGCGGCCCAGGGCGAAACGCCAAATTTTGACGATCTTCTCAAAGCCATTAATGAGCGCGACTATCTCGACTGCAATCGCGCGGTCTCACCGCTGATGCGCGCTGTAGATGCCATCGAACTAATCACCGACAACATGACTATAGACGACGTTGTTCTAGAGTTAGAGAGACTCGCCAAAGAAGCGTTTCAACCAGCTCCAAGCGCATTTCCAGAGCAGCGGCAGGCACGCTCACACGAGCGTCAAGACAATTTAGAAAGCCCCGACCTCCAATATCAAGAACTGCAAGAATTGCCAGAAGCCCAAGAAGCCTAAAGCGAGAAATTACCCCGAACTCCACTTGCAAGCACGCGAAAAATACAAAAAAAAATTACTCTCTAAAATACGCCAAAGAATACGTCCGAGAATACGTAAGTTCACCAGCGCCAGACTGTGTTAAGCCAGCTATATTAGCTAGGTTATATTAGCCAGGCAATATTCGTTTGCCAATCGCCTAGAACTGGGTTCTAAATGGATAACCAATCCGGCAACGACAAGTTAGACCCAAAGAACAAGGGCGGTGAACAGCCTCAGCTAAATTCTGTCGACATTATGCAGGGCAACAGTAAAGCTGGCCAATCTAATAAAGCAGGCGACCAAAAACCAGGTGAAACGCAGCAAACCGCACCGGGCGAAAAGATACGCCTTCCGGCAAGCACAGACACAAGCGCCAAAGAACCACCTATCGGTGTAGCGCTGTTGAAAGACAACGAGACGATTGTTCTCCATATAAAAGGAAAGAAAGGCGATTTAAGCGGCGAAGCTGAGGTCGAATACAAGCTGGGCGACAAGCTCTACGACGAAGTCTACAAACATTTGGGCGGAATCAAGAAAGGCGAAACGAAACTAGTGCCCGCCTGGCAAGACGATGCCACAAGCAAGCCGGGGCAACAGCCAGCAAGACGATCCACCACTGACGGTCCGAAACCTGAGCAAGAGCCCGGTAAAGATCCAGCTACAGAATCAGGTAAAGATCCAGGCACCAAGCCGGGAGATCAATCTCCTGGCGCGAACACAGACGCAACCGCGCCTAGTGGAATAGTTCCAGACGTGCTAATTCCAGAGGTAATAATTCCGGCCTCTACGCAGTTCGTCACCACCGTCAACGACACCTACTCAAAGATGTCACCAGAGGTGCGTGACCTGCTGACAAAAGACGGAACAGTAGTAACACCAACTCGCCGCATTACCGACGCCCTACCTGAGCTAAAAGGACAGAAGCCTCGCGGCTGGCCGCCCGGCTTGACCTGGGATGCCGTAGATGGCGCCTATAGCCCCAGCCGCAATCTCGTTGTGGTCGCAGAAGAAACCAGAGATACAAGCAATAAGTGGGTTAAGAGCAACCGCACAGAAGACGTCACCAGACACGAGGTCGGCCACGCCGCAGATTTTGCCATAGGAAAATTGTCCGACAGCAAGGATTACACCCAGGCCTACGAAGATGACATCAAAGCCATGCCAGCCTCTCTAACTGGCACGCTCAAATACTTCTTGCAATCGGGTGATGGTGGCAAGCAAGAGGCCTGTGCCGAGGGAATAGCTATACGAGAGGGCGGCTCCACATCAGGCAAGTCCTTTGAGTTGGGATTCCCCAAAAGCATTGCCGCAATTAATGATGCTCTCTTAGCCCTGAGGGCGAAGCTGCCAGCCGCTCCAGCTGGAGGCTCTGGAGGGACAACTTCCAAGCCGACTGGGACTGATGGCGGGAGCTAAAGACCGCCATTGTGATAATTGGTTAAGGAATTATCAGCCGGGTATAAAAGTAGGGTCGGGCGATCGATTTAATCTCTAAAGTTTTGAAGGCTTGCTGCAACAGTAAACCTGAAATCATGCGCCCGCCCGCATCTGCATATAAGAGCCGACCAGGACTACATATAAGGACCGGTCGACAAGGATATACCGAAGGTTGTATCTTAATAACCTATAACATTAGCAGCTGATAAACATTCAAATTACATTTTCTAGCCCCACTTTCTAGGAATCAAGGAGAGCACCATGGCCAAGGCAAAATCAAAAGTTCTGGATAAGCCACAAGCCGCGTCAAGTGTTGCCCCGCAGCCAACAGAAGTGGCCGAGCTCAAACAAATTTTTCAACGGGTAGACCAGGCTCAAGCCAAAGGCCAGACTTATAGCAAAAAGCAGCCAGCGTTTGCTGTTCTCTCCCTAAGCGATGGCCGCACCATCACCGTTAACTATGGCCTGAAAGGAAGAATCGAAACTCTGACCTTCTCCGACGGCCGCGTGCTTACCACCACAGATGGTGGCGAGTATTACCTCGACAATCTACAGCCTGATGTCAAATTGAAGAACCTCAAACTAGACATGAATGACGGCGAACTTTGCTACAAAACCACTTTCGGCAAGCGCTCCGCCCAAATCAAAGAATCGTCTAACGGCGCTAAATATGCCACTCTCAAAGAAAAAGGCGACGCTCGCGAGTTTCAACTTTTGCCCGACAGAAGCCAGGTAGTAATTGGCAAAGAAGGCCGCATGATCTTTTCTGCCGATGGCAATTATTTGACCATGGAACCTAAATCAGGTGGTCAGATCAAATTCCATCTCTTCAACAAAATGCTTGACGTAGTTTTTCCAGATGGCTACGTCCAAAGCTTCTATGCCACTGAACAAGAAATGAAATTGCTGCAGCTTCAACCAATTGGATTCTACGTTAATTGGCTACCAGCTGACGATCTTGGCCGCCACTTCGAATGGGGCGTTGTGCTTCCGCAAGCAGTGCACTAAACAAAAATGTCACAGCGGGCGAATGACCGCGGTCGAGCAAAAGTAACTGTAGACCAGCAGGCTACGGTTAGAAAACAGGGCAAATGAAAACGGCCCAACCTGCGTTTATCTGGATACACTTCAAACATGCGACTTACCGAATAAGATCGATTGGTCCCCTTCTTCAGCGTTCGCCAAAAAGGGAAGATTTTTTCGAGAAAATCTTCCCTTTTTGGATGTAATTTGCAACCACTTTCAAATCCGATTGTTCATAACACAAAGAACAAGAAGCGCCGACAGAAGCAAGAAAAAGCAAAATGCCAAGCGTCTTTAAGCAACAACTAAATAAAGTCAATCCTCTCAATGGTGGCAACAAGGGGGGAGAAGGCCGCTCAGGCAGCAGCGTGAGCAAAGTCAAACGACGCTGGCTCTATATGCCCTACGATCAAGTCACTGACAAACTCGGACCGCTGAGCAGAGAAAACCCAGAATCGCTCGGCATCATCCTAATTGAAAATCCCGGTAAAGCGGCCCGAAGACCTTATCACAAACAAAAACTGGCTTTGATACTGGCTAACCTTAGGCACTTCGCCATCGAACAAGCAGAGCGCGGTGTGGCGGTGCGGCATGAAGTAGTGACAAATGCCAATGGTCTATATAGTTCGATTCTAGAAGAACTAGCCAGCGAGCTAGGGCCAATTGAAGTTATGGAACCAGCCGAACGTGAGCTCAGAGTTGATTTGCATCCTTTAGTGCAAAGCGGTGCTTTAATCCAAACTGCACACGAGGGCTGGCTAACAAAGCTATCTGACTTAGAAGCTATCGTGGACAAAAACGGCAGCTATCGCATGGATGCATTTTACCGGCGAGTGCGTCAAAACACAGGCATACTCATGGAAGGCGGCAAGCCCAGAGGTGGCAAATACAGCTTCGATAGCGAAAACAGGCTGCCCTGGAAAGGCGAGCCACTGCCACCACAAATGCCAAGTTTTGCTGTAAGCGACATCACAGAAGAAGTGGGACAGCTGATTAACAAATACATGGCAGATCATCCCGGCCAACTCGACCTAGCAAACCTTCCAGCCAGTAAAGCCGATAGTGAGCGGCTCTGGCGCTGGGCCATGGAAAATTGCTTACCCCTGTTCGGCCCCTTCGAAGATGCTATGTCTAGTGAAAATCGCGGCATGTTCCATTCAAGAATTTCTGCTGTTCTGAATATACAGAGACTAACACCAAAGCAAATTATCCAAGACGTACTCTCGCTTGAACTACCATTGCCAAGCCAAGAAGGCTTCATCAGACAAGTCTTGGGCTGGCGTGAGTTTGTGCACAAGATACATTTGTCCACCGATGGATTTCGCGACATTAGTCCAGCACCGCCCATAGCACCACAACCAGGCGATGGCGGCTACCAACTTTGGTCAGGCAAAAGCTTCGGAGAGAAGAAGGCTCAGATTGCGGGTGAGCAGGGCGGCGCCTGCCCGTCTTACTTTGGTGCCGCCAATCCGCTGCCGCCGGCTTACTGGGGAAAGGCCTCTGGTCTCAATTGTCTTGATACAGTAGTAAAGTCAGTCTGGGATGAAGCATACAGTCACCACATTACACGCTTGATGGTGCTCTCTAATTTAGCGACCTTGCTTGATATTTCACCCAGAGAGTTGACTGATTGGTTCTGGGTTGCCTACTTCGATGCCTTCGACTGGGTAGTAGAACCAAATGTATTGGCCATGGGCACCTATAGTGTTGGTGGCTTAATGACGACCAAACCCTATATTTCTGGGGCCGCCTATATCAACAAAATGAGCGACTACTGCAAGGGCTGCCAATTTGATCCAGCCAAGAATTGCCCAATAACCCGGCTCTACTGGGCCTTTTTAGAACGACACAAAGGTAAGCTTGAAGGCAATCTGCGCATGGCGATGCCAATCAATTCAGCTAAGAAACGAGCAGAAAGTCTAAAAGAAGAAGACCGCGCAATCTATGAGAAGACAATCAAGACTCTGCTAGCAGGCGACAAGCTAGAGCAGCCCTAACAAGAAAATCAAGAAAATCAAAAAGACTGATGACGATTTTGCTTTACTCTGTTATAGATGCAGCAAATTCAACCAATTCAGCTGTGAGACCGCGATTGAAAGCATTCTGATTAACTTGGGTGGGCTGTAGGTAAGCAGACAAAACTTGATTGAATTTTGATTGATCCACAGCACTTCCACAGGTAAACAGATCAACAAAACAAGCTGCATTCTCAGGGTAGGTGTGGATGCTAGCGTGGCTCTCTGAAAGCAAAAGCACAGCAGTCATGCCACCATTAGGAAAGACATGATGGCGGGCCTCAAGCACAGTGGCACCAGCGGCTGTGGCTGCTGCTGAAAAATTCTCCAAAAGTAATTCGACATCAAGCAATGCTGCTGTTGAACAACCAATCAAGCTCGCCATCATATGACGCCCATGAAACTTGTGCCCATCTTGATCGACTAAAACTGAGATAGAGGAATTTTCCATTAGAAATCTTCTTTTACTTCGTCTCTATTGAGTAGCTCTTCTACTTGCTTGCAAAGCTCAACAACTTTCTCGGGCATGTCTGAAGCTCTGATGAACTGCCGACAAAGATCGAGTGTTCGTCTGATAGCTCTGACCACATCGCCTTCATCACGTGGCGAAGACATGCGGATTTGATCCCAAAGTGACCCCTGTGCCCACATTTCGGTCAGGCCCGCTAGTTGCGCACCAAACTCAATGGGCATATCGACATCAAAGTCTTTTTGCAAGCGCACAATTTTCTTGGCCATTTTGCCGATCTCGATGATGGCATGGTCGACATTGTGCGTGACGTGCACGCGCATTTGCTCGTTGCCGCGCGGCTCATCGCCAATGAGAACAGTTAAAACAGCTGCCAGTTCAGTAGGCTTCAATTGATCGAACATACCGCTGATGGCAATTTCGCTCAAGAATAATTCGTTCGAACCGCGAATAGAAGCAGCCATACGGCCAAGCTTGGTTGGCTTATTGCCATCGAGATAACCAAGCGTACGCAAGATATTGGCCAGTGCTTCAAAGGTCGTCCAATACTTTGTTGTTTCGCGCTGCACGCGCTTATCGAGATCTTTGATGCGTTTCTGCAAATGCTCAATGCGCTCGGTTTGCGTGCTACAAGGCTTTTGCACGGGGCAGCCGTGACATGGCATAGCGTAGGCTTCTTTCAAGAGAACTTGAATCTCAGCGCGAGTTTCAGCCAAGGCCATGATAGCCGGAGAGCCCGGTTTGATAGCCGAAGGTTTAAGACCTTTTTCGGTTGCCTTCAGCTGTTTATGCTTAGATCGAATAGTCTCGAGACGTTTGGCATAAAGCGGCAAGTCGCCAAGCTCAGCGGGGCAAAGTGGTGCGCTGAGCTTTTGCAGCTCAGTTTCCCAAGCCATTTTCTGGGTATAGGCTGGTTCGAGTTGCTGGTTGACCAAGAATTGACCAAAGCTTCGTTCAATCAATTCACGAGCATCATCAATGGTGTGCCGCTCAAGCAAATTCAAGACCATGCCATAAGATGGTGTGAAGCGGCTTGAAAGGGGATCGGCTCCAGATGTAGCCAACTTAGCTGCTTCGTCGACACTCTCAAAGGGATTGTGCAAGACAACCACGTGACCGACTTCGTCCATACCACGTCGACCGGCCCGACCAGACATCTGCAAGAATTCAGAAGCAGTTAATTGCCTATGACCCTCATCAGAGCGTTTGTGAATCGAGGCAATCACAGTAGAGCGAGCGGGCATGTTGATACCGGCAGCTAGTGTCTCCGTAGCAAATACTACTTTTAGCAAGCCTTTTTGAAAGAGTTTTTCAATCATGCCCTTCCAGCTCGGCAACATGCCAGCATGGTGCACAGACATGCCTTCTAGCAAGTAAGGAATGTGAGGATGATTAGCTAAATTAGGATTGTCTTTTGTGAATTCTTCCACCTGACGCTTCAGTTCTTTTTGTTCATCAGCATGCAACAAAGGTATGCCCCGCGCCATTTTCATTGCTTCTTCGCAGCCGCGACGAGAGAACAAGAAATAAATAGCTGGCAACATATTGCGCGCTGATAGAGAGCCGAGCACATCACCAGGATGAGTGTACAGGCCGCCCATAGGCCGGCGTCGCTTATCAGAACCGCTATGCTGAGGCTTCTTTCTACCGAAACGAGATTTCAAAAACGAATTGACTGCCCCACCGGGAGCAAGCAAAGGATAAATCTTGCGCTCACCAAAGTAGTGAAAGCGCAGAGGCACAGGGCGAAAATCGGAGACTACCAGTTCGGTTGGTCCATGAGTCTCATCTATCCAGGTCGTCAACTCTTGGGCATTGGCGACCGTAGCCGATAGGCCAACAAGCTGAATATCTTTAGGGGCATAAATAATCGATTCTTCCCATACCGTGCCTCTATCAGCGTCATTCATGTAGTGACATTCATCTAAAACGACAAAAGCAACATCTCGCAAGTTGCGACTGACGTCACCGAGGATGGTGCCATACAACATATTGCGAAAAACTTCTGTGGTCATTACAACTATCGGCGCGTCACGATTGACAGAAAGGTCGCCAGTCAACAGGCCAACTTTGTCCTCACCATACTTTTGCTTGAGGTCATAAAGCTTCTGATTGGAGAGGGCCTTGAGCGGTGTCGTGTAATAACAACGCTTGTTCGCCATCAGCGCCATCTCTACAGCGTACTCTGCCACAACAGTTTTTCCAGAACCGGTCGGCGCGCATACGATTACGCTCTTGCCTTCTTCCAGGTGTTTCATCGCATCAAGCTGGAACTCGTCCAGCGGGAAGGGGAACAGGTGGGCTACGTCAATTTGCACTGGGTAGGGATGGTCTCCATGGACTTTGGTCTGAGTTATTAAGGGATTTTAGCAGTGATTGGCTCAGCAAATGCTCAAAAACGGCCCTGACAATTACAGGAAATATAGTCTGCGGTATAATTGCCCCTATCTCTTTTAAAAGATACCGGGACGTAGCGCAGGGGTAGCGCGCACCTTTGGGGTGGGTGAGGCCGGAGGTTCGATTCCTCTCGTCCCGACCAGTTAAAACTAAAAACTAGACTTTGAGATAGTTAGACTCTGCCCTAATTTGCCTTGGCACTAATTAGACTTCGAACTATTTCAACTGCGAGCTAAAATCTTCTTGGCTAATGACTGTGTATTGGTTGATATTGACGGAACGCTGGCCGATTGTGAGCATCGCCGGCACTTCTTAGATGGCGATGTAAAAGACTGGAAATCATTTCTCTCACCGGAGATGGCCGCCCTCGACAGCTTGCACGAACCAGTAGCCAAAGTGATATCGGCCTTGGCTCAAGCTTCATATCCCATTATTTATGTTTCAGCTCGCAACAGCAGCTTGCGAAAAGTTACAGAAAACTGGTTAAAAGAGCACGATCTCTGGTTTGAGCCCCGCTTGCTCTATTTGCGCAAAGAAGGCGATATGCGCGCCGACACAATCGTCAAGCGCGAGCTGTTAGAGCGCATTCGCGCCAAAGGTTATCATCCAATTTTGTCTTTCGATGACCGCAATTCAGTTGTGGCCATGTGGCGAGACGAAGGTATCACCTGCCTGCAAGTGGCCGACGGCGACTTCTAGCCAAAATCAAAAAGACAGAGGGCAATCCCGAGCTTGCTCTTAAGTGCAAACCAAGATCAGATTTAAGCACCGACGAAGGACAATACTAAATATGGTGCAGTAGTGTCAGAAATTCCTAAGAATTTCTGACACTTTGAGAAATTGAACTTAGAGCACTAAACCGTAGACCGGCGGCTGTAGCGACGTCTAGTCGGCAATTGCCGGCTGTGATTTGGACATTCAACGTCAAAACCAGCAAAGAATGACTTGCTTGATAGTGGCACAGACAAAGAATTAGGAGTCACATCAGCCGGTGGGCGGGAGGAAACCTGGCCATTGCCAAGAATATTCTGCCTAAACTGACTGCGGCTAATAGGCTCAAGAGATGTCTGCGGCTTGCCTTCAGGCAAAGCGATAATTGGCTGAGCAGCTTGACCATCGTTCTTTAGTTGAAGAGCAGGATGAATCTGCACTGCCGGCTTTGAAGATTGTTCAGCCTTATATACAGCGTCAGCAGCTGCAGCGTCAGTCACCGTGCGGTTGTAAATATCTACATCGATAGACGGAATGCAATTAAAGATTGGATTGAGATGAACAAACTCGCGAATCTTGATTTTCAAGATCGCCCGGAGATGATCTTCTAGTTTGTCTAAAGCGACTGGTAGTTCGTCTGGTAAAAAGGACATGAGGAAAGACCTCATCAATAAAAAGCAGTAATACTCGCAGCATAGGCCACAAGTGGAGAATGTTAGCAGAGATTAACCGATTGTCAACAACCATTGGCTAAGAAATCAAGAATTTAATCAAATTGGCTCGATAAGCCAATTAAAGACTAGCGAGTTTCACTTCCAATGATCTCTTTTAGCCGCTTCAAACCGCTGTGAACAGCTCTAGAAACGCCCATTTCAGACAATCCCAGCACATAAGCTGTTTCTTTTTGCGAGAGATCGTAGAAGAAAACAAACTCAACAATTTGTCTTGTTCTGTCACCAAGCCGTTTTAGAGCCTGGACGATCACTTCGCGCTCTTCTGAAGCACTAAAGAGGTCTTGGCAACGCTTGTCGGGAACTACGTCACAGAGCGAGCGGCGATCGTCTCTTTCTTCTTCGTCAGCACCTGAGTCAAGCGAATCGTAGTGAAGACGGGCCTCCCAGGACTGCTGCGCTTCCAGGATGTCTTCCACCGAAAAGCCTGAATGCTGAGCCAGTTCTGCCACTGTCGGGGCGCGATCGAGTGTTTTGGTAAGGCGTTCTTCTAACTGGCTCAATTGGGTGTTCATCTCAGTGAGGCGACGGGGCACCTGCACTAGAGAGCAATGGTCGCGCAAATAGTGACGAATTTCGCCCCTGACATAGCAGGTAGCCAAAGTGCGAAAGCTAGCAGAACGTGTGCGCATCGGGTCGTAGTACTTAATTGCCTTAAGCAAGCCAATTGAGCCTACCTGTACTAAGTCTTCGAAGCTATCAGGTTGATACTGACTATATTTGCGGGCGATTTGCCGCACTAAGCTCATGTGAGAGCGCACTAGTTCATCTGCGCCTGGTAAACCGTTTGGCCCAACACCGACCGCCTGAGATATCACAGGACGCATACCCGATCGCGATATGCGCGGGCTTGAATTGCCACTAAGTTGGTCACCATCGGCTCTTCGAGGGCTCTCGGTGTCATGATCTACGCCACGCTCTGCGTCGTGCTCAAGTTCGCGCGCGGTGTCCTGCTGTAGTTCGCGCTCTACGTCGTTTCTAAGATTGGCAAAAGCACTAACTGCGCTCTCACCATCTCGCTCGCAAACAGCAGAAGGGGCGAATGCATTACATCCGCTCAACAAAACTTCACTGCCAGTCGGCATTTTTCTAGTCAAGGTCAACTCTCCCGCAATTTTCAACTAATTACGATTGACCCTGTACCCTCTCTCCAAGCCCCAGTATTTAATCAGCCCCAAAACTTCTATTCCCTTGACAACCCTGGTCTAAACAAACATGTATTAGACCAGCCTCTTGCCGGCAAGGTCAGCTGCTAGCTAAATTGGCGGTTTTGGCTACAATTGCACTATGAATAAGGCCACCAAGACAATTACAAAAATGAGAGTGCTCTGGGCCAAAGTACCGGCACAAAAGCAGCTACTCTTCATGGGCCTGGCCTGCATTGCCGCTCTAGTAACCTTCACGGCACGCTTCTGGTTACAGCGGGCGCAAGAATCAATCAATGACTCAGTTGAACAATTTGGCATGGGCTTTGCTCAAGCCTTAGCCCGAGGCGGCGCCGAAGCCCTGACAAACTCTGGCGATTTAAAGAGTTTGAAATATTACATTCTCACCCAGCGCGGCAAAATCAGAGCAATCGCATACGTTATATATGAGGATATGGCCGGCAATATTTTGCTAAATCCCAATTCGCCGCAAGATCTGAAAAACATCTATCCATATTACAAAGACTATAAAACCAATCCAGAAAACTTCATCGTTCCTGGTCAGAAAACCAGCCCCAAAGGCTATCGCGCCATTACACACTTTGTTGTACCGATGCGCAAAAACAATAAAGACCTTGGTCTTTGTTGGGTTGGTCTCGACAGTGAAGCCTTCACAATTCTTGGTACACAACAAGAAACTACTAATTTCTTGATCAATATATTTTGCTTAGTTGGTGCGCTCGGTGCCCTTGGTGTCTGGGCCAACTATGCCTTAATCAATGGCCCATTGCGCACGTTATCGCAGGGTGCCAGCCAAATTGCCGCCGGACATTTCGGCCACATTATTAAAGTACAGCGAGCTGGCAAAGAAATCGACCAGCTCGTCAACGCCTTTAACTATATGTCAAACCGCCTACAGCTCTACGATAAACAAAACGTTGATAGCTTAATGGCCGAGCGCAACAAATTTATTTCAGAACGCAACAAGTTAGAACTAGTTCTGATGTCGATTGCCGACGGAGTAGTTGTATGCGATCGCGATAATAAAGTACAAATCGTCAACCGTGCCGCCACTGAGATTTTTGACAAAGATGCTAAAGACTTAGTGGGTAAGCCACTTGTAGTTTGTACGGAAGGACCAGATCAACCACAAATTTGTCAGGTGGTGCAAGCCTTCACTGATACCACTATTGCCCCTGGTGCCTTGGAGCCCATCGTCGAACAAATTCAACTAGGTGAGCAAACAGTGCGTCTGCACATTGCTCCAATTATTCTCAACAAAGAATTGCTTGGCTCAGTAATGATCATGCAAGACAACACCAAGCAAGCCGAACTAGAGCGCATGAAAGCTGAGTTCATGAGCAATGTCAGCCACGAGCTGCGCACACCAATTACTTCTATTAAGAGCTATGTCGATACACTCTGCAACCACGGCGAAAAACTCGATCCCGAAATTCACCGCGAGTTTTTAGAAATCATCGATAACGAAGCCGATCGCTTAATGCACTTAGTCAATGACGTACTTGAGCTTTCTAAATTTGAAGAAGCTGAGCGCGACATGGAAATGGTGCCAATGGATATCCACCGCGCCTGCGAATCGGCCGTGCGTTCCCTCAACCTCATGGCCCGCGACCGCGGCATTGAGCTTGAGCTGGTTCCCTATGCCAATATTCCCCTAGCCATCCTCAATCAAGAATCAATTGAAAGAGTAATCATCAACTTGATCTCGAACGGCATCAAATACACTCCCGAAGGGGGAAAGGTCTCAGTGATTTTGGGTGTAACCGACAAAGAAATCGCTGTACATATTAAAGACACCGGCATCGGCATTCCTGAAGACTCGCTAGAGCACATCTTTGACCGCTTCTTCAGAGTAGAGAAGAAAGTGCACACCATTAAGGGCACCGGCCTGGGTCTAACCATCGTCACCAAAATTCTCGAGAAGCATGAAGGCCGCATTACAGTTGCTTCATCTTTGGGCGAGGGATCAACCTTTAGCTTCTTCATTCCTTTTTATATAGATCCAGCTCTTAAGCTTGCCCGTGTCGGCTCAGACAGCGAGAACGGCAGCGGGGCCGATAGTGTGGGCAATGGCTCTGGTAAAACGACCAATAAGGCAGAGAATAAGGCCGAGATTAAATCAGATAGCGATGTCGCCGCCCAGGTAAATGTAAAGGATGGCCAAGCCGCTTCCAGCGAAGTAACTGGCTAAACAAAAACTTGGTCAAGACGCTGAAAAGACCAAAGCATATACCCCGTAAATAGCACTGGATATGCGCCAGCTACCACCGGTAAATCCCCTGAACATTAGCAACTTATCCATTTACATAGTGGGTTTTCAAGGATGGTCGTGTTATTATCGTTCCGTTGACAAGGTCTCTTTGGACTGGCGTCCTCGGGGGCATCCACACTTGGAACTACTGAATGACCGCAAACAGCGGAAAGAAAGGAGGAGCAATCGGGTTGGTTAGAGCAATCTATCCAGGTTCGTTTGATCCTATGACCTTGGGCCACCTAGATATCGTTCAACGGGCGAGCAAGCTCTTCGATGAAGTGATTATGGCGGTGGTAGGTAATCCGGGAAAATCGCCCTTATTGCCAGTGGATGTACGCAAGAGCCTTATTACGGAAGTAGTAAAAGACCTCAAAGGAGTCACAGTAGGAGAGTTTCAAGGACTGACAGTTAATTATGCGAAGGATAATGGGGTAACTATTCTCATTCGCGGCCTACGAGCCATTTCCGACTTCGAAGCAGAACTAGGTATGGCCCAAGCAAATAAGCAACTTTTACCTGAACTAGAAACTATTTTCCTGATGACAAAAGCCGAGTATTCTTTTATTAGCTCCTCAACTGTGAAAGAAATCGCCCGCATGGGCGGAGACGTATCGCAATTCGTTCCACGTACTGTGAATGATCACCTTAAAGAGCATTTCAGCAGGGGTATCTACCAACAATGACCATGATCACTGCACCGACAGCCCAGGCAGCCAACACCTTCAAGCAAACTACGATCTATAAGCACCTAGATTTGCTTGAGCATCTAATTGATGATGCGGCCGGTGTCTACAAGTTCAAATTCATCAATGCTGATGATTTCCTTGACGTGCTAGACAAAGCACGGGCACGCCTACCCGAAGAGCTGCGTGAAGCAGCCGACGTTCTCCAACAAAGAGACGAAATTATTGCAGAGTCGCAGCGTCGCTCTGAACAAATCATCACCACCGCTCGCCGCCAAGCAGAAACCATGCTGCACGAGTCGGAACTGCTCAAAGCTGTGCAAGCTGAAGTTGAGCGTATTCGTAAGCAAGTTGTTCAAGAAGTTGAGCAAATGCGTCGCGAAGCTCTCGCTGAAGCCGAGCGCATCAGACTCGAAGCTGACGAAGATGCCGCCAAGATTCGCGAAGGGGCAGATCATTATGCCGAGCAAGTATTGACTCGCATGGAAGGCGATCTTCAAGGTCTAGCTGTACGAGTTACCGAATCACAACAGATTGTCAGAAACGGACAACGTTTGCTGGGTCAAGTAAAAAGACACGGCAGCCTGAGCCAACCACTCGGACAGCCACTTGGTCAAAATCCAAACCAAAACCTAAACATGATCAATGTTGCTCCAGGCGTTATGCCAGTGCAAAATATGTCACCGGGCGCCATGCCTAGTGGCCTATCGAGCCCGCTTCTGTCTGGTGGTCGCTTCGAATAAGTCGGTTAGAATAAGTCGCTTCCAGTATTTGGCAGCAAATAATAGTTAGACTAGTTCGATACCGCCACCCCGATTTTGCCTTGCTGAGAAAAGTGCTTCGCAAAATGTGGTAACAACTAAATCCGAAACAAGAAAGTCAATAACAAGAAAATCAAAAAAGAGGCATCGCTGCCTCTTTTTTTTCGTCTCATTCCCAGGGACTACTCAATGCGAAGCCGAATTGGCGGCCGGTAAATCTGCATTAGTTGGATTAGCTAAATGGGTTGAATTAGCAGAAGCACCCGGCTCTGGAGTTCCAACCAATGGTTTGGTCAAATCTAACTTGGCCGGATTGGGCTTCACAGCCTTAGCCTGAGCCTCAAGGGTTGGCCTGGTTTTCTCAAAACCGTTATAGAGAATACCAGTGACTTTGCGAATCAATTCATTGGCACGACGATCGTTATGGGGCCTTTGCACTTGCATAGCCATAATCAATTTATGGCCATCAGGGGTCGTGATCACGCCAGTGTCACCAACCATAGAACCGATATCGCCGGTCTTGTGGGCCAACTTAGCACCTGGTGGAATGCCCTGGTTAATGAGAGTACGAGTCTTTGTTCTCGCCATAATGGCGCGCATACGATTGCGCCAAAGATCTGACATTAGCTCCCCGCGCTCAACACGCGCCAACAAGTAAACTAAATCATACGGACTGGTTTTGTTGGTGCCTTCTAAATCAGCCAACGGTGCATTTATAACCGTATTTTTCAGGCCCCATTTAGCGAATTTCTTATTGACTACAGCCTTGCCACCAAGCAAATCGATAATCATATTTGTAGCTGTATTATCAGAGATGATAATCATCAGCTCAGCCACATCAAGCAAGGGCAGCTTAGTGCCAAGTGGACGCCACTGCAAGTGACCAGAACCACCAGCCACATGGTGCGTCTTAATGCTCAGTATTTGATTGGGGTCAATGTCACCACTATCGATGGCATTCAAAAGCGCCACCAGAACAGGCACTTTGATCATGCTGGCAGCAGAAAACGAGTTATTGCCATTGTAATCGAGATAGGCACCCGTTGCTGGATCTATAGCAAACACACCAGGCACAAGCTTCTTCACTTGGCAGACAGTTTGCACATTGTCTCTAAGGTTCACCAAAGGAGTAGTCATGGCAAAAGGAGCAGCTAAAGGCACCAAAGGCTGTGCACCACCAGTGGTACTCTCACAAGGACTAGTCAATGGATGGATCAGCCCTTGACCAGTGGCAAGAAGCATAGCCACAGCCATGGCACGCAAAAGCCTTTGACCGGGCGGCAACTTGCGCTTACGCCGGCGCACAGAAATTTTCTTGGTCGGCTTATGCTTGAGCACAGAAATGAAACGCTTGACCGTGGTCAGCCGCTCAAAACTAGCAAAATTAGCAAAGCTAGCAATACGAGGCAAGCTAACGCCACGGATAGTCTTTTGCAGCGCAACAGCGTCTTTGGTTTTCTCGGGGGCCTCTAAAGCCATTCGTTACCCCTTCGCCAGGAATATGCGGAAGATATACAAGGCATCATATCTGGTGTTGATTTAGTTTGCCAACTAAGTTTCAATTTGCAAACTAATTTTCAAACTCGGCAATATTAGGCAATTACTCATGACACCAGATGAGCCACCGCTATTCTAACTTAGCAATGTCATATGTCGAGCACCAACAAGGGCCTGCCGAAAACTTTTAATGAAAGCCACCATAGCTGTCACCATAACTAAGCGAATAGCTATGCAGGCTCTTCTTCGCAATATTTTTCCCAGAGACGGGGGTATTGAGCGCGAAAATAATTCTTGTCTTCAACATCAAAGGGCTCACCATCAGGTGTGACTAGGCTCTCTTCGCGGAAGCGATCGTAAATGGCACCATCATTGTTGCGCTCTTCGTAGACTTCGCACGCAAGAAAGAGAAATTCTTCGCAATCGTCAATATCTTCAACATAGGCCAATGAATCAGGCTCAGCCAAAGCCGCTTCGTAGATTTCTTTACCAGCCATGATTAAGCCAGCCCTGAAATACTCAAAGCCATCATCAGCGAGGCCGCCGTTAATGACATGAGCAGCCCCCCAGAGCTCCCAGCGATAGGCCCGGTCCATCATATGATCGACCATCTCTTGAAAGGCAATAATATCTTCATCGGGCGCTTGGTGAAGTAGCTCCTTCAGCTTGGCAAGCTGAACTTCTCTATCGCCGTCAGCGTCTTCTATTGATGTGGCGATGATGTACCAAAAGCCTTGCTCGTCCATAATCTACCTATTAGGAATTGTAAGAGTGTACTACTAAGCGTCTCGTTCGTCTCATCTGTCTACCGGTTTTGTCGATTCTATACTTCGTGGCGCAAAAAGGTAAATCAATAACAAAATAGCCGTGGCTAGGCTTACTAGATATTTGGTCTGGGCACTAATATCGGTGCGCGGAGAGACGAACCCCTCTATGGCTCCAGCAATGAGAAGTAAAGCTACGCAACCAGCGAAGAGCTGCATAGCAGGCTTAGCAGTGCGGCGTAGTGAGTCAGAACGACTCAACTGCCCTGGAAACATCAACGACTTACCCAGCAGAAGCCCAGCGCCTCCACTAATGAAAATGGCGCTCAACTCAAGCACACCATGGCCAGCCACAAAAGCCAATAAGCGCATCGCCATTCCATAATCTTGACACACACCAAATATGGTGCCAATACTCATCCCATTGGTAATTAGAACAATTACCGTTCCCAAACCAAAGCTGATACCAAGCACAAAGGCAGAAATTGCAACGCGAATATTATTGGTGGCAATTAGGCTTGAAATTGCCGGGCCGTTATCTTGCATAGAATCGGTCCACAATCTCTTATTCTCAATCATATGCCAAAGGTCGTCGGACACCAGGGCACGGCCAGGGCTGACCTCCATCTGGCCAAAATGCACATCTTTGACGGCTTCAAAATAGCAACCAGCACAGGGAATAATGAACAGCAAGAATGCCACTGTCACATAAACAATGTATTGCTGCACTAGCTGAGGGAATCCCCTATACAAAAAGCGCCATAAGCTGGCAAAACGGTCATCACGAGTTTGATAGACTTGGTTGTGAGCTTTTACCACGAGGTTATTCAAATAGAGCTGTACTTCAGTGCCGAGCTTCAAGGCCCGCGCCCTTGACAAATCAGCCGAAGCTGCACGATAAAGGCGACCTAGCTCTCGCAGCTGCTGGCGATCAAGCGCTTTCAGACCTCGCTTATCAACGAGCTTGAGCAAGTCTTCAAGTTGTTGCCATGATACCCTTTTGCTCTTGAGCCAGCGCTCTACATTCATTCGTTAGACTTACCTTACTACTTTCGCCGCGACCCCAACTATGGTAATAGCCAGCTAATGCAACAGCCCGACTACTCTATCTCTACCCCTGAAAATGTCGATTTACACCTAGAAATCGCCGGTGTCGGCAACCGCCTCTTGGCCCAACTGGTAGATAGCCTAATCAATCTGCTCACGGCCTTAGTGGTCATTATAATGGCCGTAATCATAGGGTACCTAATTTCTATTTCGCCCTTAGACACGCAAACTAAAAGCATCTGGTACGGCGTGCTTGCAATGATTGCGATATTCATCATCTTCATTCAACTGAACTGCTACTTTATAGTGTTCGAAGCGATTTGGCAGGGTCAAACTCCAGGCAAACGGGTAGCCGAAATTAGAGTAATCGAGGCGAACGGTCAACCACTCGGATGGGCCGGAGCCATCATTCGCAATTTAATGCGTATGGTCGACCAGATTCTCTTCTTGGGCCTTCTTATAATGCTATTCGACAAAAACGAGAGACGACTTGGCGACATGGCTGCCGGAACAATTGTCATTCGCGAACACAAACCAGACATTTCAACCACTCAGTTACTGCTCGCTAACCCAGCCAGCGCTGCCAACTTGCTCGATATCGGTCGAGTTACACCAGCCGAATACGATCTGATTGTCGACTTCCTCAAGCGCCGCAAGTCTTTAGCCAAAGCCTATCGCCCACTAGTAGCGCAAAAGCTAGCCAAGTACTTCCACGAAAAACTAGGTGCAATAGACAATCAAGACTCAGCTCCAGAAGCTTATCTAGAGCAAGTATTTCATTCATACCAAGCACGGGCGAACGAGTAGCGTTATTTAGCGCTGTCGCTCAATGCTGGAACTTGACGCTTGTCGATTTCTACGTATTTGAGGTCCATCTCGCCGATGTACTCAGCGCGTGGGCGAATCAAGCGGTTGTTGGCATACTGCTCAAGCACGTGGGCGGCCCAACCAGACATACGGCTAATGGCGAAAATTGGTGTATACAAGTCGTTTGGAATACCGAGCATGTAGTAGACCGAAGCCGAATAGAAGTCAACGTTCGGATTCAAGCCCTTGTCACCTTTGACAATTTGCTCAATCTTGTAAGACATATCGAACCACTTGGTATCGCCAGCGCGCTTACCAAGCTCTTCAGACATCTTGCGCAAGTGAGAAGCGCGTGGATCTTCAGTCTTGTAGACGCGGTGACCAAAGCCCATGACTTTCTCGTGACGCTCAAACATTTTGTCGAGGTGGGCTTCAACATTGTCGAGTGTCCCCATCTCAAGAAGCATTTTGATAACTTCTTGGTTGGCTCCACCATGCAGTGGCCCCTTCAAAGCACAGATACCGGCAACGATAGCCGAGTGCATGTCCGTCAAGGTAGCGGCAGCAACGCGGGCAGCAAATGTCGAAGCATTTAGTTCGTGGTCAGCATGCAAAATCAGGGCGATGTCGAGAGACTTAACGCTAACTTCATTTGGCTCTTTGCCACCACTGAGCATATAAAGGAAATTGGCAGCCAGCGAATTATCTTCTTTAGGTGCAACAACTTCTTTGTTGTTTCTGATCAAATCCCAGTAAGCAACAATTGTCGGAATCTGAGCAGTGAGGCGAATGGCCTTGCGCAGATTAGCTTCGCGCACATTGTCTTCGGCATCAGCGTCGTACATTGAAAGCATCGAAACAGTAGTTCTCAAAACTTCCATCGGCAAAGCTGCTTTAGGCATTTGCTTCATGGCCTTGATCACGTCAGCTGGCAAGCTACGATTAGTGCGCAGGCCTTTGCTTAAAGTCTCAAGTTCGCTCTTGGTGGGCAAGCGGCCGTACCAGAGCAAATAAATAGTTTCTTCAAAGGTTGAATGTTCAGCGAGATCGTGAATATCGTAACCGTGGTAGATAAGTCTACCTTCCGTACCATCGACAGCACAGATTGCCGACGACGCGGCTACTATGTCCTCAAGACCTGCCTTACCCATGACCTGATCCCCAAAATTAGTATGAACTGTCAAGTTTTATACACCAAATGACATCACTCCCTAGGCAAATAATAGCCTTATCTTCATGGTGTTGCCCCAGCAAAGGTATTTAGCTCTTGGCAAAGGCCCAAATATTGCTCACTGAATTAAACGAAGAACGGCCAAACAAGAGCCTTTCGGAGATTAATCTGGCGTTTTTGCGAAAATTAGCGAAAAAGCTGACACCTAATAATCAAAACTTGACCGATATCGGTCAAGTTTTGGCAGTCAAAATAATCGGCCATCTCAATTTGGCCCAACGAAATCTCCTTCCCCGCCAATTTAATAAATCAGAGTTGAGCAAGGCTCTGTTCAAATATTTCAGAGAAAGCTACTTTGGCGATGAGCCAAAATCTGAGCCGAAAGCACAAATAGAAGGAAGCCAAATAGACGACACCGCCTTCGCCGAAACCTTGACTTCTCCCTTCGTTATCAGTGCACGGGATTGGCCTGGAACAAAAGAAGAGCTAATTGGATGGGTGAGTCAAACTATTGACCAGAGCA
Source organism: bacterium Ga0077546 (assembly GCA_943369735.1). GTDB lineage: Bacteria > Cyanobacteriota > Vampirovibrionia > Obscuribacterales > Obscuribacteraceae. Next base: position 37,106 of record CALROJ020000008.1, read on the forward strand.
AAGTAAAGAAGAGCAACCCAGGACAACCTGAAAAAAGCACTGCAAAAACTAGCTCAACATGCCTACTTCAAATCAATGCAATTGCGCAGAACACCCTATCTACCGGCTGGGCCCAAGAACTATTTGGCCAAAGCACCCAGGTTTTTACCCCTGAAAACATTGCCCGACATTTGGCAGCCGAAGTTTTCGAACCTGCAACCACAGCCCCCGCGAGGCTTTTAGACCCTGCCTGCGGGGCCGGACACTTGCTAATTCCAGCCGCCGAACATTGGTTATCTCACCTTGCCAAAGGCGGCAACAAAAAAATAGCGATCGAGCAATCTGAAAAGCGCGAACACCTAAAAATACTCCTATCAGAAGTAATCACAGGCCTAGATGTCGATGCCAAATTGCTACAGCTATGCGGCTTCTCTTTCTACCTTCTAGCCCGTGATCACCTAGCAGAGTTAAGGCCATCGCCCAGCGAATCGTCGAGCAAATTGTTAGATGAATCACTATGCGAACTACCACTTCCTCGCTTGTTTCTCAACAAATCATCTGCTGGTAGCCTCACTCTTGGAACCAACAAAAATAGCGACCGGGTAAATTTGCCAGACAGCTCCGATTCAGAAGACTGGCTTGATCTGCAAGGGAAAGCCACCCCCAAGCTATGCGCCATTACTTACAATCAAATTGTAATGAATCCGCCCTATCTCAGTACTCGCATCATGGGCGATACCAACGCAATCTTCCTCAAGCGCCACTACCCTGACAGCGCTGGGGATCTCTACACAGCTTTCATCGAACTTGCCACCAGACTGCTAGCCCCAGGCGGCAAACTATCAATGATTGTTCAACAGAGCTTTCTCTCTATTCAGCGCTACCGGGCCTTTCGCCTGAAGCTTTTAGAGCACTGCCATATCACCTCATGCCTCACTCTCGGATTAGGAAGCTTCAGCGCCCGCCCTGGTGAAAAGGTCAATAGCGCAATTTTGACTTTAGAGAAAAAACGAAATGAGACTAATACAGAATCAAGCATTGACTCGACCAATCGTGCAATGCGCGTCGGCCGCATGGAAAGCAACAAACTAAGTGCCAACTTAATCACAGAAGAAACCGCGCTCGCCACAATGAGTGCAATCAGCGGTAATCCCTTTGCCTTCGACTGCCCCACGGCCTTAGCAAATTGCTTCAAAGAACTTCCAGCTCTCAGTGAACTTGAAGGCATCGCCATCGTCAATGGACTATTCACCTGCAACAATAAAAAGTTCGTCAAGCTAGCTTCGCAACTTAGCGAAAGCGACAAGCATCTTTATGTACCCTACGATAAAGGCGGCGGTCAAAAGTGGTATCACCAAACTAGCTACCGTTTATATTGGCCAGACAATGGCGAAAGTATTCGTCAATACCGCAAAGAACGGGGCCAATCGCGGGCATTGCCTGGCGAAGAATACTATTTCAAACCAGGCCTCACCTATTCGTACATTGGCACCACTGGCTTTAAAGCACGCCTGCTCAGCGAAAATTCTATATTCGATATTGCCAGCTCAGCAATCTTCTCAAATAAAATTGACCACCATTATCTGCTCGGCTTCCTCAATTCATCTTTAGCAATCTACCTATTAGGGGTACTTAACCCCACTATCAATTTTCAAATTGGCGACTTACGCCGCCTACCATTCAGCGCACCCACAGCAGAAATATCCACCCATGTTGCCAATTTAGCTAAAGAAGCAATAGACCTGATGCGCCACTGGCACGAAAATCAGCAAGGGCCGAACGGGGCAGAATTAGTTGAAGACGAAAGGAAAATACAACAAGAAATTGATACCATCATCTACCAACTGTACAAAATAGATAATGCAACAGCAACAATAATTAGAGACAACGAATGGGTTGCGGGCAGTCGCAAGAAGTTGCTCAAGTAAGTAAGTAAGTAAGTAAGTAATGGATAAAGCTTTCAAACACAAACAACTGAAGAAGAGCGAAAATTAGCGCAGGAGCCATTCGAAATTGAAATCCACCGAATCCAGTTATGGCAACCGAGGCTTTGTGACAGCAACTCGCCCCTACCAGCTCTTTTGTTTAGGACCTTCCGTAGCTCTAGCCATAGCTCAAGCCATAGCTCTAGCCCTAACTCTCTCCTTAGCTCTCGGCTTACTACTCTTCTTAACCACCGGCCGACCATCTTGGGCCGCTCCAATCAGCAAAGGAGGAACCTCCAAAGGCTGGCTAGTATTCCAAGAATCAAGCAACGCCGGCCCAATCGACTTTGTGATCACAGATCAAGCCATGCGCATTGACATGCACTCATGCGCCTTCACTGCCATTGCCAAAGCCCCAGACTGGGACATCTGTGTTTTCAGACCAGACACAAAAGAGATGGGTTTCGTTAAGCTCTCACAATGGCAAAGGTTCAACACCAATACAGTCGGCGCAACGGATGAGTGCACTCTCGAAAAGCCAATCTCAAAACAGCCAGTTAAATTGAGAGGCATCGACGTGCCGTCATTTCGATATCTATTTCCTGGCGAAACAATTAAAACAGCCATATTCCAAACAGAGAGGTCGAGACAGATTACCAACTATTTTGTAGATTCATATCAACTATCAAAGACACCGCAGGTAGCGACAATACAATGCCACCTGTATAACTGCGTAAAACTTGACGGCCTCCTAATTAATTGTTTTGGAAAGGTCAAAGAGACAAACAAAATGTGCTGGTTTATACATACAACAGAGCTGAGAAGAAGCGACTCTATACCGGCTTCAACATTTGCCTTACCAAAAAACTACAAATTGCTGAAAACACTCGATAGCAGCTTCAAGTTCAAAGGTATGGCTGGTTCTATCGACGAATTCGGCGAGATGCTAGACATAGGCAAAGTGAGACCGGCCAAGACCAAGGCCAAGCAGCCAAAACCATAACTTGCCTAACCATAATTTGCCTAACTATAAATTGTCCAACTATAAATTGCCCAACCAGCCTTGGGGCTTCACAACAAGCTATGCTACTGTTTAGATTGGACATATAAAGGCAAAAAAATGAGCTTATCGCTAATAGTTTGTATCGGCTGGATTTTCGCCTTGTGCATCCACGAGTTTTGCCATGCGGTGGTGGCATACGCTGGCGGCGACAAGTCGGTCAAAGACAAAGGCTACTTAACTCTCAACCCCATCAAATATACTGACCCCGGCCTGACACTAGTGATACCAATTATCATGCTGATGCTGGGCGGAATCGCCCTACCCGGCGCGGCAGTGTACATAGACAGAAGCGCCCTGCGCAACCGGTTTTGGAATTCAGCAGTATCAGCAGCAGGGCCATTTGGCAGCGCAGTAATGATTTTTGTCTACGCTTCACCATTCATGCTTGGATTCGTCAAGCAAAATCCCGACAACACCCTCTGGCCAGCTCTGGCACTACTTGTGCTACTGCAAATCGTCTGCTTGATTCTCAACTCAATGCCAATTCCCCCACTCGACGGTTACGGCGTCATCGAACCTTGGCTGCCGCGCAGCGCTCAAGAAGCCATGAATCGCTTCGGCCAATTTGGCATATGGATCGTCTTTGGTCTCTTGTGGTTTGTGGAACCACTGAATGCTGCATTGTGGATAGCAGCGATGCTAATTGCGCACATGCTGAGCGTGCCGGGCGAAATGATTCAAACAGGCTATCAATTATTCTCAGAGCAAAAATACTATTTGATAGGCATTCTTGTAATCATCATGATACTGAGCAAAAAGGGCAAAACAAGCCCACCACAGATAGCAGCGAAAGATTGAAAAGGTGACGTGTTGAAGAAATTGCATCTGCCAAATATTCACAGCGTGCGCAGTATTGCCAGAACTAAGTGCCGTTGCCTAATCGTCGTTGCTCAAGCCTGCTGCCTGAGTAATATTTGGTGGCTTGGCATAGCTCAGATGCCTGTGCAGGCCGCTGACAACAAAAAAGCGCTTGAGCTCATAGACAGACAACTAGCCAAAGACCCAGCTGATGAAACTCGCCTTAACTCCCTCAAAGAAGAGCTAGATCGAATAATCAAGAAACGGCCAGATGCCTACGCCTTTGTTCTGAGAGCCACTGTACGTTTCAATTTAAAAGACGGTCCTGGTGCTATTTTAGACTGCAATGAAGCAATCAAACTGGATGGAAAACTTGAACGGGCTTACGCGCTTCGAGGCATGAATTATTGCCTGATGAGACAGCCAGAAAATGCTTTAAAAGACCTGACCAAAGCCGTTGAGCTTAAGCAAGACAACAGCGGCGCCTATCTATTTAAAGCCTTAGCTGAGCTACAACTGGCAAACTCTGCCGCCGCCATAATCGACTTTACTCACGTTATTGAATTGGAGAAAGATACAACCGTAGCGCTTCTTGCCACAGGGATGCGCGGGCAAGCTTATCTTGCTGCCAGGCAATATGATTTGGCCATTGCAGATGCCGACAAAATTCTCCAGTACAAGGGCGAGCACCTACCGGAGGGCGCAGTCAGAGATGCTCACAAAATCAAAGGCACCGCTTTGTTTGCCCAGAAGAAGATGAAAGAAGCAGTGATGGAGCTGAGACTTTCAATGGTAGGAGCTCCTTCAGGTCGAGCAGTCATTGCCATTCCCGGAACAGGCCCAGCCCCTGATTCAAAAGCAGCCGAAAAGGCAGTTGGCACTGACGCCACCAAACTAGAAACAGCAAAGACTCTGGGTTTTCGCCCAATTGGCAGCCCGCCACCAGATCGCCCCGTAAGGGACAGCAAAGAACACATGGATGCCATACTGGCACCATATGTGGAGCAAGCTCGAAAAACATTGCCAGCAGTCAAAGAACGCTATTTAAAAGGACTGCCACCCGGACAGTCACTGTCGGTAACCACAAGACTCTTTGACTCTGATGGCAAACAAATGGAGCAAGTCTTTGTCACCGTGGTTAGCTGGAACAAAGATTATATCGAGGGCACTTTAAACAGCGAAGTGAAACTGAATAATTACAAATATGGTGAGCCCTTATTGGTGTTAGAGAAAGACGTGCTCGATTGGACGATTTTGCGTCCAGATGGCAGCGAAGAAGGCAATGTTATAGGGAAGTTTTTGGATACTCAGCACTAGGGTTATAACTGCTTGCTTAGACAAGGCAAAACAAGACAAGACAAGACAGAGTAAACAAAGTGAGGAATTCCCTTTGAACCTGCCAGCCAAAACAGCCTATACGATGACATACAAGGCCACGAACCAGGCTGAGGTTTGGGAAGGCGGGGTCTATTTCTGTACCACGCGACGCTTGCTTATTTTAAACACGAGCGTCTGCGTGTTTGCTGGACTGGTTCTCGCTTCCAAGGCGAGCTTAGCGGCCTTTCTTGCGACATTTCTGGGCATTTTCGCCGTTACTGCAATATTCTTCTTTTTCACTACTTTTTTCCTTGCTTTTCTCCACACCGTATCAGTTTTATTTTTAAGCAAGTTTTATGGTGCATGTACGACAATTATTGATGAGGATGGCATTAGAGACTCACTCGGACGAATAAAGTTCAACTACAAATGGCACCAGATCCGTGACGTTGAAATGAAAAATGGCAGTATCTACGTGCTCGCCTTGGTCAATGGCATACAGATACCTTACGGTGCATTTGCCAGCCGCGAAGAAGCAGAAGCGGTTTTTGCTCTTGCCAAAAAGTACCAAGCAGCAGCACAGCATAAGAAAAATCAGATCGCGGCCGGCGGTGATACACCCGTCCAAGATTCGGAGTTACTACTCAAGTCACTGCAAGACGAAGAAGAGGCCAAATGGCTTGAGATTGAAAACAAGCACAAAGAGCAAAACCGCGAATAGCGATGCTTTACCTCTTATAAGCTTGGTCGTATATCACAGTTCATTTTTGCTTCTTTCTCACAGCTCCATCCCCTTTCGACCTGGGTCTGTGCGAACTGGCATTTTCCAGTTTTGCGCTTGGAAGGCTGTTGAGAAAATCAATTATATTTTGCATTTCTGCGCTGGATAAATGCAGTGTACGAATCATTTCTGGTTCGTCGTAGCCGCTTCTCAAGGCTTCCTCTAACTCCTGTTGAGTGCGACGCGACGAAATCCCCTCAAGCCTTGGACCAAACCTGCTTGGCCCACCGTCCACTGTGTGGCAAGCCGCGCAACCCCGACTGAGAAACAACGCGCGGCCCTTACTTATGGAAGTAGCACCATTAGCAGTAGCACCATTGGCAGTAGCAGGTTTATCAACTATCTTTACTTCAGAATGCTCTTTGCTGGGCGCATCTATTTTAGGATGTGAACTGACAAGAAAACCGTTCTGCGGCTCTGGCAAAGTAAGCAGATAAGCCGAAAGCAGCTTAGCCTCTTTCATCGTGATGCCTAAATGAGGCATTATATTTGTTCTACCACCAAATAAATTGGGAAACTCAAGCATCTGTTTTTCAGGATCTAAAAGATGAGCGGTAATGAACTGCTCTCCGCGGGCACCGCCAATGCCATCAAGCGGTGGGCCCAAGGTACCGCCTTTGTTCTCCGCCTGGTGACAGCTGGCACAATTGCGCTTAACGTATAGAAGCTTGCCAGCTCGACTGTCATTAGACGGAGGCGGGGGAGTATAGCCGGTTGCAGGAAGGCGATAATGCTGAACAGTGCCAGCGCACTGATTCATGTTCTCATCCAGGTCTGGCACCGGTGTCGTGGGCCCTGGCAACGCTTTATCGCTATGCAAACCGGTGATTGATGGAGCAGTATATTTTACAACACCGCTATATTTTTGCCGCTCAGCTAGGGCGGCACCACTAGAAAACGTGACGGCGCAAACCGTGAACATCAAAAGACGCTTCTTGTACAGTATTTTAGATGACTTAGAAATATTAGGCTGCTCCGTCAAATTGTATAAAGGCAAGGTCGAGCTGCTGAGATTCTCTCTTTCCTCAAGCCACTAGTCAATTTAACCACAGTTACATAGAAGAGCTAGCGATAATCTCTGACGTAATCGCTGACGTTAACGCGCATAGGCACATTCGAGTAAGGGTTTTCCGCTCTGCGTGCCTGGAAATAGACGGCCTGCTGCTGCTCGACCGTAGGACCCATATTGGCAGCTCTGTTATAACCACCCCGCCGACCGCCGCGACCACGGCCTAAGCGAATCTGACCGCCAAAGGCACTTCGGCCTGCAGCGCCCATTCCCAAACCGCTCAATCCGCCGCCCATACGCATACCACCCATGCGCATACCGCCCATGCGGCCTGATCCTCTAGCCTCAGCATCAGAGAACGACAGCGCAGCAAGAGTCAGCAGCAGAAGCGCAACAGAAGTGGTTTTGATAAACACGGGACCAACCTCGAACTATAGACACAGCTTAAGCCTAACCTGTGATTATTTCGTGAGGCTTGCAAAGTAGAAAGGAACTGATAGAGGGTGGGGTCGGGCTGAACTATCTGCGGTCGACAGCGCTGGGTGGCTTGGGCGCAGACAGTGCATCTACGCCAGCTTGCAACTTCCTAATGTCACGCTCAAGGAATGAACGATTGTCGTTCATATGGCTCTTTACCAACTTTAGAGCACGCTTACTGAGCCCCAAGTCATTGTTATTTAGGGCTAACACCCCTACAGACAGAGCTACAACCTCAGCTTCTAACGGGCGGACAATTCCAAACAGGCTTGATTCCAAATCGGTAAATGATGGCCGTTGAGCGCCTTCAAGAAGGCTTATCGCTTTATATAAATCGGCGGGATCGCCCCCGCTCTGACCTTTCACCTCACGAATTCGAAATCGCATGACATAAGCAGCGGCCAAAGTAGCTGGTTCCTTTTCTCTTTTGCTCTCAATAATCTGTTGACCGAGAGCAAGTGCATCAGAATTGCGCCCACTAATTCCCCAAAGGCAGCTTGCAGCCATGAGTCTGGCTTGATTTGCGAGGAGTGTATCAGGATAGCTCAAGGCCTCCAAGCGCAACTGTTCTTCCTTTCGCTTATCACCATAACTTTGAAAACACTGCCGCACCAACAGATTAAAGCCACCACGGCCCACTGTACTGGTTACAGAAACAGTTACAAGAACCACAAATGAAAACACAGCTGCTTGAAGTTTCATCGAAAGTCCCAAGCTTTGCCTGACAGACCGTTTGCAGGTAGAAAAGTCAAGCAAAAGTCGTACCAGGACGATGACAAAACTGAAGAACACAAACGTTGAAACCAGAAACATAAAATTAGACATTGCAACTGGCGAGGCAATATCTACACCGCAAGCCCTAATCAAAACCAAAAAGAACACATCCATCGCGGTGATAAGACTTAGTAAGGCAAGGAGCGCATGCACCATTGTCAGACCTATCTTCTGAATGAATTTCTCATGCTTGCTATAAAAGCGTGATTCGCAACTCATTATTAGACTAACGACAGTAGAGATGCACTTCGAATAAGCTGCAACCACCTTTGGCTGAAGTATCAAGAAGAGACTCAGTGCTGCCATGAACGGTGTTACCAGCATATTTATGTAGGCAATATGTGTTAACGCCAAGCAGTCGATTATTGCTCCAGCGATAGTAGCGAGGAATAGATTTAACTCCAAAATTTTGTAGTTGATTGACCGACCAGCATTGTCTCGATTAACAACAACAACATAAAGCCAGAGAAACTGCACGACAAAGGAACCAATAAACGGTTGGCCGAAAACTCTAGTTGCTGGAGAAACATCGGAACAACCCAGAATCAAAATTATAACTACCGCCAGCATGCCGTGAATCAGAGCAGTAGGCTGCCCGTTGACGAAGAGATCTGAACCCAACGCGGCTATTCGCGCAAGTAAGCTATCGACGCTTGGAACCCGCGACTCAGGCTCTTTAGTGAGACAAGAGTAAACAAGATATTGCAACCGTTGTGGCACCTTTGACAAATCAGGCGTCTCACTTATGTGCTGCAAAATAAGCTTGACTGGGTTCTCATCAGTAAATGGCGGGGCACCAGTGAGCATTTCATAGAAGACACAACCAAGCGAATAGATATCAGACTGGCCAGTGACGTTGTTTCCCAGAAACTGCTCGGGGCTCATGTAGCGGGGGCTACCGAAGATGTCTACGGCTTTGGTGAGCGCCTGGGTTTTGGTCACTTCGTCATAAATGCAACGGGCAATGCCAAAGTCGACGATATGCACCATATCGCCACCAGACTCAGTCTTAGAAATGATGATGTTACTCGGCTTGATGTCGCGATGGATAATTCCCTTCATGTGCGAGTGCGAAAGCGCCTCACAAATCTGAGTGAAGATATCGAGCGCGCGCTCTTCTGACAGCTTTCCTTCGCAGGCCAGAATGTCGGCAAGACTATCGCCGTCGACGTAACCCATGATGATGAATGGGCGCCCCTGGCTGTCAGTGCCAGGGCCAAAGATGGCGGCAATATTGGCGTGGGTTAAATCAGAGGCAAGGTTGGCTTCTTTCTCGAAACGTTTGACCGCAGTAGCATCGGCAAGCAGCTCTGGCTTGAGTACTTTGACTGCGAACGTTCCATCTAGCTGTTTGTCGTAAACCTTCCAAACCGAGCCCATTCCGCCGCTACCGATGAACTCTATGACTTCATACCGTTCGCCTAGCTCTGGTGGCGATTCGGCAAACTCTGGTTTTGGAGCCGCAGCTGCCGTGCCTGGGTCCGCTGAAAGTTCTTTAGGTGGAAGCGCAACAGGTATCTGTGCTTCCGCAATAGAATTCGTACATTCGCCTGCAATAGGGTTCGCGCTTGCGTCAGCCAGTAGCTGCGCAACCGGCAACGGAGCAGGTGCGACTTCTTCAACAATGGCGGTCGCGCTCAACTCGTCTTCGGCGATAACTTCGGTTATCTTCGGTTGGGCGAGTTTCTCAGCTGACTTCCATTTAAACATTGATTCTTCGCCCACATCTAGCATGTCTATACCCTCGGGGCATCAGCACGAAACGGCTTTGGGCTTAGGATATTGACCAGGCTTAGATCCCGACTTGAAGAGGAAAAAATTCCAGGAGCAGTATAATCAATGGAAGCTATGAGTCGAGGCTATAGATGCAAAAGAATTCAATCACTGTTGCCATAGCGTTCTTAGCCATGCTTGCGTGCCCATCGGCGCTCGCCGATGGCCTAATCTATAAAGGCCACGTCAACGGGCCGTATACCCTTCTGACTCTTACGAAAGAGCAAATATCGATGCTCGACCACGGAAATAGGAAGATCATCCTTACCATTGACCAGCGCAAAACTCTAGCCGATTTAAAAAATGCAGCAAGCGTTAGAGAATTAAAAGTACTCCCAGTCACAACAGAGACATGCACTTGCGAGTTGATAAATGTTGCAGTTCGAACCGGGACCGACTCTATTGAAGTTGCGGATCATCTGTTTGGTAGAGATTTTGCACAACAGGATAGGGAACAGGTTTTATGGACCAGTCGAGGCAACGAACAACAACAAGCAGAGAAAGCAGAATCGAATAACTTTTTTAGGAGTATGGAAGCACGTTTAAACCTACAGGGAAAAGCAGAAGCAAATTCAGAGAAAGCGATTGAGTACTTCAAATCAGCACTCAAGCTGAATCCGAACTATAAATGGGCCAGACGAAATTTAGCAAGTACCTATTCTACTCTTGCCAACAATTCCATGTACAACCAGCCAAATTACGAAAAGGCAGCCCACTATTACGAACTTGCACTTAGCGCCGCAGACCCCACAGACCAGCTATTTATTGAGTCAACGAAGACTGAGCTAAAGGCGGTCAATTCACATAGACCAAAGACTAGATCACGATAGTAGTGAACCATTTATGACAAGCGAACTGCTTATACCAGGCTGGCAATTCTACGGACTCTCCCAAGAACACTACGCCGCCACCATGGACAAAGGGGTGTTCTACAAAGGCACTCAGTCGGCTCGGCTAGATGCGACGAGCGAAACCGCACCTGGTTCAGCCGGCATTCATCAGATAATCGACGCAACAAACTATCGAAACAAGCGCATACGATTCACCGCCTTCATCAAAACTCGAGACGTTGAAGACAGATGTGGACTATATCTCAGCGTTTCTACACGCGGCTATCCAACAGAGCTGGACGACATGTCTACCTGCCCAATCAAAGGCACCATTGACTGGCAACAATTTAGCGTTGTCGTTGACGTGAGCAAAGACAGTCGCAGAATAAACTTTGGAACCATTCTTGCCGGGACTGGAACTGTCTGGCTTGACGCTGCAGTACTTGAAATAGTCGGCGATGACGTGGCCAGCACAAATATCTCGCGTTCCAGATTTGCAGCTAGAGATTCACGTCGCGACAATGGCGGGTCGAATGAAGAGCACCAGGCGTTGCCGAAATCTCCAGTGAACATGGACTTTGAAGTGGTATGAAGTAGTAACGAACACACAATTTGGTTTTGAGGTAGGGAATGGACACCAACCAACTCTTCTTTGGTAAAACCAACCTCTCCTATACCTCTATTGCACGGTCTCTCGTCATTGCACTGTCACTATTCACTGTTGCTCAGATGACAGGACATCCTGCTTTAGCTTCGGGTGATGGAAGTGCGTTTGATAATGCGTACCAGAGCGCTAAAGTTTCTACCGATGGTCAAGAGTTAGTGCTGCAACATGAAGCCGAGATGGTCTCACGGGCAAAGCTCCATTTGGAAGCTTGCGCTAAGTACCTAGCGGTAGCTGCACATTCATTTCACTTGGGCAACTTTGAAAGAGCCCGACCAGCTTTCGACAAAGCATTTCTGATGGCTGCGCAACTAACGAGTGAAGAACAAGGGCAGATGCTCAAAACATTGAGTGAGATCATTACAGACAGCCGAGACCGTCGAGACCCAGATGTTGACAAATATTTCGCGCAACAGAGACTCAAACTACATCAAAAGAAGCAGGGATCGACTCCAGCTCAGCGCTACCATGAAGTTCAAACTTTGGCTTCTAGCTGTTCTCAACACAAACGTTTCAAGGAAGCAGAGTCGGTTTTACTTGGAATGCTTAAAGAATTGGAATCGATGAAACCGATACCAGAGAACTATGGATATTGCGCGTCTACGCTGGCGAGTATTTTTGACGAAGACGGAGACAAAGCTAAGGCCAATAAATACTATGACGTGGCTTTAGCGTTTGCGAGACAGAAACCGGAGTCAAATAACTATGAGCGGGTTCTGTCTAGCTACTTGTTCTTTCTGCTCAACAACAAGATGGTAAAAGAAGCTTGTCCCATAGCTGATGAATACTATTACTATACGACGGCTCCCGCTTATTCGAATCAACGAGATCGCGTTTCATTTGGAGCGATTGCCCAAAAGTTCGCTGAGTCGAATATGGACGAGGCAAATAAGTACTATCGTGCAGCCTTCGAAAATCAGATACATAGTACGAAGTCTCCTGCGAATCTAGGCTATGGCCAAACCTGCGCTGATTGGGCGGCGATGTTGCACAAGTTTGGAAAGACCAAGGAAGCGATAAATGTACTTCAGGAAGGAATGGCATTTTGTCGCTCTGTAAAATGGCCGCATCCCTTCGACGATTCCATGCCACGGATGGTTGAGCCTTGTGAAAAGTATATGAGGGAAAGTCACAGAGAGCAGGAAGCAGACCGGCTTCACACTCTCTACGAAACAGAAAAACTGGCTCAAAGTAAATCAGTTCACGAAGAGCGCAGAGCTAGGCTTGCTCAAGCAGCGGGTGACCCCTCTCAAAAGCCAATAGAGAAAGTAAAGGCGCTCACAGAGATGTCTTACGGCGCTTTCGACGAACAGCGGTGCGATAACGGTCTGAGATTGCTCAGGAGCGCTGTTGGAGAGTACGAGAAAAATGCTGATACCAAAGACAGCTTAGGCATGTACAACTGCTTCTATAACATTACTGCTCGTCTAAAAAAGTGCAATCATGAGGAAGAGAGTCGGCCTTTGTTACTGCGAATTGTTAGAGCAAGAATGGTTAGGGGTTTCGGAGATCGAGAACCAGGATTCGGTTGCTCATTTTCTTATACGCTTAATGCATTCGACGACTATTTGAGTCTGAGCGGCACGAACAGAGACGTGGTTCTCGATTCATTGTTAACTGAGGCGAAGGCATCCCAAAAGCCTTCTAATGTCATTTTTCTGCTGAGTTACAGTAACTGCTTTCGCCCCTTTGATGAGAAGCGGTTGGCCAATCTAGAAGAGATTAGAAGATGGAGAGTTAAAGAGAATGATCCATCACTATTGTTTCAGTCGACAATGCAAATAGCGGAGGCGAACATTCATCTCAATCACTTTGACAAGGCGACAGAGAAGTGGAAACAAGGGGTTGAGGTTGCTGCAAAGTCTAAGCTGCAAAGTCAAGGTTGGCCAATGGCTTTGCTATCAAAAGATCTTCAGAGAACGGGTAATTCGTTCGTAGCCAAAAAGCAATTAGACAAGGCCGGAGAAGTATATATTGTCGCCTTTAAATTGTCGCTACAAGGGGCGAGTGAATATCAAGCTCAAATGGTTGCTAAAGATATTGAAGAGCTTGCGGCCAAATATCGAGAACTGGGTGATACTGCATCAGGTGAGGACTTGTTGAACAATGCACTTACGCTAAGCAGAGCCAAACGCGGAGCTGATAGTTTGCTTGAGCGCATGTGGCTGATCAAACTAGCTGATTTCTATGCAGTTTGCGGTGATCAAGCAAAAACAAGGAATGCTTGCGCGGCGTTCTTAGCCTCCATCAACAAAACCGGCTTAAGCGTTAGCAGGACCACTATGGAAGACATGGAAAAGCACGCGCGCGTCTTGAAGAAGGCCGGCTTATATCCTGAAGCTAGTCTGGTTGAGAAAGAGTTGGCCGTGCTCGAATCTCAGCAATGCGTCATGCACGATTCAGAGGGACACAAACACTAGAGGGTCACCGGTGCCTTCAATTTTTGGCATGAGTTAAGCTTTGGCAGCTTGAGGGAAAAGTATTATAGCTATCCCTCCAAGGGTGAAACATGAGTACTGCAGAACTAGTACGCCAATTCGTCGAAGTACAACCGCTGGGTGAACTATTCACGCCAGCAACCTTACTTCGGTTCGGCACATGCAAAGCAGTAGACTTAGAGCTTGCACGCATGGAGCAGAAGCTGCTCGGATGTTCGGTCTTTCCACTCAGATGCAAGTTCAGCCGGTCTATTACACGACCGGTCCATCAAGGCGCATCAAATATGGTGGCACGCATATCAGGCTCAAACACATCAGCCCAAGAAAGATGGTTGCCCCCGGCACCAATATCGGACTAGCAATTTCCGCATTGTGGTATTTCGGAAAGAACCAAGTAGAGAACGCAACCTTTGCCACTATTCAGAAGAGGTTGACCGAGGCTGAATACATTCAGCTCAAAGAATCAGTTCCACAAATGCCAGCGTGGATGGCTGAGGGCTTGATGCGCTTTGAGAGGGAAAGGCATGGCTGAGCAATTCATGAGACAACCGGAAAGCGACCCTATCGCGAAAACCTACCGGCAGACCAATTTCCTGGTAGAAAGCATTCAGTCGACATAGGCGAAGACGGAGAGAAACAATACCGAACCAAATGAATAGCACATCTTTCGCCCTTATGTCGCAGAACAAATGACGCATGGCCAGCCATAAAGAAGCCCTAGGCTCCTAGGCAGCTTGCTCTGCTAGAATTCACTTGCCCTCGCCCCAAGCTAATCTATACTGGTATCAATTAGCTCTAGAACTGCAGATGCGCGGCAAAAGATGAATAGTTACTCAATCCTGCCAGCCATCCCGCGACGGTCAGTGCTCGCCGGTGTTTCGACACTAGCTTGCCTGCTTGGCATTGGCCAGTACCAGCCAATTCAAAAGAATCTATCGGCATGTAAGACACAGTGCATTACCTCTGCAAAAGACTACAAAACAGAACTAGGCTATCGGCTCGATCTCTACAATGCCCCAGATGACGTCTTCGTCTGCGACCGATACGGTCATTTCCTTCATAACAAATGGCGTCTTCGCGAAGCAGAAGAACTGTATCTATCTGTAATAAATCTGCGAAAGAAACGTTGCGAGAATAATTGTCTGATTGTCATCCCCATGCAAGGCCTGGCACTTGTCTACGAAGATCAGGGGCGTTTTAAGGAAGCCGAAAAATTGCTAATAGAAGGGCTGCAAATCCGCCACAAGTTTGATAGCAAAGAAAGTCTTGGCCTTTCAGAATCACAGAATTATCTCGGTAGTCTCTACCAGAGACAATCGCAGTTTGCGAAAGCTGCGGTTTGCTTTAATGCTGCATTGCGTTCAACCATTAGAGCGACTGGAAGAGATAGCCTCACGGCTGCCTCAGCGATGCTTGAACTCGGTGATTTCTATCTGGTACATCGTTGGGAAAAAGCATCTGCATTGTACAGAGAAGCTCTGGAAATACAAAAGAAAAAACTCAAAGCAGATGATGCACGGATTAAGCAAACATCTTATAGGATTGAGCACCTTTTACCGTTGTATAAAGATTTGGACCCAGCTCGGGACAAAGCCAGCAAACAAAAACACCTTCTAAGACTCCTCTTACAAGTGTATGGTGGCCCGCCTATGGAGCAGGAAATTCGTGAGCATTGAACCGACCATCGGCAAAATGCAAATACTGAACCAGTGACTTGTAAAAAGTAACATACGCTGCTAGCGGAACTGCCTTTCATCACTTGCCGAATTTTAACTACTCTCAAAGGGTACAAATTCAAAACGCCGACAAACTTTCACGAGATTACACGCATCCGTGCCTTATCATGCAATCCGGCTAGTAAATTTGGAGAAATGAGATGGTGGACCAAAGAAATGACGCTACCGCTGTAAAAAATCCCAAAGGCGAATTAGACAATACCCATGTCGACAAGATAAATGCTGGAAAGCTTCAAGAGATAAGCGGTCCTGCCAAGATCAATGACAAGGCCGAGGGTCAGCAGCCGCAGGGCGACACTAAGCGTACCGGTGAGTTCACCAAAGAACCCTATAGCGTCGATGTATCAGCGGTGGCCTTTACTGCGCTGAAAGAAAAGCTCGGAGTCGATCTGCTATCGAGCAGCAAATGGGATGCAAAAACTACCGAGCAAAAATGGTGGTCAAAAGCAATGCCGGCAGCCGCTGCCAACCTTGACCAGCTGCCACCCGGCCTGGAAATCAAAGCTATGGCCGCCCAAGGCATTGGTGGAGCCAAAATAGTCAATGACGCAGTGGGCACGAAACTGGAAGACAGTGGTCGACCCGACAGCCTCTATCTAGCCGGAAGTATTGCCAAAAGCGACACATGGACCGCCAAGGCCAAAGATATGGAAATCAAAGACGAGCGCGGCAATATAGTGCAAAACCCCAATCGTCCCGATGGCAAGGCAGACAGCATTTATAAGCAGGGCACAGTCTACCAGGTAGATGGAGTCAAAGTTTTTGAAATTCACAAAGACGCAAGTGGCGCGCGAACTTTTGCTATTGCCGACCCGGGCAACCTACCGGCCGGTATGGACTACAGTAACTACGCTCAGAGAATGATTACAAAAGCCCTGCAAACTGAGGGTAAGCAAGGGCCAATTGAATTTCCCGCCTACGAAAAGAAAGTGCAGCAAGACCTTTCAGGCATCATTGGCCTAGGAGTCAAAGATACAGACTTCTATATTGCTCAAGCTAAAATGGACGCCATTTGGGCTGCAAATAAAGACGGTAAATTTGCCATCGAAAAACAAGCATTTGAGGTGAGATCGCGCGGCTTAAACCTTGCTCCACAAGACCCTCCAGCAGAAAGACTAGATCGCTCGAAATTTATGGTGGCAGAAGCGACCAATCTAGGGCACGTTTATATGGCTGCTCGCTTTGATGCTAAGCAAGGCGATCTGAAGAAACCAGATCTGGAAAAACTAAAGAAGGAAGCTGGTTACGGCGGGAAGTAGATCTCTTCTATTTTCTCGCAAGAAGCTTAGACTCGTTCATCAATAAGGTTCCAAGCCACCTAACGGGGTCGTCTTGGCTTGGGTTCTGCCGTTGAAGAATCCGGGATTTCCCGTGATTCCACCCTTCAAAAACCCAAAGCGCTCCATCTTCCGTATTGTTTGCAGGCCGGCTACTGAAGCGCTGACCATAAACATAAAACTCGAAAAATGGTTGCCTGGTGAATTCATCGTAGGGGTCAATATCAAAGAAGTTTTCTTGCTCAAATACTCTCTTCAAACTGGAAGCTTTCTCGTCAGACATCTGGATTCTATCGGCTTTCAATTCAACGTGTTGGATCGATTCAGGCTCGCCAATTCCCGGCACCGCTTGAAACTGCTTCGCTGTGATAAAACTTGCACCATCATCAGGGAAGTATGCCGTGACAAAGAAAGGTCGCCGAAGTGACCGAAGCCAAATTAAGCGGTAGGCACTGACCTTGGGCCCAACTTCCTTCAACGGGCGCTCGTGTACCTCCTTTAGGGTACTAACGAACTCGACTCGTGTACCTGCATCAAGCCCAGAGTCACCAGCAAAATAGTCTGAAACCTCAAGCTCCTTTAAAGAGAGCTTGGCTGTGTCCTTGCTTGCTGAAGGTGATGGAGAAGTGCAAGAAGTAAGCGGCACAAATGCCACCAAAAGAAATGCCGCAACTTTAAGCCTCAATTGTTTAGGCATAGAACGAAAAATCACAATCAATACCCAGCCACCGCTCAACCACTCCTCAGCTTCTCATACTCTTTTTCGCAAGATTTGCTTTAGCCATCCTTAGAAGCTCTCGTGCTTTGCTTTTTCGTCCGGCTCTCGAAGTGGCAGATAGCAGCATAGCGTAGGCATCGACATCATCGGCCTGCAACTCTTTCTTTATGCCCAGAGCCAGTTCGAATACTTTGGCACCTTCTGATGCGAAATGCTCCATCCCGAAATCAGGCATAGATTCATCCGCAATTTTGCGCTTGTGCCATGCCTCGTCGCAGCCGCTATGAGGCATGGCATTAAAACCTATCTTTGAAAACCTGTGAGTGTCCAGACTTCAGCACCTCAAATGCCTCGATAAGAATCAGATGGCGCGGTCGCAGCAGTAATCGGGTGTAATCAGGTGGATTTACGGGTGGACAATCGGGTGCAATCGGGTGATAATACAGGTGAGGTCAATTAGATGCTGAAAACTGAAACCATCCAGATAACGCCAGATTTGCTGACGTTGCTGACTGAAATCGACGAGTTCAAAGGTGCCTGGCGCGCCCTAGGTAGCCTTGCGCCCGATCGGCTCCTGGCTCTCCGTCGTGTTGCCACTATCGAAAGCATCGGCTCCTCCACCCGCATCGAGGGCAGCAAGCTTACCGACCGCGAGGTCGAGCGGTTACTTGCCGACCTAGAAATCAAGAAATTCGAGAGCCGCGACGAGCAGGAAGTTGCTGGCTACGCCGCAGTCATAGAAACTGTCTTTGCCGCCTGGCAGCACATTCCCATCAACGAAAACCATATCAAGCAGCTTCACCGCGATCTGCTGCGCTACAGCGATAAGGACGAACGGCACCGTGGCGAATACAAAAAAATTTCCAACAGCGTTGCCGCCTTTGATGAGGACGGTAAGCAGATCGGTATTGTGTTCGAGACGGCGACGCCTTTCGACACGCCGCGCCTTATGGCTGAGCTAGTCGCTTGGCTCGCAGAAGCCCGCGACCTGCGCTTACATCCCTTGCTCATTGTTGCCGTGTTCATTGTCGTGTTCCTGGAAATTCATCCATTTCAGGACGGCAACGGTCGCTTGAGCCGCATTCTTACCACCTTGCTTCTACTGCAAGCCGGCTATGCCTACGTGCCGTATAGTTCGCTTGAGAGCGTCATCGAGAACAACAAAGAGAGCTACTATTTAGCATTGCGCCAGACGCAAGGCACCATTCGCACCGACGCACCAAACTGGCAGCCCTGGCTAGTATTTTTCATGCGCGCTTTGCAGCAGCAAATGCGACGGCTGGCCGTAAAAGTCGAGCATGAAAAAATCGTACTCGCCGACTTACCAGAACTGGCTGTGAAGATTCTGGACTACGCCTGCGATCATGGCCGCGTGACCATGCGCGACATGGTGCGCACCAGCGGTGCAAGCGGAAACACGCTCAAAGAACATTTCCGCAGATTGGTCAAGAAAAAGCTATTGGTGCAACACGGTGCCGGACGCGCAACCTGGTACGGATTGCCTTGATGAGTGTGATCGCAGCGTATAATTCCTACAATGACCGTAGGAAATATGATGGCTCTCAGCAAAAACTACGCTAAACAAGTCTAGGACACAACCGAAAGCCTTTCGTCAAGACATTGATGAAAGACCAAAATGCAGTTAGTTGCAGAACTGATATCACTACGGACTATCTATGACTGCAAAAGCTGATTCGGCAAATCGTTTATGTACAGACCGTACAATTCATGGATAGGGACTACAGCTCTCTGGCGAGAACCTATCGGAGGGCCATCAGCAAGCAAGAACGGATAGACCGATATTCCTTGATCTCCTCCAAGTTCTGCCACTTCCGCCTGCCAATCTGGCCAGCGAAAATTCAAATAGAATTGCTGCAGATCGCCATTGAAACACCAGAAAAGAAAGTCTCCGTAGCCGCTCCCTAAGTCTTCCCAAGAAAGCGTATCAGGCGCATGGTAGAAGACATTGCCAGGATTACCCAAAGCACCTCCATCAACCGCAAAAAATCCACCAACTGCATCATCGGCAATTAAGAGAAAAGGCGGCGACTTATCAAGAAAGCCATTTCCCACAGAGTTGTTCCACTCTGGCAGCGACCGAGGCAATCGAGGATGTCCTGAACCTAAGATTCTAAGCCAACCGTGATCCACCAACAGCCCGCCCGACTCATACACTACTGCACCCATGGGCGATCTTGTTGTCACTTGTGTTCCCACAAGTGCATCACCACGACCGGGGTCACTTGCTGGCAGACTGTCAACCTGATTCTTAGCCGCTTGTAGCCAGCCTTGAATAGTTGGCCATCGCGGATCGTCTTTGTTAACAAGTTCGTTCAGGCTTCGCCGCTGCATTTGAATTCTCCAACAAGGTACAGAAGGAAAGTATAGCGTTAACGATCAGAGCAAAATAGACCGTTGGGGTCGGTTATTCCTAGCCAGAAAAGATGGCAAGTGCGCAAAATTTCGGCATCTTCATCACGATCTATAGCACCATCGCAATCAGTCCGTCGTTTTGTTCGCATTTCAGAACATATCCCCAAGCCTACTCAAAATCTGGTGGCAATACATCAGAGTTGCCGCTTCTGGCATAAGCTCTTGATCTGTCAAACCATTGTCGACTATAGCCAATAGCCGCCAACTCTACATAAAGCTTTTCCGGAGGGACAAACCAAGGCGCCATAATTTCATCAAAACCACCATATTTATTTGCTACTTTCCAGAGCTTGTAATCAACGCCTGGAATGACAGACAGTGCCGACTTGATAGTTGGGATGCCACCTAGGGTGCGATGCTCACCATCAGGTTTAAGATCTACTCTCAAGCCGTTTAGCGTCATAAGCCAGACGTCGCAGGACTGCAATAGCCTAGACACGAAAGCTCGTAAATCATGTGACACAGTCCGTTCACCATTACCGCTGGGATTGTCTAACATCGGAGCTGCCCCCACGATCGATACTGATTTGTTCTAGACCGGCAAACTCTCAATGCGATCAGCCAATTTCGGTTCACAGACATAGTTCAATCCGGCACCATCAGCCAAGAATCGAATCGCGTTTGCGCTTTTGAAGAGCGTCCAGAACTCTTGAGGGACAGACACTTCAAAGTTGCAGCCATCAGTAGTGAAAAACTCTTCGTACTCTACTTTGAATTCAGTCAAAACGTCACTGTTCTTGACCAAATACAACTCATCGTAACCGCTAAAGAAAAACGGAATTTTGACCCAGCTTGGGAGAAATTCCTCTCTAATAATCAACGCGTCAAATTTGAAGAAAGCATCTATCCCTTTTGCAGCAATAGTTTTAGGCCATCCTGTGCATTCCTTTACTGTGCCACTATCAGCGCACGTGATCAACAAATCAGCCCCAAAGAAGAACTCCGGCACTTCGTGCATAATTCTGGCTATATCGGTGTATCTATTTCCACAAGCCAGATTGTCTATGATCTTGTAGCCCATTTTCTCCTCGTGTTTCTGCGGAACTGTACACAGAAGCCCCCTCAAAATACTTCATCGCCTCATCTCAACAAGATTGAACAGAAATTTCATGCTTTCTTTTTACCCGCTTTGCGAATCAATAGCGTGACGGCCTTAATCCACTTGTTCTCTGGACAGCGTTTCAACCATACGCGACCACGGCGCAAGGCCACTTTGTTTTTCGGATCGGCCCGCAACACAGCGTAAATCATTTCTGGTTCTAATTCTTCATGATCTTTCAAACGTTCGAGGGCGGCCTCGGCTTCGGCAATCGTTTCGGTATCAGGTGCTCGCAACAATAATCTCATTAAAATCCACGGAGTCCTGTCCCTCGCATATGCTTCCTTTGCCCAGGCAATGCTCTCCTCATCGGTATGCGCGCCGAGCAAGGTGCCAACCAAACGTGCCTTACGGGCAGTAGCGGTTTCCGCTCTCAGCAAGAGCTGCGCTTCTTTCACAGAGTACTCATCCGGCTTGGTGTTGAGCCAAAAGCCAGAGTTTAAAATGTCAGAAATTACATACCAGGCGTCTGGACTGGCCTGGTGCCCTTTGTGCCACTGTTTTGCTCTGCCAATATCCAGTTTAGAACCTGTAGCAGAAAGTACAGAAGCGTAAACTCGACCAGCGACCTCATGGTCTGGATTTTTCTTCAACCAAGCTCTAGCAAAGCTCAGAACACGAGACAGAATAGCCCTGTGACTTTCCGCGGCAGCAGGGACCAATCGTTCAAGTGCACTGGACAAATGGTCGCTAGTACGGCCCCCTCTGCGCGCCCAGTCAAAAGCCGCTTCAATAATTTCGGGCGACTTTGATCTTGAAATGTGAACAGAGACGTAAGCCTCTGGGTTACGGACATTCAATCTCAACCACTTCAACACGAGACTTTGAACGTTCTCGCGTTTAACCTTGGATGTGACTAACAGATTAAAGGACCAAGTATCGGCGGCCGGATTTCGCTCTATGAGGTCTTCAATCTTCTTATACAAGCCCTTATGCGGAGGGCTTTCAATGATTGCTCGAATAATTGGTCGCAGGTAGCTAACATCATCTGAAGTTTTGAGGTATGTTCCGGCCAACCGAACTATCTTCGGTGATGGATCAGCTTTCAGCAGTTCACCGACAAGCTCTGGCGCTGAGTCATGACTCATATGCTGGCCCAGCCACAACAGACCTTCAACAACAAGGCCAGCAGCCGGCTTCACAGCCAAAAGCATAGCGATAGCTTTTCCAGCAGATTCATCGGTTTTATTTTGCTTCAGCCAGACCCGGCCTTGTCGCAAAAAATCTTTATCATCGGAGGCCTCATTTGCCAGATGCAACCATTCTTTCTCCTTACTGGTCTGCTCTCGGTTCCGGCAAGAGCAATCGGCATGTTCATCCTCGCTGACGCCAGATTGATCAGATTCACTACCCGCAGCTCGCTCAGCTGCTATCTCCTCCAGTTTCTCAACGCACAGATGCACGCACTCTAAGCAGATATAGACACCATCACCAGAAATCAGTTTCTCGTCTGAACTCGACGAACAGTACCAACAGAATGAACACTTAGCTCGCTTTGGTTTCCACTCCTCAGGTGCTTTTCGAGAAAACTCCTGCAAGCAAAATGTCACACACCGGTTGCAGATGTTAGCTATTAGCCCCACAATCAGCGTTTCAACTTCATCGCTATCCTTGCCGCACCAATCACATTTTAGTTTGGTCATCGGCATGAATTACCTGCAAAAAGAATTGCCATAGTGGCACCCAACTATCACTTACTTTTACCAGCTAAACGAATCAATGGCGTGACTGCCACTATCCACTTATTCTCAGGACTGCGTTTGAACCACACGCGGGCACGCTTCAAAGCCACTTTGTTTTTCGGATCGGCGGTGAGCACTGAGTAAATCATTTCTGGTTCCAATTCTTCATTATCTTTCAAACGTTCGAGGGCGGCCTCTGCTTCAGAAATCGTTTCGGCATCCGGTGCTCGCAACAATAATCTCACTAGAATCCACGGGGCCATGAGCCTCGCGTACGCTTCCTTCGCCCAAGCAATGCTCTCGGCATCAGTATGCGCGCCGAGCAGGGCCCCAACCAATCGTGGCTTACGGGAAGTCGGGGTTTCTGCTCTCAGCAAAAGCTGCGCTTCTTTTACAGCGAAGTCATCCGGCTTCGTGCCTTGCCAATATCCATGGTTTAAAATGTCAGAAATTACGTACCAGGCGTCTTCACTGGTCCGATGCTCTCGGTGCCACTGTCTCGCTCTGCCAATATCCAGTTGAGAACCTGTAGCAGAAAGTACAGAGGCGTATACTCGACCGGCGGCCGCATGGTCAGGATTCTTCTTCAACCAAGCCCTAGCAACCCTTAGAACACTAGGCAGAATAGACCTGTGATATTTCGCAGCGGCAGAGACCAAACCATCAAGTGTACTGGAAATATCATCGCTAGTGCGGCCACCTATGCGCGCCCAGTCAAAGACAGCTTCAATAACCTCGGGCGACTTTGAAACTAAAATGTGAGAGTAGGCATAAGCCTCTGGGTTTCGGACGTTCAATCTCAACCACTTTAGCACCAGGTTCTGGACGCTCTTGCAATTGCGCTTGGGGGTGACTAAAAGAACCAAGGACCAGGTATCGGCAGTAGGGTTTCGCTCCAAAAGATATCCAATCTTGTCATACAAGCCCTTATGCGGAGGGCTTTCTATAATGGCTCGAATAATTGGACGCAAGTAGCTAACATCGTCTGAACTTTTGAGGTATCTTCCGGCCAATCGAACTATCTTCGGCGATGGATCAGCCTTAAGTAGCTCAGCCACAAGTTCTGGTGCAGATTCATGGTCTCTATGCAGAAGCAGCCAGGACTCTCCGTCAGCGACAAGACTGGCTGTCGGTTTTATCGATAAGAGCATAACAAAAGCTGCTCCAGCAGCTTCGTCCGACTTGTTCTTCTTCAGCCATATTCGGCCTTCTCGCACAAGATCTTTTTGATCTAAAGCATCATCGACCAACCGCGACCATTCCTTTGCTTTAGGAGATAGCTCTATGCGCGCACCGGAAGAATCAACTGGCCCTTCGCCATCAATAACCAATCGACTCAGCCGACTCTTAATGATATCGAGGCATAGATTCAAACACGATTTGCAGATATGAACGCCAGGGCGTGGCTGCAAAATCAGATTGGGGTTTATCGACTCTTGCCCACAGAATGAACACTTGGTGGTAACGATTTCAGCTGCTGCGTCTGACGCAAACTCTATGGTCACTTCCTTGGCTGCTTGCTTAACGCAAAGAACGACACAGTGATTGCAGATTCGGCCGTCTTCACCCACGATGAGTTCATCAACCTCATCACTATTCTTACCGCACCAGTCACATTTTAGTTTGAACATCGGCTTGATTTACCTGCAAAGAGAGTTTCCGCTGCTACAACGATAGAACCCATGCTCAAGGCTTCAAGTCAGATCTCTTATAATAGCCTTGGTCAATTCGATTTAAGATATCAATATTTTCGGCTGCCTCAGCTACAGCCTTAGTCCAGTCTTTATCGGGCTTTCCGTCAATTAGAATAGACTTGATTGATAGATTCTGATCTAGCTCGGCAACCAGCTTCGCACCGTTCGACAAAACACATGAGTAGGCTGTTACCTGTCCGTTTTGTGCCTTAATAACTTGCGCCTTCGTCAGCCCCCAAACACGCCCAGACAGATCGGCTTTGACTGTCTCGCGATGCACACTATCGTAATTGCGGGCACAGTTAGACAAAGATACAGCTACCAAATACTTATTGAATTCGTCTTCAGTGTAGTTAGAAAAACCAGGTTGGCCAGATCCTAAAACCCAAAGATCAGGGGAACTAAGGCCAGATGAATTGGTCTTTCGCTTTACACAAACAGAATATTGATCAGGCACATTGTTATCCACTCCACAATACCAAGTTACATCGCCAAGCTCTCCCTTCAACGATGGATAGAGCTCACCAGAGAGCACAAAGCTGTTACGGCACATTAAGTTCTGATACGGCTGAGCAATGCGTCGCTCCGACTGACAAAACTTCCTAACTCGCTCTACGGTCCAGCGCTCCTCAAGGTATTTTTGAAGAATAGCCTTCAATTTTATGTTGTTTTCAACCACGTTCTTCAATTTAACGCGAAGGTGTTGAATATCGGAACTGCTGAAAAGCTGCGACGGAAAAGGAGTTGCGATATTCCATAGATTACACTCATTGCCCTCCAACCAAGACCTATCAAATCCCAAAACGCATCTCATACCAGCGCGAATCTTTTTTAGTTCGCTCTCGACTTCCGGCGAGTCAGCTGGCTGCAAGAAGAGGTCCACTGGCGTGGTCTTCGCGCCCCCTTGCTTGCAGATCTTACCGAAAGCGCTATCTGCATCACCAAGTAAAACTTCCTCTACAACAGCTTTTACCGCTACTCCATGCGACGTTGCTTTTGTGCGCACTTCTGTCACCTTCAGCAAGACACATTCTCTGCTGTTGAAGCCAGGCAATTGCAGTTTTGCTTTTAGGTTTGCTACGTCAACAGCGCTAAATTTCTGGTTGGCGAAGGGCGAATAGATATTACGGATAGATCGGCGACCATCGAAAAGTCCGTACAAATGGAACGCAAGAACAAATCTCGAGCCGAGAATCTCAACTTTTGAACGGCCGGGAAATATATCTGAAATTGGGTCTTCAAAAGCAAAGACTGTACGTTTGCCAGCTCGAAGATCTCCCCTCAGAACATCTTCGACATCGACAGTTAGCTCAGTGCAGCCGTTGTAAGACTTCTTCGCGTTATTCTGTACAGAGATGGCCTTAACTGTTCCGAGAATACAAGCCTGGTATGGGAAATAGAAATATTCTTGAGCCTTTGCCGCAGTAAGGTCAAGTTCGCCTACTCGCCATCACCGGCAATACGTTTAACGCCAGCACAAAGACAGCAAGAATCAAGAGATTGATTGCTTCTATCCACTTATTCTTTGGACTGCGTTTCTGCCAGACCCTGGCACGGCGCAATGCCAACAAGGGGGACGGGTCATGCGAGCACTGGCAGTCCTCACACCACCCACTAATTTTGGAGGATAGCTCAGAATCGTGAGCATCCTGGGGATTGGCAATAGACTTGCC
Source organism: bacterium Ga0077546 (assembly GCA_943369735.1). Taxonomy (GTDB): domain Bacteria; phylum Cyanobacteriota; class Vampirovibrionia; order Obscuribacterales; family Obscuribacteraceae. The sequence continues at coordinate 63,246 of CALROJ020000008.1, forward strand.
GCTTGAGCCGTGCTTGGGTTTGGACATCGGCTCGAATCACCTAAACAGAAATCTCCACTCTTACAACCATAGCATTTGCAAATTGCACAGTGTGACAAACCAACCCCCTACAAAGCGTTCAACTTTTCAGCCATGCGCAGGTGGTTTTTAATTGCAGGAATCGTTTCTTTCGAAAATTTTGCAAGTCAATGTCACCTTTGCCCGACTGAATCTCGAGAGAAGCCAAAAGTTTACGCTGGTCTGCAACTATTTGGTTGGCATAAAATCTCTCGAAACCGGTTTTGTCCATTGCGATAAATTTGTCGACCAATGCTTGATGCTCACTATCAAAAGTTGTGGGTACCTCTAGCCCCTTCTTCTCGGCAATAGCCCGGAGCCTAGCATTAGCTCTCTTGTGGTCAGCCATAATACTTTCGGCGAATTCACGAGCAGCATCTGACAACAGATATCGCCAGCACCGTCACTGATAGCTTCACTTGCATGGCCTCCTATTTAAATATGTAACTACCCGTGAGCCGTCACGGCGACAGTATCAAGAGAGTCTATGCGTGCGCGAATTTCAGCAGCCTTCTTGCCTTTACCACGTGCCTCAGCACACACAGCCCATAGATTCATCACCACAAGAGTGGTGCTATCAGCTGGACCTAACAAACTTTTCGACAAATCAGCGGCATACTCTGCCAACTTTTCGCCTTGTACAAAATCATTGAGCTGTAGGTAGCATGTGATCAAACCAACGAACGCTGAAATTGACTCGGGCTCTGCTTCAGCACGTTGTCTTTTAAATATTGAAACGGCCTGTTCAAAAGCATTCTTAGCTTCAATCGTTTTATCAAGTTCAATATAAAGACGTCCAAGAGCTGCATTTGCAAAGGCATACTGTGTCTTGTCCTCTAAAAACTTATCAGAAAAAGCGACAGCCTTTTTAAATGTCTGCTCTGCTTTATCATATTGTTCAGCCAGGCGATAAGCATCACCCAAGGCAATCAATGTGTTCGATAAAGGCTCGGTCAGCTCCAGCTTTTCGGCTATGGCAGCAGCCGTCTCGAGCGAACGGGCAGCTTTCGCAAAGTTACCGTCCTCCAGTGAGGCTATTCCAGCACCAAAGTTCTCGGCCCATTTGTATTCTTCTGCACGATTATCGCCAGTCATTTATAGACCTCACTAACTACTTTCGCCGCACCGGTCGGCTTTCCTATTTATGATGGTCTCGCCTTGAAATCTCCTTCGTCAAGCAGTTTTACTGCAATCACCTGATTGCTGGCATGTTTAATTTCAAATGTCATAATGCCGACTATATCGTCAGCAGAATAACTATACAGAACAACACGGAACAATCAACATGGACCGCACTTCACCCGAATTTCAAGCATTTTTGCGTGTTCACGAGGCAATGAGCCGCCAAGGACCGGGCAGCAAAGAAACAACTGCGCAGGCCATTGCCTTGCTACCGCCCTTGCCACCAAGTGCAAACATCTATGATCTTGGCTGCGGGCCCGGTCATTCTACCCTCATGCTAGCAGAAGCACTGCAACTAAAAGTGGTGGCAGTCGATCTTGAAGAAACGTTTTTACTTGAGCTAAAAATCAATGCCGCACAACGCTCTTTGTCCGAGCTGATTGTCACTAGGCAAGAAGATATGGCGCAACTAAGCGCCGCCCCTCAATCGATTGATCTGATCTGGGCAGAAGGTTCAATCTATTGCATCGGCTTTGACAATGGCTTACTCAACTGGCAACCGTTGCTCACAGACGGCGGCATCATTGCCTGCACCGAATGGTGTTGGCTGACTGACAATCCATCTCAGCAAGCTGTTCACTTTTGGAATGAGGCTTACCCACAAGCTCGTACTGTGGCCGCTAATCTAGCAGCCGCGGAGCAGCTGGGCTACACATGCCTCCACTATTTTGTGTTGCCCGCTTCATGTTGGTGGGACGAATATTACAATCCACTCCAAGCTAACATCGAACGGCTGCAACCTGAAGCAGCTAGCGACCAGTATCTTACAGCTGCCATAGCAGATACGGTGGCAGAAATAAATTGCTACCGTGATCATGGCAGTGACTATGGCTACGTCTTTTTCATACTGCAGAAACGCTGACAGGATCAATGTCAACAATTCGGCGTGGGTAGACATAATTCTCACTGTTACAACCACCTTGGCAGCATGCGGCAAAAACTGTACAATGTCTAAAGAAACTAAATTTTACTGAAGTTCTAAATATTTAGAACAATTCCACACAGGTAGACGAAATGAGCCAGCTAGCGCACGACCCACAAATAAGCACATTAAAAGTGAGCAGCCAAGGCCAGGTCACACTGTCCAAAGAAGCCCGCAAACAGCACGGCCTAAAGGCCGGCGAGACTGTAATCGAAATCTCGCTACCGGGATGCATCATCCTGCTTCCACAAAGTGAAGTAATGGCCGACTTAATGCTTCGAGCGCAAACCGGTTTACAGAAACTCGGACTAAGCGCCGAAGAGTTGAAAACGCGGGTGGCTAAACGCACCGAAAAGAAATTGTCTGAACGATATCCCGGAGCTTTTAGTGACTAGGCCTCGGCTCCTAGCATTTATCGACTGCAATATCTTAATAGCAGGAATGTTTGTACCGATGCATCCTGCTAGGGCAGTAATGGTGCTTGCGAGCAACAAGCATCTAGACCTAATTACCTGTCGGGAAGTAATTGAAGACATTGAAGACGAAATTCTTGAGCGCGCAAAAATTCGCAACGACTATGAACTGGTCGACACATGTGCAAAATTGATCAAGGCCACCAGAATTAAGGTATTACCAAATCCTTCAGTTGACCACGTAAAAACGACCTTCAAGAAATATCTTGGGGTTATGCATCACCAGGCAGACATACCGGTCTTGGCCTCAGCGCTCGAGGTAGAGCCTAACATGATTCTCTCCGACAACAGAGAACACTTTAACGACAGGGTTGCGGAACGGTGCGGAATTCGCATCTACTCTGCGGAGGAATTTCTAAACAGCTTAATCACCGGAGCAATTCGTGAGCAGCTCGGTTTAGAGAAATAGAATAGCTGGTCGCACCAACGAACCGCAATCAAGCCCATACGACCGCTGTCACGATTGTTTCACGTCCCGGCTCCTAAGATGGCGACAGCCAGTCACAAGGAAAGCTAGACCAATATGGCAATCGCGAAAGCAGATACAGCCCACGACACAACAGCAGCTCGTGACAAAAGTCCAACCGCGGTAGGCGACAATGACTTATCCACTGCCACAGCCAATCGCTTTCGCGACGAACTAGGTTCGATTTTTGGCAAGCCTCCAGTTCAAGACTCCACCAAGTTCGCCAAAGCAGAAACACCCACCAAGAACGACGCCGGCGATAAAGCACCAGACAAGTTAGGCGATAAGCCGTTCAACGACTTTGCAAGAACCAACGGGCTAGACACAAGAAACACACCCGATGGCAAGGTAGAGTTCAGTCTCAAAAACAATGGCGAAAAGCTCACCATAGGCACAGTCGATAAAACCCGAGAAGGTTTCAAAGAAATTGACCGAACGCTAAAAGAGATGACTAGCCTGAAGCAACTAGAACTAGAAAATAAATTCGGAGTAAAATTCGCACAACCAGGAGACCCTAAGCCACGGCAGGCATCAGATCCCGGTAGCAAACCGGGAAAAGAGCTTGAGGTTCGCAGTCCAAAACTCAAAGAGCTGCTGGGTATCGAAGCAGCCCTAGACAAGGCCAACCCATCTCACGCCACCGGCGACAGTGGCAAAGCCGTAAAATTCTATTTCTTAAAGAATCAGTCGTTTGAACCATCGGCCAAAGGTGTAGCGGCCTTCGAACCAGACGTTCACGGCAATCCAGCTGTGATAGTCGATCCTAACTCACTCGACAAAACACCAATAACAGAACGCGATCGTGATACTAAAAGAGATGGCCCCCACCGCAGCATTGAAAGTGTCATGATCCATGAACTTGGCCATCACAGTGAAGAAAAAGTCTTTAAAAATCCGGCAGAGAAAGCAGACTTCTACAAGGGTATGGGATGGTCGCCTGTTCCAGGCTCAAAGCCAGAAGAAAATCAATGGATGATGAACGGTCGAGATGGTCGAGGGTATGCGCCAGGCGGCCCCACGCCCCACTCAAACTGGCAGAGAATCGATGATAAAGGGAGAGTGACTGGGGAAGTCAGCCCCGATCGAGTAGAGCGACTGGCCCAGGTAAAGCCCGCCACCAATTATTTTACAGGGCCGCACGAAATGCTGGCAGAAGGGCTGACCATGCTGCGCCTAGGCGATAGTCACAGAACACAACTTATGCAAACCGATAACAAGTTGTATGGAATGATGAAAGGCATCGATCAAAAAGAAATAGATATGACCCACGGACCCGGAAAGTTTATGCGCTCCTATGATGGAAAGCTGCAGCCCAGAAGCGCTGAAGCAGAAAAGGCTCTTCTAGAAAGAGAAGAAGCAGCCAGAGCAAGAAAGCCCGGCACGAAGTAGGCTGGCAACCGGACACCCGCCTAATCCACCAACATTATTGATTGAATAAACTCCACCGAAATAAATCGCCAGCGGAACTAACACGAGCAAGACAAGCTCTTTCACAAGGTGCTTTCCAGAAACTTTTCTAGATCTGTACCAGCCAAACAGACAAGCAAGAAGCACAGATACACCAGTGGCAATACGCACCATGTCTCGGGCATTATCATAAGCATAGTCAGACAGTGAACCAATACTTGAACCGCCAACCTGTCGAGGGTCAACAGGCGCACCCACCAAACCTTGAGCACTTACAGTAACAGCAGTGTGCCAACAAACCGTGAGCAGCAACAGAAAAAGCCAAAACCGCATGCGTTTAAAAGTAAACATAAGAACACCTCTCAAAAGAAAAATCAGCCTCAAAACGAAGCTGGATTGACGACTTTAAGCGGAGTTAATAATTTAGCAAATAGGGGGATCATCACTGAAGACGGCATCTACAACCCCGCCCACAGACAAGGCCATATCAAAGGGCAAACCAGCAGCAATCTTCTCTTTTTCTAAGTTCAAGTAGTTAAACTCAAGAGCGCGCACCGCCACTGTTACCCCTTGCTGTTTAGCCAACCTCAGGGCTTGACCATAGAGGGGGTCGATATCATCGGCGGTGCTAAATGACTGAGCATCGCTGCGACCCACTAAGTAAAACTGACAAGCATCAAAACCATCGGCAACAGCTTTGCTCAAAGTGGCAAGGTGCTTGCGGCCGCGCTCGGTGCGGGCATCAGGAAAGAGCGCACGGCCATCCTGCCACATAGTTGCCGACTTCACTTCAACATAGCATGACTTAGTTCCGCTAGAAGAATGACTCAAAAGAAAATCAAACCGGCTATCTGAAAATACTTGTTCGCTAAGTATTTGATCAAAGCGACTGAACTCTGTCAGACGGCCCAACTCGAAAGCTTCTTTAAATAGCTTGTTAGCTAACATGGTATCAACCACCACCAGCGAACTGGGGCACTCAACCAGCTTGAGAGTCCAGGGCAATTTGCGCTTGGGGTCGGCACTATGACTAAGGTACGCGTTCATTCCCGCATCGCACATACCCAGCATGCTGCCTGGGTTTGGACAATGGGCAGTAACAACCGTGCCGTCTTTAAATTCAACATCAGCCAGAAAACGCTTGTAGCGTTTGACCAACTTGGCCTGTACTAAATTAGAGAGAATCATTTTTCAGAAATTCAAATACTAGTCAGAAAGAGTATCGTCGTGAGTGCTGCTACCTAGAGCAAGAGCACTGCCACTAGAAATACCACTATCGTCGTTACTGCGGCCTTTCATCCAAGCTAGCAATGCATCAAAGCCAACTTTCTTTTGACGAGCCTTGATGCGCGATTTAAGACGCTCTAAGAGGTCGTTGTTAGCAACGGACAAACTGACAATCTTTTGGGCGCCACTTCGCTCGGCTACTCGCCACGACAAAAGCTCATCCTTCTTGCCCAGCAAAAGCTTGGTACGCACTAAGATATCGCCAGCCTGGCTGGTCTCTTCCTGGAAGGTAACTTTGCCCTTGCCAAATATTTTGCGCCACCGCGGATAGTAGCGCTGCTCAACCAAGCCTTTGAGAGATGCAACAAACTGAGTACGCTGACTGACGGTCAAACTGTCCCAGTCTTTTTTGCCCAGACAACGCACAGACATTTCTTGGTAGTCAATTAAACTCGATGGGTCGCTTGCGACCTTTGAAGCCGACTTTGCAGTAGCTTTTGCAGCAGACTTCGAAACCTTGGAAGCTCCAGCACCTTCAAATGTCTGCAGCAGCTGTCCAACAGCGGCCCAACCAGGTCCGGCTGTATTTGCCTGAGCGACACCAGCCGGAGCAGCATAAGCAGCATCTAGACCGTTTATACCAGCCGACCCCATACCATTCAGACCGGCTAGACCATTCATGCCAGCAAAACCGAGCAAAGCCGTGGCCATTGCAGTTCTATAAATGAACTTAGACACAGATCTTGCCAAGTGGAGTCTCCAGATAACTGCCTGAGAAAAGCCCTAAATAGAGGCTTTGCTGCGGATTAGTAAAAAGCGGGCCACCCACAATGAAACAAACGACCAACTTATCAGTATGAGGATATCACGAGTGTAGTCAGCAGGAATACCCAACATCACGCCTTTAGTGATGTCGGCGGCGTAATACATCGGCAACGCCATGGCCAGCTTCTGTTCCCAGCCTGGCATAGCTTTGACGGGTGTGATGATGCCTGAGACAAACATCAGTGCCACCCCCAAAATTGAAACTGTCATTGTGTAAATTCTAATGGTTTTAAGTACACAAGCGAAACACAGGCCGATGCAGGCGAAGGTAAAGACCGACAAAACCGTGGCCCCAAGTAGACCAAAGAAATTGCCGCCAAGAGTAAAGCCAACGATGGGTGAAGTGATGCCCAGGGCCAACCAGAGCACAAGCGAGGCCTCAAGAGTAACAGTCAATGTTTTGGCGACAATGGCAGCGTTGAGTCCACCAGGCGCAAAAACAATCTGGCGATAGGTGCGCTCCATCCATTCGTAAATCCAGCTGAAGCCCACGTTCATCGAAGCCAGCACATAGCAAAGATAGGCCACGAGACCAGATGTTATATAGTCGCGCAGACCAAAATTGACTTGAAAGAGTGCAGCCGAGTGGAGGGGAATATTTAGCTCTTTCGCTCTCTGGGTAAGCACAGCGAGCAAACCCATGGCTATTTGATCATCAATCAGGGGGTTGTTGCCACTTGAGAGAATCTGTACAGAGTCTTCCAACGGGTCTTGTGAAACGTTGGCTAGGGCAACAATTTTTTCACGAGCCAAATCACCTTTGGCCTTTTCTAAATCGTCGTAGACTCTTACTCTAAAGCGCTTGGTGTCAGTCAGGTGCCTCGATAGTTCGCTAATGCCAGCGGGGTCGTAGAGCCCAAAGGGCATATCGTTAGCACCAGATATAGTATTGCCAACACAAACCAAAATTAAAATTGCCAGCATTACGCTGGCGCCAAAGTACAGGGGCCGCCGAGTCCACTGCAAGATGTCTTTGTACATGATCGCTAAAATCGCATGCACTAGGTAGCAACCTCGTCTTTAGAGACAGCCAAAAATACTTCTTCTAAGTTTGGCTCACCGGTGGCAAAACGCAAGAAGGGAATATTCTCCTGATACAACCAGGCAAAGACTTCTTTATGATAATGCTCGTCGTTATCTTGAGTTGGCTGTGTCAAATAAATGGTATTGCGCAGGGTGTCAAGGCGAATTTCAAGGTCAAATTTAGATTTAAGCAAATCAATGGCAGTGGCAATGCGATCTGAGTCAACGGCGCACTCTTGCACCAGCCTAATTGAAATGCCGCGCATGCCACGAATACGCTGGGCTAATTCTGGCACTGTGCCTTCAATAGTGAGACGGCCATCGCGAATGATACCAATGCGATCAGCCAAAAGCTCAGCTTCTTCTAGATAGTGAGTGGTGAGCAAAATAGTGACGCCAGCACTCTTTAGCTCTTTCAATGTTGCCCAAATAAGCCGACGGGCAGCGGGGTCCAAACCAACGGTGGGCTCATCCATGAACAAAACTTTGGGTTCATTAATCATGGCGCAGGCAATAGCTAAACGGCGCATCATACCGCCAGAAAGATTCTCAGTGCGATCGTTTAAGCGATCTACTAAACCAGCCCGACGCAATAGTTTCTCAATGCGCTCTTCACCGACTTTCTTAGGCAAGCCATAAAGGTCAGAAAGAAATTTGAGATTCTCGTAGGGTGTTAGCTCGTTGTAGACAGCCAGATCTTGCGAAACCACACCAAAGCAACCTTTGATTTTCTCTGCCTCGGTGAGGCCGTTGAAGCCACAAATGAAAAACTCTCCTGAGCTGGGTGGCAGGAGAGTTGTGAGCATACTAATTGTTGTGGTTTTACCGGCCCCGTTGTCACCCAAGAGGGCATAAAGCTCTCCGGGAAAAATATTCAAGTTGAGACTGTCCACAGACAATCTTTGACCAAATCGTTTGGTCAAATTGCGTGCTGAAACTGACGCTTGGCTGCCTAGGCTTGGCAAACCTGAACTTAGCAAATCTGAACTTAGCAAACCAGTCCTTGGGCATCCTGACTAGGAGAGCCACAAGCGCGCATCAAGCTATCGATGTGGGCAACTTTGAAGACTTTGTAGACAGGTGTTTGCACATTGACGAAGGTGACAGCAGACTTCAGTGAATCAGCCCGCAATAAGAACTCTTCGAGCCACTCTAGGCCATCAACAGAAATAAAAGTACAAGCCGAAAAATCTAGCTCAATATCGGTTTTGCCCGTAGCCAAAATCTTATCAACATCATCTAGACCGCGCTCTAACTCGCCCATGATGCGAATCTTTTCTAGCTTCTTTGCTTTCTTTGCTTCAGCCATTGTTATCAAATCCCTTATCTTTATGGTCTTTCTCTAGGCGCATAGGCAGAAGCAAACAATTGAGCAACTTCTGGTGCCAGTGTGTATCTTGGGTTGGTGCGAATACTCATATCGCTGAAGGCCACTTCAGTAAGCTCAGGAATGGCAGCCATGTATGTCTCAACAGGAATACCCAACTCGGATACTGAAAGCGGTTGATTGGCCAATTTGGCCAAGTCGTACACAGCTTGCCTGAGCTTATGCACTAATCTCAAACCTCTAGCTTCTTCGCCTTCACCTTCAATTGGTTCTACTGTTAAACCGATGAATTGAGCTGCCCGAGCATATTTGCGATCGGCGACCCAAAGCGGGTAACAAGGAATAGAAACAAACTTAGATGGAATCTGAGCATTGTATTCAATAGTCGAAAGCAAGAAGGCAGCGTTAGCCCGGCCGTGAGCAATATCGAACCTGGCTCCAAAAGCGTGGGCCAAGGCATGGTTGACGCCAACTGAGGCATTGCCGATTGCCATTCCAGCAAGGGTGGCAGCGTTGTGCAGTTTGTGGCGATAGAGAACATTGTTTGGATTTTTCAAAGTCTCTGGCAACGATTCGAAGATCAACCTCAATGCTTCTAGAGCCAGACCATCGGTGTAGTCAGACGAGAAGGTTGAAACAAGGGCTTCAAGAGCGTGAGTGAGGGCATCGAAAGCAGTATCGCCAGTGATATCAGGCGGAAGGCTGCGAGTGAGGTGGGCATCGATGATGGCAACGTCAGGCAAGAGACATTCGTCAATCAACGAAATCTTGCGATGGCCATCTTTTAGCACAGCAAACGGAGTTACTTCTGAGCCAGTACCAGAGGTAGTGGGAATAGCTACCAACTGAGTTTTCATGTCTTTGGGAAACTCAATCATACGGTGGTGGAAATCAAGGAAATTGACGGCAATTTCAGAGATTTTCAATTCGGGGTAATCGTAGAATAGACGAACAATCTTGGCTGCATCCAGAACAGAACCACCACCTAAGGCGATGACCGTATCAGGCTTGCTATGTCGCATCGAAGCTACTACTCGTTGAATAGTAGCGAAATCAGGTTCTGGACCCATATCGGTGAAGACATCGACATGGCAATCTTGAGGCAAGCGCTCAGTTACTTGGGCTAAATGACCACGACGTGATGCACTGCGCGACGTAATGATGAAAGCGCTCTGACACTTCAAACTCTTCAAATGGTCGATAGAGCCTGGATTGATATAGATATTTTTTGTAGTCTGGAAACTAATGACATAGTTTCTTCTGCGGGGCACACGCTTGAAGTTAATCAAGTTTTTGATGCCCACGTTATCGGTTGTGATGTTGCCACCACCGGTACCGCAGCCAAAGCTCAATGTTGTATTGAGGTGGTTGTAGACACCACCAAGACCGCCAATTGAAGCAGGCGAATTGACGATAATGCGCCCAGCATTGATAGCATCAGAGAAACGTTCAATGACGTCATCATCTTCACAGAAGATGCCCGCAGTATGGCCAGTTCCACCAGCGTAGTTAATATCGAGAGCTTTGTTGATGCCTTCATTGACTGAATCTACAACAACGTAGCCCAGTACCGGCATCAATTTTTCAATAGCCAATTTATGGTGACGCAATTCGCCATTTAGCGGGCAAAGCAACATCTTAATGGGCTTAGTTATATTCAAACCAGCCTGATCAGCAATGAGATTAGCTGGCTGCCCCACTAACTTATAGTTGATGCCACCAGTGCGGCTATCAACAATCAAATCTGCTACTTTTTCAACTTCTTCTTGGGTGCAAAGGTGACAGCCGAGGCGTTTAAACTCGTTGAGCAGTTGCTCTGATACTTCGCGGTCAATTACAAGAGTTTGCTCGGAGGGGCACTCTGTACCATTGTCGAAAGTCTTCGAAATAATGATGTCCATGGCAGCAGAGAGCACATTGGCGCTTTTGTGCACATAAACAGGTGTGTTACCCGGACCAACACCCAAGGCTGGTTTGCCAGAGCTGTAGGCAGCTTTGACCATCTGTGTTCCGCCGGTGGCGAAGATCAAATCAACTTCAGGATGGCTCATCAATAATTCACTGGTGCGGCGCAAACGCGAAGATTTGTCCACCCAGGTGATAAAGCCTTTCGGTGCCCCGGCAGCTAGAGCCGCTTCGTACATAATTTTGGCAGCGTAATTCGAAGACTCTGCCGCCATCAAGTGGGCGCTGAAGATAACGGTATTGCGAGTTTTAGCGCAACAAATACTTTTAAAAATGACAGTTGAAGTAGGGTTGGTCACCGGCGCTAGGGCAAAAATTACACCCATTGGCTCGGCCACTTCAACCATGTTCAAATCGGGAAATTCACGGGTGATCCCGACTGAACGCTTATCTTTGATTTGGTGATAGAGAAATTCAGAGGCCACAAGATTCTTCAAAATCTTGTCTTCAGTGACACCCATACGGGTCTCTTGATGGGCCATCAGAGCCAACTTGCCGGCATTTTCAATGGCGGCAGCTGTCATAGCTCTGACAATTTTATCGACTTTTTCTTGCGAATACTGAGTAAAAACTGCTGCTGCTAGACGAGCTTGACGCACCAGATGATTAGCGCGCTGGGTGAGCATCAGCTCTTGTTCGGACGATACAGTCATTTATTTTTCTCTGACACGTTGACTCTAAATTGTCCAGAACGCTCAAGCCGAACAAACGGAAAACAGCAAATATATCTAGACATAGCAATAAACTTATCAAGTGTAAGGCAAAACCGCATCTATAAGATTAAAGGTTAAGAAGCCTTGATTAAAACTTATTCTATAATTTCAAGTGGATAAGCGCCCACAGGGGTGGGGCGATTACGTAGAGAACTGTATGGTTGAGTATATCCACCACCTATGCATGTCAAGCGGCAGGTACTACAATTACGTGGCTGCTCTGCCGACAGACAGACAGACAGACAGACAGACAGATCGATAGACATGGCGACAATCCCGCCAGCTGAAGTGGCGAACAAACATGGCGAACAAAAATTGAAACACGCTAAAAACCAAATGGCCTCTCTTATATCAAGGCAAACCATCGGCCTCGGCTTACTTGCTTTATCATTTTCAGCAATAAGCTTTTCGATTTCAGCCCAACCAGCTTGGTCTCAAGACGCTTCTGGTCGCCAAGTCAAAGACTTCAAGCATAGAAAGCGTTTAATTGTGCCAGCTTCTGAAAATCTCAGAAGAATTGACTATCAGGCTTTGCCTGGGCGCGACTCATTAATGCTGCCTAACTATGTACCAAAATTTCCTCCCGCTGGTGCTGGTGGCGGCAACCCACGCTATACACGCGACAATAGCGGCTACCAAAATTCTGGCTCAGACCCCTACGCTAGCGGGCTTCCGCCAGCGAATTCAAATCAAGACGCTATGTACAACGACGGCGGATTATCCGCCACAGCTGAGAGTCTCGGCAGCAGCAGTCAAACCGGTCGCAAACCCATAGGCAAAGTCAGCCGGGCCGGTATAGCGCCACCTCCGCCACCAATCAAATCCTCCCTACTGCCCAACAGTCTCACTAAAGAGCTGCCGGTCAAAACCTCTACGCCCGCACACACAACAGCAGCTACTCTGAGCCCACAAAAGGTGGCTCAGATTAAAGCTCAAGCAGAAGCCCTTGTCAAAAAAGGTAAAGCAGCAGAGGCCCAGACCCTTATAAGCGGATACCTCAAGAGCAGTCCCCATGAGAAAACTCTGGCGACAGAGCTAAGCAAGATTTCATTGCAGCGCGCCCAAAGCCAAGCAAAAGCTGGCAACCACGAGGCAGCCACCGAGCAGGCACGACTAGCAATTACCCATGGGGAGCACGCGCCAGAAATTGTGCAAGCTGCTCACGGCACGCTTAACTCTAGTCTGCAGAAGATCGGAGTGAAAGCCAATGCCCCAGAAGATCGCTTTGATTTAGGCACAAAACTGATGGGTCAGGCCCGCTACGACGAAGCGATCATCGAGTACAGTGCAGCAGCCAAGCTAAAACCCTCAGTAGAAGCCTATCTGGGCGCCGGCGGAGCGGCCATGAAAGGCGGCCATCAACTGCAAGCGAAGAAATATTTCCAAGAAGCTCTTGAGTTGAACCCTAACTCGGAGCCTGCTTTAAGAGAGCTGGGCATTGCCCGCTATCACCTTAAAGATTATGCTGGCGCCAGCGCCGATTTGACTAGGGCCTTGGTTATAAACTCAGGCGACAAAGAAGCGGCAAGTACCTTACTTGAGCTGTGGCACCACCAGGTAGCCAGCCGACCAACGGATGCCAATTCGCATTTGGGATTAGCTCGAGCCTACCAAGTTGCTGGCGATCTTCCGGCAGCTCAAAACGAATACAAAACTGTAGTCAAAATTCATCCAGAGCACCCAAACTTACCGGCAGCAAGGCAAAGCTTCAAGCTGGCTTATGCCAAGCAAGAGGCAGGCAAGGCCTATGATTTAGCTCATACATTAGAGAGCCAAGGATCGCTTCTCAGCGCCTATCAGAAGGCTAGCGACGCCGTCGGCCTCTACCCTTCGGACAGTCGCTATCAAAGTTATGCAGCCCAGCTGGCGGCCAAGTTGCAAGCCTCGGTTCAGAACACCGGTCAGAACAGTGGCCAAAACAATGGTCAACCTAATATAAATTCAGGGATGGCCAGTGCAGCACAGCCACAATCAACTTTGATACCAGGCAACACTCCCGAAGCACCACCAAACTTGATACCAACAGCGCAAGCTATGGGGTTAGCACCAGCAGCAGTGCCGGCAATCTCAACAGCACCATTCGCCCACGAAAACATGTATCAGCCAATATCCACAGACCGTCAAGTTTCCAGCATGTCAAATTTCCTCGTTAGCATGCGAAACTTTACGATGCAACAGCAGAATCAGATAAGAGATGCCGAAGACAATAGTATCTGGACCAAAGGCACCACTCGTAAGGTAGCAGCCTTGCCGGGGCTAGGTGGAGATGCCGATGCAGCTCTCGATCCAGCCATAACCAGCAGCAGTGCTCCTTCTGGTCTGCCCGCGGCAGCATCATTAGTGCAATCTTCAGCTCAATCTCCAGTTCAAGCTTCTGCTCAATCTAGCTCTGTGGCCGACATATTGAGAAACGCCGCCATGGCTCTAGCCAATACAAATAGCAGCTCGGCAGTGCCTAGTGCGGCCGCGGCGGTCACAACAAGCTCTACAGCTAGCCCTACAACTAGTTCCGGGATTAGTTCCGGGATTAGTTCTGCGACAAGTGCTACAGCTAGTTCCGCCGCGGCCCCAAGCGCAGCTACATCTGCAGAGACAGCCCCGCCAAGCAGCTACGCCAGCTGGGCCATGCAAGCTCAAGATGCTTACAAGACCTCAGGCATTGGCTCAGTTGCGAGCATGACAGCGTCCGCTGCGCCCGCTCTGCTGGCGGGCAAATTGAAAACTATCAACAAGCAAGACCTCATCACGGCGGCCCAGAAGGCTGCAAGCAAATTTGCAGCTAAACCTGTTGCGGGCAAAACTGCTACTGCTAATCCAGTTACTGCTACATCGACTTCAGTGCAGATGGCACCGAGCACTACGTCCCCTGGCTATGGCGCCGCTCCGTCTTATGCTGCCTCCCAAAATTACAGTGCGGCACCAATGCCGTCTCCCGTGCCCATAGAGGCGCCGCCACAATCTCAAACAGCGGCCTACATGCAAGGTGGATACCAACAAGCGGTACCTCCGCAATATGATCAAATTTCTCAAATCAATTCACTACAAACCAATAATCAACAGCTCCAAGCTCAGCTGTCTCAGGCCAATTCATACATCCAGCAACTACAAAGCAGAAATGCACCAGCAGCTGCTGAGAGCAACTTAAATAGCAGCCAAAACTACAATAATCCTGGCAACAATCAGATGGCCAGCAATTTCGCAGCCGCACCAGCAATGCCACCGCAAATGATGCCCAGCCAACAGATAGCCCAAAGCCAGCAACCCAGTGGCTCGGTCCGTCTCCTTTTGCAAGGGGTAAAAGCGGCCAAAGATGACATTCAGCTTAAGGTTCTGCTGCGCAATGAGAGCGGACAAGAAATCAAACTACCTAGCAATCTAAAAGCTTCTGTGCGCAGTGCCAGCCAAGGAGAACGTCAAGGCAAGGCCAGTTTTGCCAGCAAAACAGTGAGCCCAGGTGCCTCAGTTACTGGCACAATCAAAATAGCTGGTAGCAATCTAGATCCCACAGCAGATGTGTTCATACCGGCTTCCAGCTTGGCTATTGTCGGCATGGGTGACCTGCACCTAACTGTGCCAATTTCTCAGCGCTAAGAGCATCATGCTCCTAAAGATAGTTGAGTATGTCAGGAAAATATTTTCGCAATTCTACTTCTGGTATGGAGATGCCACTCTCAAAAAATCTTTTGGAAACGGCTCATATTTGGCAATGATTTTCTCAAGCTCGCCACTATTAGTCATTTCTTCCAAGGCCGCATTCAACATTGCTTTAAATTTTTCCTCGCCGACATTGAACATATAGGAGTTGGGGAAAACACGGACCGGTTTGTTCGGTGTGATATTTTGCACGGCCTGAGGATTATGCTTGTTGAAAAAAAACACCATATTGGGTTCGGCAAAAGTAATGTCTGCTTTCTTCGAAGCGACACTGAGCAAAAGCTCTGATGCATCAGCCATCTGCGGCAAGGAGTAGCGTTTTGCTTTGGGGAAATCAGCCTGGGCAATGATCTCATTAACTTCACCGTCTATGGTAGCTACCTTGAAATTAGGGCTATTCAAACCTTTCAGGGAAGAATCTAGTCTTTTGTCTCCAGTTTTAGTATAGGCATAAACCGCACTGTAATAGAGCGGGCGACTAAAGTCGGCAGCCCTTGCACGGGTGGCATTAGCCCAAATTGGCAGTGCAACAATGTCATAGCGATTGGTCTTGAGCCCTTCAATCATTGTGCCAAGTGAAATTTCTTCAGTCATCTCCAACTTTAGTGAGAGTTTGCGAGCAGCAAGCTCAAGAACTTCAAAACCAATTCCTGAAAACTTTTTGGTATTCATATCTCGCATCACTGTCGGCTGATAGCAAATATAGCCAGCTCTAATTTTGCCACTTTTCAAAACGCGATCGTAAAGTGAATCAGCATAGACTGGCCTAACAAAACTAAAATTGCAGACAAGACCCAAAAGAACTAGAACACGAATGTGTCTATGCATGATTATTCCTCAAATTTAAAGGCCTTAGTTCAAACTACTAATTTCAAACTACTAATTTCAAAGTACTTATTTCAAGGTACTAATTTCGCCAGAGTTCAGCAATAACTCCGCAATGGCGAGAAAATCATTAACTCGTTTTTACAACTTGGCTAGTATACAACACCGCGGCGAACACCTTCTTGAGAGCATCTTGATACTTTCTTGACCTCCAAAGAGGCTTACTTGATACCTCGTTGACTGCATAAGCGGTTTGATATGGATGACAGCTGTGGAGGCAGAGCGATGGACATCCTTCTAATTTTAGTGCTCTTGTTTGTGGCCTGGTTAGGTGGTCATGCTCTCGACTACATTTTCAATAAAGTTGAAAATGCCATCAAGCCAGCAGCGGTAGAAGAAGAATTTATGACAAAGCCAAAGCAAGAAGTTATTTACGATTCCGGCAAAACCACAATAAATAACCCAGGCAAAGAGCCAACCAGACTTTACTTAGTGCCTTCAGCTACGGCCAGACACTAATAGCATTAAACGACAGACCAAGTAATCAAGCTAATAAGCATCAGGAACACCACTTTTAATGAGTAAGAATACTGTTTTGACAAAGGCCGAAGAAGCTTTAGAGACAAAGCAAGAAGTTAAAACTACCAAGAGAGATCACTCGAAAGAGCAAGCTTCTTGGTGGCGAGTAATGTGCCTGACTGGAGTAGACTATTTCTCAACACTCGGCTATCAGCCTGGTATTGCCTTTCTTGCCGCTGGCATTCTCTCGCCAGTAGCAACACTGATAGTAGTGCTATTAACTCTACTTGGCGCCTTACCTGTCTACTGGGTAGTGGCACGAGAAAGCCCACATGGTCAGGGCAGTATTGCCATGCTAGAAAAACTTTTTCCTGGTTGGATTGGCAAAACAATTGTTTTAGTCTTACTAGGATTTGCCGCCACCGATTTCGTCATCACTATTACTCTTTCAGCGGCTGATGCCACTTCCCACATCTTAGAAAATCCAGTTGTACAACAACTCAGCTTTGTTCCGCACAATCCGATCTTCTGTACAAGCCTTCTACTTTTACTATTGGCCGGTGTCTTTCTCATGGGCTTTAGAGAGGCGATTGGCATCTCAACAGCTCTTGTTATTGCTTATATCAGTCTCAATGTTTATATTTTGACTATCGGTGGGCAAAAAATTATGGCCAACCCGGCCTTGCTCGGCAATTGGCAGCTCCAGCTCAATGCCCAATACCTCAATCCACTAGCCATGATAGCGGCCGCAGCGTTAGTTTTTCCAAAACTGGCCCTAGGTTTATCTGGATTTGAAACCGGCGTATCGGTGATGCCGCTTGTGCGCGGTGCAGCCAACGATGATCCGGCTCAACCGAAAAAGCGCATAGCCAATACCAGAAAACTCTTAGTCAGCGCGGCACTGATTATGAGCGTCATGCTCATGGCCAGCAGTATTGTCACCACAATGCTCATCCCCGCAGCGCAATTTGCACCGGGCGGAGAAGCTAACGGCCGAGCCATTTCTTACTTGGCACACATGTACATGGGGCCGACGTTTGGCTCTGTCTACGATATTGTCACCATTGCCATTCTCTGGTTTGCCGGCGCTTCGGCACTAGCAGGGCTGCTCACACTAGTACCTCGCTATCTCCCAAGGTATGGCATGGCACCAGAGTGGACAGCCGCCACTCGCCCGTTAGTTATGTTCTTCTTCGTCGTCACCGTAGCAGTGACTTTGATATTCAAAGCCAACGTCGATGCCCAGGCAGCGGCATACGCCACAGGGGTTTTGGTGCTGATGACTTCAGCAGCTGCAGCAGTGACAGTGAGCATGTGGAAGCGATCGAACATTTTGCGCTTAGGCTTTATGTCAGTCACTGCCATACTCTTGTATACCACTGGCGCTAACATAGTCGAGCGTCCCGATGGTATTCAAATTGCCAGCTTCTTCATTTTTACGATTCTAGCAATCTCACTTTGCTCGCGAATAGCAAGATCGCTAGAGTTGCGCATCAAAGACGTCAGCTTAGACTCTACAGCGGCCTCTTTCATCCACAGCAATAGTGGCAAACCCATACGAATTATCGCCCACCGTCCAGGCGGAGCAAGCTACGCGGTAAAAATGGCAGAGTTGAAAGAAACCCATGGTCTAAACATGAGTTGCGACCATGTAATTTTCCTCGAAGTTAGTGCCCTTGACCCATCCGAATTTGAAGATGAGGTTCTTGACGTCAGTGGCATCAGAGAGGGCGAATACAAAATCATACGTTGCCAGAGCCCGGCAGTACCGAACGCCATTGCCGCCCTACTTCTGTCGCTGCGCAATTCAACAGGTATCAATCCTCATGTATACTTCGGCTGGACCGAAGGTAGCCCAGCTATGTATGCTGTCAAATACATATTCTTTGGCGAAGGCGAAACTGCTCCACTAACACGAGAAATTCTTCGCAGCATCGAAAAAGATGTCAAAAAGAGACCGGTGGTTCACGTCGGCTAAGTTACTCAGCTATTTGAAGTGTAAGTATCTAGAAAACTAATGAGACAACTCTGGAAACACGGCATCGGCATAGCCAGCGTCATTTTTGTCACTGGAATAATTATGGTATTCCACCTCGATACCGTGCTGGCCAACGTCTCAATGCTCTACTTGCTGGTGGTTTTTTTGCTGGGTTTGTATGTCGGTCGCGCAGCATCAGTGGTTTCGGCTCTACTTTCGTTTGCCGCCTTCAACTGGTTTTTTGTCGAACCGAAGCTAACCCTATCAGTTCACAGCGCCTCTGAATGGCTCGCCCTCTGTATGTTTCTTTTGATCTCAACCATAACCGCGCAACTCACTTCAAGAGTGCGAGCGGCTGCGGCTGAAGCAAAGCAACGCCAGACCGAAACTGAAACTCTGGCCAAGGCCAGCTGGGCGGTTTCATCTCAGCTAACCACCGAAGAAGCTTTAACTGAAGTGCTGGAACAACTACACCGGGTAGCCGATATAGAGACTGCTGCTGTAATTTCATTTGATCAAGATGGAAAAGTTTTACTCCGTGCCAGCATTAGTGCTTCAGGCGATACAGATAAGAAGACTCTGCTTGCAGAAATTGACAAACACATAGACCGTGCTCGCGGCAACAACTCAAACGAGAGCCTCTGGACACCAGTTGCCCATGGCGGCAACCAAGCCGGAGCAGTCTACGTCAAGCTCAACGAGAAAACAGAAGAAAGCCGAGAGCAAAAAAGGTTGATAGACGCACTGGTAAACCATGCCGTCGTTATATTGCAACGAGAAGAGCTAATGAAAGAGCAGTCGCGCACCCAGGCTCTCAAAGAAGCTGACAAACTAAAAACCGCTTTATTGTCAATGGTTTCTCATGACTTTCGCAGCCCGTTAACAGGCATCAAAGCTGCCGTCTCGGCCCTCTTGCAAGAGTCACCCCAAGAACTAGATAGCGCTGAAGCAAAACAACTACTGCAAGGTATCGAGCAAGAAGCTGACCGCATCAACAGAATGGTCGGCAATATTCTCAATCTCTCAAGACTCGAAGCTGACGCCTGGAAGCCAGAGTTAGAAAGCAGTTCCTTAGCAGAAATAATCGGATCGGCTTTGGCATCCTTTTCTGCTGATGACAACAAACGTATTACAGTTCGCCTTCCGCGCGACCTGGCCGAAGTTACAGTAGACCCAGTGCAAATAGAACAAGTAATTAAGAACTTGGTTGAAAATGCTCTAAAATACTCCGACAAAGAAAGTCTTGTGGAAATTGCAGTGAGCACCCTTGATCAAGAGGTAGTATTGAGTGTTCTCGATCGAGGCATTGGCGTCAGCCCCGAAGACGCTAGTCGAATTTTTGATCGCTTTTATAGAAATCCAAGACTTAAAGAAACTGCTACACCCGGAGTTGGCATAGGCTTAGCAATATGCAAAGCACTAGTTGAAGCCCACGGCGGAAGCCTGACCATGACACCAAGAGTAGGCGGCGGCAGCGTATTTGAAGTCAAACTACCAATAGAGAAAAAATCATAGATTATGAAAGTACTGGTCATAGACGACGAACCACAGATTAGACGAGCTCTAAAGATGGGCCTAGAGCGCAATGAATATATTGTCAGCTTAGCCGCAAGTGGCGAAGAAGGCCTCGATAAGATGGCTACCGAACCATTTGAACTGGTCGTACTTGATTTAGCCATGCCAGGCATGGACGGCTTTGAAGTCTGCAAGCAAATTCGCAGCTGGAGCCAGGTGCCAATCGTAGTGCTATCAGTTAGAGACAGCGAAGAAGACAAAATCAAAGCCCTTGACTGCGGTGCCGATGATTACATCACCAAGCCTTTTGGCGTGGGCGAGCTCTTGGCGCGCATTAGAGCGATTATTCGCCGGGCCAAAGGTGCAGAAGCCTCACTCAGTACGCCAATTTTTAGCGAAGGCAATTTAGTTGTCGATTTCGACAAACGGATAGTCACCGTATCTGGTGACATCGTCCACCTAACACCAAAAGAATATGACTTGTTGCACATGCTCATCAACAATGCCAACCGAGTGCTCACCCACAGGCAGCTGCTCACCAAGATTTGGGGCATTGAATACGCCGACGATCATCATTCTCTGCGAGTGCACATTGCCAATTTGCGCAACAAAATAGAAAGCGATCCCACTCGCCCACAACTAATTCAAACCGAAACCAGAATTGGCTATCGCTTCGTCACTAGCGCCAACTGAACTGCATTCACTCATTTATTCACTATTGCATGGCTTGAAGTCGATTGTTGTCAAGCAATATTCTTTATGCCATTTTTATTGCTGCAAGCCAATCTTGATACTTTCTTGATCGGCAAATAGTTATATTGGCACAGGTCAAATAAATGATTTATCCATATGGAGTATTCACCAATGCGGGCGAGACACACAGCTACAAGAATTTCAGCGGCAAAAATCTCAGCTTCTAAAAAATTCAACACAGTTTGTTTGCTGGCCGCACTTATTTCGGCTCAAAGCATCTGGCTGCCCTGTAGCGCTGCCGCACCCTCAACCTCGCAAATCAACACAGTTGACGTACCGAAGCAGATATTGCGTACAGGCATTAACCTCAATTCTAAAACTGTCTCTCCAAATACACTTCAGTTAGCACAAAATTTGAATCTATTGCCAATTCTTAGTCGCATACAAGAACTGAAAGCAAAAACATCGCGACAGAATGGTGAGAAGACTATAGAGTCAATCAGTGACACACAAGAATTGATCCAGCTTACGCAAAAGGCACAGAATATTCTCATTCGCACCTCGTTAGAAATTGACTTTGTGTTAGCAGAAATTGATGCAGAGCAGAACATTTATAGCGAAGTGCTCTCATCTTTTCAAAGCTCAAGAGACAAACTAGTGGCAAGGCTCAATGCCGGAAGCTTCATTCTAAACGGTGCTCTGTGGGCCGTTAACGGAGCCTTAGCGATTCCAACTCCGCAACATCCCAACTATGCCATTCAATCTGGAATTGTGGGAATCTGCGCCGGTCTAGTCCCTTCAATTGCATCAGGTTATGCTCTCAAAGTTTACAGCGGTAAGCACAAGCGCTCAGAAGCAGACCCCAACATGCTTGTCAAACTATTTGATCGCCCTATCAACGAAAACATTGATTATCCAAAATCTGTCTGGGAATTTCTCAATACTTCACCAGCTGGAGAAACCGGTTCAGAGAGCTCCGGTAAAACTCGCAGAGATCAGCTCGTCGCCCGTTGGATATCTGACAAAAACATTCCGTCTTTCACAGACAAATCGAACAAAAAGGAAATCGATATCCTCACGGCCTCTGCCTCTCAAAAGAGGGGTCTATCCATCGACAATTTAAACGTCCGCTTGGTCATGCTCGAGCAATTGCAAGGTGAACTAGCGAAGATGAAACGGCTTCTAATGGAAATCGCCATGGTAATTACCGACGAGAAAGAAGTCTAGCACTGGCGCGACAGCCTCTTCACTTGCCGCTTTTGTACCAGACGAGACATTGCCAACTCGATACCAAGCTCTCAGGTTAAACTAAACTCAGACTCAATAGTCTTTTATACGAGGCCCGGAGCCAGAAGCAAAGCCTTCCTACGCCAGAAGCCAAGAGAAGTATGGGCATAGATGGTTATAGACTTATCAATCTTGAAATCTCTAAATCTTGATACTATTCAGACTTTGGTAGTTACTTAAACTAGAGACAGAATAGTTATCTGGAGGTTCGCTAGTGGAATCACGTCGTCGGCTCACGACAATTTGTTTGCTGGCTACACTTACCACGCTTCAAAGCATTTGGCAGCCAGGCACAGCAGCGGCAGCAGCTCCTTCGACATCAACAATCAACACAGTTGAAGTACCGAAGCAAATTCTGCGCACAGGCATTAACCTTGATTCTAAGACTGTCTCGCCCAACACTCTTCAGCTTGCTCAAAATTTGAATTTGCTGCCAATTCTTAGCCGCATGCAAGAATTGAGAACAAGAGTAGCGCAGCGCACCGCAGGCAATACCATAGAATCGCTAAGTGACAGACAAGAGTTACTGGAGCTAACACAGAAGGCCCAGAACATTCTCATTAGAACGTCACTAGAAATTGACTTTGTCCTCGCTGAAATTAACGCAGAACAAAACATCTATAGCGAAGTACTTTCTTCATTGCAAGGCTCTAGAGACAAACTAGTGGCCAGAGTCAACGCCGGAAGCTTCATTCTCAACGGCGTGCTTTGGACAGTTTGCGAAGCACTAGCTATCGTCTCTCCACTGCACCCAAACTACGCCATTCAGTCTGGCATTGTCGGTATTGCCGCTGGTATCGTACCGTCAATCGCTTCAGGCTACGCCCTAAAAGCTTACAGTGGCAAACGCTTAAAATCTGAATGCGAACCCAATATGTTGGCAAAGATATTCAACAAACCAATCAACCCAGACATTGACTATCCCAAATCAGTCTGGTCATTTCTCAACACTGTCCCAGCTGGTGATACCGGCAGCGACGCAGGCAAAACACGTAAAGAGCAACTAATCGCCCGCTGGGTCTCTGACAAAAATATTCCTTCTTTTACCGACAAAGCAAACTCAAAAGAAATTGACATTATCACGGCCACAGCAGCACAAAAGAAAGGTTTATCAATAGACAACCTGAATGTTCGCATGGTTATGCTTGAGCAATTGCAGGGCGAACTAGCGAAGATGAAGCGGCTACTGATGGAAATAGCTATGGTAATTACCGACGAGAAAGAAGTCTAGCAGACGATCTCTAATAGACTATCTCTAAGAAACCAACTTACATCACATAAGCAGGCTTGCTGCGATATAGGTTTCTAATTGTAGTTTTGTCAGCTGGCGAAAGTTGATTGACTATGCGATTCTCATGCATAATGTCGTCGCGATACGGGCTGTGGGCCTTAATTCCAAGGGCATGCCCAAATTCATGGGCAGAAGCACCGATCATTTTTTCAGGAGTAGAAGCTACCAGCGTGGAAAGCTCAATGATCACTGGCTTCTGTTGAATATTAACGCGCTGAGCTTGCTCATAAGGATAAACCTGAGCGCAGGTATTGCCACCAACCATGATACCGCCAGGACTAGTCGAGTCTTTAAAAGAGTCAACAAAGAAAACTAGAACTTGTGCTTGCTTTGGATCGTCAACAAAGCCAAATTGAAAAATCCCCTCACGCTCAAATTGTCTCCACTGCTCAATACCAGTCGCTACCTGAAAGTTTGTGTCTTCGGTCCATTGCGGGGCCTTTTCTAGCATAGTAAAGCCTTCCGGCTGGCAAATCATTGAGTAGACCTGATCTGGCCGTACCTTTTGCAATTCACCAAAGGGCATCTCTGGCAATTTAAGTCCAGGGCTAATCCAGATCTTCAGTGGCATTTTCTTGCTTTCCCAGCGCACCAAAGCCATATTAAGACTGGGCTCGCCTGGATTATAAGCGGTCGAATTTGTACCGGGCGCACGGTCATAACCTTCAGTCAGGTGCAAACCATTGCTGTGCTGCAGCGGCTGAGCCCCTCCGGGGTTCGAGAAACTCTGAAAACTAGCCCGCTGTAATTTGCGCGGCTGGCCCTGGGCTTCTAGAGCCAGTGGCGCAACAAGTGAAAAAAGAGCAGCAGTCAACGCTAAAGCCCTGCCAGCCACTTTGAAACGGCCAAATTGCCCAAGAGCCTTGGCTCTCCCGGACAGTGCAGGCTGGCTATTTCTCAATCTTTGCAATCTATACAACCTGTATAACCTGTACAACCTAATTTGGCCTCAAAGAAACGACTAGATGACATAATAAAAGCCAGTGTTTGGTGAAGGCTCTTTCCCGGAGCGTTTCTATCAAAATAGCTCATGTTAGAAAGAACTAGACCTACAGATATTTACTTACCGCACCTTTTCAATAATAAAACAGACTGAGACTTGGCGCCAATTATGCAATCTGCATCGTATGAACAACTTAGCCTCAAAGTGGCCCATGCCATAGTTGAACAAATCAGAATTAAACCAAATTGCTGCTTGGGCTTGCCCACCGGAAACACACCGCTTTTGACCTACCATATATTGGCAAACTGGTCATCGGGCCAGGGCCCATACGCCGATAGCGATGCACCGGCCATCGACTGGTCGCAAGTGCTCTGCTTCGCCCTAGATGATTATTTCAATGTCGACGAAAAGCACTCATTTGAGGCTTTTTTAGAAAAGCATCTATACAGCCACACCAATTTACCCCTAGACAATCGCTTAAACCCCTGCCAGTCTGAAGACTACGACCTGCTAATCGAGAGCTGCGGCGGGCTTGATTTAACCATCCTCGGCATTGGCAACAACGGCCATATTGCCTTCAACGAACCGGGCACGATGGCCCTGAGCTACACCCACTGCATTTGGCTTTCTGAATCTACAAGAATAGCCAATCAAAAGGCTTTCGGCAGTCTCGAAAACACTCCTCTTACCGGTATCACCATGGGCTTACAAACAATTTTCGCTAGCGCTAGAATAATACTGATGGCCAGTTCTGAAGCAAAAAGAAGTATCGTCGAGCAGGCTTTTGATGGACCAGTTACTCTAGATTTACCGGCATCTCTTTTGCAAACCCATAGCAACACCGATGTTTGGACCGATTTTGGCTATGAAAAAAGCTTCCGTCATAGAATTTAGTTCAAAAGGGTACAAAATGGTTATTCCAAGTCAAATTGCCAAACAGCGCAAAATGCAACTATTGAGCCTGGCTCTTGTCTCGCTTTGGGCTGGCCCTGTCAACGGCGCACTGGCTGATCAGACTAACCCCGATTTTGTTCCACCAGAAATTACTCTACCAATGCCTGCGCGCTACAACCCAGCACAGGTACCGGCAGCGGCAGCAGCCATCAACCAGGGCAATACTCCGGCTCCTGGTATGGCCAACATGGGCTCAGCGGCCGCTGGATTTGCCCAGGGGTCCGGTGCCATTCCCGGCATGAACAACCCCAATCAACCTAATCCTTTTTTGATGAAGGCAGCGGACCGTTTGCGCATTCCACCGGGAACTAGCATTCCTGGTCGTGGCTCTACTCCACCAGGCGGAGCCGGTCAACAAATGTCTGGTCAACAGGGCTATGGTCAACCAGGTTATGGACAGCAAATGGGCGGGCCACCTCAAGGTTCGTCGGCCTTTCTTCAACCAGGACAACAACCACCACCCCCAGCCACTCCACTGCAAAGGCAACTAGCAGCGCAGGGCCAGAGCGGTCAACCAGGCCAGCCCGGTCAATCTGGTCAATCTGACCCAGTCGTCACCCTCCAGACTAGCAAGGGCACAATCGTAATGCGGCTATTCCGGCAGCATGCGCCAATTACAGTGCAAGCATTTTTGCAAATGGTTAGAACCGGCTTTTACAACGGCCTGATATTTCACAGGGTAGAACCTGGCTTTGTCGTCCAAGGTGGTTGCCCCAACGGCAACGGTACCGGCGACTATATTCCACCAGGTCAAACAGTGCCGCGCTACTTGCCTCTAGAAACTTCGCCTTATGCTCGCCATAATGCCGCTGGTGTTGTAGCCATGGCAAGAAAACCAAACAACCGCGATTCATCCAGCTGTCAGTTTTATATTACCCTCGGACCGAAGCAACAGCTAGACAATCAATACACCGTCATTGGTGGCGTGATTCAAGGCATAGATGTAGTGCAGCGCATTGCCATTGGCGACCGCATACTAGCGATGACAGCCTCTGAATAGCTAGCCAGACTCTATATCTTCGTCGTCTTTTGTATTGAAAAACATAATTACTGACAGCACGATGGTGATGCATCCACCGGCGCCAAAAATTAAATTAGAAAGTGCAGCCACCGGACCACTTTCATGCTCCGATGTATTCAGATAATTGGCGACAAAGAAGAAAGATATGCCGACAAAAAAGAGAATGATAGAAGGAATTTTTTTCGTCATTACTTGTTTAAATAGCTACGGATGGCCGGTAGTATTCCACCAATCAATTTAGAGCCACCAATGTGATTCATATGGACAGTATCCCAAAAGTCGCTTTCATGAAACTGACTTTGATTGGTCATATCTACCAGAGTAACATCTTTACCGTAGGCCGATGCTAGAGTTTTCACTTGCTGATTAAAGCGCTGATAGAAGCCATCGGCCATTAACCCTTGATTGAGCTTGGTCAGCGGCATATTAACAAGAACAACTTTAATTCCACGCTCCTGGCAAACTTTAAGAGTATTGTCTAGGCACGACATCTGTACGCTTAAATCACGCTCGGCAATATTTTTATAGCGGCCGCGATATTCTCTTGTACTTGTCTCCCAGCGTTGCTCGGCAGTTCCGGCCAGAAGCGCTGACATGGCAAAGTCTGGCGTGCTTGCCGACTTAGAAACGGGTAAAACACCTGAAACAGTAGCCGAAGCTGGCGTTGCACCACCAACAGTGGCACTATCTTTATTAACACCATCTTTAGCAGTAAAAATTCGGGCGATAGCGCCGCTGATTTTCTCTAGAGTGCGATCGGCTTCTTTCTGGAAGCGCCAACGGCGCCCGTAGAGAAAGCAGCTGTGGTTGGCAATGAATTCAGCCTTGTCTTCAAAGCGAGGCAAAAATGTTTTGGCATAGCTAGAAAAGTTATGAAGATCGACAATTTGCTTGAAAGAAACAGTAGCCATAGGGCTTTTAACATTATCATCGGCGAAGTCGCGGGGGGCGATTCCCCAAACAACCACCTCAGGTTTAGTATCACCTTTGAGAAATTCACTGGCATAAAGAAAAGCATCAGAGCTCATCTGCCCAGCGCTAGCCAAAGAGAACACTGAACTATTCTTGACGCCGCTCTTTTCTAAAACGGCCTGAAGAGCCACAGACTTATGGTAGTGGGCAATATCGGCAATTTTAGGATCGAAGGAAGCGTCCATGGCCCAGAAAGGAAACATCATGAGAGATGAGCCTAAAAGCACGACATTCGCTGGTGGCTTCTGCCCTTTGTACTCTTTTATGGCCAAATCAATCAAGGCTGGATTAGTCCAGAAATCACCGCCGCTAGAGCGTGCCGAGCGCTCTTGTTGCATGCTTGATACTTGAGCCAGGCCAATATTTACCACTGCGAAAATCGCCAGGGCCCAAGAAATCGGTCGCTTCCAGCCAGCTTTCGCGCCCTTGCTCTTTTCTGTACCCGAATATTTTCCAGGCAAAAGCTCAGGATGTAGCTTTGTACTGCCTATCCCGTCTGTAGTCGACAATTTTGTCGGCGTTGTCGACTGCGTTGTCGACTGCGTTGTCGATGTAGTAGTAGAGGCTGAAGGGGCAGGCAACTAAAGAGGATCTCCAAATAGCACTTGACTATTTTAGTCAACTTTACAGCCTTGAATGTTAGCCATTTCTAAGATCAACGTCAAATCGAATTGGGATCGGAGTAAGGAGGTATCTCCTCGCGGGCGGGCCGCTTATTTAAATTTGGCAAATCGTTTATGGGCGGGCTTAAAGAAGAGGGTGGAGTAACTGAACTAGAGTTAGAACTAGAACTGGAACCACCGGAAAAAGGCCCAAACCCAAAGTTTTTGAAGAATTCGAACATGGGCTTTTGTAGTTGCTCAAATATATTATCAGTCGGTCCGAAGCTATTGGTCGAACCGGTGGTTCCATCTGGACCAAAGTTGCGCACAGAGCTAGTGGTGCCGTCTGGTCCAATGCGAATATGAATTTCTTGCCCAGAAAAGCCACCGCCACCGGGTCTAGCGGCAAACTCACGGAGTTTACCGATATCGGTCATGTTTTGCATGTCGGGCATCTCAGGCAAGAGCCTATCAGTCAGAGAACCCTCATCAAAATCTTCAAAGGGAGAGCCGCTAAAGGGAGACCCAGCAAAAGGAGAGCCCATAAAGGGAGAACCATTCTCAGTCAAACTACCAAACAAAGAACCAGCTCCAGTTCCGGTTCCAGTTCCAGATCCAGAACCAGCGCGCGGCATTGGCCCTTTGCGAATAGCCGTGAAAGGTCCAGCCGTACCCTGTGAAGCACCGAATCTAGAGTTCAATCCCGGTCCTGGAGTGAAGGGAGAGGCTGCAAATGACTCAGCCCCAACTCCTGCTGTCTTTTTTAAACGTTCAATGCGGTCGACATATGACATAGCCTGGGCTGGCACGCCGAATAGCTGCGACTCTAAGCGATCGAGGCGCTGGTCAATTGTCTCGCTGCCGTAGGTCTTTTTCAAAATACGCCACTCAAGGGTGGAAAGCACGGGGTAGCTGGTCTCAGCCTTTACCCCAGGTTTTCCGGCACTGGCCTTGGCCTGCTCGGCTTTGTGCTCTGCCATAACTTGTGCCGCCTGCTTGTCGCGCTGCACTATAGCAGCCTTTAAATGGCTCAACCTCTCATCATTTGTGCCGAACTGCGAAGTGCCCAGAGTCAAAAGCTCAAGCCGCTCAAGGCGCTTCTCAATTGGGTCATGGCCATAGTGATGAAAGAAAAAGCGATTCTCTAGAACCACTATCTCTTTATCTAGGGCTTTTTCACTCAAGCTAGATGCTTTATCGGCCGGACCGGAATCAGTCTTGTTGACAGCTTTGTTAGCAGTCTTATCGCTAGTTCTTGCCTTCAGGGCTAAAGCTCCGCTCTGTACAAATAGACTGCAAGCTAAAGCAATAACCCAAGGGTGAGTAAATTGTCGTAACTTCATCTTCTTATAGTCCTGATAGCTTACCTATTCAGCATAGCAGAGATGTCAAACCGCGCTCACCAAAGCGGCTCCAGACTCGATCTCTCCTTAAAAAAAGCCGCTCCGGGAATTAACCAGGAGCGACTTTAGAATCTTGAACTATGGAGCTATGGGCTAGTCTTCAGAAGCGCGGAACTCAGCGTCGACGACATCGTCGCCGGAGCCTTGGTATCCGCCACCCTCAGAACCGTTGCCGCCGTTACCTTCGTAACCGCCGCCTTCGTAGCCAGCGCCACCTTCAGTACCATCACCACCACCATCACGCTGGTGAGCGGCTTGTTGCAAGAGAACGAGAGCTCCTCTGAGTTCGTTCATGATGCTCTTGATAGTTTCGAGATCGGCTTCTTCTTTAAGCTTGTCGCGCAGATCGCCAACGAGCATTTCGCAGCGAGACTTCTCACCGGGAGTGACGCGATCGCCAAGCTCTTTGACTTGTCTTTCAACGGCATAACAGATGCTGTCTGCTTCGTTTCTGACGTCGGCTTCTTCTTTGCGCTTTCTGTCGTCTTGAGCATAAGACTCGGCTTCGCGAATAGCGCGTTCGATGTCTTCTTTGCCCAAGTTGGTAGAAGCGGTAATGGTGATGCGTTGCTCTTTTCCGGTAGATTGGTCACGAGCTGTGACGTTCATAATACCGTTGGCGTCGATGTCGAAAGTAACTTCTACTTTGGGAACGCCGCGCTGCGACGGTGGAATACCATCGAGTCGGAAGTTACCTAGTAGTTTGTTGTCGCGAGCCATTGGGCGCTCACCTTGGAAAACGTAGATGTCTACTGCTGTTTGGTTGTCATCAGCAGTGGAGAATACTTCAGTTTTGCGAGTTGGAATTGTGGTGTTGCGATCAACCAGTTTGGTCATGACACCACCCATGGTCTCAATGCCAAGTGATAGAGGAGTAACGTCAAGGAGCACAACGCCCTTAACTTCACCGCCCAAAACACCGGCTTGAATCGCGGCACCAACAGCAACCACTTCGTCAGGGTTAACGCTCTGGTTAGGCTCTTTACCGCCAGTTACTTGCTTAACAAGTTCTTGCACGGCTGGAATACGAGTAGAACCACCAACCAATACAACTTCATCGAGGTTGTCATAAGTTAGTTTGGCATCTTTAAGAGATTGTTCCATCGGCATGCGACAACGCTCAACCAAATGTCTGGTTAGTTCGTTGAAGCGTGAGCGCGAAAGCTTCATTTCAAGGTGCTTAGGACCAGAAGCATCAGCGGTGATGAACGGTAGAGAAATATTGGTTTCAGTTACTGATGAGCACTCGATTTTGGCTTTCTCTGCTGCTTCAGTCAGACGCTGCAAAGCTTGTCTGTCTTTGCGCAGGTCAATGCCTTCTAAGTTCATGAACTCATCGGCCACCCAGGTGACGACACAGTGGTCGAAGTCATCTCCGCCCAAGTGGGTGTCGCCTGATGTTGACTTAACTTCGAAGACGCCATCGCCCACTTCTAGAATAGAAACGTCGAAAGTACCGCCGCCCAAGTCGAATACCAGAATGGTTTCGTTGTCTTTCTTATCGAGACCGTAGGCAAGAGCAGCTGCCGTAGGCTCGTTGATAATACGGAGAACTTCTAAGCCGGCAATTGTGCCAGCGTTTTTAGTTGATTGCCGTTGAGAGTCATTGAAATAAGCAGGAACCGTAATAACGGCTGACGTCACTTTTTCACCGAGATACTTTTCAGCATCTTCTTTCAACTTGCGCAAAATCATCGCTGAAATTTCTTCTGGCGAATATTCTTTGCCTTGAATCGATACCTTACATCCGCCGTCAGCGCCTTCCTTCACTTTGTAGGAAACGATCTTCTTCTCTGATTCAACTTCAGAGAAGCGACGTCCGACGAAGCGTTTAATTGAATAAACGGTGTTTTCAGGATTGAGCACCGCCTGACGACGAGCAAGCTGTCCAACTAGACGCTCACCAGATTTGGTGAAGGCGACAACCGATGGAGTGGTTCGACCACCCTCGGCGTTGGAAACTACGGTCGGCTGACCACCTTCCATAACCGCGACGACTGAGTTGGTTGTGCCCAAATCAATGCCTACTGACTTACCCATATACTTTGAAACTCCCTTCGGACCTACTTGAAAGCTCAGGCTGGAGACCCCAAGAAATTATACTTGGGATAGCCTCGTGATCTGAGTACCAAAACTACAGTTTTCCGCACGTTGAATTCTTAACAACCAAGAAAATGGCGATTTACCCAACGTAACTCTGGTAATAGTCCCATGATGCCAATTCGGCTGGGCTGTGAACTGAAACTTATACAAAGATTCATATTCGCTAATTCAACAAATTTCAAACGCCTATTTTGCTGAAATAACTT
This sequence comes from bacterium Ga0077546, assembly GCA_943369735.1. Taxonomy (GTDB): domain Bacteria; phylum Cyanobacteriota; class Vampirovibrionia; order Obscuribacterales; family Obscuribacteraceae. The sequence continues at coordinate 94,799 of CALROJ020000008.1, forward strand.
TTCATTTGCAAGACAAATTGCAAAAACAGGTTGAAAAGGGCAGCTTCGGTCGCCCCTTTTACTGCGGCCTGGCAGGCTTCGCCAAAGCCAACATCGCCCCAAGGCTATTGCAGTCATCAGGAACCGAGCCAACACCCACAGAAGCAACCACAGGGCTGCCACCAAATTTAGAACTAAGGGGGGTAGTCATGAGCATCTCAGCCATACGACCGGCGAAATTGCGGGCAGAGGTACTTTCGGTTTCGGGCAAGAGTAGGGCAAACCCAGAAGCATCATAGTGAGCAAACGAATCGGTCTTGCGCTTCATTTTGTTGACTCTCTCAGCAACTTCTCGGATAGCGCCAAGGGGAAGGGGCTGCGGCGGACCACTGGGGTCGGCCGGGCGGATACAGAGCTCTAGCAAAATTACAGAAACAGGACGACCAAAACGCTCGAAGCGATGAAATTCTCTTTCTAATAGATAAAGGAAGGCTTGTTGAGTGTAAATCCCCGTATCTTCACGTAATAACGAGCGCTCAGCTTCTCGAGCTTGATTCCAATCAATATCAGCCTCTTGCATGGGCTTCTCAGTCGAGTCAGGCAGCTCATCGGCAAAAGTGACCAGATTGCAAGTGGCGAAGTTGAAGATGATCGGCACCCACTTCTGCTTACTGACATTGCACTTGCGCAAGATGTCTATCAGCCGACTCTTGTTGTCAATCAGCTGATACATGCGCTTTTGCAAAGCCATGTCAGCCCCGGTGCCTTTCTCTAGTAATTGCTCAAAAAGCTGCTCCGTTATAGATGGATGATTGCGCAGCAAATAACTTTCATCGCGAATATTTTTTTGCTTGAGCAATTGACGCTGGTCGTCAAGGGCAGCACCTTCCATCAACATCATGTCGAGGCGCTTCTTGATAGTTACAGTTTCATACTTGGCTTCAGGATAAAAACGAAATTCACCCTCCTCCCAACCAACCAGCTCAATTAGAGCTGACGAGCCCTCTAGGCTACCGAGAGTGCAATGAATTGGATTACCATCATCAAAATAAACGGTGGCATTCTCGCTAGGAGTTTCAACTTCAAGCCGACCGGTGCCCTTGCTCATGCCAACAGATTGCAGCACATTAGGCATCTGCATATTCTCTAAGTTACCTTCTAAGGTAGCTTTGCCGCGAACACGGCCGCTAATCGACTGACTGTCGTAGCTCTGAGTGACAGCTTGTTGACTCTGCGAAACAACTTCTAAAGTGGGAAATTGGGCGGTAATTAACTGATGAATAAAGGCTGGATCGGAAGAAACTTGCTCCCAGACGAGCATCAAATTGCCCTGATCGCCACGATAGAGGGCCCAGTGATAATCGCCCTTGCCCCGGTCTTTGAAAACAGCCAACGACAATTCTTCAGGCGCATCGCCAAAAGGGAGCTGGGTAGTATGACCCGGTTCCTTGAGGCTTGCAGCCAACATGTTTTGCAATTGTTTGAGGGAAGGCAAACTGATCTGCTTAGGCAGATTAGTTATGCTCCTCTCTTCGGGCTTCTTTCCAAGCACGCTCTAAATATCCAATACCAATTTTATCTACTACCAATTAAGCCTATCTACCTTTTACCCGCTTTTATGCGAACTACAAATTTTGTTTGCTCTCAAGCTTCAAGGGCAGGCAAAACTTCGCCGATGGCTAAGGCCCTGACTTCAACCACTGAGCCAGTATCTCTCGCTAAGTTGAGCAAGTCAGACGACTGATAACGAAAGAAGACTTGATCTTTGAGGGGTTGCCAGTGCATGGGCACCAACCTCGCAGCCTTGACTTCTTCAGCAATGCGCAAAGCTTCTGCTGGCTTGGCCGTAGCGTATTTGCCACCAATCGGCAATACCGCAGTATGGACTATTTTTCCTGCTAATGATTCAGCAATAAGCGGCGTATAAATAGTGGCACCAGCGTGATAATAGCCAGCAAAATAGTAGCCGTTGACCGGTTTACCCGGAGCCCGACTGCGAGCAAATAAGGCCATTATGGTCTTGCCGAGACGATTGAGGGGGTGGTGAGCAGGGATGGCTAATATTTCCAAACCCTTGAAAACGATCGTCTCGCCATGGTCTATTGCAATAAGTTTATCTAGAGGAATTTTTCGCCGCTTGTGCAGCCAATGCATTAACTTCGCTGGTCCAGCGAAATGACAGCCCCATGTGTCATAAAGTTTGCGCGCCATTAAAGCACCGTGATCAAAGTGCCCATGGGAGAAAAGCACAAGATCAGCCTGAGGTAATTTGGCTAAATCTACCGGCGCTTGTAAATAGGGATCGGTATAGATACAAAGGTTGCCAATTTCAAACTTGACGGCGCTATGTCCTAGAAAGGTTAGATTCAAAGCACTTCTCCAGGGGACTCCTCTTAGTACAATCAGAGCCTATCAATTATCCATACCCTTTCAGGTTCTATGACAATGAGAAGACCGCTACTTTTTCTTTCAGGCCTCCTAGCTCTCACGCCAATTGTATCCGCAACTTACGGTTGGAAGACAAATGCGGCAGAAGCTGCCCCCCAGCCCAAAGAATGGGTCAAGTATTTGAACCCAATGCCGCGCAAGAACTACAGCTTGAACGAAAGTCAAGATAGAGCAATTAAGAAGAAAGGTTTCAAAAGTGTGGCAATTGCTGGAGCGAAACCAGTTGCCAATCGCGAACTCGGCTTTTTTGCCCTGCTCGATACTGCCACCGTAAATAGTGAGCTGACAAAAAGCACTGGCATGATCGACAAGCTCCTTGACAAACCAGAAGTTAACGGACTTTCAGTGATCATCCCTTGGCGCGATTTAGCCCCAGAAGAAGAAAAATACGATTGGTCAAAAATCGAAAAACTGCTAGCGATTTGCAAGCAGAAAAACAAAACATTGATTCTTAGAGTTTCAACTTGTGGCTGCGATAACTCGGCAGAGTCAGACACACCAAGCTGGATCTACGAAGCTGGAGTGAAATCAATCACCTTTAAAGGAACTGATGGCAAAGACCACAAGATGCCAATTTTCTGGGATTCAACCTACTTAGCTAAATGGGGCAACTTCGTTGCCGATCTTGGTGCTAAGTTCGATAAAAATGAAACGCTACACAGCGTCGGCATCACTGGCGGTGGCGTTATGGGAGGCACCCCTGTGGTGCCAGAAATGAGCCAACCTATGAACAAAGAAACCTACAAGGTACTGCAAGACCAATTGACAAAAGACCATGGCATGAGCCAAAGACAACTGGTCGAGCACTGGAAATACGTTGCTGACATTTTCCCAAAAGCTTTTCCCACCGCCCGTCTTAACTTTGACATTGATCCAACCACACCAAATCGGGCCGGCCAAGACAGCCTCGATGAAATTTCAGACTATCTAGTTTATCGCTATGGTCAGCGCATTTATTTGACCAGACAAAATATTGCCGATGCCAAACATGGCTTTGACCAATATCGCGTACTGCTCAAGTTTCACGCCGACACTCTGACCGGCTACCAATTGCTACCGACCGTCACACCTGAAGAGATGACCAAACTAGCAAAAAATGCTTTAGATGATGGCGTCAGCTTTGTTGAAGTGCCACCATCACTTCTCAATTCAGATTCAGAGCCAGTCAAAAAAGCCCTTGAAGATATTCGCTCACACCTAGGCTACCAGCTGGTATCACAGAAGGTGACCATACCCGCTGAAGTAAAAGCCGGAGAAAAGCTCAAAGCATCGTTTACTTTCAGTAATCTCGGTGCGGCTGGGGCTCTTCGTCCGGTGCGCAACTTAGATCGCGATGTGCCATCTTCTTATATTGTGCAAATCGAATTGCGCGATGCTAACGGTAAAGCCATTGCCTTACTCAGACACACTCCGGGCATGCCTACCAATAAATGGAAGTCTGGTCAGCCCATTACCTGGGAATCTGAGTTAGCAACTAAGTCAATTAAGCCGGGCGAATACACAGCCTATTTGTCTGTCATTGAGCCTGAAACCAAGCGCAAGCTGCAAATACTGAACGCCATCTCCACCGAGACCCCTAGCCCAGAAACAGCAGTGAATGTTGGAAAACTCAAAGTTCAGTAAGACAGCGCCAAATTAAGCCTGGCGATACTCTTCTTTTTAGAAATACTTGAGTACTCAAGTATTTCGTATTGGAAGATGCTAGTCAGGCGAGACTCTCTTTTTGAATAATACTTGAGTACTCAACTATCTGATGTTCACTTGCCGACTTCGTTTGTAAATACGTTGTAGTCCAAAGAAAATGCCAGATAAAGATCTTCGCAGCTCCCATCTGGCAAAGGCTTGAAGGGTTTGGAACGGTGGACTGCATCTAAAGCAGCCTTGTCGGCCGCAGGCACACCGCTACTTCTAAGCACCGAGGCTGTCTTAATGCTACCGTCACGGAGAATCGTAAGTTGAAACTGCACCAACTTCGAAGTTTTCGAAGGGGTTGGATGCCACTGCTTTTTGATATGACTTTCTAGGTACGCAATATAAGTATCGTAGTTGATTCCACTGACGTAGACGATGTTCAATTCAGGCTTGTTGCTCAACGAAATGACCAGTGGCACGGGGTCTTTTCCTGGCGCCTTTAGATTCAAGGCCTTCACTTTGTCACAAGCTAGAGCACTAACGGCGGGGCCATACTTAGCTGGATCATCTGCCGCAATGCGCGAAAAAGATCCGTCTTGATTTACTGCACAAAGAACGAATACTTTGTCACTAAATCCAGTACCAAACTTGCAATTGGCACGCAATGACTGCTCAGCTTGACGGCAAAGTTTGGACAATGGTCCATTGCCGTATTCTTGCTCGACCAGTAGTTCTTTGCGGCCAAGCTCCTTTCCTATTTCGAATCGCAATTCGATCAACTTCGCCTGCACTTCCGCCGGTGATTCATTTTTCTGCACCAACTTTTCAATAACATCGTAAGGCGGAATGAAAGCAGAAACATTTACACCAGCTTTAGCAGCACTTCTTATACAGCGATACAAACTCAATCGATCGTCAAACAAGCTGCCTTGAATGGGCTCTGCCATCGAAGACACCTCTCTGGGAGGCTCTGGTTTAGCGACAACAAAAGTCAGCTTCTCTCCCTTCTTCTCGAAGCCCTTTTTGAGGATTCGAGCATGACCTGTGGCTTCTATGGTACGCGTCTGCCTATCATACTGAATTGCATCAGCTTGGATTCGCGCATCCTGCAATGGCACTGCCACAACTACTGACCCCGTAGCGCTAAAAGCAGTGCTCTGATTCTTGTCGCCAAACTTGTTGCCATTAGTGTCGCCGATATGTTTGTTGCCGTCACCCACTCCGACAATTTTATCTGCGTCTATAAGAACGGAGCCGTTTTCCAGCTGGCAATGTTGACGCGCAGTAGCCGCAGAATTTGGCGGAACTATGCACGAGGCGCATAGAAGTGCGGCAAGGGCTACAGCAAAGAACTTACGGCTTCTGCCTCGGGACACGCCAATAACTGGCAGTGCGCCGGCCTCACCTTGAAAGTAATGCTTATCTGTCTCGCAAATTATTGTCACAGTGCTCTCTCTCTTGTCTCCCAACCTTATACAGTGAAAAAGGCCAGTATTGAAGCTTTGTTGACGAAATTGTCATTTTAGTATGTGTATGCAGACAAAGATGGAACTATCACGACCGCTCCCCGTCGAACTATCAACACTGAATGGCACGGACAATGGCACGGATAAAGGAACAGTAAGATGAAAAGTAAATTTCTAAAGCAAGCTAGCACATTGATTGCGGTTCTAGCCGTGGCAGGCGTTGCCTTCTCTGCTCCTGCAGAGTCTAAAAACAATGACCAACAGAAAGCTCTGAATGCCATCGCCATGCAGAACTATTTAAATCAACAAGCCCAAGCTGGACCACCACAGAACCAATATGACTTGAATATTTCCAACTTGCAGAAGGGTGGCTATCTGCCGGGTGGTACACCAAACTACAACTATGGTGCCTACAACAATAATGGTATTAACTACCACCGCCATGGTCACCGCAGGCCATATATCAACCCAAACTACACCAACGGCAACTATAGCAATGTCTATGACGCCAATGGCTACAATGCTAATGGTTACAACGCCCATGGCTACAATATCAATGGCCAATACGCAAATGGCCAGTACGCCAACGGCTACAATAGCGGTGGTCTTGGAACGAGAATTATCAACAAAATTAGGGGCTGGTAAGCCGCAAGCTGTCGGTTCCTGCTGATCCTCAAAAGTTGGCACTACCAATCTCAAAGTCCAATAACTAATTTGCGAACCAACCCGGACCGATAAAAGAAAAAAGCGTGTATATACACGCTTTTTTCTTTTATCGGCTGAACTCCGGAGACCAAGTCCGGAAAAACTAAAATAGTTGTATATACAACTATTTTAGTTTTTCCTACCACAGCCAGCAATCTGATTTACTTCTAGCGATTTACTTCCGGCGAGCACACTCGCGATTCCTAAATATTATTTCTCCAAAACGAATCAGCATCACTACTATTTTGACTATCACTATTGGCTGGAGCACACAGCTTCACCTGATCTAAATACCCTAAAGTTAACCGAGCAACAGAGGCAAGCTCACGGGTAGACAAATTAGTGCCATTGGTGTTGAGCAAAGAAGACAAAGCAGGCAAGACTTTATCAGCCAGCAAGAACGCAACATCCGGGTGAGAATCAACCACTTGGTTCAAACCAGACAAAGCAGTGAGCGCACTTTCTATTTTACTCAACTCCACAAGTTCGAAGCTCCAGTCAGGGCCACCATTTTCCAAAACTCGAAGCAACGACTCAATTGCTTGTTCAAAGCGCTCAATCAAAGCTAAAAGTTCGCGCCAATCTTTATCAAGATCGTCTTGATTAGTAGCCCAAGAATTACTAGCGTCGCTAGACTGTTGCGACGGCAGAGACTGATTCGACTGATTAGGCTCTTGTGGCGCACCCATTGCCTCGAAAATCATTTCGATAGATTCATCTGATTCAGGCGCTCTCGAACGCCCTAACATATTCGAGATCTTGCCAAATAATCCTGAATTTGCAGGTGGACAAGCTGGACTTGGCGGAATGGCTCCTGGAGCGCCGTATGAATTGCCCGAACCAGAACCAGTTACCGAACCAGTACTAGGAGCTGCTGCCCCCCAACCACCACCAGCACTAACAGCACCAAATGAACCTGTATCTGTTTGACCAAAGGCCTGGCAAGGCGCTGGTGAAGAAGGCCGGGCCATAGATTTCAATCTCACAGAGGAACTAGGTTGTGCGGCTCCCCATCCACTTGCGGCTGGAAGTGCTTGCCACTGAGCTGGTGTCTCCACCGGTTGTACGACCTTACGCAGGTCTCCGCTTTTATTGGCTATCTCACTGTGATCAATGGCCAAGAAAGCAGTAAAGCGCGTCAGTAAACTATGAGCTACAGACAATTCCACAATTTCACGCTCGTGAATTCGGCCGTCTTTTGCCCCGGCATCCCGCATTAGATCTTCTAGTTCGCTAATGCGCGCTTTAGCATACAGCTGAGGTAAAGCAGCGTTATCAGTTACTGTCAAAGAAATTCTCTCTTTGTACTTGCCACCATTAGCGAGGCGACCGACAACTTCGACACTAGTGGGCAGTTTATCGGGAGAACACTGGAAATAGATTGATACTGGCCGACCTTCAAACAAGTCTATTGTCTTCACCGGCGCGCAAGTCAACTTCTTCGGGTCAACAATCTGCAGGTCTGTAACTAACGGCACACCAATTTCGCGAGCAACATAAGTCAAAGCTTTTTCTAAGGCATCGCCCGGAGGAACCAGGGTGCAAGTACCCCCGCCCAAAGTGGCTAGTCTCTTCAAAAATCCGTCATTAACAGCAGTATCAACACCAACAGTGAACACGCGCGTAGTCTTGATACGACCCTGAATAGTTTTCAAAATATGAGACTCATCAGCCACTTCACCATCGGTGATCACAACTACAATCTCTTGCCTCTTTGCCTTCGACTTTGCTTGTTCAATTTTTGGTGAATTATCGATGGCATCGAAACACGCTTCTAGTGCCCCTTGCATCTCAGTGCCACCCCTAGCATCAATGGAGCGCAAGTAGTCAATGCCCCGTTCAATTGCTTTGAGAGAAGCTGGGAAAAATTTATGCTGCCCAACACTACTTTCAAGCCACTCAAAAGAATTGTCAAAAGCACAAATGGCAAAGCGATCATCTGGGCGCAAAGTATTGAGCAAAATAATGAGCGAACGAGCCGCTGAGGTCATTTTAAGACCATTCATTGAACCGGAGCGATCAAGCAAGAAAACCACATCACGAGCGACAACTTTAGAGTTTTCTCTCTCTAGTGCCGGTGGATTAATTGAAACCATGCCATATTGAAAGGGTACTTCTTTCATGAGCTTGGGTTTATCGCTAATCAATCCTACTGATGAAAGCTCACCACCAGCCAGCTTCCACGACAATACGAAATCGCGATCTAAGGGCTCATCATCATTGACCAAACCAACTTTTATGCCGGTCTTACCAAAGCCTGATTTTGTAGCGTGCTGTGAACAAACCATATCGGCGACTTGATCATCATCAGCCAGTTCGATATTGACACTCAGGGTAAGACTAACTTTGGGGTCAAAACCTGGCGCCAAGCGCGGTGGGGTAATACGTGAGGCATCACTGACTTTGTCAGTATCAAGCTCAACACCATCACCAACGCTCTCGCGAGACAGCGGCACGCCAGCCACATAACGCGGTGCCACCACCAATGGTAGGCGAATTTCAGTATGACCACTGGCAAAATAGGTCAAGCGCTCGCTGTAGACAATCGTGACAGTAATTTCTTCACCAGGCATTATATTGCCAACTTGGGCGGTGAAGACATCATCACGTTCTTGTTCAAGTATGGCAGCCCGTTTACCTTCTTCAACGGCGGCCTGATACTCTTGCCTGGCAGCGGCGCGCTCTTTGACTACTCCTTCAATGGTGCGCTCACCCACTTGCATCTGAAATTTACTAACAGACGAAGAGCCTGCCAAAGGGAAAATATATACTGCCTCGATTGGCTCTTTGAGCTCATTGACAAACTTTTGCACCACTGTTACAGAGGCAATGCGGTCAACTACATTAGCCGAAATATCAACACTGGCAAGAGGCAGAGCTGGCCTACCGGCTTCGCGCATCTCGTTTTCGAACGAGCCAAACAGGCGCCTAGGCTCCGAAAAGACATCAAGTCGCTCAAACTCTAGCAACGTGATTCTTTCAAATATTTGAGAACGTGCGGATCTTTCGCTATCACTCATTTCAATTCTCCGTTGCATTTGATAAAACCTTCAAAGCAATCTCAATACGCTCTCTGAGAGCCTCAATGCTGAGATTAGACTTGTATCCATCGGCTACCGTTAACTTTAAACCTGGTTCCAAAATGATCTCTCGATAAATACTTGCCACTGGCATGGCAGCCTGTGAATGTTTTCGTTCTTTATTAGAAGAGGCTATCGACTGAAGCAAAGATTTAAGCTCTGACTCAGTCAGGCCATAGAGCTTTTCTTGAACTCGGGCAAGGGGAAATTGCATGTTTTGCAAAGCCTTCACAGCAAGCAATTGCAGAACATGACGCTGGCCATAACGAGCCTGCCGCCCGTCTATAAAAGGACGGTCAAGCAAACCAAGAGTTGTGTAATAACGAATAGTGCGAGCATCCGGCAAAGAGGAAACTCTCTGGTCTCTGGCTGCCGAGTCACTGATGCCATATTCTGCCTGCAAAAGCCTTGCCACCTCTTGAGATAGCTGCTCAAGGCTCATTAATTCAGGATTTTTACTATACTCAGTGTTCATAACAGTATTCAACCAAATTACTGTCACGCTGTCAAGGTGATGTCGGCCTGAATGAACTTACGTGAAATGGCCAAAGCAATCTCAGCCCCACCAAACTTGCCGAGCCTGCCAAGAGTGTATATTTCACATCACATATTATTGATTGCCCCCAACCGCCAAAGAGTCATACCAATGCAAATGTTCGCGCGCATCCTTCGTTTGATTTCTCTGGCAATGCTTTTCGGTGGATCGACGGCCACTGTATTCGCCGCCATCACCCTTATCAGCGCTGCCAAAGCACAAGGAATTCCAGTTTCAGAAGCTGCTGCGGCAAACGCCCCAGTATTTATAGAATTCAGCAAAGTTGCTCTAGTATTTGCCATTTGTCTCGTAGTAGCCGAAGCTATCGAAATCAAAGGCGATCTTAAAAGCCTAGAGAAAGGAACACGCTGGCGCATGGCTCGCTATTTTTCTTCAATCGTCTGCGCCATCTCAACCTTCATTTTTGCTTTAGCCATTGTCCCCCAAATGGAAGATGTACGCGTCTTGATGAAAACTGACGAAAGCGCCAAACAACAATTTCAAAAGTTGCACGAAGCATCCCGGCTGATATTCACAGGCACGATCGTCTTTGCCTTGGCATCATTAGTGCTGCCAGTAATCTCGACCAAACGAATTAGTGATTAACACAGGAAAAAGATCATGCGTAAACTGCTTCTATTAGCCGCTTCCGTTGCCATTTTAGGCACATTAAGTACTGTCAAAACCCAAGCATACGTCGACCCTGCCTTCGATCGGGGCAAGGCTCTTATGGCAAGTGGCGAATGGGATCAAGCAGCCACAGCTTTCGGTGAATCACTCGGGCTCAATGCCACCGACCCGAACGCGCTGTCACTACGGGGCCAATGCTTCTACAAAATGGGCAATTACAAACTGGCAATACAAGATTTAGACAGCTCACTGCAATACGCTCCAAACAACCTCAAAGGCTTGCTACTGCGTGGCACTTGCCACAGCATCTTAGGGCATGATGCCATGGCCATCATCGACTACGAAGCAGCAATTCGTATGGACCCATCTTTAGCCAAGCGCTATTTCGCCAGTGCCAAAAACGACATGCCTCATTCAGATCTAGGCACAAAAACTGAAGGCGGCGCAGGCAACACTGAAGCAGTTCAAGACTACAAAGAAGCCATGAATAACGTCTACCCCAATGGCTACAAAGATAGCGACAGTTCAGATAACACCCCAGGCTGGACTGGAGCACTAGGCTCAGGCTCGACCGAGAAGAGCACCGCTAGCGGTGGCAATAACAGAAACGACAAAAGCAACAACATATCTATTAGCAACCAAGCTGGTTCGGTCGGCGCCACCCAGGCAATCGCGCCTCCGGGAAAGGCTGGAACAGGCATGACCAACAATGCCGACGGCATGCCATATATCAACAGCGATGCCCAGAACAACGCCGCCATGGAAAGCAAGGACACTATACCGGCGGCAAAAGATAAGCGCTTTGTCACCACCCTTGACCAAGATCCAAACCGTGGAGAGATTGGCAAACTAGCTGGCACAGGCGAGTTCGACGGGGACCCGAAGAAAGCTATCATCGACTATAACCAAGCTCTTGGTCTTGACCCTACCAATGGTGAATATTATTTCCGCCGGGCCAAAGCCTATCAGAAACTAAACAAAGTCAATGAAGCTATGGGTGATTTCGAATCAGCCATTTCACAAGCTCCTAACAACGCCCGTTTTTACTTAGGCCGCGCCTCTTTGTATTATCAATTGGGCAAAACAGTTTTGCTCCAAGCTGATATTGAATCGGCCCGCAACTGCGATCCAGATCTTCCAGCAAAAATTCATTTCTACGTTCCAGCTTTACCCAAAGGTGTAAAGTGGGCCGGCGACGGCGCCAACTAGAGCACTCCAATTGACCTAATCCTTTACTTTCAGGCCTGATTTTACTTTCAGGCCTGATTTTGCTCAAGCTTAGACAGACGCGCCAGTCGACATAGTAGGTCTACCCCTTCTAAACGCAACTTCAAATCGCGATAAAAGAGCCCGTAGGCAGTAAATGAGATTGAGAAAGTGAAAATGTTAAACGGTACTTCTAAAATGGTTTCTAGAAAGTCAATCAAGTAAGGCGTCTGCGATAACTTAAAACTAGCATGACTGGCCTGCTCCACCACGTGCAAGATTATCATCGGACTTTCGATCACCACGCAAACCAAGGCAATAGCAATAGCTAACAACGATGTAAATGAGCCACCGCGCATCATACGCAGACTGACCAAAAGCCAAGTGCGCTTAAACGACTCGACAAAAGAAATCTGCTCAAGAGTGACAATAGCCAGCAATAGCGAACCGAAAAGCCCCGAAATCATCACTGAAACTGTCAAGCCGAATCCAATTACGGCAAACACCATGGCTCCGATGGCTACTTTCGTTGAACCTCCAGAAGCTACATTCAATGCAGCGGCTACGGCCACTATGACGACGAACCAAAATATCAAGCAAAAAGCGGGTGGCAGCAAGGCGAGATTGCAGGCAAAGAAAACAGTGCCTGAACGCTTCTTCAAAATGCCAATACTGTCTTTATAGGTCGGGTCAAGACAAAGCACGGTGCGCACCAAGGCGCACGAACGCAGGCAAAGCTCCCAGGCGCTGAAGAACCAGACCACCATAGAAAGGAGCGCCACAGCCATATGCAAGACAAATGGAGTCATAGCCAATAGCGAAGTAGAGGCAATACTAACCCAGTGCTGCAGGCTCAAATAAGCAATATGACTGGCCAGTGAACAAAACAGAGCGGGCCAAAACAAAGTCTTAAAATACAGTTTGTAATAAAGTCGAAACCGTCTAAAAGTCAAGCTGACGATGTCGCCCAGAGAAAGCACTTTCTCAGGCAAGGGCGCCAGCTGCGACTTAGGTCCTGGCTCTGTGACTAAATCTGGAAACACTTATCGACCATAACTACAGTGAGGCCCAGTATAATATCTTTCACCTATACAAAGCGAACGGCATGCAAAGAGTTTCAAACAAGCGCACCTATCTAGATCCTATCCACCAAGATATTGTTCTTGACAGATCTATACCAGCCGAACGCCTAGTAGTCGATTTAATTGACGCAGTGGAATTTCAGCGCATGCGGCGCATTCACCAGCTAGGCGTTTCATACTTTACATTTCAAGGCGCTGAGGGTTCGCGCTTTACCCACTCTGTGGGCGTCATGCATGTCGCTTCACAACTGAGCAATATTCTCTCTAGTCGCTGTGAATCGGCTGAAAAAGAGAGAGCTTTAATGCTCACTTCAGCACTTTTGCATGACGTCGGTCACGGCCCTTTCAGCCATGTTACTGAAAAAATTCTTGGCTACGATCATGAAGACTGGTCTTGCAAGATTATTTCAGGCGATACACAAATTCGCTCAATTTTAGATTCGTATACAGAAGAACCAGGCTTGGCTGACAAAATCGTCCAAGTTCTGAAAAAAACCTACAAGCCCGCCTACGTCTCTCACGTTGTCTCTAGCCAGCTTGACTGCGATCGCTTTGACTATTTGCTGCGCGATAGCTACATGACCGGAACAGCTTACGGTTTGTTTGCTTTGCAACGCATTCTACGCTCAATTGAGGTAGACGAAGAAAATGACCGCATGTTAGTAGTGGGAGAGAAAGGCCAAATAGCAGTCGAAGACTACCTCTTTGCTCGCTACTCTATGTACGCTCAAGTCTATTATCACCGCAAAAACTTAGCTGCCCGAGCCCTGCTTGGCAAGCTTATCAAGCGCGCCCTACATGTAATCGATAAGGGGGCAGGCTCAATTGCCTTTATTGACGAAGCCACAGGCAAATGGCTTACCGGTGAAAAACTGACTGTAGAAGAGTATCTCAGCCTCGATGACATTCAGCTGGGCTACCACATTAAGCGCTGGCTCAAAGATAATGACCCGATATTGGCTGATCTTTCTCACCGTTTTCTCAATCGCCGCATTTTCAAGGCATCGCGCATCAATACCCAAGTGCAGTCTGAAATTGACGAAATTGAAAAACAAGTAAGACAGGCAGTCTCTAAACTCGGCTTCGACCCCGACTATTACGTTGCTGTCGAATCAACGGGCTTTGTCCCTTATGACTACTATCGGCCCGATTCAGAGCACCCTCAGACCAATATTGTGGTACGCACCGATAACGGAGAAGTAAAAGAATTGTCTCAGCTCTCCCTCGCCGTAGAAGCGCTGGTAAAAGGCAATCACACTTCGTACTGGCTTATTTACCCACAAGAAGCAACAGAAGCAGTAGAAAAAATTCGCACGCAATCAAACCTCGCTGTAACTACTAAATTGGACCACTAAACTAGACCACTAAACTAGACCACTAAATCAGGAACTTAAACCATGTTCGACAACCTTACCGACAGACTGCAAGGCGCTTTTAGAACTCTCGCTGGCAACGACAAGTTGTCTCACGAGAATATCGAAGATGCCATTCGCGAAGTGCGCAAATCGCTTTTAGAAGCAGACGTCAGCTTGAAGGTAGTAAAAATCTTCATTAGCAATGTGCGGCAAAAGGCGCTAGGCACTGAGGTTATCGACTCAGTTACTCCAGCCCAGCAATTTATTAAAGTCGTGAGCGATGAACTTGTCACCATTCTTGGTGGCGAGAATGTACCACTCAATCTCAAAGGTGCTCCGGGCATCATCATGATGGTCGGCCTCCAAGGTTCAGGAAAGACCACTGCCTGCGGCAAGTTAGCACTAAAGCTAAAAGGTGAAGGACAAAGCCCGCTACTAGTGGCCTGCGACGTCCAGAGACCAGCGGCCATTCACCAACTTCAGACCCTAGGCAAACAAGTCGATGTGCCAGTTTTCACTATTGAAGCTAGCCAAGACGTCCAAGACATAGCCGAAAAAGCCATAGAGCTTGCCAAAGAGAAAGGCTACAACCCAGTTATTCTAGACACCGCTGGCCGCTTGCAAGTAGATACACCACTGATGGCTGAGCTGCTAATCATTGACCGCCTGCTTCAACCATCAGAAAAGATTCTAGTAATCGACAGCATGACAGGCCAAGAGGCCGTCAACGTCGCCGAAACATTCAATACTCAACTTGATTTAACCGGCTTACTCTTAACTAAAATAGACGGTGATGCTCGCGGCGGAGCAGCGCTCTCAGTGAGAGAAGCAGTAGGCAAACCAATCAAATTTATCTCCACTGGTGAAAAGCTCGACAACCTTGAGACTTTCTATCCAGACCGCATGGCTAGCCGCATCCTCGGCATGGGAGACGTACTTTCGTTAGTTGAGAAAGCCCAGAAAAATATCGACGAAAAAGACGCAGAACGTGCAGTCATGGACATGTTCAGCAATGATTTTTCGTTTGAGCAGTTCGTCAACATGCAGAGCATGATGAAGAAAATGGGCAATATGGGCGACATCATGAAGATGATGGGAGTAGGCGGCATGCTCGGCCTCTCATCTGAAGATCAAAATAAAATCGCCACCGAAGGCGAAGCGATGATGAACAAGTACGAAATCGCCATCAATTCGATGACCATCGCCGAAAGGCGCAAACCCGACCTTATCGACTTTCCAAGAAGACGCCGCATTGCCCGCGGCTCTGGTCTCAAAGAAAATGAGATAGGAAAAATGTTAAACGAGTTTGAGAAAATGCGCGAAGCCATGCGCCAGATGAAGGCCATGATGGGCGGAATGGGTGGATTGGGCGGCATGTTAGGAGGGGGCAACCCCTTTGGCGGTGGCGGCAATCCATTTGGTGGCGGTGGCGGCAACCCATTTGGCGGTGGGGGGAAAATGCCTCCTTTGCCCCCAGGCTTCAAAATGCCCCCCGGCATGGGCGGCCTAGGCGGCGGCATGCCCGGTTCCCCATCAAGACCCGGTTTTCAAAGCCCATATGGCTTGAAAAAGAAAAAGAAGAAGAAGTAAGAAGCACTGGCAAAACAGCCAAGAATGAAGCATAACCCCTATCTAGGGCCAAACCGTATCGCCAGGTTAACAACATATACAGTACAGACATACGGCCAGAGCTATTGAGCTGTTAGAATAACGAATCGCACGCAAGTACAGTTTGGAGAACATAGTCCCAGTGGTAAAGATACGGCTAAAGCGCGTCGGCCAAAAAAAAGCCCCGCATTACAGAATCGTCGCCGTTGACTCTAGAAGTAGAAGAGATGGTATGCCAATCGAAGAGCTTGGCTACTACAACCCCCGTACTAAAGAGTTGGTTGTCGACAGAGAAGCGGTACAGAAATGGATGACACACGGCGCCCAGCAAAGCGAAACGGTAGCAAGCCTTTTAAAAAGGGCCCCTCGCGCGGTAGACCAGGCGGCTTTGGGCGCGTAAGGCCCCAAGTTGACTCAACAGCGGCAGAAGATTTGGCAGAGTACATTTTAAAGGTACTGGCCAAAGACCCTGACGCCCTGCAATTCGAAAGGGAAGCCCTCAACCCAGGGCGTTGCCGAGTAGCTGTGACCTGCGATCCGCTGGTCACCGGTAGATTGATTGGCAAAGACGGTAGAACGATTACCGCCTTACGTTCTTTGATACGCGCCGCAGCCAGCCGGTTTGGCAAGCGCGTAGACATCGAAATCACATAATTTGGCAACAAAATTAGATAACCAGAAGCCGCAGTGTTGATTTTTCTACACTGCGTCTTTGAGTATTAGCTATGCAAACTCCCGACAAAAACGAAAAAGATCTACTTCAAGTCTTAATTGAGGCCCAGATAATTTCACAGGCTCAGGCCCAGTTGGCTCAGTCTGATAGTGAAAATATGAGCATGACCATTGACGAAGTGCTCTTAGCGCGCGGCTGGTTAGACGCCCCGACATTGAGAAAACACGCACCTTGGCTGTTTGCAAAAAAAGAAAGCGCTACAGATAGCGCCGAAGTAAATAGCGCCATGCGCAAATCGGGGCCTTTGCAAATTACAGATACTCAAGGCTCGTCTGATGACTACGGCACCAATCTTGCTCGCTATCGCGCCTTGATGCGCGATATTTTGGATTAGCTAGTCAACAGCAATAGCAACTGGTGCCAGCATCTAACGCCGCAGGAAGTGAATGAGGCCCCGTTCATAGTCGATTGTGTATTGATGGTCGTTGTAGAAAGTCTGGCCAAGCAGACCAATTCCGGCCATTTCACTGTCACAAACATGCACAGGGAAGTCGAATTTTTCAATTGCACCCATCTTCATACTTCGTACGTTGAAAACCCTAGCCCGAGTGGAACCAGCAATACCGACCACTTCAATAATCTCTGCGTCTTCAGGAATTGTTAGTCCTAGTTGTTTGACCTGCTCTTTTGATAGGCTGCATGATGTAGCACCTGTATCGAAGTACATTTTGGTCGGACGGCCATTGACCGAGACATTGACCACAATTTCATTGCCATGGCGGGTAAATGGCACATTATTAGGATCGCGAGCCGGGTCGGCATAAGCAGACCCGCTGGCCTTGCGTTTTTTCACGAAGTGAATGCTATGAGCACCATTATCAATTGTATAAGTAAAATCTTGGAAGAATGTCTGTCCAAGCAAAGGGTAGCCGTTCATGGTGTCTTGTACACCGATCTCAAAACTCTTGCGTTCGATGGTGCCAACCTTTAGGTCTACTTTCATATCCCAGGTAGCCTGAGCACCACCATCACCGACACCATGAGCAGTACCTGTTGATTTACCGGTCGGCCCAGCCACACCAGCCGCTGCTAAATTATCCTTACCAAAGGCGCAGTCTTCAGCGCCAGTATCAAATATCATCTTCATCGGTCTGCCATTAACGTAGGCGTCTAGAATAAAACTGTTATTTTCGAGAGTGTAATATATGCGGCAGTCGTCAGGCAATTTGTCATTCGGATTGCTTGCCACTGGGCTACTTTGACGAAACTGAGCCTGGGAAGCACCACCTGCAGCAGCTGCGCTGGCAGTCGAGCTTGACTGACTATATTGTTGCTGTGCCACGCGAGAAGGTGGCAGCGAACTAAGCAAAGCCGCATCAAGCTTAGCCAGGGCAATTCTGGCGTAACTGGCACCATTAGAATCTGGCATCATGCGAATTAGCTCAGCATAAGCCTTAATCGCAGCAGGAATATTTTTGCTGTAATGCAAAGAAAGAGCATAGTAATAGCGAGCACTATCGTTTTTAGGATTGGCCGCTATGGCCTTTTTGAAACTAGCAATCGCCAGAGGGTAAGTCTTAGCACCAAACTGCTTAACCCCAAGAGCAAAGGCATCAGGAGCCGCCTGAGCCGGTAAAGCAATACCTTGTAAAACGATACTTAAAATGGTCAGCTGAGCGAGAAACAACGCGAAAGAGCGAAATGAAAGCTTGCCTGTTTTTTTTGTCATAGAAATCTTAGCGTCTCATGAAGTGAATATAACCGCGCTCATAGTCAATTGTGTACTGACAATCGTTGTAGAAAGTCTGACCAAGTAGGCCAACTCCTGCCATCTCACCATCAGGTACCCAAACTTGAAAATCGCGCTTAGTGATGCCACCAAGTTTAATACTACTTACATTGAAAACACGGGCGCGGCTGTCACCAGCGATGCCGTGAACGGTTGTGGTTTCAGCATCTTCCGGAATGGTAATACCGAGTGATTGGCATTGCCTTTTCGTGAGGGTAACAACCTCCGCTCCAGTATCAAAATACATTTTTGTTGGTTTGCCATTTATTTCCACAGTCACGGCCAACTCGTTTCTCTCTCGGACAAATGGAACGGCATTAGGATCGCGACTAACATCGGCGTAGATCGACCCGCTTTTATTGCGTTTTTTCACGAAGTGAATACTGTGAGCACCATTATCGATTGTATAAGTAAAGTCTTGATAAAAGGTCTGGCCTAGCAGTGGATGAAGTCCAAGTTGATTCTGGACCTTAATAGGAAAATGCTTACGCTCGATTGGCCCCAATTTCAAATCCACGCTCATATCCCAAACCGACTGCTCACCGCCATCCCCAATCCCAACAGCCGCTCCTGATGGCTTACCTGACGGTGGTTCGATACCAACTGCAGCAAGATTGTTCTTACCAAAGGCACACATTGCAGCTCCAGTATCAAATACCATTTTCATTGGTCTTCCATTTACATAGACGTCTACAATAAAACTGTTGCCTTCTAGAGTGTAATAAACACGGCATTCATCTGGTATTTTGTCATCAGCGCTGTTTCGACTTGAACTACCTTGCTGAGATTGACTCTGGATGATCTGCTGCGTCCCCGAGCTTCGCGAGATTGTTGTAGCACTTGAAGGCGCCTGACTATATTGCTGTTGCGCCATGCGAGAAGGTGGCAGCGAACTAAGCAGAGGAGCATCCAATTTAGCTAGAGCCGCTCTAGCATAGTTGGCACCATTAGAATCTGGCATCAGGCGAATTAGCTCGGCATACGCCTTAATCGCTGCTGGAATATTTTTGCTGTAGTGCAAAGAAAGAGCATAGTAATAGCGAGCA
Organism: bacterium Ga0077546; assembly: GCA_943369735.1. Classification (GTDB taxonomy): domain Bacteria; phylum Cyanobacteriota; class Vampirovibrionia; order Obscuribacterales; family Obscuribacteraceae. The sequence goes on from CALROJ020000008.1 coordinate 114,033, forward strand.
CTATCGTTTTTAGGATTGGCGGCTATGGCCTTTTTGAAACTAGCAATCGCCAACGGGTAAGTCTTAGCACCGAACTGTTTAACCCCTAAAGCAAAGGAGTCAGGAGCGGCCTGAGCCGGCAATGCAAAAGAGCCAATGGCCAAAATTAGCGATAGAGCTGGCACAGCGAATCTAGCTTTGAACATTGTCACTTCCTTTACTACTTCTCTCATGTCTGCCGTCATTGCTTAATTTATCGCTTCCGTCACGGCTGCCGCTATTCTGGGCCACTAACTGCCTGAGATAAACAATCTTCTTGCGCACATAATCACTGTAAATTACTGTTAGCTTATAGCCTAACGCACCCTCAAGAATACCGCCTCGAACTAAGTAGCGATACAAAAAAGTCAGGACAGGTTTAACTAACTCACTTAAGCGACTGGCCCTTAAACCATAGTTGCCTCGATTGAAATACTCCTGAGCTGACAATCTGGCATATTTATCCATAGCGCTGGCAAAATCTTCCACAGTTTTGTAAGCATAATGGTGCATGGGATTGGCCAGCATAGTAACAGGGCCGGTCATTTTTATAGCTTCGTGTACAAGGCGATCACCAAACTTACCTTTGCCTCGCTTGAACAAACGCAGTTGAGCGTCAGGATAAAAGCCACCGCGCGAAACGGCTTGATCGCCAATATAAAGAATGCGGGGAATCTTGTAACCATCAAACTGATCGAAACTTGAACTCTTGAGCAGAGCAGCAATTTCAGCGACAAGCTTATCAGTCAATATTTCGTCAGCATCAAGACTCAATATCCAATCACTTTTAGCCAAGTCAATGGCAAAGTTTTTCTGTTTAGCAAAACCAAGCCAATCTTGATGTTGAACAATGGCACCTTTTTCTCTGGCTATTTCTATGGTGCGATCCGTCGAACCAGAATCGACCACAATAATTTCGTCCACTAAGGCTTTAGCAGCATCAATCACCTGACCAATAGTGCGCTCTTCATCTTGAGCAACTATTACCAGTGATACCGTTGGCATAATCTTTTAACTAACTAGCGACGAGTAAAGCGAATGACTTTCGCTTGATCGTCCACTGAATAATTGGCGTCGCCTAAAAAGCTCTGACCAAGCAACGGCAAGGGAATAGGGTAGTTATCAACTACCACTACATCAACGTTACGTTTTTCAACCGGTCCTAACTTCAAGGTACGAATAGAAAACTTCTTACCAGTCATACGCCCTGTTGTGCCGTTGATAACAGTATCTGCAGCATCTTCAGGCACATTCAAACCAAAGTTTCTCGCTTGAGCAGCAGACATACAGACTGATGTAGCACCAGTATCAACATACATGCGACCAGGTCGGCCATCCACCGTAACTGAAACTATCATCAAGTCATAGTTATCATCGCGACTAAACGGCACGGCATTGGCATCGGCACTAGACCTGGACGAACCAGAACTAGAGCTAGAACCTGAACTAGAAGCAACACCGGAACTAGAGCCACCTGCTTTCTTCACTAGCCTGATAGTTTGAGCGTTGTTGTCGACAGTGTAGACAAAGTCTTTGAAGAAAGATTGACCAATAGACGGGCTATCTAACATTGACTCTTTAATTGCACAAGGAAAATTATTGCGCTCGATGCCACCCAATTTAATATTGAGGCGCATATCCCAGTACCCAAGAGAATTGCGCGGTCCGGTCGGTTCGGGCAAGCCCAGACTCTGCAAATGATTTTTTCCCAGAGTGGTTCCTTGCGAGCCGGTATCAAAAGTAACTTTCATAGGTCGGTTATTAAACTGTGCTTCCACAAACATGAGGCCAACTTCTTTGGTGAAATTTAGCTTTGCCTCTGGCGGATAATGATCGTCTGGCGAAGAGCTACCGGAACTACCATAGCGCGAACCACTGATTATATTGCTCCCTGCACTGCGAGCAGCTGCTGGCGCCGCAGCCGTGAATAACTCAGGGCTGAGCTTGCGCAGCAATACCGGGTCGAGCGCCATCAAAGCCCGGCGCGAGTGGTCAGCAGCCTGACTTGAAGGAAAATGACTAACTATACGACCGTACTCAGCGATTGCACCCTTGAAATCCTTGGCATAGTGCAGAGCTAAAGCGTGATAGTAATAAGCATTGTCGTTACCAGGATTTTGCTTGATAGAAGCGTCGAAACACTTAGCGGCACTGGCATACTTTTTCGCTTGAAAAAGCTTTGAGCCTTCGGCATAAGAATCAGCCTGAGCTTCACCAATTGAGCCAATACCAAAAGCAAACAAAAGCAGAGATAAAGCAGTAAAACGCGAAAAGCTCAGAGCAATCCCCGATTTCTGTCGCATAACGCTTTACCTCTGCCTGTCTAATTCGAGTCTTTTACTTGTTGTGCCTAAACGCCAAGTTCTTCTTTAAGAACAACTTTTTGCAACTCAGAGGTACCTTCAAATATTTCAGTGAGCTTGCCGTCGCGGTAAAGCCTTTCTACCGGCGAGTCGGGGCTTGCACCCAGCATACCGAATATTTGTACAGCTTCGCCACTATGAAATCTGGCTGTTTTTGCAGCAAACATTTTAGCCATAGCGGCAAACTTACGAAAATCAGCGGGCTCTTCATCATGGCTCCAAGCAGCTCGATAGGTAAGCAAGCGGGCGGCCTGTGACTCAACAGAGTGATCGGCGAGCTTCCATTGAATACCTTGAAACTTTGAAATCGGCTGCCCGAATTGCTCCCTTGTGCGAGCATGCTCGGCTGAGAACTTAAGAGCTTCTTCGGCAATTCCGACAGCAGCGGCGGCAACCACTGTTTTGCTCAAGTCAAGCACTGCGTTCACTTGGCTCTCTAATTCTGCGCTTGTTGCACTAGCTAGCTTATTCTCGCCAGTAGCCTTGTACTCTTTGAAAGTAATATCGCAAGTCGCCGCAGAGCGCAGGCCAAACTTAGCTTTGTTAGCTCCAACTTCAATGCTCGAACCCGGCGTGCCATCGACCAGGAAAATACTCAACTGATCATCGGTCGCAGTTTTAGTGACAGCCAGAACCGCGATCAAACCGGCCAATTGGCCATTGACCACCCAGGTCTTCTCGCCACTGAGCAGCCAGCCATTAGACCCGTCAGCCGTTGCAGTAGTTTGCACGGCCTTAAAATCAGAACCCGCTTTTTCTTCGCCAAAGGCCTGGGCTCCAATTAGGTCGCCAGTAGCTAGTTGCGAGAGATAGCGCGATTTTTGTGTGTCAGAACCAAACTTGTTTATAAGTTCGACGACGCTGTAGTGGCTAGCGAGAGCAACAGCCAGACCGGCAGAAGCACTAGCGAGAGCTTCGGCAAAAAGAACCAGCTCAATGGCTCCAAGCCCCTGGCCGCCGTATTCACGAGGAACGGTCAAACCCAGGTAGCCGCCTTTAGCCAAAAGAGTCATGGCTTCTTTCGAGCTCACTTGCTCGGTATCTAAGGCCAGGGCTAGCGGAGCGATTTGCTCTGCTACAAATTTTAAATACTGTTCTTGCAAGGCCAGCTGACCGCTGCTTAAGAAGGTGTTCACGGAAACCCCCAGTAGAAAAGATAGATGAGAAAGGGTAATAAAACCCTGATAAACTGCTGATCATAGCATTTACGGAACCAGAAGCATGACCTTGCTTGCAAAGTGGCTAAAACGCGCCTCAACTATCTTTAGCGAAAAACCAGACGTCAAAGTTGATGACTTCGGTCTAGAGCACTTTCTCGTCTATCACGGCCTGGTGGGAACCAGCCCCGATAACCATCGAGAATTCAAGGACGTGCGGGCGGACATTACCTCGGCTGTTAACCGCAGCAATTCGCACAATCTTTGCATCAACTTAAAGCTGGCTCCACTTTGGTGGGAAGACAAGTTAGTGCGCATATTTACTGAATTGAAAGAGGCAAACTCAGAGCGTATGTTGGCAGCTCTGCTACCGCCAAAATCAGACGATTATGAAGTGCATGACTATGACCCACTGCGCCACCAAGACTGGCGTGTTCGCGCCAATGCAGCACTAATCTTGGCCGACCTGCAAGTTGCCCAGGCGCAAGCGGGAATTATCAGAGCCCTGGCCGCCACTGCTGACAATACCACTCCAGCATTTTGCCATATCTCTAGAGCACTAGCAGCCTTCCGCACAGAAGAAGCAAAGCAGGCTTTAGTGAAATACCTAAGCAACGATGAACCATGGATCAAAGTCGATGCAGTAAGCGCCCTAGCACGCTGGCCAATTGCTGAAGTCGGCAACGAAATTAGCTCGGCCTTTAGCCAGTATCACCCTTTCACCGATTATGCTGCCGTTGGCGTAGCTCGCCAGCACAAGCCACTTGAGCTACTGGCCTTAGACGACGAAAAATTAATTGACTTAGGCGCAGCCTTAATTGTCGGCCTGATTGAGGCCTCGAAGCAAACCTTTTCAGGGGCTCCAGAAATATTGACAGAGGCTGGTGTGCAGCAATGTCTGCCGCTTCTGATGAGCGCTCTAAAGGCTAAGCCCAATTCATTGCGTATGCGCGCACTTTATCAGCTAGCCGACTGGCTCGATGACAACTGTCCCGAACAATCAACTCCCGAACAATCAACTACTAATGCCAAGGCATTGATTGAGAACAAAGAGCTACGAGAGAAAGTGGTGGCGGAAATTGAGAGCATGATTCTTGCTCTTGGCACAACCAGCGCTAATAAGGCAGCGGACACTGCGATTGATAATGCAAAAATCACATCTAGCGCCCTGCGCCACGGTCTTAAGCTCACCGGCGAAATCAATTTGCAAGAAAACGCCCAGCTTCTCTCCTCTATGGTTGAGAACGAGCAAGCCATGCCTTACCGCAATGAAATGATTGAAGCAATGGGCCGTCTAGGCAATGGCCAAACCGCACCACAACTAGTCAAGCTGGCGAAGCAACTTGTCAACGTCGAGAGCCGCACGCAAATGCCCCTCAGCGCCAGTCCAATTCTAGAAGCCGATCTTGAAGCGGCTAATTCTTACTGGTACATACTCAAAGCCCTAGCCAATCTTCCCCATAGCGAGGCTCTCGAGTTCTTGCTTTTGGCAACCGGTGACTACGCCTCGGACAAACGAGAAGAAGCCCTGGCTTCGGCCGTCAAACTTTGTGCCGATAGTGGCTTTAGCGCAGACAAAACGGCAATTAAGGCGGCAGTGGCCAAAGCCCTAAATGACCCGTCAACCCAAGTGCGCCTACAGGCTTTGCAAGGTGTGGCGAAACTGAATTTGGATGACCAAATATCTGCCGTAACTAGAATGATCAATGCTCAAGAAATATCAGTGTCGAAAGCCAGCTTTGACACCCTGCTATCTTTAGTTAGCTCTGGTCACAAGTCTGCAGTTGCAGCCGCCTTAAGCGATATCAAGAAGACCACTAGCAGCACCGTCAAAATCAAACGGATTGACGAATTTCTCAGCCAAAATTGCTAGATTGGTTATCTTTAGTGCTTCTATACTAAGATAGAATTCAGCATTTTCAAAAAGCATCAAAACTATTTGGCACGAAAACTAGGCAACAGAAATAGTGGACTCGGAAACTAGCGACACCAAAGAACACGTTTCAGCGATGGACAAAATCGCCGATTCTTTTCTGGCAGAAGTTGAAGCGAAAGAAAGCGCTGCAACAGAGCCAGCCAATCAAAATGGCAAAGCCCAACAAAAAACCTACAAGCATCCAATGGCTGTAGATATTCTGCTGGCTTTAGGCCTGCTGTTTGCCATGGCTGGCCTAACCGTGAGCTTTGTCAAGGGATTAACCACTCATTCTGCCAAAACCAATATCATGCAAGGCAATTACAAAGCAGCCATTGGTATTTTGCGCAGCTCACCAATACCTGAATTTTTTGGCGGCACCAGTGCAGACAACAGCGAAGATTTGCTCAACCAAGCTCTTTACTTAGATGCCATGACCAAGTTAGACGCTGACCGCAATGATCAGACCGCCGTGCAGGAGCTAGCGAAAATTTCGGCCGGCTCACGGTTTTACGATCTAGCCCAAGATCAACTGCGGCAATTGGCTCAACCAGAGTCGACGCCGCTGGAGTCGAATATGAACAGCTCTAATCAAAGTGGCTCTAATCAAAGTGGATCGAGTCCAAGTGACTCCAATCTAGTAGCACCTAATTTAGTAGAACCTAAACCAGAAGAATCAAAGCTGGAAGAGTCAAAACCAGAAGCTCCAAAGCCAGAAGCTCCCAAGCCATAAGCTCCAATACCGGACCAAGTCAAGCAAAAAGAAGCGACAAATCAGTAGATCTGCCGCTTCGCAATTTGTCTGGTGATTTTTATCGCCAACTCTTGGTCATCGCTATGCCTCTGGCATCGCTAAGTCTTTGGCAATGCTAAATCTCATTCACCGCTAAGTCGCGGCCACTGCGACTCTTAATCGACGATGAACTTCTTGTAGTCTTCAGCGCTCATCAGGCTGGCCACTTCAGAAGCATTCTCGATTTTGACCTTGATCATCCAGCCACCCTTGTAGGTGTCTAGGTTGACAAGCTCTGGCTCAGAATTGAGATTGTCGTTAATGGCCGTAATCTCGCCAGCTATCGGCATGAACAAATCAGAAACAGACTTAACTGATTCAATTACGCCGAACTTTTGCTCGGTCTTGAATTTCTCGCCCACTTTCGGCAGTTCCACAAATGTGACATCGCCCAGCTGGTCGGCAGCAAAAGCAGTAATGCCGATGGTAGCGATATCGCCATCAACACTAACGAACTCATGGCTTTTTACGTACTTAAGCTCATCTGGATGACTCAGCATGAAGGTTCTCCCTGGTACTTCGCGACAAAAATTACTCTCTAAAGAGTAATAGAGTTGGCATCCCATTTGCATAACTTTATGCATGAATGTAACTTAAAAGAGTGGTCTTGGAATCTATTCAGACGAGAGCTTGGTCATTGGAAATGGGCACAATAATTGAACCAATATCAAATATGAGAAGCGATCTCAATGACATCATCGAGCTTGAAGAATGAAGCGACGCCTGAAAAAGAAGTCACTTCAAAAGAAGAAGAGCAATTTCTAGCTAGGGTCAAGCAAGCCGAAGAATTAGCAGAAAAATCACCATCGACCTACAAGCTCAAGGTAGTTCTGTGGGCCTTAATTGGTTACCTCTACATGTTTATAGTGCCTGTTTGCCTTGGCTTGGCGATAGTGCTAATAATTTTTCTCGCGAGCAAAATATCCCTTGGCTTTATTGCCGGTCTCAAGCCATTAATTGCCGCCACTTGTATTGCCTTTGGCTGCTATGTAAAAGCACTTTGGGTGCGCTTCGAACCGCCCAAAGGTAATGAACTAACAAGAGCCGAATTTCCAGAATTATTTTCCTTCCTAGACTCACTGACCCAAAAAACCGGAGTCAAAGTCGATCATGTGTTACTCACTAGAGAAATGAACGCCGCCGTTGTGCAATATCCCAAATTTGGCTTGTTTGGCTTTTACGAGAACTATCTATTCATTGGACTGAGCTTAACGCTTGCTCTTAGCGAAAAAGAGTTTCAATCAGTATTGGCACATGAATTGGGCCACCTGGCCAATCACCATTCCAAGCGCAGTGCCTGGATTTACTCTATGCGCACGCGCTGGAGCCAGATTATGACGGCACTCGATGCCAATTCATCGTTCTTACTAGTGCTCATGATGCGATTTCTCGACTGGTATCAACCACGCTTTCTAACTCTCACCCAAGTCATTGCCAGACGACAAGAAAGAGAAGCAGACCAACTTGCCATTGAAATTGCCGGTGCCGAAGCTCACGCCAGAAGCTTTTTAGCGATTACGGCCCGAGAGAACTTACTCTCAGACCGCGCTATTGAAGAAATTTATCGCAGCTATCCACTAGAAACAAAACCACCAACCGATCTCTACAATAAAGTAGCAGATGCTCTTGCGGTAGAAATTACCGACCGCCAAAATCTAGCTAAAACTATCGAATCAATCTTCACCATAGAACAACAGCCCTTCGACACACACCCAGCTAGTTGCGAACGCATTCGCTCAAGCTCGCGGGTCACTGCCCTCGACGGTCTAACCAACAAAGAAAAGTCAGAGAAACTAATAGAAGAATTTGACTTAGCGGCAGGGATAAAACAAAACGCCGCTCAAACTATATTTGGTGCCAACTATCAAAAAGCTCTAGAACTTATCAATCGTGAATGGCAGGCCGATGTGGCGGAAGGCTGGGCCGAACGAACCGAGAAAATGCTAAAACTCGGCACTCGACGAGATGAGCTTGATAGCAAAATAGCAGCTGGCCATGACCTTTCACTGGACGAGAAAGTAGAACAAGCCAACGCCATTGAATTACTTGACGGTCTAGAAGTAGCACTGCCCTACTTTGAGGCGATTCACAAAGAAAATGCCGAAGAACCAGTTAGCGCCTTCACCATTGGCACCCATCTGTTAATTTCCAAAGATGATTTATCTGGTCTACCCCTGCTCGAAACAACCGCTCAAGTGGGGAAAGCCCATTGCATAAATGCCTGCCAAATTTTGCTCTACCACTTTCAAAAGACAAAAGAGCAAAAAAAGTATGAACAGTACGACAAGCTCTTGCTTAAATACTACGAAGAAGGCTTCCTATATCAACAAGAAAGAGCGACGGTTAGCCCTAGCGATCACTTTTTTGCGCACACAGCCAAACAAGAGGATGTCGACAAGTTAGTGACAACGCTGAGTCAGTTCAGCGACATTCGCGCGGCCTACCTGATAGAAAAAACCGTACAAATCGAAAAAGATGATCGTATGTTTCTCGTGCTTTTGAGACTGAAATTCGACCCCGGTCCTTTGACGACTGAAAAGCGTAGCGTTGCAGCGCAAGAATTATGCAACAAAATTGCAGCAACTGCTGAGTGTCCTGGCGCCTGCTACATTCAGGTGATTACTGGTACGAAAGATCCATTTTTAAAGATTATCGACAAACTCGACAATGCCCAGATATACGGTGAGTTCCAGAAGAGCTAATGCCAGTAGGTCGCTGCAAGAAATTGCCTAGGATGGCTGTAACTTTTTACTCGGGCTCGCGTATAGATTTAAACAGCCAGCCCTATTACAGAGAAGAATATGCCAAACCAAGCGCACTCATCGAAAGACGCTGCACCGCAGCGAAACTTTCCCAAAATAGCTGCAAGACTCTTGGTTTTGATGACACTCTTATGCTCGTGTAACTCGTCCTCCATTGGTGCTTGGGCGCAAGTAACTCAATCAAGCCAGTTGGCCGATTCAAGCAGTTCGAGCAGTTATACCAATTCAAACGCCAGAGATGAGATGAAAACTCTTCAGGTCGGCCAACTGACACGCTCATACGTGATTCATCGCCCAGCAGGCCTCAACTCAGACAAACTGAAGAATGACCTGCTGAGGAAAGACCAGCTTAAGAGTGACCAGCGACTGCCTGTGGTTATTGTTCTACACGGCGGGGGAGGCAACTCTAACAACGCAGCATCAATGTCGCAAATGAGCGAAAAGAGTGATAAAGAAGGCTTCTTGGTCGTCTATCCCAACGGAAGCGGGCGAACAAACAACATGCTCACCTGGAATTCTGGCAACTGCTGCGCCTATGCCATGCGAAGAAATATCGATGATGTTGGATTTATCAGAAAGCTGATCGAGACACTAGTAACAACCGAGGGAGTTGATCCTAAACGAGTTTTTGTAACTGGTATTTCCAATGGTGGCATGATGTCGTTTAGAGTGGCCTGCGAGCTCTCGGATTTGATCGCAGCTGCAGCACCAGTAGCCGGCGCTCTTAACGTTGACTGTAAGCCAGCTAGCCCGGTCGCCATCATGATGTTCAACGGTATGGCAGACGATCATGTGCTGTACGAAGGCGGAACTCCTAGAAAATCGTTTGAACCGCGGGAGGATAAATCTGTTGCCTATGCCGTCAATTTTTGGACCAAACGAAATGGCTGCTCCCCTAAGCCACAGAGGCAGGTCAATCGGAGCGGTAACGTCATAACAGACACCTACAAGAGCCAAAGTACGAACGCTGATGTTGTTCTGTGCACCATCAAAAATGGCAAACATTCATGGCCTGGTGGGACAAAACCGCGAGCCCAAGGCGACGATCCATCAACAGATGTTTCTGCCACAGACATGATGTGGGAATTTTTCAAAAACCACCCAAAAAGGTAAACCCAAGCGGGGGAAGCGCACCGCCTTGGTATCTATAGTAATTATCCAGGCTCGCTATCTAAGCTCGCTATCTAAGCCGGATTTTGTATCTGCTCTTGCGCCAAGGCAGCAAGAAAACAGCGATTGCTTTCGTTGATAAGCAAGTCAGCATCTTCAGACTTTCCGCTCATAACCACATAACTCCACTCAAGCTCAGTGGTGTTAGCGTCGAGTTTGTGAAAAAGCATATTGAGCAAAATGTCGACTGGTTGCTTGCCGGTGACATCTGTTGGAGTACCGTAAACCCGAGCTTGCAGCCGCCCCTCACCAGCGCGGTCATAGGTGATGCGCCAACGGCAGCCAATTAATGGCTCCTGCAAAATGGCCCGCACACGACTCATAGCTTCCTCTTGTTCTAGATAGAAACTACGAGCTGGTGGTATGCGCCCAGATGGGCTAGGGCTCTTGCTTATACCTGAAAGCACAAACAAGGCGATAACAGATAACGCACCACCAGCCAGGAGGCAAATCACTAAAAATGTAGAGCTTTCATCAGTCAAGAATACGGTCTCTCAATTTGAGTTCAAAATTGCTAGGCAAATATTGCTTACGCTTGCACTTACTTACGCTTGTACTTACTTACGCTTGTACCTTTTTGCGCTTGTACCAGGGACGGCTCACTACAGAAGCAGGCACCTTGGTGTCGCGAATACCAATTGAAAGCTCAGTTCCAATTTTGGTCAAAGCCACAGGCACGAGAGCAAAGGCCAATGGATAACCAACAAAAACCCCAGGAGCACCACTGGTTACTTTGCCCACTTCTTTGTCGCCGTCAAAAACACTATACCCTTGACGAGGAGCAGCTTTACCAGTGCCCTTCAAGCAAACAATCTGCCGCTCTAAGCCGCCAGCTTTTTGCTTAGCGAGAACTTCACGACCAATAAAATCGCCTTTCTCTGGTTTCACACTCCAGCCTAGACCAGATTCAATCGGCGTAATGTCGCGTTCTAGTTCATGGCCATAAAGAGGCAAACCAGCTTCTAGTCGCAAGGTATCACGAGCGCCCAAACCACATGGTTCGATACCTTTTGCTTGGCCGCGCTCTAGCAAAAGATTCCAGAGCCACTCAGCTTTAGCAGTTGGTACAAAAATTTCAAAACCATCCTCACCGGTATAACCAGTGCGACCAAAGCTAAAGCTTGTGCCGTCGATAGTAGCTTCGCCATAACCAAAGGACGGCAATTGACCAACCCAATCTCCGACAATTTCACTTAAAAGGGGCACAGCTTGTGGGCCTTGCAAAGCAAGAAGGCCAAGCTGATCAGAAATATTAGTCAATTTGACATCAAATTTAGAAGCGTGACTGCTAATCCATTCAAAGTCTTTATCAATGTTTGAGGCATTTACCACTAGAAGAAAATCTTCTTTGCGCCGATAGACAATTAAGTCATCAACCGTGCCGCCGTCTTCATAGCAAAGTTGTGAATAAAGCGCGCGATCGGGAGTGACTAGGCGGTTGAGATCGTTAGCAATAATGTATTGCACGAAGTCATGAGCACCCGAACCGGTAACGAGAAATTCACCCATGTGAGAGACATCGAACAAACCGATTTTTTCGCGTGTTGCCATGTGCTCAGCGATGATACTTTTATATTGCACTGGCATGTTCCAGCCAGCAAAATCTACCATCTTGGCTGATAGCTTGCGGTGTGCCGAAGCTAACGGGGTTTCTCGAAGGGTGGACGTCGCCATGACAACCTCTTGAAGCGGAAAACTCTCTGACTGCGGATTAGTGGATAAAGATACCACCGCCCAGACCATGCATGTAGACTCAGAGGCACTTAATGCCTTAAGAGAATGTAAAGAGCAGATGCAAACAAGATCGAAAAAACACATTTTTCTTGCCCGAATCGCCGCCATAGTGGCTATTAGCAGTTTTGGCAATTTGCCCAGCAGGGCCAACGAGACTATCGCGCCCCTAACTGAGGCAGGGCTGCTAAATGGTCTTTGCAATGTGCCCACTGTCTCAGAAGCGGGCAGCGAAACTGTGCAGTTTAAGGATGGCAAAGCCGAGTGGAACGGTTGCCGGGGTGAGATTGTCAAAACCGCTATCGGAGACCTAAACGGCGATGGTATCAATGACGGTGCTTTTGTCTTTACCTACAATTCAGGCGGCTCAGGCTATTTCACTTCTCTATTGGTGTTCGTTGCCAGTGAAAAAGGAGCGAAGCCTGTGGGCGAAAGAACCCTCGGTGACCGCTCAATAGCCAATAGCTTGAAGATTAGTCATGGCACTATCACCCTGGATGTTCTTGGTCACCGCAGCAGCGACAGCGCCAGCAAACCAACACTGACGCGGGTGGTCAAATTCAAAGTGAAGAACACTGCCCTGGTCGGCCCAGAAAATCTGCAATAGGAAAATCTGCAATAAAAAAGCCACCCAGATTGCTCTGCGGCGGCTTTTTCACTATCGTCTGACTGCCTATTGCGTAGGCTCGATATTTCTTGCTGCTTCAAGTCAGAATCCACAGCTAGCGGGTTATCACTACAGTTTCCGGTCTGCGCAGACCTGCCGTTTCCACTTAACCCCTCGGCTCAAAGCACACAACTTATTTATTGGTGTGTGCTCACCGCTTATGTAATTAGTATATCCGAGCAGATTTCTATTGGAAGTCCCCCGATGAAAATACTTTGCATATCTGCTGACAATCCAAAAGGCCGCTCTTGTCCTCGCTATCGATATCTAGCCCAATAGCCAAGCGCGTGAACCAGAGTGTCACCACTAGCAAATTCGTTTGTATATAGAGTTATGCACAGGCAAACAGGCAAGCAAGCAAGTAAGTAAGTGAGTGAGTAATTGAGTCTGGCTATTGCCTGTTTCGAAGAAGTTCTGTTTCTTGCTTTTGCATTTTGAAAAGGGAAGATTTTTTCGAAAAAATCTTCCCTTTTATGCACCGCATTGACTCATCTAAAAACCTGACCTTCGATCAAGCGTTTCCAAAACGGCGAGATTTTTGCGCAAAAATCTCGCCGTTTTGGAAACTAAAAGAATGAGAACAATGCTGCCTTAAAATCGTCACCAAGAGAAAAGCGAGAGGCTGGGCCTCTCGCTTTCTGTCTAAGCAGCTTGCTGCTCGTCTTTGTCTTCAGATGGAGGCGCCTCGGCCTCCGCTTCTGCTGACTCTGCCGGAGCTTCTTCCTCGGCCGCTGGTTCTTCTTCAGTGGCCGCATCTTCAGTTGCTGCTTCTTCAGTAGCCTCTGCTACTGTTTCTTCTTCTTTAGCTTCTTCTTCTTTAGCTTCTTCTTCTTTTGCTTCCTCGGCTTCAGCTACTTCTTCTTCTTTAGCTTCTTCTTCTTTTGCTTCCTCAGCTTCAGCCACTTCTTCAGCTGCCGCTTCTTCTTCTTTTGCTTCCTCGGCTTCAGCCACTTCTTCTTCGACTGCCGCTTCTTCTTCTTTTGCTTCCTCGGCTTCAGCCACTTCTTCTTCGGCTGCTGCTTCTTCTTCTCTTGCTTCCTCGGCTTCAGCTACTTCTTCAGCTGCCGCTTCTTCTTCTTTTGCTTCCTCGGCTTCAGCCACTTCTTCTTCAGCTGCCGCTTCTTCTTCTTTTGCTTCCTCGGCTTCAGCTACTTCTTCGGCTGCCGCTTCTTCTTTTGCTTCTTCGCATGTTTTTGCTTCTTCGGCCTCAGCCGCTTCTTCAGGTGCAGCTAGACATTCTTCAGCTTTTGCTTCGCACTCTTCTACGGTCGCCTCTTCTGCTGCAGCTTCCGCTGCCGCTTCTACAGCTTCTTCTGGCACGATAGTGACACTGGAAACTTCCATTTCAGCTTCAACTACTGGCTCGACTACTGGTGATACGACTGGTTCTGCTGCTTTGCTTGCGCCGTGCTTTTTCTTACTCATGGTCTCTCTCCCCTTCAACTATCAATGTACATTTCCCTCGTTAGGACCTTGTTTTGTGGCCCATTGTCAGATTCAACCAAAGTGAAATTTCGCGTGCGGAGGCGCGCCTAGAAACCAGCGTTCTAAGCAGGTAGCTAATCTGACTCAAAGCATGGTGCCTAGAGCCATTGATCACACTAAGTAGTCGTTCTTTCCTAAAGCAAAGCATTCGCCCAGATTGGCGTTAAATTACGCCCCGGCAAACGAATTACGAGAGAGTTGAACCTTACTCTTCTATTCTTACAGATCTCACGGCATTTCGCAGGGTTGTCAGGAAGAATTTTTGTTAAAACTTTTGGCCCAAATTTGCGCACCAGAATTGGTGGCGCCAAGATACACGCAAAGGCAAAAAGTAGGCGCAAAGAACGAGCAAAGAAATTGCAAAACAAGAGCAAGTAGAAAGCTAGAATCTACGGCCCTTTTTGTTCCCGTTTTTTTAGATAAATTATTGAACCTGGCTCAGCAAGCGGGCTTGAGGCACTTTCATCAAGATTCTTGCGAGCCTCAACGTCGCCACCGCGGTCGACTTCAGGGGAAGAATTTGCCCTGTCCGTTGGGCCACTACTATTTGACTCGGACTTAGCAGCACTCGCGCTAGCTTCTCGCTCATTTTCGGATGATTCAAATCGACTAAAATCAGTATCTGACTGAAGGTGATCAAAGTTTTCAGTCGGAGTCATCTCCCGCATCCGATAGTTGACGACATGAATTGTCCGCACAACATAAAGCAGAGACTCCTGTCCAGCATTGAGCTCTTTCATATCAATATATGTTTGAGAATCAGCCAACTTATCACTAGCCGAGAGCAATTTCTTCAACGTATCGTCGTATTTTTTTGACCAAGCAGCATCTCGATCTAAACCCGAATATTTACTGATTTGATCAAGCTCGTTGATCTGCTTGAGCAATTCAGCTACTACTGTCTTTAGTCGCTTCTGATAAACAAGCAGTCGAGTAATGCGAGCTCTTTTTCGATTGCGGAAATATCTATAGATTATCCATGCCAATACACAGAAGAAAATGAACGCCACAAAGAAACCGAAGAACAGCAGGAGAGCAGTTAAAAGGAAAAGGAAAGGCATGTAAGTCTCAAAAGAACTTTGCTCAAAGAGTAACGAACGCTTAAATAGATCATAACCGGTTCTGCCTCAAGAAAATTCGCCGGTGCCAGCCTGCCAGCATAGGCCCCCACAAAGATTTGGCTCAGAAGTACGGTTAAGAAGACAACTACTTGACTACAAATTTAACTTCTTTTGCCGCTTTGGTCTATCTGCTTCTTTTCAAGCCTATGCTACACTCGTTCGAGATAATGGCAACCTGAGATAACGGCAACCCAAGGGAATCACCCTTCTAGAAGAGAACCACTGATGCCCGCGCCAAATTGCTCCACAGTTAAAACTGCCCTGACAGAGCTAAAAGAAATACTGAGCCGCTGTCAGCATAACAACAACAATCAAAGCCCTTTAGAGACTGCCAACGTCTTTGCTGCCATTGCTGGCCTAGAGGCGACAATCAGTTCTATTGAAGAGAAATCTTTTGCTCGTGAAGACTTCACCGCCGACATGGGCGTGCCAATCATCACCGGTATGACCCAGCCTGTTGTTTCCTAATTAGGAAACAACTCTGGTTTACAGAGCTGGTTTACAGAGCCGGCTTACAGAGTCGGTTGTGGCACTACGCCTTGATATTGAGCGCTAATCTCTTTCAACTGTTGCGCTAGAATCTTTGCTGCGTCTGGTTTCCCAATCTCGGTCATGCGTTTGCGCATTTCCTGCAACCTAACATCATCGCCAATTAAGCCAGCAATATGGTTGTAGATTGTTTCACCGGTGAGGTCTTCTTGCGGTATAACAACGGCCGCTTTCTGTGATTCCATATAACGGGCATTGTGGGTTTGGTGATCCTGAGCAGCATAAGGATATGGCACAAAAATAGCTGGCGTGCCAGTCACAGCCAATTCAGCCACAGTCATGGCTCCCGCTCTGGTTATAGCTAAATCAGAAACAGCGTAAGCAATTGAGAGATCATCAAAATAAGCGCGCAAATGATAACGAGGACTAGGAGCCAAACTAGGATTCAGCCTCTCTTTTACATCATTGAGATTCTTATCGCCACATTGGTGCACAATTTGAATATGGGGCTCAATTTCCAACAAGCGAGGCAAAGCGGCTACCACAGCTTCGTTCAGAGCCTTGGCGCCCTGTGAGCCACCAGTAACTAAGACAGTTTTGAGATCGGAGCGCAGGCCAAGAATGGCACAACCAGAGTCTCGATGACGCTCAGCCAAAAAACTCTTGCGCACCGGGTTACCATTAAAAACAATGCGACCACGTGGGGCATTAATGCGCGCTGCCGCGCCCTGCATACCAAGAGAAACCAATTGCGCACGGCGAGACAGTAGGCGATTGACCAGCCCAGGATGGGCATCTGGTTCATGCACTGCTGTAGGCACCCCAAGTGAGTTTGCCGCAGCCAGAGGCGGGGCCGACGCATAACCACCTGTTCCCAGCACAACAGTAGGCTTAAACTGGCGCAAAACTTCTTTAGCACGCTCGATTGCCGACCACATTTGAAAAGGCCACGTAATCAGACGGGGCGATAGACTGCGGGGCATACCAGAGACATTCAAGCCAATAAAATCAAGACCATTGTCTCGCGCTAGCTTTTCTTCTGGATGACCAGTTGCCCCTATATATAAGATGGCCTCAACCGATGGGTCGTCCTTAAGATGCTCAGCTACTGAAAGAGCTGGGTAAATGTGACCACCGGTGCCACCACCTGTTAGTACTATGCGATGACCAACCATCTGTTTGAACAGTCCTTACATTGTGCTCAGGGCATGGGGTGAGTGCGAGGGTTTTGTGGGGGGCTGGCTTGGTGGAAGAGGAGGAGAAGTCTCTTCTTCCAAGTCTTCATCATCTTCAGCAACAGCTGCGCGATCTCGCGAGATCGATAGCAGAATGCCGACCATAGACAAAGTAACCACTAGGGATGTGCCACCATAACTGATGAATGGCAAAGTGATGCCGGTAACAGGTAAGAGACCTGTAGTTACCATCATGTTAATGACGGCCTGGGTGCATATTTCACTGGTGATACCGATGGCCAGTATGCGACCAAACAGAGTCTTGGAAGACATTGCGGCCTTGTAGCCATAGACCCCAAACAAAGCAAAAAGACCAATCAACAAACAGCAGCCAATCAAGCCAAACTCTTCAGCTATGACAGCAAAAATGAAGTCGGCAAATTGCACAGGAAGATAATAAAGCTTCTGCAGCGAACGACCGAACCCTTGACCCCATAGACCACCGGAGCCAATAGCGTACTGAGCTTGAATAATGTTCCAACCTTCTTTTTGAGGATGAAGGTAAGGATTGAGCCAGGTCTCGATACGAGCCATTTGATAGGGATGCTTTTGGATATGCTGCCAGGCAAGCAGAGCAGTGCCGCCCAGGGCCCCTAGAAGAAGCAAGAAGTTGGTGCCACTGGCAAACAGTAGAGTGAGCAAGCTAGCAAGAATCATACTGGCGCTGCCTAAGTCAGGCTGCTTGATGACAATGCCGGCCATAATCAAAACCACAGCAATGCGACAGAAATTCTGGCCATGCCACCAAAAATATTTTGAAAGACCAGAAGCTAAAAGCAATATGGTGGCAACCTTAGCCACTTCCGAAGGTTGGAATTGCAAGGGGCCGACCGTTAACCAGCGGCTTGAACCCATGGTTTGCACAGTTAAACCAGGAATATTGACGAGGGTAATTGCCAGAGACCCTAAAGCGAACAACGCCATAGGCCAAGCGATTTTTTTCAAGCGGCGATAGTCATAACGGCTGACAGTAAACATAACAAACAGGCCGATAACAAAGGCCATAGTCTGCTTACGCAAGAGCGTTGTCGAGTCGTGAAAACTTTGTTGGGCCTCAGGAGCCGAGGCTGAATAAACAGCCATCAAACCAAATCCGCAAAGACTAAGAGTTATGCCAACAAGGGTGCGGTCAATGCCGCCTCTGTATTCAGGAGCGGCCGGAGTTTTATCACTTGAGTCTCCGCTATTGTCGCGGCGACGCCATCTCTCGCGCCCTTGCGCGGACAAGATCCTTGAAGACACGGCCTCTATCCTCGAAATCCCTGAACATATCGAAACTGGCACAGGCAGGGGAAAGTAATACTGGTCCTTTTCTCAATTTACCGCCGATTTGAACTGCTTCCTCCATGGTAGCGGCAACGTATATATCGTTAAATCCTGCTTCACGTAACGCTCTTTCGAAACGTTCTTTTGCTTCACCAATAAGAATAACGCCCAAAGCGTATTTTTTTATCGATTGAATTAAATCAGAGAGCGGAGTTCCTTTGTCTTTACCCCCGGCTATGAGGACGACACTCTTCTCGGGGAAAGATTCAAGGGCCTTGATGGCTGAATCAGTATTGGTTGCTTTGGAATCATTGTAGAAGTCGACACCATCGACAGTTTCGACAAACTCAAGGCGATGTTCTAGGGCTTTAAAAGTACGCAGATGCTGTTCGATTTCTTTTTCATTCAAGCCCGCTAAGCAGCAAGCAGATATTGCCGCTAGTGCATTTTCGATATTGTGTTTGCCGATGATACGCAAATCATTTTGGCTACAGACAACTCTTGTGCGAGCATTGTACGAATAGCACAAGAAGCCATCTTCTAGATATGCACCCTGTATGCCGCGATTAACGTCTGGCAGCAAGGTAAAAGGAAACAGCTCAGCTTTTGTTTTAGTCGTTGCCACCACTGAATCGTCTTGATTGAGAATGGCAAACGATTCCATATCTTGATGGGCAAACATCGAACGTTTTGCGTCTATATAAGGGTCAAGGCCACCGTGCCAATCTAGATGGTCCGGGGTTAGGTTGAGCCAGATGCCGATATAGGGCGCGAAAGTAGGCGAGTAATGGAGCTGATACGAACTAACTTCAACCACTAAAAAGTCGAGAGGGCCACTATCAAGCCGACTCAAAATTGGCACACCAATATTGCCGCAGGCTGGAGCTAGGCGACCGGCCTTTTCTAGGATGTAGCTAATCAAAGCCGTTGTCGTAGACTTGCCGTTAGTGCCAGTGACAGCAATAAAGGGAACTGTTCCGTTACATTCGCGGAAGGCTAGCTCAACGTCAGAAATTACTTCGCGGCCGTGGGCTTTGGCCCTGAGCATAACGTCAGAATGAGGCGGTATGCCTGGACTAGTAATAACCAGCTCAGACCAGCTTAAACAGCGCTCACTATGAGCACCAAATTCACTTTCTACCGGTAAGGCAGCCAGCTCGGCCAACAACTTCGGATTGATCTTGTCTTTAGGCTGAGACTCAGATACGAGAACTTTTGCGCCACGTTTAACCAGGTAGGAAGCGGCGGCGATGCCGCTTCTACCTAGTCCTAAAATACTGACTTTCTTGTTATTCCAGTCTGCCACTCGACAATTGTAACAGAAAGAAAGCTCTAACCTCTTTGGCGGTCTTTCTCTTTCTGCTCAAGCTTGTAGGCCTTTTCAGAAAGATTGGCAATCTTCTTGTTCATCTTCTCTACTTCTTTAGGAGGCATGTTGGGAGTAAGGGCCATGTAGGCCTTGTACTGAACAACTGCTTCTTTAAGATCTTTTGAGGCTTCTGGCTTCAATCTTTCTAGAGTTTTACCAATGCCCATGCGAGCATCAGCGATTTTTGGATTGTCGTATATAGAAGCGTGATATTTGTCGATAGCGCTGGCCAACTGGCTACGGCGAGCAAGATCGTCACCCAAAGTCAGTTCTTGCCGAGCCACATCTTTTTGCTTAGCGACCAAGTTTAGACCACGCTTAGCTCTCTCTTCACCACCAGGGAAGCTCGATGCTTTTTTGTAGGCAGCTTCAGCACTAGGAAGATCTTTGATCATCAGAGCCAAATCACCAACAGCAAAGGTTTGCTTAGCATCAGAGGCATTGGCAATAACAGTGTTCATCTGTTGATCAGATTCACTAAATTTGTTCTGAGCAAGAAGAGCCTCAGCATAAGCCACTCTCTCGCCATCATTGGTAGGAGTGCCAATGCTGGCAAGATCAACTGGAACCCCAGCCATAGAACGCAACTTAGCTTGTGCCAGTCTCAGTTCCATATCATTAGGATTCATTTTGACCGCTTGATCGATCATGCGTTGAGCAGACTCGTACTCGTTCGAAACAAAGAAAGCACCAGTAGCTTCTTTATTTGCCTTGAGATAATAGGCTCTAGTCAAACCTTTCGCGGCTGCCGAGTTTTGTGGATTAGCATCAAGCACTGTACGGTATTCCTTGACGGCATCGTCAAGTTTTTCTAGTTGCAAACTTTGATCGGCAACGCGCAAATGCAAATCGGGATTGTTCGGCATCATTTCTAAACCAGAACGAAGCTCAGCAATCGACATTTCAAGATCGCCGCGTCCTTGTCTGATATCAGCAATATGCAAGTAAGCATCAGGGTTTTCTGGCTTGATGCTGATTGATTTTTGCAATTGTTGAATCGCGGCAACAGTATTACCCTGAGCAGCGTAGACATCACCCATGGTCTGGTGCACAGGAGCACTATTGCGGTTTTGATAAAGCGAAGTATTCAACTCTTTCAATGCTTCGTCGTACAGGCCTTGTTTATAGTAGGCGCGACCCAAACCATAGTGAGCAGTAGAATTGCCAGAATTGAGTGACACAGCCTGTTTGAAAGCAGCAACAGCATCAGCGTATTGCTCTTTGTTGAGCTTGGCTATACCCATTTGGCCATAGGCTTCAGAGTTTTTAGGATCAACGCGAGTGGCTTCTTTGTATTCACTAATCGCTTCGTCTAAGCGACCCTGTTCCTTATATATGTTTCCCAAAGTGATATGAGCTTCAGGCATACCGGGGTCAATGCTGATGGCTTGCTTGGCTTCAGCCTCAGCGCTGCGCAAAGTGGCATCTTTGTTTTTGATAACGGTGCCAGACGAAGAAGTAAGACGATTCAACATCACCATCGCCTTACCAGCATGGGCCATGGCGTTCATTGGATCATTGGCCAAGACTTTGGCAAAATTCTCTTCGGCAGCATCCAACTTAAATTGCTTAGCCAGGGCCATGCCGTAGCCAACAGCAGCAGCTGTACTCTTGGGGCTTCTGGTCATCTCGCCTTTATAAAGATCGGCAGCCTCAGTGAATTTCCCTTGCATCATGAGTTGATCGGCTCTAACTGTCTCGCGAGTGATGCGAATTTGATAAGTCTTGTTAGCAGCAATCTGAAGACCCG
This sequence comes from bacterium Ga0077546, assembly GCA_943369735.1. Lineage (GTDB taxonomy): Bacteria > Cyanobacteriota > Vampirovibrionia > Obscuribacterales > Obscuribacteraceae. Next base: position 135,324 of record CALROJ020000008.1, read on the forward strand.
AAATCGAATCTGAATCACCACGAGCAGAAGCCTCAACATTCCAGGTCAAATTTGAGCCGACAGAAATAGATGCAGCTAAAGCCAAAGTGAAAATTCTGAACGAGTTTCTATTAGTCATACGGTTCTCGGTTCTCCATCTGCGGGGACGATGCTGTGTGTATACAAGACGTTATGCGCTTGAAAAGCCGACTGCCTTGCTTTATCTCGAAATAGTCGCAAATTGTAGCAAGCGAGCAACAAGCAATAAAGGTTAAATAGCTGTTTTTTGTAGCGAAGGGCTGTGCATGGGACAATCTAAGCCTACAGATTATGGTCTATGGATTAAAACCTATGGCTTAGCATCTATAGATCAGCATCTATTGACTAGGTGCCAGCAGTTGTCAATTGCCAGTTTAAAAAAAACTTTCCGCCCAAATTGCATTCTATATATAAGGAAGTATTTTTCCTTTTTTGCCGTCTCAAAGAGTGAGGATAAAAAGTGTCAGGTCATTCAAAATGGGCCACTATCAAAAGACACAAAGCTGTCGTTGATCAAAAGCGCGGGGTGATGTATGCCAAAATGTCGCGCGAAATTATCATCGCCACCAAACTTGGCGGCAGCGATCCCAACGGCAACTTTCGCTTACGCCAAGCCATAGACCGAGCTAAAGCCGAAGGCGTGCCTAACGATAATATTCAGCGTGCCATCGAGAAGGGCTCTGGAGCTGGCGCTTTAGATAATTTCGAAGAGCTAGTCTACGAGGGGTACGGTCCGGGAGGTGTAGCAGTACTGGTCAAGTGCACCACCGACAACCGCAACAGAACAGCCGGCGATGTGCGCATGTATTTTTCAAAATTTGGCGGCAACATGGGCGACAGCGGCTGTGTGGGCTGGATGTTTAAAGAGCGCGGCGAAGTGCTGCTAGAAAAAGACGCGAAGTTTGACGAAGACGCACTGCTGACAGCGGCTCTAGATGCCGGTGCAGAAGACTTAGATACATCAATGGAAAGCGAAGCCCTTGTAATTTGCAGCCCGGAGCAACTAGAAAAAGTACGCGACGGCCTAGCCAAAGCTGGCTACAAAGTTTCTTCCGCTGAAAACGCAATGATTCCGAGCACCACCGTCGAAATCGATAGCGCCGAGACAGCAAGACTGTTGCTACGACTGATTGACAGCCTAGAAAATCACGACGACGTGCAAGCAGTCTTTGCCAACTTCGAGATGAATCAAGACTGGATGCAAGAGTTCTTGAACTAAAGCCTAGAGAGCCATTTGAGCGACCGATACTACTGGCAGTGCCTGATAATCAAAATTGACACAAAAGTAGCACATGAGCAAATGTCACTCCGCAACACAATATTTGACGAAGAAAGTTTAAGATCCCAATCGATATACGGCGCCCCATGTCAAAGCGCCGTGAGGCTAGCTAGTGCTTACGATCGGCGATTTGTGAAATGCTAATAACTTAGCGGATGAAATAAATAGGCGGCGTCTTACAAAGGTTTTACAGAGCGTTACCTTCACCACCTGACAATAGCTTTCAAGGGGCAAGATTAGCGGCACCTCATCTTGCTAGCTCTAAAGCCGGTAAGCAATCGCTGCCACTCGCCAAGAGGGCAGCAGCCTTTCAATTCTTTGTCAATCCATCTTTTCTTAGTTTTCTCCAATAAAGCGCCAGTAGCAAACCAGCGCAGAAAAATTGAACTTGTCAGCGGATCTTTGACGCGCCACCAAGTCTTCTGTTACCTTTTCGCCTGCTTCGAAAGACCTGGCCGGAAGTTATCCACCGCATATACGCAGTTCACTGCAATGCACGGAAAAACGGTTCTCTAAATTGAGAGAACGCATCAGCAAATCGCCTGGCCCAGGCACTAGAGAGAGTGATCAATTCAAATGATCTCAGTAACCCTTCAAACTAGACACAAAAAGGTCGCCTTGGCCCTAGGCCTAGCTGCAACAATGTTCAGTACTACTGGTGCACAAGCCATGGCCGCTGATAACGCCAATGTAGATCTAGATCCAGAAGTTGAATCAAACGTTTGGGAAGAGAACGATCAAGAATGCGCTTCCGTTACTCTAAACGGCAAAGAGCTAATTACCTATCGCGGAGAGACACCTGCTGGCTCAGCAGAAGACCGCGCCGAAAATTTAGCAGATAAACTGCAAGACTTGCTCAAAGGCGAGAAGCTAGACCCTTCTAAGCTTGTACCAGCATGCGAAGGACAGCTCGCTACAATTCGTGTAGACGGCGCCTCGGTAGTCAAACTTGAACTACCAGACGGCAGCAAGTCCACAGCTCTTGAATATAGCTTCAAGCTGGTCAACAGCATTCGCACCATCTTGGGTGCCCAGCAAATTCCAGCTAGCTTTATCAAGTTGGCCGAGACCCAATCACCAGAACAAGCTCTCACAGCTTGCCTCAACCACACCGGCCTACCAAGCCTCAATGTTGCTCCAGACAATTTCTCACCTAACTTCAGCGGTCATGCCTCATGGTATGGCGGCAAGTTCCATGGCCGCCGCACCTCAAATGGCGATCGCTTCGACATGCACGGCCTGACAGCGGCTCATCGCACTTTGCCTTTCGGTACAAAATTGCTAGTTATGAACCGCCGCACAGGTGCTACATGCGTTGTTCATGTAAATGACCGCGGCCCGTTTGTAGACGACCGAGTAATAGACCTTTCCCGTGGCGCTGCTGAGAAGCTAAACATGCTCTCATCAGGCGTGGCCATGGTCGACTGCATGGTTATCAACCCCGCTGATCGTTAGAGAATGCGCTAGATTAGCGCTAGCTGATTCGCTCAGCGATTCGGTAACTAATTCGCTAGCTTAGCGATAGAAGTGTAAAGCACGTCAAGAGCTAAAGATGGTTCAAGCGAACCTAAGTGCTAAAATGCGTCTTGATATGAAAACGGATGTCCGAGTTCGAATAGCGCCCAGCCCAACAGGCAATTTGCATGTTGGCACTGCCCGCACGGCTCTTTACAATTACCTCTACGCTAAGCGGCACAAAGGCACCTTCATTCTTCGCCTTGAAGATACCGACGAAGAGCGCTCAAAAGAGACATACACCAAAGACATCATCGATGGCCTGAGATGGCTCGGCTTAATTTGGGACGAAGGCCTCGATATCGGTGGCCCTTACGCACCATATCGGCAGACCGAAAAAATTGACCACTACAGCACCATGGCTAATCACCTGATTAGCAGTGGCAAAGCCTATTTGTGCTATGCCACCCAAGAAGAACTGGCCGCTCTCAAAGATGAGCAAAAAGCAACCAATGCTGCGCCTCGCTATGACAATAGAGGCCGAGAAACCAGCGAAGAGCAACGCAAACAATTTGAAGAGCAAGGTCGCATTCCCTCGGTTCGCTTTATCGTTGAAGAACCACAGGTAGTATCGTGGCACGATCATGTCAAAGGCGAAATTGCCATTGACACGTCAGATTTGGGCGGCGACATGGTAATCGTCAAATCGAACGGTGTGGCAATCTATAATTTTGCCGTCGTCATTGACGACGTCGATATGAAAATGACCCATGTCATTCGTGGCGAAGACCACATTCACAACACAGCCAAGCAACTGCTAATTTACGAGGCCATGAATCAAACGGCCCCAGAGTTTGGCCACGCCCCTTTGATCTTTGATATCGAACACCAGAAGCTCTCTAAGCGCAAACACGGCGAAACCGTGCACATTGACTATTATCGCGCCCAAGGCTACATGCCTGAGGCCATAGTCAACTATCTAGCGCAAATGAGCTTCACCCACCCTGAAGGCAAAGAAATCTACGACCTAGATGAAGCAGCCGCCGTGTTTGATTTAGACAAAGTATCGAAAAGCCCAGCGGTTTTTGACGTCGCTCGCCTCAACTGGTTTAACAGTCACTACATACGCAGCTTGCCCCTAGAATTAATTGTCAGCAGAGCAACTCCGTTTCTCACCGCCTACGATACCAGTGCTTACACGCCTGCTCAGATCTCAGCCATAGTAGCCTCAGTGCGAGAAGGGCTAACCACACTGTCTGAGTTGACTGCGGCAGTACAATTCTATTTCGAACCGCTCAATATTCCAGAAGACATCGCTCGCGATGTACTTAGCTCTGAAAATGCAAAAAAAGTTCTCAGCACCATGCTAAACACCCTTAGCACAATGCCATGGGACGACCATCAAGGCTGTAAAAAGGCGGTCGACGCCTTCGGTAAAGAAATTTCCCTGAAAGGAAAAGAGCTTTACTGGCCCGTTCGAGCCGCCTTATCAGGAAAAACTCAAGGTCCAGACCTGGGTTCAATCATTTCAATACTAGGTGCCGAGCGAGTAAAACTCCGTCTGGAAGCGGCCCTGACTCACAAGTAAGCAGCGATACTTAGGCGATACCTTAGCTATAACTATGAATAAAATACACGTCTTCAATACTCTTTCAGGCACGAAAGAAGAATTTGTTCCGCTCCAGGGCAATGTCGTCAGGATGTACGCCTGCGGCCCCACAGTCTATGACTTAAGCCACTTGGGTCATGCCCGCATGGCGATTGTTTGGGATGTAGTGCAACGCTACTTGCGCTTTGTTGGTTACGACGTTACCTATGTGCGCAATATCACCGATGTCGACGACAAAATCATCAAGCGCGCCAAAGAGTTAGGCATCACTCCAGAAAAGCTTTCGCGCCAGTATACCTATGCCTTCTGGCACGATATGCACGCCCTCAATGTCGAATCACCTGATTTTGAGCCAAGGGCCACTGAGTACATTACTCAGATGATTGCCTTCACCCAAGGCCTAATTGAAGGCGGCCATGCTTATGAAGCCAGTGGCGATGTCTATTTTGACGTTGCTTCGTTCAAAGACTATGGCAAACTAGGCAAACAGAACTTAGAACAATTGCTGGTGGGCTCGCGCGATCAAGCAGTGGCCCAAGAAACCCTAGCCCATCTGAAAAAAAGCCCGGTTGATTTTGCTCTATGGAAGTCAGCAGACGCTAGCGAATTAGGCTGGCCTAGCCCCTGGGGCCGCGGCCGCCCCGGTTGGCACCTAGAATGCTCGGCCATGGTTAAGCGCATTCTTGGCGAGACCATCGACATTCACTGCGGCGGAGAAGATCTTGTTTTCCCTCACCACGAAAACGAAATTGCTCAGTCAGAAGCTCTGCATGGCCAACCAATGGCGCGCTATTGGCTGCACAATAGTTTTGTGCAAACTAATTCTGAAAAAATGGCCAAGTCACTAGGCAATTTCAAAACCATTAGAGACTTACTGGCGACGTTTTCAGCAGATACTATTCGCTTGTTTATTCTGCAATCACACTATAGAAACCCTATCGATTTCACCATTGAGAGTCTGCAAGCAACAAGCACCGGAATTCAGCGCTTACTCAGGGCCGCCAGTTTTGAACATGGCTTAGCTGATGCTAGCGCTCCTAGTGAAGCGGCGCAGAAAACTGCTGCCACATTCAAAGTTGATTTTGGTGCCGCCATGGACAACGACTTTAATACAGCCGTGGCCATTTCGCATCTCTATCAACTTGCAGATGGTATCACTCAAACAAAATCAGCTGCCGACAAGCAATATCTAGCCAGCACATTGGTACACTATGCCAAAGCTTTAGGCTTGACCATGGCCGACACCAGACAGGAGCTAGACACCGCCACTGGTGCCAAGCTAATAGATTTAATTCTGACATTGCGCAAAGAAGCACGGGAAAGAAAAGACTATGCCTCATCAGATCTGATTCGCAAGAGCCTGACTGAAATTGGCGTAAACGTTATGGACAGCGCCGATGGCGCTACTTGGGAAAAGGTCTAGATCAAGGTCTAGAATTTGTTTTACTGTGGCGCTCATAGACGTTGTAGCGATAATTCCAATCAGCAAACTCTTTAGCACCCACGCACCTTGAGTGATAGCGGGCTTCGCCCTGGCATGTGTAATCTGCCAAAATCCGAGCAATGATGCTGCTTTTTTCTAGACCATCAAAGGTCTGGCCACCTTCAACCACAATTACTCCAGGCCGGTTTTTTTCAATATCACTACGCACCCGATCAAACATTTTTTTCTTGGTCGCTGCTATCCAACCAAACGGCTTGCCAACCATATGATCAGCTAAATTATGTGCCTCAATATTGGCCAACGAGCTAAAGGCCTCAGTACTAATGAAATAGCCAGCGATGGGCTTCTCAGTCAAACTGTAGAGAGGAAACCCTGGCAGCAGACGACCATTGAGAATCATAATCGAATCTCCCGGCTGACAATATTTAGGAAAAGCGTCAGCCAGCTCAAGATATGTTGGATCAATTGCATGTGGCCCAGTCAAGGCCGTGACATTCTCACGGCGCTGCATTATCTCAAGAGCAGCTAGAACCACTACGCTGATAGAGCACAGAGCAACGACGACAGTTAACTGTACCTTTGGCAAACGTCGATGAGAAAGTTTTGGATAACGACGACTGATGTTGGAGAAGAAACTACTATCGAGCAAATAGCAAACTTCAACAGCAAAGCTCATACAAGTGGCCCAAATGACCAGCAAAATGTCGGTACTTAAGCCGCTCATACCCATTTGATAGAGGACAAAGCCAGCCATCATTAAAGCAATTATGGGCCGCAAAAGTGCCATGCGATTGACAATGCCAAAACCAACAATTGCGGCTGCCGTGCAAAAATAAATAACATCGCGACGATCTGGTGTGGCACCAAGACCAAAGTAGGCAATTTGATCTAAGTAGTAGCTCGTATATTTGAGCGGAATAATCCAATCAACAAGTTCTTTCAGGGCCGCTTGGTCAAGCTGTAACAAATACGACCAAGACAGCAGAAATGAAATTAGCAACCAAAAGAATTCATCGGCAAAGCTATTTGCTTTACCCGCGAGGCGTCGGCCAAGAAATTCTGCGGCCTCAATTGCCAGTGGCACAATTATAAATAGTGGGTCTAAGGAAGCGCCAAAACCAGCTAGCAAGCCACAAAAGAAGCGAAATAACCCAGTGCTTGTCTTCAGGTTCACATTGTTTGCTGGTTGTAGCCAGGCGGTTAGACGCAAGAAAAAGTAGGGGCTGAGGAACAGACAGAAAATATGCTGAGCCGAGCCGTAAGAGTAGCCCATGGCAAAATTGGCCAAAGCAAAACCAAGCAAAGCAAACCACAGCTGCTTCTGGCGCTCATCATCTAGATTGCTTATCACCACAACATAAAAACACAGAGCAAACGAGAGCACCGCCAGTAGCGACACCTCAAAAAACGAAGCTATAGCAATAGCAGTGAAAGGCAAGACTCCATTTACAGGTGCAGAGCCCGCGATCACCTGAGCCAGCCAAACTGTTGGCATGCGCAAGTAAACGAGAGTTAGCGGCAAGTCGAAATAGAAGTCGCGAAAAGGAATCTGACCTTGAAGCATCCGCTTAGCTGCTTCTATTTCGTAGCAGACAGTGCCACAAAGATCACCTAAGAAAATTGCGCGATAAACTATGCTCAGAGCAAAAACAGCTAGAGCAGCAAGAACTATAGGTAGTAGCCCCTTATTAATCTTAGTCATTGCGCTGGTAGATGCTTATCCCGCCTTTCTCTTCAAGCTTCTTGTAGTTTGCCATTCTTGTGTTAATAAAATCAACGTCGCCAAGCACCCAACTCATCGGATTGTCTTGAATGAATATTAGCTTCGGTCTATTTTTTTGGATATCCTCGGTATACCAATCAATCACCTGCTTCTTGTAGCCTCTAAAGCGCTCTTTCGCTTTAGCATCAAGCTCTGGTTTATCAACAATGAATGACAATATCGGCAGCATCATGCCATGCAAAAATCGTGAGGCTGGCTTTCTTTCGGTTTGCAGAAGCACCGGATAGCCTGGGGCCATTGATGCACAAATAAAGAGAAGAGCATCGCCCTTGCTACTATGCTCTAGGCAAGAGGAGACAAAGCCGTCCATGTCATCGACAGAGCCCATGCCCCATTCAGGATATCCGACCTGCACTAGAGCATAAGGTTGACGGTTGCGAAACTCTTCATCTTCAACCAGCTTCACCGAATTTAAATACATGCCACCACCAACAACAGAGGCCGCCACCACAGAAGCTGCCATACCTGTCAATTTTGGTCGGCCCAATCCAATTGCCTTAAGGGGCAAGAGCTGATAGAGCAAAGCAGCTTCAACGGCAAGTGCCATGGTGTTTCCCGTGCGCACAGCAATCATGTGACACGACCAATCCTGCCCGGCCAGTACAAAGACCACAGCCGACATAAAAGAAAAGGCACAGATAGCCAGCGGCAAGCTACTTAAACGGGCCAAGACAACAGCCAGAAGAGAGGATAGGGCAAGCAGAAGAAAATCAGTGCGCCAAAAACTAGCCATGTTGAAAATGGGCGAGGTGACGTAATATTCGTAGCCTTCTTTATAGATAGGCACAACAAAATTGAAAAAGGCTTGTAGTTCTTGCGGCGGCAGAAAAATAAAATGGAAAAGATAAACTGCAATCACTGCCACCGCTGACAACACTTCAGGGGCAACAAAAGGCTTAAACTGCCTGCTGCGCAACCACCAGACAATCTCAGGGGCACAAGCCATGAGCATAAAGTGGGGCTTGAGGGCAAGGCCGATGCCAGCCAAAACACCAACAGCGATAGACGGCCAACGACCAACCGCAATATTCTGCCAACGCAAATAGCGAAGCAGAAGAAATGGAGCATAGACGATGCAAAAGATATGTTCTCGCTGGCCAAAGTCCATGCGCTGAATTTGATTGAAATAGGCAAAACCTATCAGGGCGCTGGCCCCAAGTACTACAGCACCATACCTTCTTGCTGCAACCAAAACCCACAGCACAAGGCAACAGCTGAGCAATTCAAGAACAGAAATATATATAGAAAAACTGAGCGGGATTGGCATATGAAACAGTCGAGAAACCAAGACCGGCAAGATTTCAATATAGATAGCCAACGGTGGATTGACATCGAACATGTCGACATAAGGCACTTTTCCTTCAAGGAGAAGCTGGGCCATATGAACAAAAAGGCCTTGATCGCAAAAGATTAGCATCGGGTGAACAAGCCACCAGCGCAGGCTAACAATAAGCATCAAGAGCGACAGCGAGCCGGCAGCAAGCAACACAGTTATTGACAGATCGCTAGCCATTGGCTGATCGTCAATGTTTTCATGTGCCTGCCCTTGCCTGCCAATTTCGTCGCCTGCCAGAGCCATACTAAGCACTCCAGAGGTCAATATTATATTGCTTGGTGCAAATGGCATCCATGACAATCTCATCTTCAGCCATCTGCTTTTTGTAAGCAGCTATATCATCAGGACGGCCCTGCAACTCAGGCGAAACTAGACAGAGCTTGAAGTTAGCATCTCTTAGGAGCTTATAGTCTCTTTTGTTGAGAGACAGACGGGTGAAGCAGTCAATCCAAACCCAATCAACTAGGCCAGCAAAATTGAGGACAGTATCGACTGTTTCAAATTCAGAATAGCGCAAAGCAATGCGCTTCTCGCCTCGTTTTGTAAGATTGACAATCATCGGCAGCGATGAATCGAGAAAGAAATAATTCTCGATTTTGTATTTTTCCATCAGAGGCAAAATAGTATCTTCAATACGCTCGCTTTTAACGTTTAAAATCAGTGTGCCGTGATTGTTGTATTCAGCAAAAAATGGCTCAGCATCTTCGCCATCTTTAAAGGGGTCATGCTGCAAAATCAAACGCTCGGCGCGGTCACGCAAATCTATCTCGCAACCAAACTGAGAGGGCACTTGACGCAACTGTTCTAGTTGATTGATGCGATGGGCAATGAAATGCATTCAAACTTCCTCTGATGACTGATCTAATGAGCTATTAAGCGAGTTAACATGAGAATTTTTGAGCGAATGCTTAAGCTTGATACTAAAATCGACGGTGCGCTTTATGAATTTTACTTTTGACTGAAAGCCCGTATTCCACTTTGATTCGCCGTGAATACGCGGCGGAAATACCACGTCGAATCGAACAATGTTGAGATTTTTTTGTCGAGCCATGTAGTAGGCATAAAGGTCTAGAGCAAAGTCATGAGGCGGCTGGGTCCATGACTGAAAGAAAGAACGATGAAAAATATTGGGCTGGGCGTTGATATCCCACAAATTAGTGCCCATAAAGCAGGTCTCAAATAGACTCATGCCACCAGTAAAAAATGAATCTGCCAAGGGCCGGCCGCGGCGCAAACCTTTGACATAAATATCTTCTGGATAGTTTGCCTTTTTTACTATCTCCAGAGCTTTGACGATGTCGCTTGGATCTGTCTGCATATCGGCGTGAGTCCAGCCAATATAGTCACTATCACAAGCACGCAGCCCTTCAAGAATGCCAAAGCCATAGCCTTGATTGACAGGCACTCTTATAGACTTAGCAAAAGAGTATGATGGCAACTGGCTGGCCAACACGGAAGGCGTCTCATCGGTCGAGCCGTTATCGACTAGAAGCAACTGCACCTGTGAGACATCATTGGCGGCGATCTGCTCAAAGCGACTGAGAATTAGTGGAATATTTTTCGACTCGTTATAACACGGCATTACTACAGTAAATGTCGGAGTATTGGCTTTGGTCTTCTCCAAATCGCTGCTCTTGTCTAATTCTCTGCTCTTATCTACATCTTTGCTCTTATCTACATCTTTAGTCATGCCTGAATCTTGCTGACCTCTTTCTTATACTCGTGCCAGGAGCATTTTTTGAAAAACGACTGCCAATAATCAAATGTTTTAAGATCGTTTGGTATACCAAAGGAAATATAGTCAACCACTTCAAAGGCCACACATTTAAGCCCTGATTGAGCCAGCACACCGACCATACTATCTACATAGAACTCACCATTGACGCGAATGTCTTGCTCAAGCATTACTTTCATTGCTTGATCAAAGTATTTTGCCTTGCGAAAGAAAAAGGCACCAACAATAGCGTGGTCGCCTCGCGGATTATCCGAAATTGCTTTCTTCACCGAAACACCGGTGATAATAGGAAATTCAGCAGGCTTATCGTCACCTTGACCAGCAACTTGACCTGCAACTTTTAGCCAACCAAACATCTGCGGATTGCGTTCACTGGAAGGATGATTGCGGAAGCTAAAAGCTGCCATATCAATGGTTTGGTCAGCCATCAGCGCTTGCCACTTGTTTTGGTCGTATACGATGCCGTTGTCGCAGGCCCCAATGAGCAAACTGGCCTCAGGGTCAATCGCTGGCTCAGCGCCGTCGATACCAAGCTGACAAGAAGACGCCTGGCCAGCAGTGATACCATCTATTGCTACAACACTGACATTAGGAAACTGCTCAGTCAAAATTCCTTTCAACTGTGAATTATCAAGGTGCTCTTTCTGGGCCACAAAGACATAACGTGAGGCTGGCGGCAAATTGTCGCAAGCAAGCACTACCATCGGTTTATTTGAAACTGGAATCAATGGCTTTGGCGTTAAATAGCCAACGTCGGCAAAGCGCGAGCCCTTTCCGGCCATTGGTATCAAACAAGTATTGACCAGACTAGAATCAATGGCATTGGCAGTTGACAAATTTGCTGAGCGATTCTTTTGTCCAGTTCGCAGCTCATCCTCTAGGCCTTCTTGCGCCAACCTGGTGAAATAGTCAGACCAGTGCTGGTACTCTTCAAGGTCGCGTGGAGTACCCCATTGCAGCATATAATCTACTTCGTAGACCAATACGCGCAGTTCATCGGCCACCATGAGGTTATAAATCATACTGACATAATATTCGCCGTTGACCTGAATATCTTGCTTCATCAACTCTTGGAAGTAATGCTTGACGTACTGACCACGAGAAAAGTAATAAGTACCATTAGAAGCAAACTCGGCCATGCGATTGTCTGTAAATGGTTTCTTCTCTTGAATCGCTTCTAGCCAAAGATTTTTCTCTTTAATAAAGGCATAGTTGTCTGTACCAAGCATATGAGGATGAAAATTACGGTAGGCAGGAACAGCGCCAGCGGCTCGCTTACTGCGAGTTTTAGCTAAGAAGTCTGCATAGTTCCAGTATGAATAGAAATCGCAATAATTGACGATTGTCGCCTCGTTGTCTTCGATGCGATCGAAACATTGCGCCACTGCGTAAACTGGTCCTTTTCTATGGGTATCGATCGAAATTATCTCAGCATGAGGAGCAATGCGATTGAGCACTTCACGCAAATTGAAATTAGCCTGACTGAGATGTTCTTGATTGCAGACAAAAGTGAACTTATCATCAGGAGAAAACATCGAGACAACATGCTCAATCATCGGCTTGCCATCAACTTCAATTAACGGCTTTGGTAGCTTGTAGCCCGCTTTGATAAAGCGCTCACCTAGACCAGACATCGGAATTACAACATGGGTCATAGGGTCTGCCTGTATTTTTCAGCTTCCCAATTACTCAAATAATCGACTTCGCTTTGGGGCAAATAATTCATGGTTGCAAGCTCACCACCGAGCTGTAACATCACGTGAGAGCGCAGAACTTCTTCACTTTCTCGGCACTTTCGCAAGCTCTGGCCGAGCAGCAAAATATGCTCACCTGAAATTATAACTTTGGGTGGATGACCAAACTTTTCTAAATACTGCGCCACCGACTGCACTGCCTCAGGGCTATCAAACTCACTCAGCGCCAAGCCACTGGCACCACAATAGACAAGCTGATCTGGTGTGGCACAAGAAGCAAGCAAATATGCGGGGTTGCGCTGCAGGGCGTCGTGCAAAATATGGTCGTCACTTAAATAAGCCAACCACTTGGTGCCACAAACTTGATTGACTAAGGCCGAGGCAAAATTGACTAGCTTATAGCGGTACAAGTTAAAGGCAAGCTCGCTAGCCAACCTGTCGACAACTTCGTTGGTAATTTGCATTACCACCTGCTTCGTTGCGCCAGCAACAATGAGACCGTGGTTTTCTAAAAAGATAATGGCTACACTTGCCTTATCAGCCGTAGCAGGTTGCCATTTTTTTTCTTTGAGTTGCTGCAAAAGTGCCACAGCCAAGGCTGGCCCTGGAGTTTTGTAAGGCACTAGAAAGAGGGAATCTTGATACTGAGGAAAAGCACTAGCAAAAATGTCTGTTACTTGTTTTTGCCAATTGCTGCGACAAACTAGCGAGGCCACTGCAATGGGATGAGTATGCAGTGTGTACTTCCCTAACAAACAATGAAGCAGGGCTTCAATTGATGGTCGTCTACTGCTAGAAGAAACTGGGCTCATAGCAGCAGCCACTGCTACTTTGGCCTGAGCTTCAAGCACTTCAGTAGAAGCATCAGTAGCACAACTAGACATAAACTCAAGTAAACCAGGCCATTGCAACAAGCAAAAATCTGCCTCAGAGCCAACTTCGCTAAGGGCCATGCCGGAAGCTTTGACAAATATTCGCCCGTCATCGAGCTTGACCGATGTATTGCCGCCACCAGCTTGCACCAAATCAAACCGCTCGCCGGCAAATCGCGAAATTTCTATGAGATCGGCTATTTCAGTTTCTGTCGAGTTCATTTTTTTACCAACTCTTGCAACTGCAGAAAATCATTGAAGATAGTAACACTGTCGCTGGTTATGGCTGTCTGATTGGCGCCATCTTCTGTGTTAAACCAATAGCAGTCAAGACCAAGCTGGCGTGCGCCTTCGATATCGCGCTCAAAGCTATCGCCAATCATACAAAGACGAGTTAATGGCAAGTCGAGCTTTTGGGCCGCCAACTCAAAAATACGAGGGTGGGGTTTTTCATGTCCACTTTCTTCGCTGGTGACAATGGCCTGCAAATAAGTAGCTATTTTCAAGTGCGCGATTTTTTCAAACTGAATGCGCGCAGTCAAATCGGTAACAATGGCGATGGGCAAACCCACTGACTGAAGAAAGGCGAGACAGCCAGGACGTAGATGCATATTATCAAAAAATATTTGCCAATAGAGATCTTCAGCAGAGCCAGCAATTAGATGAGGAAAGCGCCCAAAAGCCTCGGCTATTCCTTGAAAATAGAGCAAGCGGCTATGAGAAGAAGCCAAACCATGAAGGCTTTTATTCACCCTCCTGCGGCAATCAACATATTGCGCCTCTACGGCCTCAAGCTTTTGCTCAAGCTCATGAGCTAGCCACTGCAAAGCAGCTGCAATGGCTGGCTCGTGTGCCTGTTTATAGTCATAGACTGTGTTATCGAGATCAAGGAGAATGCCTTCACTCTTCATGCATTTCTTCCTTGTCTTTCATCAAATCATTGATGATAAGCAAAATAATCAACTGCACAAAGCCGCGCAAATCCTCGGCCCACTCAATTTTGTTTTCCACTAACTCTTCTAAGTTAGGAATCATGTCACTAGCTAATTTTTGCAAAAGTGCCGGTGGCACTGGCTCCGAAAGAGTCAAATCTTGCTTCGAGAGATTTTCACTATAATCCCAATGCAAGAGCAAACCATTGGCCATAAGCTCTTGCACTAAATCTTCTAACTGAATACTTGAGCTAAGTGACAACTTAAGCGAGAGCTTAGCCTGGGCCGTTAGCGAGCCTTCGTCAAGCAAAGCCTGCGGATAATAGCGAATACAGAGATCAGCAAACTCTCTTTGAGGAGAAATGAATTTGTCAGAGTCTGTCTTTCTTCGACTAATCTGGGCATTAGCTTGTTTCTCTGTATAGCCCCGTTCGCGATGATCGCGGCTGACTTTCCAAAATGTTTTGAGTTCAGCTTCGGGATCCATGAAGATCTTGAGATCAATTACCTTGCGCGACTTAGGCAAATAGAAAGTGTGCAAACCAGAGAGCACAATAAAGTCATTAGGTTCAATCACCCGAGCGCTAGTAAAGGCTCCAGTTGAATGATCATAGTCAACCCGCTCAACACTGCGACCACGCTTAAGATTGAAGAGTGTATCGGCCTGACGATGCAGAAAATTAGCCTTAGGATCAAGGTGGGTTATGTCTTTTTTCCAATTTTCATCATGACGAGCCCATTTGTGGTCAGCGTCGCCCTCTAGCTCTACAACACGATTTTGCAGTAGCGATTTTATATCTTTAAGCAGCGTCGACTTACCGGCTCCACTATCACCACCAATGCCAATAACAATGGCTTTCTCACGCTTATAGATAGAATTGCTGCGCACTCCAGTGCGGTAACAGAGCACAATATTAGCCAAAAGCGTTGCCTCTAGCAGCGTGAAGGCCAGAGAAGAAAGGTGTTCGCCGGCTATAGCCAAATTGCAAACATGGCCACAAAAAATAATGGCTGGATAATCAAACTGATGGAAGAAGAGAAAATAGAAAAGATAGAAACAAGATAAAGCCATGCCAGCTGGCACAATTCGACTATCCCGCCGACTATATTTGATCATGAAAATGCTGAGAAAGGGCACTATCCAGACATACCAACCAGGGGCTGGAACAATTAGAGCCACGAACAGGGCAAAGACTATATTGAGAAAGGCATCAAGCAAATCAAGATTGATTTTCGGATAGAGAGCAAAGCGCACATAGGTGCTGCACACAGCCAAAACTGGCAAGAAAATATGCATTGAACCAATGCTGATGTAAGATTCAAAAATCTGACTCTGCTTCGGATTATGCAAAACTATGGCTTGAAATCCAGGTGAAGATAAAAATGGATAAACCCAGAAAACCAGCATGAGCAGCGAACAGACAAGATAAAGAGCAGCCACCTTTGGCTTCTGGTTGCGATAAATATAAGTAAGGCATAGGGGCAGGGCAGCAGCGACGTGAGATTTAGTCGCCAAAGCTAAGCCGAAGAGCAGTGCTGACTTGAGAGTATCGTGCTTGCGCAAAAAATAAACGGCCGAAAACAGTATCGCCGTTGGTATCAGGTCAAGCTGAGAGTGAATATAGCAAGCATAGAAAATAATGGGCGAAAGAAAGTAATACCAAAAAACTTTATTGACGCGAGCAGGAAACATTTTGACCAACAAGAAGGCAATCAAAATATCGCTAAGCAAAGTAGGCAACTTCATAAAGAAGTTGACCAAGTACGAATTCTCAAAACCAATAAGCTTTAGTGGTAGACAAAAGAAGCCGACTATATAAAGCATCAGCGGCTGATAAGGAAATTGATCTCGCTGAGTGGTGGTCTGAAAATAGAAATCCCAGGGATTGTCAAAGTGACTGATAAAATGCTGCACAAACGGCACAAATAGCTGGTTCATGTAACCAGACGAGAAGAGCACCATGGCCAAAACCTTGACCGCAACAACCACAGCAAAAGCGCCAATGCCAATGGGCACACCCTTAACAGTCGACCGAGTAGGCCCGCTATCGACTTTCTCGGTTGGATTCAAAGTAGGTTCTGTTTTTGCTTCCATCAACTCTGCTTGATCACTTTCTACTCTGATATGCCCGCTCTTTGGCAGCGGAACACTACTTACAACCACATCAAAATAAGAGATTGCGGCCAAATAACTAGTATCAAGGGCCGACAATACCAACAGAGTCTATTTTATCGACTTACTATTTAGAGGGTGTGCCTTCTGGATAGTAAATGAAGTCGCAACGGAATGGCGCTGGAGCATCTTTGAAGTCGGCCGGCAATGGAGCAAACGGTGACAGTGTTCTGACAGAATCAACGGTTCTTTCAATAGCCCGTTGACCACCAGTAGCGCTAACTGTATGAACGTCAGTGCAATAACCGGGACGAGTGATCGAAAACTCAACAGCAACGCTGTATCGATGATCAGACTTGAGA
The DNA here is from genome assembly GCA_943369735.1 of bacterium Ga0077546. Classification (GTDB taxonomy): domain Bacteria; phylum Cyanobacteriota; class Vampirovibrionia; order Obscuribacterales; family Obscuribacteraceae. Next base: position 151,956 of record CALROJ020000008.1, read on the forward strand.
GGGCGCCAGCCTTCAGCCAAGCGATTTTGCAAGTCGATGCAATAAAGCTGCTGCGTAGGCGTATAGCTGTGTTCGCTCACCGGCGAGACCATAACCTTGTGAGGTCCAACAGGCTTGGCCACCTCAGTCGTAGTAGTTGTGGTTGTAGTGGTGGTCTTGTCTCCAACTTTATCGGCCTTACTGCATCCAGTCACCATGACAGCCGCAGGGATAAGCAATGAACACAAGAGAACCGACAGGCGCATGGTAAGACCTCAAATAGGATAGACCCATTCTACACGAGGGCGAATAAGTCATGTATCAACTGAAAGACTTCAGCGACCGAAAATTCTGAACAAGCGTAAAAATCCGGTAAGAGCTAGAACAGCAAAAAAAATATAGCGAAAACATTAGAGACCCTAATGCTCGACAGCTTCCACCGGTCGTCTAATCTGAGCACCAACGCAAAGGCCGTCGCTAAAGTCGAGGTCTAGATAAGCCTCTTTCAAACCCCGGCTCATGACATAGCTCAACTGCACAACCTTGTTGTCAACCACTTTCCTTTCGCAAAGACGATTGCCTAATAGCTTTTCAAGCTGTGGTACATCTTTGCCAATCAGCCGTCCCGAGCCAATCAAGTCATGAACCATAGAGTAGCGAGTGGGACCAACGCCAAAATCCCAGATTTCGCTGTTAAATGGCAAAGGAGTGGGATCTTGAACAAAAGAAATAAGCAATACGGCCATGGCAATCAAGAAAATTAATTCAATGGCAAGCAACCACTTAAAAATTGGCCGGGTACGCCACAAAGTTTTGAAATCAATTTTACTCAAAGTCTGCCGGCCAAGTCCTACTAACTAAATCATCACCGCCAGGTAATTATAAGGGTATTTGCCGCTCCACGTCGGTGACTCATCCCTTAGCAGCATGCGGAAAATCAGAAAGACTGAAAGACTGCAATAGTGAAAACTTGACACAACAGCAATATTTTGATATTTGTACAAATATGGAAATACAAACAGTTCTAACCGCCTTCGCCGCCCTCTCACAAGAGTCGCGGCTAAAAGTTTTTCGCCTACTGGTACAACGAGGGGCAGAGGGCTTAGCCGCTGGCACGATAGCCTCGCAGCTGGGCATAACCCCCGCCACCATGTCTCACCACCTTGAGCAACTAAGCCAAGCCGGTCTTCTGTCTTCGCGAAGAGAAGGGCGCTCAATCATCTACAGCGCCAACTATGACACCATGCAAAACCTCATCAATTTCCTACTAGAAAACTGCTGCGCGGGAAAGGATAAAAATGATGAAAAGAGTGATTGCTGCACTGAAATTACTACCTGTAGTGAATTTAGTACCGGTAGTGAACTTAATACCTGCAGTGAACTTAGTACCTTTAGTGAACCGGCAGCCGCCCCAGAAACAGTAAGGCAAAAAACATGAAAGTAATCTTCGCCTGCGTGCATAATGCTGGACGTTCACAAATGGCTGCGGCCTTCTTCAACTTATATTGCGATCAAAGCAAAGCTCATGCTCTATCAGCTGGCACCAAGCCTGGTACCACCGTGCATCCAGAGGTGCTACAAATAATGAAAGAAGAGGGTATCGATCTCTCTGAATTAAAGCCGCAACTGCTCACCGACGAACTGGCAGCAGACGCTAACATGCTCATTACTATGGGATGCGGCGAGACCTGTCCAATGATACCCGGGTTAAAAAGAGCCGACTGGGCTCTGCAAGATCCCAAAGGCCAGCCAATTGAGCGCGTTCGAGAAATTCGAGACGAAGTGAAACAATTGGTGCAAAATCTTGTAGCAGAACTAGGCATAGAAAAAGTAAATTCAGACATCAGAGCAACTGCCAATGAGTATTGAGAAAGCAGATAGTGGCACTGAACAACCAGGCATAGGCTTCTTCGAACGTTGGCTCACTGTTTGGGTTTTTCTCTGCATCGGTGCGGGTATTGCCTTAGGGCAACTACTGCCGGAGCCAGTGAAATTCATCGGCTCACTTGAAATTGCCAAAGTCAATATTCCGGTTGGCTTCTTGATCTGGCTTATGATCGTGCCCATGCTTTTAAAAATTGACTTCAGCGCCCTTGGTCAAGTCAAAGGCCACTGGAAAGGCATTGCTGTAACTCTCTTTATAAATTGGGCAGTAAAGCCATTTTCTATGGCCTTCCTTGCTTACATATTTATTCGCGTCATCTTTGCACCATACCTTCCACCCGAACAAATCGACAGCTATATAGCCGGACTAATTTTGCTAGCCGCCGCACCTTGCACGGCTATGGTCTTTGTCTGGAGTCAACTAACTAAGGGTGACCCTTATTTCACGCTCTCACAAGTAGCTGTCAATGACCTAATTATGATTTTCGCCTTCGCACCAATAGTGGGCCTCCTGCTAGGCTTATCGGCCATCACAGTACCTTGGGATACCTTGCTAATTTCAGTTGGACTTTACATTGTCATACCAGTTTTGATTGCCCAGCTGTGGAGAAAAATATTACTAAAACAAGGGCAGAGCAGTTTTGACAAGACTCTTGAATTTCTTCACCCAGTCTCGTTATCAGCTTTGCTAACTACTCTTATTTTGCTCTTTGCTTTTCAAGGCGAAGCCATTCTCAAGCAACCACTAGTAATAGCTATGTTAGCCGTACCAATTCTCATCCAAGTATTTTTCAATTCGACACTAGCCTACTTGCTAAACAAACAGTTCGGTGTTGCTCATTGCGTCGCTGGCCCGTCAGCTCTAATTGGCGCCAGCAACTTTTTTGAACTAGCTGTGGCAACGGCCATAAGTCTTTTTGGCTTCAACTCAGGTGCGGCTCTAGCCACTGTGGTTGGTGTATTGATTGAAGTACCGGTAATGCTCGCAGTCGTAAAAATAGTCAACAGCAGCAAAAAATGGTACGAAACAGGAATTCCAGAGAAACAATGTTAAATACTTAAAAGCAAGGAACAGACCAAAAATTAGACAGTCTGCCAAATACAAAGAAAGAGGCCAAGCCATGAAAATTCAAATTTTTGACCCACCAATGTGCTGTTCGACAGGCATTTGCGGACCAGGAGTAGACCCAGCACTAGTGACATTCAGCGCTGACCTCGACTGGATCAAACGTCAAGGTATTGAAGTTGAGCGCTACAATCTCTCGCAGCAGACTCAAGCATTTGTGAGCAATCCAACTGTAGCAGCTGCACTAAAGAAAGACGGTAATGAGTGCCTCCCACTAATTCTTGTCGACGGCAATGTGGCGTCGCAAGGCTCTTACTTATCGAGAGAAAAGTTGGCCGAACTTGCTCATCTTGAATTCTCTGAATCTGAGCAAAAAACTGAGCCAACTAAAGAGCAAAAATCTGGACTCAAATTTACAGTTCAACAAGTCGAAGCCAAAAGCTCAACAAGCTCGGGTTGCTGCAGCGCGCCCAAAGAGAAAGAAGACACAGACAAGAAAACGTCATCGTGTTGCTAACTAAAGGAGCGGCCATGAACCTGGTTGAGCAAGCCACCAAATATATGTTCTTCACCGGCAAGGGTGGAGTGGGAAAGACCTCAGTGTCTTGTGCCGTGGCCATAGCGCTAGCAGACAAAGGCAAACGAGTGTTGCTAGTCAGTACAGACCCAGCCTCAAACCTTGATGAAGTGCTCCATATCGCCTTAAAAGGAACACCGACAGCTGTGCCCAATGTGCCTGGTCTCGATGCTCTTAACATCGACCCCGAAGCAGCGGCGTGCGAGTATCGTGAAAGACTGATAGGACCATACCGCGGCCTCTTACCCGAGGCTAGCTTAAAGAGCATGGAAGAGCAACTCTCGGGGTCATGCACCACCGAGATCGCCGCCTTCGATGAATTTGCTCGGTTACTTGGCGACGACGAAAAAACAGCTAACTACAACCACGTCATTTTTGACACGGCCCCAACCGGTCACACAATGCGCTTACTATCATTGCCAAAGTCTTGGTCTACTTTCATTGAAAACAACACCACTGGCACGTCGTGTCTCGGACCTCTAGCTGGCCTGCAACAACAAGAGAACATATACGCATCATCAGTGAGCACCCTGACAGACGCCACCCGCACAACGCTAGTATTGGTTGCTCGCCCAGAGCAGTCGGCCCTTCGAGAAGCGGCCAACACTAGCCGCGAGTTAAGAGCAATTGGTGTTGTTAACCAATGTCTCATGCTCAATGGTGTTTTGAAAAGCGATGCCATTAATGATTCTAATCGTGACGTCATAGCATCAGCATTCTTAAGCCGCGAACAGTCGGCTAGAAGTTCAATGCCAGAAGAACTATCAGCAATACCCACCCAAGAAATACTGCTAAGTGCTCAAGCCCTGATTGGTGTGGAAGCGCTGCGAGGTATGTTTGCCACAACAGTTTCAAAAAGTTTAGCTGTTAACAATTTAGCCGAAAATTCTGCCATGACTGAAAACCTTCCTCAACCTCTACTGAGTATTGTTGATGAACTAGAAAAATCTGGCAAAGGCGTGGTCATGACCATGGGCAAAGGTGGTGTTGGTAAAACCAGCATAGCTGCAGCCATAGCAGTAGAACTTGCCCATAGGGGTCACGCCGTGCGCTTGAGCACCACTGACCCAGCCGCTCACTTGTTATGGGTCGTAGAAAACCCAGTACCAAATTTGAGCATTAGTCGCATTGATCCAGCTGCCGAAACCAAAGCCTATCAAAACGAAGTGATGCAGAGCGCTGGTGGAAATCTCGACGAACAAGGAAAAGCCTTACTTGACGAAGATTTGCGCTCACCTTGCACAGAAGAAGTGGCAGTCTTTAGAAGTTTTGCTAACATTGTGGCCGAAGGTCAAGCTGGCTTTGTCGTGCTAGACACGGCACCAACAGGCCACACAATTTTGCTGCTAGACGCCGCACAGGCCTATCACAAAGAAGTACTGCGGCAATCAAGCAACATGCCTGACTCTGTAATCAATTTATTGCCAAGATTACGCGACCCAGATTTTACTCGCATTTTGATTGTCACTTTGCCCGAAGCCACTCCTGTGCATGAAGCTAAGCACTTACAAGAAGATCTGGCCAGAGCAGACATTCATCCATTTGCTTGGATTATCAATCAATCGCTCTCAGCAGCACAAACGACAAACCCTGTTTTGCAAGCCCGCAGAAAAAACGAAATAACCTACATCAGAGAAGTAGAGCATCTAAGCAAACGCGTTGCTGTGGTGCCTTGGTTAGCAGAGCCACCAAGCGATACATCTGGTCTCGAAAAAATGCTTGGTGGCAAAACGCAACGCTCACCGTCAGTGCAAGTAACCATTCGGTAGTAATAGACGAGCACCAGGCTCTAGTTCTATAGTTTCAAGGTGACCGGCAATCTTATCATCGGCAGCCTTAATATGCATATGAACAAAGCTGGAGTGGTGCGTGAAGATCGCTTGGTGATGCTCAGAATAAAAGCCGAGAATACTGACTGGAGTATCTTGCAGAGAAAAGCGCACTTTAGCCTTCTCGTGCGACTCTGAGCCGGGGGTTGGCGGAGCTGACTCAGTTCGATTCATAACATGATAGCGAGCAGTCTTGGCCACACCTTCAATCAAAAACGGAAAAGGCTTATCAGTGTTGATACCGTATTTAATAGCAGCATCTTTGACAACTTGATCTACCTGACTAGCAGTCAAAGAAGTAGTTATCTTAGACTCCTGCCAGCTTGGGGCCTGACCGTACACTAAGAAACAGGCCTTGCCTACCAGATTATTATCTACCTTCACCTGGCCATCTTTGGTTACATCCAGCACCCGCGAGATTAGCGGCTTTCCGTCCCAGATAGTAACTTCTCCTTGTAAATTCTCCAAAGGACCAACTGCATACAGGTGAGGCAAATCAGCCAGGGGTGGCAGGTCAATCTTGCCGCTAAAATCTAGGCCTTGGTGCACATTTTTCAAGGCACCAGCCCAGCGAACAACCCGATCGCTTTCAGCCAGTTTCTGCAGCCTTGACAAACGACGAGTGGCAGCAGGCGAGAGATTCTGATCATTAATCACATTGATTGATGTAATCTGCTTAGCAGAGACTAGCTTGGTAGCATCCAGTTTAGGTGAAGATTGATCGGCCTTAAGCCAAGCAATCAACCTCTCTAATAGTACTGGCGAAAACTTTCCTTCTTCCAGCAAAAGATGCTCACCTTTAGCGTCGATTAGAAACTCTTTGTTGCTAGCAGGAATATCGCCGAACAGCTTAGCCACGGCCTTCGGCGAGACAAGATGATCTTCGAGCCCTTGCATTACTAGCACTGGTTTAGTAACTTTTTTTGCATAGCTATCAGTCTTAGAAACGAAGCGCACAAAGTCGGTTGCTTCTTTGCGGGAGAGTTTCATTTTATGTGACTGCCCAGCTAACCAGTGCTCTCTCAGCTCATGATCAGATGTGGCTTGGTGAATTACCCCACGCGAAGCAATGCCAGGCTTACGGCCGCGAAACAGATACAACTCAACGACGCCTTTGACTGCCGTGCTTCGCATCTTGAGCAACTTCCAAGCCGGGGCAGAACAAACAACTCCATCAATCAAATCGGCATTCTCAGCAGCCGCCCTTATTGCCAGAGCACCACCCATAGACTCACCAAGCAAATACACCTTGTAGTCAGGGTATTGTTTGCGAATGTCGACCAATAACTTACCGATATCTTTAGCAGTATCAATACAGTTTAGTTTTGCCCGGTCAGCTTTGTCTCTATCAGGGCCAAAACCGCGTACATTGACGCCGTAGCCATCAATACCGACCTCTGAAAGTTCTTTCGCCAGTGGTTTGTATGCCATAGCGCACAGCCCTAGGCCATGAATACAGACCACAATAATTTTTGCTGGTGCCTTACTTTTCCATTCCAGCATGTGAGTATTGCCGACGATCTTACAGGCTGGATCGCTGGCACAAGGTGAACCGATCTGGCAGGCATCGGCAGCCACAGCAGGACTAGCCGGCACATAAAGTGCAGCTGTCTGCGACAATATAACCAGAGCGGAGACAAGCAGCAAGCGACTGAACTTAGTCGACTTTGCTCGCTTCACTCTGTTTAATTGACTCTGGTAGAACAAATTCATCTTGCTTTGGCTCGCCTGCTTTTGTCTTTGGCTGCTCGACCGAGCAGCTACGGGACATTCAGGTAGAGATGCCGAGCTTCGGCAATATATAAAGTTGCAAGGCGAAGTATAAGAGCACGAAGCCCACCAGCCAAATCATATCGTTCATAGAACCTCCGCCCTTTCCAAATATTTTCTTTGCTTCAAACAGCTTACTTGAATGACTCATATTTACCAACCTTTTAACTTACTAGAGCTGCAGCTACTTGCTCTTGCCAAATAGCATGTTTGCCTGCGCTGTCTTGCATCGAGCTCCAAGTTAGATAACCGCCAGACAGGTTCTTCACTCTAAATCCATTTTGCTTCAATAGGCATGCGGCGTTATAAGAGCGCTGTCCACTTTGACAATAGGTGATAATTTCCTTTTCTGCTGGTATTTCAGAAATTCGCTTTCGCAAATCAGGCAGCGGAATATGAATACTTCCAGCAATGAAACCGCGCTCTCGCTCGCCACTGCTGCGTACATCAACGATACAGCAACCGGCTCGACTCAGCTCACTAACTTGATGCCACTGCACTTGCTCACTGAAGCCGTCTAGAACGTTTGTACCGGTCATTCCTGCCAAATTAATGGCATCCTTGGCTGAACCAAACGGTGGAGCGTAGGCTAACTCCAGCTCTGCCAAATCGCGAATAGTCATGCCTGCCTTCATCGCTGTGGCAAGGACGTCGATGCGCTTGTCTACGCCTTCTTGACCAACAATCTGAGCCCCAAGTATGCGGCCAGTTTCTCTATGGAAAAGAACTTTGATATTGAGGCGCTCAGCGCCAGGGTAGTAGCCCGCGTGCTGAGTAGGATGAACATGAACTGCTTCGTATGGAATACTGCTGCTCTGGAGCTGCACTTCATTGAGGCCGACCGATGCTACGGTTAAATCGAACACGCGCAGAATAGCCGTACCTAAAGTGCCAGCATAGACCTCATGAGCACCCAATATATTGTCTGCCGCAATTCGGCCTTGGCGATTGGCCGGCCCACCCAATGCAATTAGTGTATACGAGTCACTAACCGGGTTGCGAACTTCAATGGCATCACCGACTGCCCAAACATTGGCAGCGCTGGTGCGCAAATTCTCATCAACACGAATGCCACCACGGTCACCAATAGTTAGACCAGCATTGCGAGCTAAGGCCACCTCTGGTCTAATTCCTAGCCCGAGAATAACAAGATCAGCATGGATTGGTTTGTGCAGACCAGCTACCACCCAACATGATTTTGGAGTGTGGTCACCAGGCGCTTCTGCAGAAGTCTCTGTACCAGCTACTGAGGCTCCTGGGGCGAGGAAACCATTGATTGGTTGGCCGAGAATAATTTTCACACCTTGCTTGGCCAACTCTTTATGCACAAGTTCAGCCATTTCAACATCAAGTGGTGCTAAGACCTGATCTTTACTATCGACTAGCGTCACATCAAGGCCACGGCGCACTAGCTGCTCAGCCATTTCTAGACCAATGAAGCCACCACCAGCGACCACGGCAGTGCGAGGATTGTGAGCTTCAAACCATGATTGAATCGACTCCACATCCTCAATGCTGCGCAGAGCAAAGAGCCCAGGAAAATCAATTCCCGGCACGGCTGGTCGAATAGCAGCAGCACCTACAGCCAGAACTAGGTCATCATAACTTTCTTGGTAAGTCTTTTCGCTCAGCCGCTCTTTGACTGTAATTAGCTTGGCCTCAACATCAATGGCAACAACTTCTTGGTTGATGCGTATATCAAGATTGAGCTTTTTCTTCAATGCTTCAGGAGTGACCACAATTAGGTCATCTTGCGACTCAATTTCGCCGCCAACAAAATAGGGCAAGCCGCAGTTAGCATAAGAGACAAACCCACTACGCTCAAAAACTATGATTTCAGAATCATCTGATAGGCGCCGGGCACGAGCAGCAGCACTCATGCCACCAGCGACACCGCCGACGATGACAATCTTTTTGGCCTTTACTGACGAGACGTTCATGATTCCTCCTAAGCGTGTGTTCTCCTGCACGACTGCTGGATACTGAATGAGTTCCAAGTAATTGCCGTACAGAGTTAATCTGCAATCTATATGAAATTTCCTAGTGACTTATGTCAGGGCCCGGTGCAGGTTAACCACAGCAGCCACCCTTGGCTTTTGGTTCTCCGCCGTTGGCCTTTGGATTGTCACATTTAGCTGGCGTGACGCTAAGCGGCAGCTGATTCCACGGCGCTTTCATCAACAGAAGACCAAGTGCACAGGTGCCAGAAAGTCCCGCAAAAGTAAGCCCCGCGCCAAAGAACCCAGGAATGACGAGAAACCAGGGATTGACCAGAACTCCTAGAAGCACCCCAGTCAGAACCCCAATGCCAACCACTAACTGAATCTGGCGCTCAATCGGCAGCATTTTCTTGCCTTCTTTTACCGGCAAGCCAGCTTTACGCCAAGCGACGATGCCACCCTCTAGAACCTGGGGCTGAAAGCCACGGCCCAGCAAAGTATAGGCGCCACGCTCCGCGCGTTTGCCCGATCTACATATAACAACCAACTGACCCTTTCGCGGCACTTCCTCAAACCGAGCCTCAAGCTCATTCAATGGCACATTAATGGAGTTGGCGATGTGTTCGGTTTCAAACTCGATTGGGCTGCGCACATCTAAGAGCACCGATTCTGCAACTTTTGGGGCCAGTTCGGTACAGGCGACCTGCTGACAAGCAGTGGAATTGGACGATTCTGACATAGCTAAGCCCTCTTTCTAACAATTTTTCTTGCGCCATTGGTTTTCTGGCGCCAACAACTTTCATTCGTCAATAACTTTCTTTCACCAATAAACACACTATATCACTAATTGGTTATATAGTGAATCAATCGAAAGGTTGATTGCTGAATTAACCAGACAGTTGTAAACTGGAAATAACAATCAGGGTTTCCCATCGTGAAAGACAAAAACAAACCACTATCGAGGCCAGCACTCGAAATAGTCGCTGCTCGCTTCCGCGCCCTTTCCGACGCCTCACGCTTGCAGATACTGCAACATCTATTTAATAGCGAGCAATCGGTTCAAGCACTTTGCGAACTAAGCGGCATGAGCCAGGCTAATGTCAGCAAGCACCTCTCGGTCTTGGCCGAGCAAGGCATTGTGCAAAAGCGCCGGCAGGGTCTGTTTGTTTACTACAGCATTGGCGACAGCACAATTTATCAATTGTGCGATATCGTATGTGGTGCCGTTGGCAAGCGCTACGGCCAGGTGATGAAAGAGTTTTCCGAGCACTAAAACTGGACCAGACAGACAGACAGACAGGCCGGAAAAGCATTTCGCTCGCCTAGGCAGACTTGATCATGCGCACGATTTCGCGGACATGATCGAGGAACTGACTATCAGACGAAAGTTTGCTGATTGCGCTCTGCCCTTCACGACGAAGAGTTTCATGCTCAGCTCGATTGTCTTGCAATAACTTAGTGTAATTCTGCGCCAGGTCTTCAAATATCGCTTTTAGATTTGACAACTCTCGATTGGTGCGAGCAGGTATGCTAGAGGGGTTATGAGCATCTAGCAATACATCAATATTGTGCAGCGTGCCTTCAAGAGCTTCAATTCTCGCACGCAGCTGAATCACATCTTCTCTCGGATAACTAATGCTCTGCTTGATTTCTCTCAACCTTTGCCAGAGATATTCATAGGCTCTAAGCGCTGGACGTAGCACCGTCAGCAGTGCGGCAGCTGCCGCCCCGTAGTAACCAACCGGCGTAATATGAGCTGCTGATAGATAAAACAAAACGAGCGAAGAAACAGCATGCAAGCCAATTGCAAGTACTAGCGACACGGCTTTGAGCTTTTTGACAAATTTGACTTTGGTAGTATCGAAATCTATACCAGCCTTCTTACTGTTGTTAGCTTCATCAAGCACCGATAAAGATTCAAAATAGACATTCCACGGAGCTGTTGTGATAATCAACAACCACCAGGCTGAGGCAACACCAATAATCCAATCGACTGTTGTTCCTACTGGAACCTTGAGCCAGGAAAGAATTCCAAAAAGAAAAGCAACAATCACCATTAACAATATGGTGGCGTACATAAATAGACCAAAACCGCGTCCAAGCATTGCTTAACTCCTGTTATTGTACTCAGCATAAACAGTAGGGTTTAAGGTTTGGCGTGCTGTCGGTCAGTTTAGTAAGTGTTGGACACTATTAGGCAGGCACAGAGTAGAATGACTGCTAACGAAAGCAATGCTAACTCTTTGCCGAAAATGCCAAGGGAACAGGAAGATCCATGAACAATACGAGTTTTGCCACAACGGAGCCGGAGGGCGAACAGTGGCGCAGTGACTGGAAAGAGTTAAACACAAGCGGTGTTAATGCACTCTATCAAGCAGACTTTGTCCATGCCGAGAATTTTCTATCCGCGGCACTAGCTTTGGTTGAAAACGAAGAGAGCCGACAGATAGAGTTTTCAACAAGCTTGGTCAACTTCGGTAGCCTCTATCAACAGCAAGGCAAATTTACCGAGGCAGAGTCACAATACTTGAGGGCAAAAGTGATTCGCGAAAAGCTGTTCGGACAAGACCACCCAATGTTTGGCCAATGCTTGAATAACCTGGCCACACTCTATGACGAGCAGGGCAAGTATGACGAGGCTGAAACTCTCTACTTAAAAGCCCTGAAGATAGACGAAAAAAACCTCGGTCCAAATCATATAGATGTGGCAAAAGACCTAAATAACTTAGCCGTGCTCTATCGAATGCAGGCACGTTACAGCGATGCAGAAGCCCTATACCAGCGAGTTATCGCGATTGTTCAACAGTCACCAGATGCCAATCCACTAGAAGTAGCCGCATTTCTAAATAACCTAGCACTGGTCTACTCAAAGCAGAACAAGTTAGCAGAAGCCGAATCACTGTATCTACAATCGATAGAAATTATTGAAGAAGTGGCCGGACCTGAGAATCCCAATCTTGCAAAAGCTCTGCACAACCTCGCACGCTTCCACCAATTGCAAGGCAACTTTGCCGAGGCCGAGACACTCGCCCTTCGCGCATTAGTTATAGAAGAAAAAACACTCGGCTCGAATCATCCATATCTTGCTTCTTACCTGAGCAACCTCGCTGGCCTATGCTGTGCGCAACGCAAGTTCGAGAGTGCTGAGCCTTTATACCTTCGCGCCATCAAAATTGGCGAAGAAGCCTGGGGCCAGAAACACGAATCAGTTGCGAAAGTTATTCATAATCTGGCACGACTCTACACTGAACTGGGCAGATATGATGATGCAGAGCCATTATTTCTGCGCTCTTTGGCTATCGACGAAGAAGCCCTTGGTGCCGATCATCCAGATATTGCAGTTGACCTTGAGGGGCTGGCCTATCTGTTATCTCGCACAAATAGACAAGAAGAAGCAGCAAAACTAGAAGCGCGAGCGACAAAGATTCGAGCAATCGAGCGGTAATTTTCGCCCCAAATACTTCTTTTTTTTAACGCTGGCCCTTCTCCGCTGGCACCTTAGTACGCAGGTAACCTATGGCGGCATTGATCTGGCTGTCTTTCTTAGTGTTATATAGCTGCGGTGTTGGATTGTCCACTACTAGATTAGGCTGCAAGCCAATGCGAGAATCGTGACCATCACCTGGCCAGAAGCCGGATGGTGTGTAATATCTAAAGGTAGTTACTTTGGTGGCACCGGCACTGAAACGATCAGGAAAAACTGATTGGCCAATCCCTTTACCAAAAGTAGGAGTGCCAACAACATAGGCACCATCAGAATCTTTTAGTGCTCCAGCGAGAATTTCTGCTGCCGATGCCGTGCCTTGATCAACTAGCACCACCACAGGCTTATGAACGCGGTCCGGATGCCGATCGAAGTACGGGAGAGGCTTTTCGTTATTGATAGTTTTTGTGATGCCATCGCTGTCAATTCGATAAACATCGGTTTCGTACAAAGGACGGGCTGGATCAGAATCCAATCTTGTCTTAATTGTGGCCACTTTTCCATCTTTCATAAACACAGATGCCGAAGTAAAAGCCTGGTTAAGCAAACCGCCGCCGTTGTGTCGCAAGTCGAGAATATAGCCTTTGGCATTGGGGTTATCGATTATGGCTTGCTCAATTTGATTTGAGGTGTCGTCAGTCATAAAATTGCGTACTTTAATATGAGCAAACTTACCGTCAAGCATTTCAGAGCTTACGTTTGCCGGCTCTTCACTGGTACGGGTGAGAACCACATCGCGAACCATTCCATCGCGCATAATTCGCAGTTTTACCGATGTACCGTCGGCTCCGCCAAGGGCACTCGCTCCATCGCGCCAGCTCTTGCCCTGCATATCCTCGCCATTAATGGCCAAGACCTGGTCTCCAGGCTGCAATCCACGCCCCCGTGCGTCAGTGCCATCGAAACTCTGCACAATAAGAGGCGGGTTCTTTCCGGTTTTATCGTCAGCTGCAGTCGGCATGACAAACTCCACGCCCACTCCGACTACCTCTCCTTTTTGCGCTTTCTGAAACTTGGCAAA
>CALROJ020000009.1:0-160223 GCA_943369735.1 bacterium Ga0077546
AATTTATGATGACTCGATTGATCAATGTCACGGCGCGAAACCACGCCCACCACTTCCTCGCCTTCAGCCACCAGAAGACCATCCAGTCCGTAGCGCAGCATCATACGGCCTGCTTCATCCATCGAGACACTTGATTTAATTGTGCGCACCGGACTGACCATCAAATCACGCGCCACTGGCTGCGGTGGCGTCTGTTCTTGCAAAATCGTTTTGATACGCTCGGCGATTTCTCGAACATTTCCGCCTTTGACCACGGCCGATCCAGCCCCAGGGTGACCGTCTCCACCAAAGGCTTGAACAACTGGTTTAACACTCATAATACGCGGATCAGCGCGGCCGACTATGTGCACCCGATCTTTCATGTGCACCACGGTGAAGGCACCATCAACCGCTTCAAGATCAAGTAGTTGCCTAGTTAGCGAGGCAAGTTCTTCAACATACTTTGGTACATGGGCTGTTGCCACCACGAACTTATGCCCTTGAACATTTACAACCTGAGCGGCTCTTAGCAATTCCTCAAGCAAGGCCACTTGTTCTTGTTCAATTTTGGGACGTATATATTCACGCACCACAGACAAATCAGCACCGAGCTGGATCAGGAAGGCAATGCATTCAGCATCGCGAGATGTGGTTCCGGCATAGGTCAAGCAGCCTGTATCTTCGAATATACCGATGGCTAAAACAGTGGCATCAAACTGCGACAGGGCAATTTTTTTCTTGCGAATTTGCTCCACCAAAATAGTGGTGGCAGCACCAACAACTTCAACTTTCGAATCTTCAGTAGCCAGATTAATGAGACTATTTTTGTCTTTGTCATGATGATCAAAAATTGTTAGTGGGCGAGAGAGTTGAATCAGATCAGTGTCGGTCTTGCTATCAGCAGTCTTCGCCATCAGCTTGCGCACGCCGCTATCCAGACGCTCAAAATGCTGACAGTCAACGAGAAAGAAGCGCGTCACCTTTGAAAGATCGACATACTTAATTTCAACAATAGGCAAATAACCGCGGTTCAAACTAATAAAGCTGCGCAAATTACCAGTCAGTGGATAACCCAACACCATCTTGCAAGTCGGATAGAGCTTTGTCAGTGCAAATTGCGCCGACAAAGAATCGAAATCCATATTGTTGTGGGCAAAGACTAGTTCCATTTTCTCACTCGGCTTCCGCGCCCTCTTGATTAGTCTTTTCTTTAGTATTGGGCCTGTTTTTGGAGTTTACCAGCTATCTTTTCGGGGTATCTGAATTGACAGTAATTGAATACAGCTTAGTTTGTAACTACAGTCTACTTTGTCAGTTCAGTCTACTTTGTCAGTTCAGTTTACTTTGTGAATGCAGTTTATTTTGACGCCGGTATTTTAAAACATGACAGGATTCGACCTTCTCGGGCAAACCTACTTGATGTGCACAGTTTTTGGCTGGGGTTTCATCGTCTTTACCTTGATGATGGGCCACTTCGGTCACGACGGTAGCGACGGTGGCGACGGTGGCAACGGCCATTCAATTCAATCGGATAGCTCTGGCGGAGAAGCCGGTATCGGCAGTCATGCCCAAGGAGTTCTCGATGCTGCCCACGGAATCCATCACCTCGATGGCGGCAGCGTCGACGGCATGCATATCGCCCATGGGCACAGTGGACTGACCGGGGGGCATCACACTACCGACGGCCACAACGGTCATCACGACGGAGATGGAGAAAATGGCGGACGCAACGAGTCTAATTTGGCATTGAACCAAGGCCAGGGACACAGCCAGAAAAACCTCTACTTCACTCTGCTCAGTATCTTCAGCCCAATGTCCATTTCAATTTTCATAGGTTTCTTTGGTGTGACCGGCATTGCTGTGCGCTCAGCCCTGCCATGGATGGGACCTCTTACGTTAATCCCAGCAATTCTTGCCGGAGTGGTAGCCACAAACATCATGAAAGCAGTACTCGCCTGGGCCACACGAAAGCTATCAGCTTCAAGCTTGACTAGTGTACAGCAAGCAATTGGCCAAATTGCTGAAGTTAACACACCTATTAAGGAGGGGCGACTGGGTGAAGTTAGCTACGTTATCGGCCTAACTCGCTTCAATTCAGCAGCACGACCAGCCAAGGAGGGCTGCGAAATTGCTCGCGGTGCCAAGGTGATAATTGTCGAAACAGACGGTTCTGTGGTACTTGTAGAACCATTTTCTGACTCGCAACTTGACGGTCATTAAAATGGCGCAAAAAGCCAACAGGACGGAGACGCAAGGAACCGAAACCGAAAGCTCTTTCGGCGACCGATAAACAGATTAAATATCGGGAACAAAAGGTTGTCAAGAATATAAAGAAAAGAACTGGAATCCCTTGTTAGGCACCATATGCGGTATAGGATTGAAAAGTTATTAGGAAGTCATTAGGACATCTAACAGACAACGGTTTTGACTAAATACAGGGAATAAGTCCATCGAGGAAGCTCCGAGTCAGGGGCTTTTCGAAGGCTTTTGGAGGAACGCAAAGATGGATCCAAATATTGTGCTTTGGGGCGGAGGAGCGATTGCTTTCGTCGTCATTCTAAGCATCTTCTACTTCTTGGCCAACGTATATCAAAAATGCGGCCCCAACGAAGCAATGATTATTACCGGAGCTGTTCCTGGAGGCATCAAGGTGCTGAGAGGCGGCGGCGGAATAGTTATTCCGGTCATGCACCAGAGACACTTGCTCTCTCTAGAAGTAATGACCATAGAAGTGCACTCAAACGCCGCAATGATCACTAAAAATGGTGTCCCGATCTATGTAGAAGGTGTTGCCCAAGTCAAAGTGCGCGGCGACGAAGAAGCCATTGCCACAGCTGCTGAACGCTTCCTCAACAAGACTAATGATGAGATTGCTACAGTTGCCCATGAAACACTGGTAGGCCACTTGCGAGCTATCTTAGGTACGATGACGGTTGAAGAATTGATTCAAAGCTTTGACTCATTCGCTTCAAGAGTGCAAGAAGTATCAGTTGCCGACCTGGCGAAAATGGGTCTAATTGTAGATTCATTCACCATCAAAGAAATTCGCGACTCAGTTGGCTACCTAGAGGCTCTAGGTAAGAAGCAAACCGCCGAAGCGAAACGTAGTGCCGCAATTGGTGAAGCCGAAGCAACCAAAGAAACTCAAATCGCTCAAGCTAGCGCCTCGCGCGACGCCCAAATTGCCCAAGCGCAAGCGGCTGAAGAAGGTGCTAAAGCCAAGCTAGCAGCCGACACCAGAGTAGCTGAATCTTCCAAGAACTTCCAAGTAAGCCAAGCTACTTATCAATCTGAAGTAGCTAGAACTAAGGCCTCATCGGACATGATGTACGAAATCGTCAAAGCGCAATCGCAACAAAAACTGACTGAAGAAATGCAGAAAGTAAAAATTGTGGAAGCGCAGAAAGAAGTTGAACTGCAACAAGTCGAAGTTATGAAGCGACAAGTAGCACTAGAAGCTGAGATCACCAAGCCCGCTGAAGCAGAGCAATCAAGAATTAGATTGATGACTCAAGCAGAAGGTTTGAAGAGAACGATGTTAGCCGAAGCCGATGCTCAGTCGGTAAAACTAGCAGCACAAGGTCAAGCTGAAGCGACAAAACTGAGAGCAGTAGCCGAAGCTGATGCTGTACGCACCATGGGTATAGCAAACGCTGAAGCAAGTCGCGCTAAGGGTCTTGCCGAAGCACAAGTAACAGCAGCCAAAGGTCAAGCAGAAGCCGACGCCATGTCGAAAAAAGCTGAAGCCTACAAGCAATACAACGATGCTGCCGTTATGCAGATGATTATCGACAAGCTGCCAGATCTCGTGCAAGCTGCCGCTTCTCCTCTAGCCAAGGTCGGTTCTATAACCTTGCTTTCCACCGGTGGTGACACCACTGGCGCCAGCAAGATAAGCGGAGACGTCTTGAATGTTGCCGCCCAAAGTCTGACAATGATTAAGGGCCTTACCGGTATCGATCTAGCCGATCAAATGCGTCGGCGTGGTCAACCAGAAGAAAGCAACCATCAAGCCAAACCGGCTCCTGCAGTCGCTCCGGCTGCAAGACCGCCGCAACAGCAACAACCACCAGCTAATCCCAATAACTAACAAGCATCTCAATTAAGAGTAAGACCATAAGCAAACGCATAATAGTGATTGGAGCGAGCGGAGTCGGCAAAACCACCCTGGTGGAAGCGCTGACTCCGCTTCTGGCATTGCCAGTCATCCCCGAACTGGGGCGAAAACTCTGCTTAGAGATGGGCTATACGTACCCTGGCGAAATTCCAGACCAAGAACTGTTTAAAAACCAAGTCTTAAAAGAACAGATTACTGAAGAAAACAATCTTGGCAGCTTTGTCGCCGACCGCTCCACAATCGATGCCTGGGTACTCTGGCAGCGCTGGAACATCTGTCAAGCAATGACATACGACAGTGAGCGCTACTACAACGAAGCGAGACAGCAGAGCACTCTGTACACAGATATCATTTATATCCCGCCCATGTTTCCGCCTAGCGAAGACGGTTTTCGCTGGACCGACCTCGACTACCAAAAACAAATCGACCGATTGGTTAGAATGACTCTGTTCGATTGGCAATTGCTCGATCGCACACTAACCCTACAAAGCTGCGCTCCTCAAGAGCGCCTGAAAGAAGCCCAAACATGGCTGGAAAACCGTCTTTAACTCAATATTTATCAGTCCTGACTGCCATTTTATGCCTCAGTTGGCCTATCGGGTCTAGCGGGCCTAGCGGCTCCAGCGGGTTAAGCTGCAAATTGGCTGGATCTGCCGCAGCCGATGATTCAAATAGCTCATATCGCTCAAATAGTTCGAATGGCTCGAATAGTTCGAATGGCTCGAATAGTTCTAATAGGCCAACCGCAAAGCCTCGCGTGGTCTCTCTAGCCCCTTCCAACACCGAATTACTGTGCTCCGTGGGGGCAAAAGACCAAATTATTGGTGTTTCTTCCTTTTGCGACTACCCCAAAGACGTAGCCAAGATTACCAAAGCTGGAACCTTCATATCGGCCAACTTAGAGCGCCTCGCCAGGCTGAAGCCAGATCTAGTCATGCTTGTCTCCGGACAAGAAGAACTGGCAGGCAAGATCAAGAATCATCATATAAACACCGTGGTTATCGCGAATGAAAAATTGACCGATATCGGTAAAAATCTAAAACGAATAGGTGAACTGACCGGTCACTGCCAAGAGGGAAGTGATGCGGCCCAAAATTTTGAGGCCAAACTTCAAGCCTTAGCCAAAATTATCGACAAGAGCAAGCTCAGGCCGAAAGTCTTCTATTGCGTTTGGCCGCAACCATTGATGACAGCTGGCAAAGCAAGCTTTATCAATGGCGTTATCACCTCCTGTGGTGGCACAAACGTTGCCGGAGATATGAACGCCAGCTATCCTCGATTCAGCCTTGAGCGCTTGGTCTTGAGCAATCCCGACTTAATTATCATGCCTTATGAAGCTCGCAATCAGACATTTATCAAACAATCTCCCTGGAATAAGCTCCAAGCAGTACGCCAGAATAAAATTTATTATCTGCCTGATCAAAAAAACGACATGCTTTCAAGACCAACCCTAAGAGTTCTAAAAGGGATGGCCTGGCTCGGGGGCGTTTTCCACCCTGAGTTGAGAAGTGAGCTGGCAAACTGGTCGGAGCCAACTACAGTGGCAAAAGCAGCGAGCAAACCGCTGAGATCTTCTGCTCCCAATTCATTCAACAATGTTTATGTGAGAAATTGAGCATCTAAGAATGGTCAAAATTGGCAATTCTGTTCAACCGAAAGGTGGATGAATCGGGCCACAATCGGATTTAATATAGGAAGGTTAGGAGAAAAGGTATTTCCTTTTAATTGTCATCATGACCATTTATAGAGAATACGTTTTATTTACTGTGATTATCGACTCAGGTCCAATGGCCTAAACCGTCGCTATAATCTGGGTCGAGGGAAAGATTCCCTTTCTGAAAGCGCTCTGCGCAGGTAACATGAATCACTTAGTCGTAAGCGGCATCAACTACCATTCAGCTCCCATCGCCATCCGGGAACAGTTCTGCATTCCGGATTCTTGCATCGGCCATGCCTTAGAAGCTCTAAAAAGATTTCCCCATATTAAAGAAGCGACTATCTTGTCAACCTGCAATCGCACAGAAGTGTATGCAGTGGTAGACGACGTCGCCGCTGGCCTCAGAGAAATAGACTTGTTTTTCAGCTCTGTGCAGTCAGTGAGCGATCACGAGGCACTTAAGCCCAATTTTCGCTTGCTCAGAGATGATGTGGTCCTACATATATTGCGCGTAGCGGCTGGTTTGGACAGTATGATTTTAGGTGAAGGCCAGATCATGTCGCAAGTAAAAGCCTCACACCAGGCCGCGCTTGAACACGGAACAGCCGGACCAATTCTCGATATTGTCTTCAAACTGGCTCTCACCAACGGTAAGAGAGTGCGTTCAGAAACCACTCTTGGCAAAAAAGCCGTTTCTGTGAGCTCTGCCGCGGTTGAACTGGCCAGAGATTTACTCGGCAGCCTGAAAGATAAGTCAGTAGCCGTAATCGGCATGGGTAAGATGGGTCAAATTTGTACCAAACATCTTCTATCTGATTCTGGGCAAGGGCCGATAGTGCTTTTCAATCGCAATGGCGAGCGCATCGAAAACTTCCTTAGCAACAAGCTCAACAACAAAGAGCGTCTGAAAACTAGCTTTACCTTCGAAGAGCGCACAGCGGTAGCAGCACAGGCAGACTTAGTAATTGTGGCCACAGGAGCTAAGCAATTCGTTCTACAGCGCGATGAGCTAGCCCGCCAACGCCACGAAAAATCGCCTAAGCAAATAATCATCGATATTTCAGTTCCAAGAAACGTCGAGCCCTCAGTGGCAGAACTGGACGGAGTAGATCTCTATATCGCCGATGACTTAAGCAAAATTGTCGCCAAAAACATGGCTCATCGCGAAGCCTTAATTAGCGATGCCGAAGCTATCATCTACGAAACCCTTGAGGAATATCACAACTGGGAACGCTCTCAGTTAGTGGTGCCGACAATTGCGATTTTGCGAGAGAAAATCGAAGCCATTAGACAAGAACACATGGCAAAGAACACCGTCTTGCCCGGCCTCAACGCCAGCGGCCAAGACATGGAAGCGATTAGCAGAGCCATTGTTAATCAGATATTGCATCATCCAACCGTGCAGCTGAAGGCGACTAAAGACTATGAGATTTTGAGGCAACAAGCTGAAGCTCTCCGCACACTCTTCAATCTTGATCCCCTTTCACCGCTGAGCGCCACTAACATGGCGAAGTTCGCATCACAGCAGTCTTCGGCCTGTACCGAAGCGCGCAAGAACAGAGCACTGCAAGAGAAAATTCATGAGGCCAACGCGCCGACAGTCCAACGTCCGATTTTAAATTAGTGATGGTTTCGAGTGCCTTAGTGAAAAGTTCAAAAATTAGCACTATTCGCGTTGGCACGAGGGAGAGCAAACTGGCTCGCCTACAAACCGATGTCGTAATTGACACACTAAAGAAAAACTTTCCTGATGCAAGTTTCGAAGTTCACCCAATCACGACTGGTGGTGACAAAATTCTCGACCGCCCCATCGTCGAACTGGGTGGGCGAGGCGTTTTCGTCAAAGAGCTAGAAGAAGCACTGCTAGAAGATCGTGTTGATTTTGTCGTTCACAGCTTGAAAGATTTACCAACAGATCTACCAAACGGCCTAACTCTTGCTTGCGTTCTCAATCGCCAAGATGCTCGCGATATTTTCGTCAGCAACAAAGCCGCTTCATTCATGGAGCTGGCACCAGGCAGCACCGTCGCCACTTCGAGCAGAAGAAGAGCAGCACAGCTTAGCGCTCTGCGCCAAGACCTAAAGTTTGTCGATATGCGTGGCAACATCCCCACACGCATTCGCAAATTAGACGAAGGTCAATGCGATGCCATGATTCTGGCAGCTGCTGGACTTTTGCGACTTGAGTTTCACGACAAAATTACCCAATATCTCGACCTCGACATTTGCACACCAGCCGTAGGCCAAGGCGCTCTAGCTGTAGAATGCAGAGCGAATGATAAGGATATTTTAGAGATGCTGGCCAGCATCGAAGACAAAGCCACCAAAGATGAAGTTACTGCTGAACGGGCATTTTTAGATGTTCTTGGCGGTGGCTGCTCAGTACCGGCTGGTGCTCTTGCTCGGGTGCAAGCTGACGATCAAGACAAATTGACGCTATCTGGTTGTGTTGCTGCTTTAGATGGCAGTGAGATCTATCGCGACTCAATCAGTGGCCCAAGAGAATACGCCCATTTACTTGGCAAGGCCCTAGCTAAAAAGATACAAGATGCTGGGGCGGATAAAATCTTAGAAGAGCTGCGTTTGTCCACACCAAATGTGGTATCACCTCCATAAAAGAACAATAGCCCAAAACTCAAATCAATATACTATGCAGGACAAACCATTACAGGGCGTAAGAGTCTTGGTGACCAGAGCTGAAGAGCAAGCGGACAGCTTTGCCGATCTGCTACAAGAGCAAGGCGCTACGACAATCGAGCGAGCACTATTAGCCGTTGGGCCCGCCTCCGATTATAGTGAGCTAGACAAGGCAATAAACCAGCTCGCTCAATACCAGTGGATCATTTTCGCCAGTCAAAATGCAGTGAAATTCACACTGCAACGCTTGAAAGCCCTTGGCCTTCCAGCCCAAGCCTTAAGCCAATGCCAGCTTGCCAGCATCGGCCCTGCTACCAGCAACTGCTTAGCTGAGGAGGGACTGTCTGTAGCTTTCCAGCCAACAGGTTATGTAGCCGAAACACTCGTAGCTGAGTTTCAGCAACAGGTAAACCTGGCCGGACAGCGGCTATTGTGGCCCAAGACCAATATCGGCAGACTTTTGATTGCAGACGGTTTGCGAGCAGCGGGAGCCCAAGTTGACACAGCAATTGCTTATGAAAGTGGCTTACCTACAAACAAGGAACATCTCGGCAGAGAACTTGTAGCTCTCCTTAGAGATCAAGCAATCGACATAATTACCTTAGCCAGTGCTCAAACCGCCAGAAATCTCGGGCAACTGCTTGACCTCGGACTACAGCTTGAGCTGGGACCAGATCATAAAGAGAAGTTAGCGCTGCTAAAGGAAGAGAAGGAAGAACTGCTTAGCTCAGTTAAAATAGCAGCAATTGGGCCAATAACAGCCGCTGCAGCAGAGCAAAGCCTAGGCAGGGTTGATTTAATTGCAGAAGAGCACACTCTCAAGGGCCTGACAGATTCACTCTTGGCATCATTAAAATTCGAACAGAATCAGATATAGGCAGAACCACAGCACGTCAAGGCGATATATTTAATAGCTATATGGCTTGTGCGCAATAATAAGGACCATTTGATGAAAGAGACTGTAGCGGCAGCGTTAGAACATGAAGCGGCAGAGTTAAACAAAGCAGCGGCAGATTTAGGCAAAGCAGCGTCGGAGCTAGACAAAACTAGCAGCAAATATGTCTTGCCTCGAGTCACTCCTGACATGCGTATGCGTCGGCTGCGCTCCAAGGCTCCCCTACGTGCCATGGTTCGCGAAACCCATTTGCGCCTTGAACAGCTCATTTACCCATTCTTCATTGTCGAAGGTAAGGGTATAAAAACCCCGATCAAATCAATGCCCGGTATTCATCAACAAAGCATCGATGAAATGCTGAAAGAAGCAGAAGAAGCCGTAAGCCTTGGTCTCACATCGGTGTTGCTATTTGGCATTCCTTCAAGCAAAGATTCGCAAGCAACCGGCGCCTGGTCAGACGAAGGCATCGTGCAGCGCGCCACCCGAGAGTTGAAGAAACGTTTCCCCGACTTAATGGTAATTGCCGATACCTGCCTCTGCGAGTACATGGACCATGGCCATTGCGGCTTGGTACACGACGGCAAAGTTCTTAACGACCCTAGCCTTGAGATACTAGCTCGTGCAGCCGTTTCGCAAGCCGCCGCCGGAGCCGATATCATCGCTCCTTCTGACATGATGGATGGCCGCATAGCCGCTATTCGGGCCGCGCTAGATGCCAACGGCTTCGAAAATATTCCAATCATGGCCTACAGCGCCAAGTTCTCATCGGCACTCTACGGACCATTCCGTGAGGCAGCCGAATCAGCTCCACAATTCGGCGACCGCAAGAGCTATCAGATGGACCCAGCCAACGGCCGCGAAGCTCTACGCGAAGTTGAGTTAGACATCCAAGAGGGCGCCGACATTGTTATGATTAAGCCAGCCCTGCCCTACCTTGACGTCATTAGCCAAACCCGCAATCTGACTAAATTGCCCATTGCAGCCTATAATGTCTCTGGTGAGTATTCTATGGTCAAGGCTGCCGCAGCCAATGGCTGGATAGACGAGCAAAAAGTTGTGATGGAGTGCTTAACGGGTATAGTCCGTGCAGGGGCTGATCTAGTAATCACCTATCATGCCAAAGATGTAGCTCAGTGGCTCAAACAACCAGGATAAAGATGAAGACAAGCACAGCTTTTCAAATCAGTTTCGCCAATGCTTTTGCTGATCTATATCTAGACAAAGAAAACGGCGAGTTCGCCCTCGATTTTCGGCGACAAGAAGTCACCATCTATCTCAATAACACTCAGTATCAAGCCCTTGTTCTGCTAGTGCAGCAAAGTCTTGAAGATGACACATTTATTGAGTATCTAGATTGGCAGAAAGATCCACTGCAATGCGATGAGACACAAATGTTCGAAGTTTGCGGCCCAGATCACATGGTCTGCATGTCCTGCTCACCCAATTGCGAGCGAGTCAAACTAACTTTCGACATTGGCTTGGCCATTGACCTTTCGTTTGCCGATTTTCAAGGTCTAGCAAGTTTGATAAAAGAAGCGCAGGCAGACTTAGAATGGCGCCGAGAGCTCTTGCGCCTCAATAACGCCGATACCGATGTGGACGACGCTGATAGCGGTCCCGGTTTTGCTGCTGGCGGCCAAGACTAAGCTAACCCAGTACTTTGTAGCGCTTTATTTTGCGCTGCAGCAGGTTTGTGGAATAGGCTAGACCTAAGCGATCGGGAAAGGCGCGCTTGGGGATAACAAACATTGTTCTTCCCCTACTGCCGAGGAGCAGCATTAGCTGTTCGTCGGTCTCCCAACATTCTTCAAAATGCCACCATGCCAGTACCACATAGCGCTCGCCAGTGCGAACGCCGCAGCCCTCTTCTGTCAGTTGAAAGACAAACAGCTGAGCAGCGGCATCGTTGGCTTTGGTGCGCTGCATAATATTCCAATAAATAGAAACAGCATGTCCAATATAAATAGGAATTAGCAGGAGGACAAAGTGCTGGTAAAGACTCATCACTACTTCTGTGGCCTGAGGCAGATTCCAGACATAGCCTAAGGCAAGAAAATTGATGGGCATGAGCAAAGCAAGAGCTATATAGATAACTCCAAGTAGCACCAATCTTTTGCGAAAGAAATAGATGTTTTCGGCCTGGGCAATCTCACCAGAGAGGTAACGAACCTCCACTGCAAGCCCAGTCTTCAAGCTACTTTCGAGAGATTGCGAAACTGGATAGGCCAGAGCTGAATTCGGACCAGAAGCAGAAAGATCATTGTTGCCTTCAATATCAGCACTTGTTGCATCAGTAATTGCCGCGTCATTCTTCACCCTATCAATACTAGCCATATCAGTATCAATCAAGGTTTGAGGAGGTGCCATATCTGGAATGGGAAATTGCTCACCATCGATCATCACCGATGAGATCGCCTTCTTTTCATAAATGATGTTGGCGCCATTGAAATCGCCACCGATTTTTTTAAAATTGCGCGAACTCGCAGT
This sequence comes from bacterium Ga0077546, assembly GCA_943369735.1. Lineage (GTDB taxonomy): Bacteria > Cyanobacteriota > Vampirovibrionia > Obscuribacterales > Obscuribacteraceae. The sequence continues at coordinate 11,773 of CALROJ020000009.1, forward strand.
AAGAATGGCCCTAACCGCGTCAACTTCTATAGCAGAGGCGAAACATCGCTTTGGCAAAACAAAAACATCATTGATATTAGAAGCCAAACAAAAACTTTCGCTAGTCTCAAGTACAAGTGAAAATTGTCGCCAGTCGATCATACCCGTGCCCGTGGCAAACTGCACCTGAATGCCCGTTGGATAGAGGAGATACATCATGGGGAAGTGGAAATTCGGTCGCTTACGATAGCATCCTTGCGACAAATGCCGCAGCAATAAAAAAACCATAGCCATACATGTGCAGGGAATGCCTACTCCAGCGATCAATATTCCAGGCAGATAATCTAGTTGCATCAACTCAGAAAATGTATTGGCAGAAGACACTGGACTTTCTGGGGAAAGCAAGACATACCCCATTGCCACGCTGAAACTAAGAGCGAACATCGAAAACAGACGATAAGGCAATTGCAGTTGCCGATAGACCTGCCAATAGCCATTATTTATCTCTTCTTCTTTATATTGAACCCAAATAAAAATCGGCTCGTTGGCTTTCTCTCTATCGGAGGTAGATTGATCCGTCATTGAGAACGCCACCATTCTTACTTCGTTGCAAACACTACAGGCGAATCGTACTCTACGCCCTGATGACGATAGACGTCACGAAAGCCAGCTGCATGGCAAAGACTTGTAATCTCATCAAAGCTGAAGACGCAACCATTGGCAGTAGCAAGATACATATTCAAACCAAACATCAAAGGATACAGTGGAGCCGTGCGCTCTTGATTGGGCATATATTCGGCAATCACTAGTGTGCCACCGTCTTTAAGTGCAGCAGCGCAATAAGCGAGCAATTTTTTGCTCATCTCAAGACCTTCTGAATGCAAAATATGACCGAGAATAACAACGTCATACAAACCAGGTGAAAGTTTGATGTTACGCCAATTGCCAGGGACCTCAGTATATTGATTGGCTACTTCAAAACGTTCTGTGATTTTCCTGGTGACGGCTAGGACAGCGGGAAAATCAAGGGCAGCTATATGGTTATCACGGTTATCTTGAGCAAAAGGAATGCTCCAAACAGCAGAGCCAGCCGCCAGGTCAAGAATATTCAATGCCTTCTTAGTGTTTAGTGTGTTCTTTGTGCTCAGGGCATTCGCTAGGCCATTGGCATCATCTTCACATTGATCTTCCAGAGCGGTTTTTTTCAAATTTTGTCTGCTTTTAGCGCTCTGATTGCGTTCCTTCAAATATTTCACTACATCGGCTGCGATGCAATAATTTAGCGGCACAATTGCTTCGGCCAACTGAGGGAAAATCTCTTGCGCTTTGGCGTCTTCATTGACTGCCATCACTGGTGTACCAGTACGGATGGTTTCACGCAAACCGCGCCACATCTTACCTAGCTCATCATGCTGTTTTAAGTACATCCCCATAAAGAGTGGACTCTCTAAGATGAGATAGGTCTGGGAAATCACATTCAGTTCGTATACTGCCTCTGTGCTACGCACATGACCGTTAAGATCAGCGCGATCGAGCAAATTCATGCCCACTAGTGAGTCAGCGATTAATTTAGTTCCTTCCACCTGTAAAGCTTGCTTCTTCGCAATTAATGCAGCAGACAGTGGGCCGTCGCTAAGAGACTCAAAAATGCCAAGATCGACTGCCGATTTCAAAACCTCAATCGCCCAGCTTCCCTCTAATGTAGATGTTATCGGCGAAGGCGGCATCAAACGCAGGGTTGAAAGGTACTTCAACATGAAAAATTCGCTCCCACTTGCCAAGCACAGTTTATTTTTTACCGATATCGGTAAAGTTTCAATTTGTCCGAATAATAAGTGTAAGCCCTTGTCAAAAGGTTGAGAACGAAGTCTCGCAAAGCGAGTATTTACATTGCACTGCTATTGATAGGATATTTCGTCTATAATCACTATTCACAGATCGTTGGGTGACGGCGAAGACCGACGAACCTGGTCAGGGGGGAAACCCAGCAGCCATAAGTTGAATTCTTCGGGTGTTGCCCAGCGGTCTGCTTTCCAACTCAAGTAATAAACGAAAAAAGAAAATGCCGAAATCCAAAAGCTCCAAAGAAGCCCAAGACAACTCACAGCAGGAACCAAGCCGCACGCTGCTGGGGCAAATTCTCGTTGAACTAGATTACATAACAATCTATCAGCTTGATGAATCTCTTCGCATTCAACGCGAAGACAAAGAGCACGATAGAGATCCCAAGCCGCTAGGCCAAATTCTTTTGGAGTTGGGTTTCATAGGCCCCAACCAGTTAATCCGGGCGATTCAGGTGCAAGACGCCTACCGCAAGGCTCAAGCCGGTAAATAGGGTATACCCGATTCCAAGAGGTCGCATAAGGGGTTAAACTTCTTATGGTTCTTTTGTAAGGTGTCAATAGCTTGGTGGTAGCTCTTTGAATCTGAGTTCAAGGCTCACGTTTGCGCTCATTACCGTAGTGGTGATCGTGGTCTCTGGCCACGTTCTCTATTCTGTATATTTTGACTTTCGCTCCACCAGAACGCTGGCAGCCTCAGCTGTAGCCAATGTACGCGGTCCACGTCTAAACACCAGCTTGACTGCCGCTCAAGATCAAACCCAGAGACTGGTTGACAGTTTGCTGCGGGATCAGCGTTTCTTGTCTGCCTATGACGGTAAAAACAAAGGAGAGGCGGCTGCCAGTATTCGAGCTGCTGAAGACAAACTATTCTTCCCGGGCAGCGTTCAGGTTACCGATGAAAAGGGCGTTGTCTTCTTTAGCACTGAGACACCCAACCAAAGCGGTTATTCACTAAAAGCTGAAAGTACGGTAATTGACCTGGCTCTTGCTCATGACTTTTACAAAGGTCCTACTTTTAGCGAAAAAACCGGTGTAATTTCAATAAGTACGGTCAAGTCATTCTCAACCGGCGGCCGCAAGGGCATCATTGCCGTCAATCAACCACTCAATTCAGATTTCCTCACAGCGCTCGCTTCCCGTTTTGGCATTGAAGACCCAAATGTTTTGGGAGTGGAGCTTGCCGTCTATTCAGAAAAAATCAAAACCACAACGGCCTTTTCCCAGGGAATCAAAAATCTACCTGGGCCGATGCGCTTCTTGCTCGATCTCAACGGTCACGATGCCAGCAAAGTTGTGTCTCGCTCTCCGCTAGGAACAGGTATTCCTGACCTAGATCATCTAATTGTGCCAGCCAACGGCTTTGAAAAAGAAGGGGCCTGGTGGATGTCACTACCGCTCGAAAGCGACCGTGTCATTATTGGCTATGTGCTAGTTTGCAAACCAGTACCAAATGAACAATCTAAATTAGTTGAAGTACTATTGCTGGGCGGCTTGGTTGGCGTTTTTGGCGGCCTAGTCGGGCTATTCTTAGCAGCAAAAATTGCCCAATCGGTCGACACGCCACTGCGCTTTTTAGTGAAACGCACCCAGGCCATTGCCAACAACAAACAAGTAATTCCGCCCCTAGAAGACCTCTCGGGAGATTGGTTAGAGCTAGGCGAGTTAATTGATACAGCGGTGTTGTCGATGCGCTCGACGACACAAAATCTCAAGATTCAACTGAACAAACAGGTAGAAGCAGTAAAGGAACGGGGCTTAATTGCCGAGCAGTCAACTCAGCAAGTAGACACGCTCAACCGCCAAATTACCACCCAAGCACAGAAAGTAGCTGAACTCTCAAGGCACGTCAATCAAGCTGGTCGTCAGGCTACAGTGCTGCAACAACAGTTAGATGCCGTGCTGCAAAGCTCGACCGAAGGCTTCCTCATCCTTGACCAATATGGCAACATACTGCACGCCAACCCGGTTTTCCTTAACTGGACGGGAATGTCAGAAGGAGAAGTAGCCGGTCGACTGTGCTTTGACCTAGTGCTTAAACCAGGCGAAACGCCACAAAGCCACGGCATGGGACAAGCCTTTACGCAGCACGGTGGCGACCCAATGGCTCTGATTAATCAGTTCTATCCAGAGGGTGTAATATTCCAGAGAACTAGCGAAAAAACGGTTCAAGTCTTGGCACACCTGCAACCGCTTTCGGGTGATGATGGTTCGATAATGGGCTACATCATGGTCTTGCGCGACAAATCATTGCGCAGCGAGAACCAGCTGCTGCGCCAAGAAATAGTGAGCATGCTACAGGATAATATTCGCGGCCCACTGACCGGAGCAGAATTGAGCTGGCATGCCATCCTTGCCAATGCTCGCAACACTATGCATCCATCCGTCGGTCAAGCTCTAGCGGAGCTACACTTGCACTACAGCCAACTGGTCGGAGTAGTCGATAGCTTACTAATGATGTATGGCGGTTTTGTGCCACCACCGGCGGCGGTTAAAGAGCAGATAAATATCACCCGCGTAGTGGCCGACTGCCTTGAAGAAGTGACACCACTGGCCCGCGATCGCCAACTGCTGCTCGACTACAAAACAGTAACAGGACTGCCCCCAATCCTCGGAAACAGAGAAGCAATCATCGGTATCTTGCGACAGGTCCTCGAACGCATGATTATGGTGACAGCTGCTGGCGGGCGCGTCAGAGTAGAAAGTCAGGTGCGCGGAAACGAGATGCGCATTGGTGTATCAAGTTCTGGTCCAGCGCTGCCTGAGTCTGAAATAGCTGAAATGTTCGTTGGTTTCATCGAAGGTAAACACACGCAAGATACCTACGGCTCAAGACTGGCTATGTATCTTGCCCGTAGCAACGTAGAGCGCCTAGGTGGCCTGATATGGGCCGAGTCAGAGGCAGGCAGGGGCACTACCACCTACTTCACAATGCCAATTACTTAAATCCCAATTCAAAAGCAAGACTCGGAGTGCTTGGAGATTGTGCGGTTGTTAAGCTTGAGACATTGAAAAACTCCCATGAAAAACACCGTGAAAGAACTCACTGAAAACTTCCCAAATAACGATTCTCGTTGGCAAGCAATAGTCAACCGCAATAAGCAATTTGATGGTCAATTTTTCTACTCTGTTAAAACCACGAAAGTATATTGCCGTCCATCTTGCGCAGCGCGTCTAGCCAACTACGAGAATGTACAGTTTCATCAAACGTGCGAGGAGGCGGAACTTGCGGGGTTCAGAGCTTGCAAGCGCTGCAAGCCAAAGCAAAATTCTCAGCTGGAACACCATGCAATTATGGTTTCTAAGATCTGCCGCCTAATTGAAACCAGCGAAAACAAACTTTCTCTCAGCGATCTAGCAAGCGTCGCCGGTCTAAGCACCTATCATTTTCACAGACTCTTCAAAGCAATTACAGGACTCACACCAATGGCATATGCCACCGCCCATAGAGCCAAGCGAATTCGTCAAGAACTGAGAAACACTGAGAGTATCACTCAAGCAATATTTGAAGCCGGTTACAACTCGAGTAGTAGGTTCTACGAAAAGTCAGACACCATGCTTGGTATGACTCCTACAGCCTTCAAAGCAGGAGGCGAGAACACCGAAATTTACTTTGCCATTGGCGAGTGTTTTCTCGGCTCTATCCTTGTAGCCCAGAGCAGTAAGGGAATTTGCGCCATCTTGTTAGGTGATGACCCAAGCGAACTGCTGTGCGATCTAGAAGAGCGATTTCCTCGGGCCGACCTCAAAGGAGGGGATGACACCTTTGACCAAGTGGTCGGTCATGTAATTTCTTACATAGAAGAACCGACCCAAGGATTTGCCCTCCCCCTTGACATAAGGGGTACAAGCTTCCAGCAAAGAGTGTGGCAAGCGCTGCAGCAAATTCCCCTTGGCGAGACCAGAAACTATACCGATATCGGTAAAAATATTGGCTCCCCTAAAGCCGTTCGCGCCGTAGCCAGCGCCTGCGCTGCCAATGCCCTAGCCGTAGTAGTTCCCTGCCACCGAGTAGTTCGCAGCGACGGCTCACTCTCCGGCTACCGCTGGGGAGTCGAGCGCAAACGCAAGCTGCTAGACCAAGAAGCAGCTAAGAAACTTTGAGCGCTTCAATAGCCACCATTCTTGCTTCTACAGCCTTAGCATCGTCTTCTCGCAGCGTCTTACGCAACATAATGCCGTAGTTTTTCAAAATTGGAATAAGTTCTGGGTCATTTTCACTCAAAAGCTTCTCACGAATTTCCAGAGCACGCTTAAAAAGAATCTCTGCCTTTTCCCACTTCTTCTTGGCGCAATTGAGAACAGCCAAATTGTGCAAGTTAATAGCAGTTTCTAAGTGTTCTTCACCATATAGAGCCAATTTTATGTCGAGACAGCGGTCATACAAATTTTCGGCTAAGAAAAACTTTCCTTGCAAGTGATAAAGAGCCGCCAAATTATTGAGGCTCTTGGCCAGCCTGGTCAGGTCTTCTTCACTAACATCGACAATTTTATACGCGGGTCGCAAAAACTGCGTAGGACTTTGTGGCTTTGTATCAATGGCGTTCTTTGCCATCGTCGCTATCGAGGTAATAATATTTTGGTCGAGCTCTTCTTTAGCTTCGGCAGTTACAACGCCGGAGAGCTGCTCAGCAAGAATCAAGGCATCTAAGAAGCGAGTCTCAGCTTGCGTATAACGTCTTACTTCAAAAGCAGCATGAGCTTCCTCACTGACAGCCTGCCACTTAGCGATTTGTTCCAAACGCTCTGGAGCATCAGAAGCAGAGCTAGAAGTCGTTGTAGAACTTGTAGAGGTATGGATATTGTTTGCGCTCATTGCAGTGCTTACTCTCGTTTGTTATCAGCTCGCAGTCAGAAACAGAGACTGCTCTTTGACCATAGTTTGACTATAAAAGGATAGTATATCGATTATTCGCAAACGCAGAGAGGTAGGCAGAGTGGTACGCACGCATACGATTGTATGCATATTCTAAATTACACTGCCTGTATCTGAAATTTATGGTGATTCCTTCTTTACAGCTAGTCATTACTTACCATTGCCATTCACCATAAACAAACGCAGGTGGGCGATGAGTGTGACCCAATTTTCGCGCTGAATGAGCCAAAGAGGTCTGCTAATACTATATTTCAAGCCTTGCCTTACCTAGTTTAAAGAGCACACAGAATAACCCTTCAAACAGAAGTAAAGAATAAAGGAAGGAACTGAGCCACGATAATCAAGCGGTGACTATCCAATCGAAAATTTTCTTTAGCTCAACAGATTGCACTTATCAATACTTAGAAGAAGAGTTTGGACATTGTGCTCTATCAATGAGAACTACGCTATCAATAGGAACTGCACTACAATCTGGCCATGACATTCGAATTTTTCATAGACAGAGGCGGAACATTTACAGACATCGTGGCAAAAGGGCCCGATGGAAAAATATACGTCTACAAGATACTTTCAGAACTACCAAATCAAACACAAGATTCTGCGGTCTTGGGGATTGCCGCCATCATCAGGCAGGCCTCTAGAGACCAGCAGGTCTCCCCCAGCCAGCTGGTCTCCCTAGCTGAGCAGACTTGGCCAAATCAGCAACCTCTAGCAGACCGGCTGCTCCAAGCCAGCACGACTGATATGAGTATTGGTCAGGTTCGCATCGGTACAACAGTTGCCACCAACGCATTGCTTGAACGCAAAGGCGAGCCCTTACTACTGGTCACTAATCAAGGAATGAAGGATGCCTTCAAAATTGGTTATCAAAATAGAGCTGACATCTTTGCTCTTGAAATAATCAAGCCTTCACCAATATTTGCTCAAGTTATTGAAGTTCCGGGCCGTTTTAGTGCAGATGGAAAAGAAATCCAGTGCTTTGATTTTGAGCAAACAAAAACTCTACTGCAAGGGGCCAGAGACAGCGGTTTTAAATCTATAGCAATTGTTTTCATGCATAGCTACAAATATACTCAGCACGAAGACAAATGTGCCGCCATCGCCAAAGAATTAGGATTTGAGAGCATTTCGAAGTCAAGCGAAATCAATCCACTGATTAAATTCGTCAGCCGAGGCGATACCACTTTAGTCGATGGTTATTTAACACCAGCACTGAAATCTTATACAGACAAGCTCTATAACGAGCTGCTGAGCCTAAACTTGCAATATAGCCAGGGCCAACTAGCGAACTTAGAGCATTCACAAGAAACATTCGCAGAAACAAAAACCGCAGATACAGACAATTCAGATGCAGACAATTCAGATACAGGCAATGCAGAAAGCGCTCTCAAAAATTGCCATCCCATTATGCAAATCAAGTTTATGAAGTCCGATGGCGGACTAACCACTAAAGATTTTTTCCGCGGGCGTGATGCCCTAATTTCCGGTCCAGCGGGAGGAGTAGTGGGAGCGAAAAAGGCAGCAGAAGCGCATGGTATTTCCAATATTATAGGATTCGATATGGGCGGTACTTCTACAGACGTCTGCTATTTTCAAGGCGTGTACGAACGCCTTTTCGAAACAATCATTGATGGCATTCGAGTGCGTGCACCGATGCTAGCTGTGCACACGGTGGCAGCCGGCGGCGGTTCAATACTAAGTTTTGACGGTGCTCGTTTCTTAGTTGGACCACAGTCAGCTGGCGCTCAACCGGGCCCGGCCTGCTATGGACACGGCGGCCCAGCCACGGTGACAGATGCCAACCTAGTGCTGGGCAGAATATCACCAGCGCACTTCCCTCAAACATTTGGAATCGACCATCAGCAGCCATTAGATCTTGTGGCTGCAAGCAATCGTATCGATGCTCTACACGAACAGATCGATCACGGCCAAGCTGAATATAAAAGTATTGAAGAAATAGCTTGGGGCTATCTCATCGTAGCAATCGAGAAGATGGCTCAGGCGATTTCAAAAGTTTCAACACAAAAAGGCCATGACGTTAGTGAAGCAACAGTAGTGGCCTTTGGTGGCGCCGGTGGGCAGCATGCTTGCCTAATTGCCGAAAGACTGGGAATCAAGCAAGTCTTAATAAGTCCACTAGCTGGAGTGCTATCGGCCTACGGAATAGGCTCTACGACAACCACCGCAACCGTCGAGCAATCAGTAAGGAAAGAATTGACTGAAGCTCTGCTTGACGAACTCCAAATCGGCATGAAAAAACTTTGCCAAGTCGCAACACAAAAGCTCCAAGCTCAACAAGAAGCAGCGAGCGTACACCTCGAACAGCAATTATTCCTGCGCTATCCAGATTCAGATACAACTCTTCCCATCGAATTGAACTACAACCTAAAAGAAGCAACAACAAATTTTCATGACCGTCATAAAAAGCTATTTGGCTTCGCCTTCGAGAGCAGTTGTCCAATTCTAGAAGAAATCCGCGTGACAGCCCAGAGTGAGCCGGCCACCTTAAAACTCAACGCCATTCAAAATGTGACAGCAGCAAAATTGAGCTGCGACAAGGCTTCTACCACAGAGCCGGGCCAGTCATCTTACACATCAGCTGAAAAAGTCACCCAACATTTACTCTACTCCCAAGGGCAATGGCATGCGACCAAGGTTCATGTGCGTGAACTGCTAGCCACTGGCGCAACAATTGAGGGCCCTGCGATAATTGCGGAATACACCGCTACAACAATCATTGAACCTGGCTGGTCCGCTGAGGTTTTGCACGACGGTACTCTACTTCTAAGACGAAAACCGCGAGAGCAAAACTCTCAAATAGCATCCAGTAAGACAGTTTTAGCAAAACCAGAAATTTTACTAGAAACTAAAAATTTAGCAGAAGCTGAAAAGTTAGAAGAAGAAGAAGAAGAAGGAGACGCAGAAAAAGCAGACCCTGTAAGACTTGAATTATTTAGCAATATGTTTATGTCGATTGCCGAAGAAATGGGAATTACCTTGCAGCAAGTGAGTCACTCAGTCAATATTAAAGAGCGTCTAGACTTTTCCTGCGCGCTTTTCGACAACGAGGGAAGACTAATTGCCAACGCCCCACACATACCAGTTCATCTAGGCTCTATGGGCGATTCGGTCGTAAGCCTAATCAATTCACGCGATGGCGATTTAACCAAGAGGCCAATCACAGCAGACGATGTGTACGTTCTGAACAATCCATTCAATGGTGGCACCCATCTGCCTGACATCACTGCAATCAGCCCGGTTTTCGACGAACAACAAAAACGATTGTTTTTCGTAGCATCGAGAGGGCACCATGCCGATATTGGAGGCATTACGCCTGGTTCAATGCCACCGATGAGCACCAATATAGAAGAGGAAGGAGTGTTACTCGACAACTTTCTCATCGTTGAAGCTGGTGAATTCAACGAAGGACCTTTCATTGAGTTGCTCAAATCAACGCCCTACCCGCCGCGCAACATTCGCCAAAATATAAATGACATCAAGGCGCAGATAGCGGCCAACAACAAGGGAATAGCCGCCCTCCAAGAACTGGTGCACAAATACGGGCGTCAAACCGTTGCATCTTATATGAAACATGTGCGAGCTAACGCAGCACTAGCGATTCGGAACCTATTGCTAGAACTAGAAGACGGTCAAGCAACAAGCACCATGGACGATGGCAGCATAATCAAAGTATCAATTCGAATCAACAAACGAAGTCGCACGGCCGTGATTGACTTTTCAGGCACATCGGCCCAAACACAAAACAATCTCAACACCCCACTAGCTGTAAGTCGTGCAGCAGTACTCTATGTTTTTCGCACTTTAACAAGGGCAGACATTCCACTAAATGACGGCTGCATGGAACCCCTGGAACTAATTATCCCAAGTGGTTCAATGCTCAATCCACATGAACCGGCAGCAGTGGTGGCAGGAAATGTTGAAACCTCGCAAATAATTGTCGACACACTTTATCGAGCTCTCAACATCATGGCGGCCTCTCAAGGAACTATGAACAACTTCACTTTCGGTGACGACGAAAAACAATACTATGAAACAATCTGTGGCGGCTCAGGAGCAGGTCGTTCATTTGCCGGCACAGATGCTATTCAAACGCATATGACCAATTCAAGGTTGACAGATCCGGAAATTCTAGAGTCGCGTTTTCCTGTGCTCCTGGAAGAATTTTCCATCCGCAAAAATAGTGGTGGCACTGGCGAGTTCAAGGGCGGAGACGGTACGGTCAGACGTCTACGCTTCCTCAAGACCATGTCAGCCTCAATCCTTTCAAATCGCCGCAAAATAAAGCCACCCGGCCTAAATGGTGGCAATGACGGAGCATGCGGCGCCAATCGACTAGTGCGAGCCAGCGGCGCAATAGAAGAGCTCGACTCAACGGCCACAGTTCAAGTAGACTGCGGCGACGCAATTGAGATAGAAACGCCAGGCGGCGGTGGCTACGGGCACTTAGATAAGTAATCTGCACGAATGGTCGGAAGACATTAAAGGTGTCATTAAAAAGTTCAATTGCTTTATTTTTGGCTGTGTTGGTTGGTAGTGGTAATGGAATTTTTTTACCGATATCGGTAAAAAAATTCCATTGCCACTATAAAAATTCAAAAAAAACGTGAGCCTGAATTTGAACTTTTTCGTGCTTCTGCTCGTAATAAAAGTACGAGGGAGGAACAGACATCATGGAAAAATCAAACAAAACTATTCATGACGCTAATCAAGACGCAATCGCAGAGCTGTGGCCAAAATTCGAGTCCTTAGTTCCAGACAACATAGCCGCCTTGGAATATGTGTTAGAACAACTCTTCGAACACGGGATGATACTTTGCCACTGCGGAAATAACGCGCGGGAAAATTTTGTCAGAATAGACCTGCGCATTCTAGCCTGCCTACAATGCTCAAAGAAGATCCGTTTCATGGCAATTACATGCTTTCGCTACGTTAAGCAGCTCAAAGCCTGGCTGGGAGCTATCTACCTAAAAGAGAGGCGGGTACTAGTTACGAGCTATCGCCTTACCAGACTGTGCAACATCGCCTCAGCTACAGCTCACAATATCGTCACTACACTAGGGTGCCACATTCAGAAAGAACTTGAGCTAAGGCACTGCAATGCCGTCCAAAGCGCGCCTCTAGATCTATTTCTAAAAGTTCTATTCAAACGAAGTCTCATTTCAGGGTCCTTCAAACATCCTTCAGAACCGCCAGACGAGACCAATAGGGAAAGTTCTCAGCCGAACGAACCACGCAACAAAAGGACTTTCACCAATTCGCCAGGCCACTTTCCCGATGACGCGGACGAGTGCACAGAAAAAGACTTGTCAGAGACAGACAGGCAAGTCCTTGAGTCAATTCGAGAGTCTCCAACTTCGCAGGACTCACTTTGTGCGGTAACAGGCATGTCGGCAGCGCAGGTAGCTTCGTCTCTGGTAATGCTGGAAGTATCTGGTCTAATCCAAGCGCAGCCAGGAAACTTATTTACACTATGCAAACGAAACACTTCCAACAACTTCACGGAGGAGTTAACGGAGTCGGTGAGAGCAAGTGCCTGGCGAGCGTTCAATACAATCGGCGAAATTTATGGCGGCGTCAGCCGAAAATACCTACAACTTTATCTTGCAGCATTCTGGTGCCATCAAGATGGTGCTAGATGGCCAGAGGGAGCACTAATGAAAATACTCTTACGAGGCGAACCAATTCAATTCCAAGAGATACTTAGCTACGTATCACCACTGACAGTATCACTTATGCCACTCAAGCAATCAACTCTAGGGTAACTAAATCAGGGAATCCAATCAGGGAATCAGGCAAATTCGCACGAGCCGACAAAACGCTTAGGCTACTATACAGAAACGACTCTGTCCCCGCCACGCAGGAGAGCTGTTTCCAATGCTTCGATGGCGCAGGCAATCAACAAATCATATTCGTTAGCATGGTCTGGGAAAGTAGCAACCCCGATGCTAGCAGTGACTGAAAAATTCTGCCCGTTATGGTTAATGGCTTGGCTATTGACGCGCAGACGAATTCTCTCACCAACCAATGAGGCGCATGCTGCATTAGTCTGTGGAAGAATCACTGCGTACTGCCACTGATTATACTTGGCAGCGACATCAACTTCGCGCAAGGCGCTGCGTACTGCGTGCGAAACGATTTTCTGAATGGCTTCTGCTGTCAAAGAGCCATACTGTCCAGCTAACTCGTCGTATCCGTCGATGCTAAGCAAAACCAAAGAAGCAGGATGCTTGTAGCGTTTAGCACGAGCTAGCTCAGCTTTGAGTTCTTTGACAAAGGCACGATGATTGTAGAGTTCGGTTATTGGATCGAGTAAAGCGAGACGCTCGATATCTTCGCCTTTGGCAGCCGACAGTGTAACTTGCTTCGTCACCAGGGCAGTTTGTTTCTCATAGTCCCGGACACGTTCCAAAACCGATGAATTAGCAGCGATTCGCTCAGCAAGCTGGGGGCGATGCTGCCTCAAGTCATTCAAGACTCGCGTAAATAGAGGCTCACCGCCGATTTTACTAGGTAGATTAGTGGGCTGATTAGACATGGCAAACCTTAACTACGTTCAGGAGGTCAATTTCTACTGCTAATTTACAGTAGAAAGGCTATTTATGTTTGCCACGCTTAATCAATAATCTCTTAATTGGTTTCTTCTTAGCGGCATGCCTTTCAATAATATCAATGCAGTCGACCTCAGCAACCCCGCCGTAGCTCAACCCCAACGGGTCAACCATGACCACCGGACCATGCTTACAAAGACCTAAACAGCCTGATTTCTTTACTTTGAAAATATCTTCTAACTGGGCTCTTTCAACTGTTTTTCGCAAAACGGTCAAGACGTCTTGAGAATCACGTGCGGCGCAATGTTTTCCTTTTGTACATACGAGCAGCTTCGTACAGGTGCCTGCCATTTAATGTCCCCAGCGCTCGAAGTGGATACCTGACGGGTATTTTAGTGCTAATAAATCAAGCTCACACCAGGTTCTAAAGTTGTTGACAATTAAATTATCTGTAAGGCATCTAGCCAATCACTCATTTGCTCTTCTCAGCCGGCAAGTTTTCAATCTCAACAGCCATGGAGCTGGCGTCAAGGCTTATTTCAAAGATACGACTGAAGAAGTATTGCTCGGCTTGAATTGTCCGAATGATATTTTCTGCTTTACGAAATCCGTGTGACTCACCTTCATAAGCAATATATGCAACTGGAATACCTTTATCTCTAAGAGCATTGACCATAGCTTCCGCCTGATTGGGAGGAACAACTTTGTCATCAAGGCCCTGAAAGAAAATCACAGGGCAATTTAGCTTCTCAACATGGTTAATTGGCGAGCGCGTGAGATAAAGATCTCTCCCAGAGGGATATGGCGCCACCAAATTATCCGTATAGCGAGACTCAAACTTGTGAGTATCACGCGCCAGGGCTTCAAGATCACCAATTCCATAGTGGCTGGCACCGGCGGTGAAGACGTCGGTAAACGTAAGAGCACAAAGAACAGTGTAACCACCAGCACTCCCCCCAGAGATCGCTACTCTGCGTGGGTCTGCCAGTTTCTTCTCGACAAGATACCGAACACAATTGCGACAATCAGCCACATCAACAACACCCCAGTTCTGATTAAGACGCTTGCGATATTCTCGGCCAAATCCAGTGCTTCCTCCATAATTAACGTCAACCACAGCAAAGCCCCGTGAGGTCCAGTATTGGATTCCCAGAGACAGCGAGCTTGATGCAGCACCCGTGGGACCACCATGACACTTAACTATCAAAGGAGGCAGTTCGTTGGCCAACGGCATGCAACCAGGATTGGTCGGTGGATAGTAGAAGGCAAACGCAGTTAAACCACCTTCCGTGGGGAACTCGATCACCTCAGGTCCGGCAAAATAAGCCGCAGCAGGAAGATTTATGGCAGAGGTTTTGAGAGTACGGAACTGACTTGTTTCCAAGTCAAACTCAACCACCGACTGAGGCAAAGAAGCTGAAGCAGCCAGCATAGCTACCCTATTGTCGCCAGCAGTCAGGTATGAAAATTCAGTATAGGGCGTATCAATTTCGATAAATCTATGACCTTGTTCACCAGAGAAATCAAGCTCCATTTTGGCCAGACTCCAAATGCCGCGACGATTAAAGGCGAAAACAACTAAGCTCTCAGAAACTACCGCATAAGTTGACTGTCCGAATACCCACATTGGCAGTCCGAATTCACACTGACCATAAGCAGATCCTGTTAGCAATGGGCAGACCTCAAGACCACCCGGGGAAGCCAAGACCATGGGTTGCCAAAATCCCGAATCATCAGAAATAAAGAAAAGCTTGCCGTCAGGAGACCACTGCGGCTGAAATACAGAACAGTCAGAGCCACCAGCCACCAAGCGACTTTCCAGCAGCAGTCCTTGTGGATCAGCCGAATCAATGGCGGCCAAATGCAATTCGCAGCCATCCCACGGCATATTGGGATGCTGCCAGCAAATGTAGGCCAGAGCCTGACCGTCAGGACTGATTCTGGGCGAAGAGTAGAAATCGAAGCCAGTCGCTACTACCACGGGCTCTGCAATTGGACCATTATCACTAGCGGATCGTAGCGCAACCGCCACAATAGTATTGACTGGCTCTTGGTACTCAGCACCGTGCTCTTCCATGACGCAATAAAGCCGGTTGCGCTTGCGATCAATACAAAAATCGGTAAACCTGTGAGATTGCGCGGCATCATATGCGGGGGTCAGAGCCACTGGGCTGGAAAGTGAACCATTCTCTGACTTACAGCAATAAATTCGTTGATCTTCGAAGTTGACGTAAAAAACTTCTCCGATATCGGTAAAAAAAGAACCACCACCATACTCATGCACTAACGTTCTAATGCTCACAGGCGGAGGATTTATATCGGTTGCGACAACTTCACCTTGACTATCAAACTGGCACTTCACAAGTACTGAGCGACCACCCTCACTGGGTCGACCTTCCAGCCAATAGAGTGTCTCTCCATCTGAGTCATAAGCTGGCTGACTAAGTCGAAGCGCCCCACGGGCAACCACTTCAGCTGCGATGGGCGAGGGCCAAGCACCATAAGCACTTTTAACAACGGCTCCACTCATTAATTCAGACATAAACTCTCCAAACTTAACAGCTACTGACACCATGGAAGCTGCAATCACCCAACAAGCTCTAATCCAGAGAAAACAAAAGGCACAGATAAAACTAGAAACGAAGCAGCAGCAAGTGCACAGTATATAATTGCTGCCAGATAATGAGGTCAATCGATATCTGTGCCAGTAAACATCACAGTCCGCTATTTTGCCATTCTAAAAGAGGAGCGCGGCCAGGCTAGCGAACAGATTAAAACAAGTGCCGCAGACTTGGCAGGCCTCTTTGCCGAACTTTCAGCAAAACATCACTTTTCCCTGGTCAAAGAACAGCTGCGCGTTGCTGTTAATGATTGCTTTGTCGATTGGCATGACCCTGTCAGCGAAGGCACACAAGTAGTATTCATTCCACCAGTAGCGGGCGGTTAGCAACAGTGCTCAAGAACAAAACGGATAGTCGAGGTAGCCATATTGTCAGCACCAGCTTCGAACTCTCCCCAAACAAAATCGCAACCGACAAGTTAAAGACTAGCCTAGAAAGCCCGGAAGCAGGAGGTTTAGTCTGCTTTGAGGGAGTAGTTCGCAATCACAACGATGGCAAACCTGTTCGCACATTAGAGTACGAAGCCTACCAACCTTTAGCCGAGAGCGAAGCAAAGAAAATTCTCGCTGAAGCAAATCAACGATTTTCCATCCTATCGGCCGCTTGTGCGCATCGCACGGGTCTCCTCAATATTGGCGAAACAGCTGTATTTGTTGGCGTCACATCCGCCCATCGAGACGCGGCCTTCCAAGCCTGTCGCTACATCATCGATGAAATCAAGACACGTCTTCCGATCTGGAAGAAAGAAACCTATGAAGACGGGTCATCAGACTGGGTAAACTGTCAACACGCCGTAATGTGTCAACATGCAGCAGACAGCGATCACGCTGTTCAGATTGACACTGGCCAAGGCCCGATTGAGGCCAGCCAAGGCCAGCTTGAGGCCGACCAAGGCCAGCTTGAAGCCCCAGCCGGAGGCAATCAGTGAACAGACCAAATCTAAATCGAAATCTAGATCAATCGAATCTCCCAAATCAACTCGTCGACAGTTTCGGTCGTGCTCACACTTATTTGCGAATCTCAGTTACAGACCGCTGCAATCTTCGCTGCGTCTACTGCATGCCCCATGAAGGGATGAAATGGAAAAAACGCGACCAGCTTCTGACCTATGAGGAAATAACGCGCCTGGCTCGCATTTTTACGACAATGGGCATTAACAAAATCAGATTGACCGGCGGAGAGCCAATGGTCAGAAACGGACTGCCTAACCTGATCAAAGAACTGGGACAAATTCCCAATCTGAAAACATTGGCTATGACCACCAATGCCACGTTACTTGCGGCCCATGCCCAAGAACTAAGAACACTAGGTCTAAACGCTCTGAACATCAGCCTTGATACCTTTTCTAAAGAGCGGTTTCAGACAATTACCCGCCTAGATCAATTCGATCAAGTGATAGAAGGTATTCACACGGCTATCGCTTGCCGCTTCGATAGCCTGAAGCTGAATATGGTAGTCATGGCGGGAGTAAACGACGATGAAATAATGGACTTCGCCGACTTTGCCGCAACCCACAAAATCAACGTCCGTTTCATTGAGTACATGCCCTTCAAAGACAATTCCTGGGCCAGCGACAAAGTAGTTACCTACAAAGATATGCTCAGCCAAATTGAGAGCCGTTATGAGCTAATACGAATTGAAGGTGAGCCGTCAGCAGTAGCCAAAGACTACGCCATCGCGGGCGGCGGTTCAGTCAGTTTCATTACCTCAATGTCAGAGAGCTTTTGCTCTACGTGTAATCGGCTGCGCTTGACGGCAGACGGATCAATCAAATCGTGCCTCTTTTACGCAGCCGAGATAAATCTTCGCGACGCCATGCGAGCAGGCGCCACTGACCAAGAGCTACAGGGTATGATTCTTTATTCATTGGCTCAAAAACCAGAAGCTCACCCTCCAGCCGAGGAAATCGCAGCGACAGAGAACAGAGCAATGATAGAAATTGGAGGATAGACTTTCACCATGCGCGATGTTTCGCACAAAGTAAATACGCTGAGAACGGCAGTAGCGAAAGCAATTTTGAGAGTTAGTCCCAGCACTATCCAGCAAATTAAAAGCAATACATTGCCCAAGGGAAATCCCCTTGAAGTAGCAAAAGTAGCGGCCATTCAAGCAGCTAAAAATACCAGCCAAATTATTCCATATTGTCATCCTATGCCTGTTGAATTCGTCGGTGTCGATTTTCAGCTCGATGAGGACTTTATCGAGATCGCCGTGACTGTCAAAGCCGTCTACAAAACCGGAGTAGAAATGGAGGCATTAACAGCAGCGTCAGTAGCGGCTTTAACTATCTACGACATGGCAAAAATGGTTGACGAATTGATGCAAATTGAGTCTGTCACTCTGATGAGCAAAACCGGTGGCAAGAGCGATTATTTAATTGCGCCAGAGCGACAAACTGGCAGAAGAGCCGCGGTTCTAGTTCTGTCAGACAGCGTCTCAGCAGGGAAGGCGGAAGATCGCTCCGGACAATATATTGCCAAGCAATTGCAAGAGCGAGGCTTCGAAATTGCCGAACTGACCATTCTCACTGATGACGAATCAGAGATTGTGCCAGCAGTTAGAAGAATATGCGATGACCTAAAAGTCAATTTACTGATCACCACCGGTGGTACCGGCCTAAGCCCGCGGGACAATACACCGGAAGCACTTAATCGTTTGATTGAACGGGAATTGCCTGGGATAGCCGAGGCCATTAGAAGCTACGGACAAGACCGCAACTCTTATGCCATGCTTTCCAGAGGCGTCGCTGGCCTGCGCAACCAGACAATTATAGTAAGCCTGCCGGGCTCCCTAGGAGCGGCCCAAGACGGCATTGCAGTGCTATTTCCTGCTATCAACCACGCCTTCAAGATGCTCGAAGGGGCCGGCCACCAAGAAAAAGTAAAAAAAGGGTTAGGCTAGATTGACAATGTTGACCTACGAACAGGCGCTCAAAGCCATTCTAGACAATTGCCAGCCGCTATCCAGCGAAACAGTCGGTCTGAGCAACTCGCTTCGTCGCGTAATTGCAGCCCCAATCAAAGCCAATTTCGATCTTCCTCAGTTTAACAATTCTGCCGTGGACGGATTTGGAGTGCTAGTCGAAGATCTAATTAGCGCCTCACCGACAAATCCAGTAGCCCTAACAGTTATCGGAGAAATGTCAGCCGGAGCCGATCCTTCTGCTAACGCCTCAAATGGAAAACTCAACTCCGGCCAATGCATCCGCATCCTTACAGGAGCTCCAGTTCCAGGAGACGTGGAAGCAGTGGTAATGAAAGAAGTTTGCCTGAAGCAAGAAGCTGACCAGAAGCAAGTAGTTTGCCTCAAGCACGAAGCTGACCAGAAGCAAGAGAATGTCCAGAAGCAAGAAGCCCAACCTGAAAGAATTGCCGTCAGTGCATCAACCAGAATTGGCGAGAACATTAGACTGCAAGGTGAAGAAATTGAAGCCGGAGCCACTGTTCTCCAGCCTGGTACTCTAATCAACCCTCCAGTGCTAGGACTGCTAGCCACCCTCGGAATATCAGAGTTATCGGTATATCGCACACCGCGGGTAGCTGTCATTGCCACCGGTGACGAGCTGATCGAACCCGGTCTTCCCCTAGCCGAAGGGCAGATCTACAACTCTAATTCGTACGCTCTGGTAGCCGCTCTCAATGCTATGGGAGTGACCGAAGTTCAGCGCTTCCATGCCAGAGATAATCGTCCTGATACAACCAAAGTTTTGCAAGAGGCCCTCGAATTCGCCGATATCGTTATATCAGCAGGGGGAGTCTCCGTAGGGGAGTACGACTTTATTAAAGAGGTTTGCGAAGAGCAAGGAGTAGAAACTATTTTCTGGCGCATCGCCATAAAGCCAGGCAAACCGGTCTATTTCGGCGTCAATCGTCGCTCAAAGCCAGGCCAACTGGTGTTTGGACTACCTGGCAATCCGGTATCAGCATTGGTGACATTCAATTTGTTTGTCAAACCAGCCATTGCTCGTTTGCAAGGGGGAAGTATTACTAAAAGACACTTCCAAGCAAAGGCGGCGCGACACCTCAAGAAAAAAGCAGGACGTCTTGACTTTGTTAGAGGGAATCTCAGCATCGCTAACTCCGGCGAGATTACCGCAATGCCGACCATAGGCCAAGAGTCGCATATGCTAAGCGGTCTAGCGAAAGCAGATTGTCTTATGCACTTTGCACAAGGGCTTGAATTTCTTCCCGAAGGAGAAAACCTAACTGTAGAGTTGCTAAACTGGTTCGAATAAAAATTTCAATAGCAAACTAGCAAATTTCAATAGCAAACATGACAGAGGAAAGAATGTCTCATCAAAAAGTCTCAATAACAGCAGCAGATGGAGAGTCTTTCACGGGGTACCTGGCCCTGCCTCAATCGGGTACAGGACCAGCGATACTTTTAATTCAAGAAATATTTGGCATTAACCCCCATATTCGCAAAGTTGCAGACTACTATGCCCAAGAAGGCTATGTTGTGCTGGCGCCAGATTTGTTCTTCCGCATGTGGCCAAACGTAGAACTTGGTTACAGCGGCAGTGACATGGAAAAAGCCATGTCGTACAAGGAAAAATTCGACGAAACACAAGGCTTACTCGATCTTAAAGCTGCAGTCGAGTATTTGCGGTCGCTACCGCAAGTCACAGGAGGAGTCGCGGCCCTCGGATATTGCCTAGGCGGAAGGCTGGCCTATCGGCTGGCAGCGCACACGAAGTTAGAAGCAGCGGTGAGCTACTATGGCGCCGATATTGATAAGCACTTAAAGGAAGCAGACGAAATTCTCTCTCCTATTATTTTTCACCTTGGCGCCGATGACGCATTAATTCCACCTGCATCCATGGAAAAAGTAATGCTAAAAATGGTGAGCAATCATGATGCTAGAGTGTTTGTCTACGAAAACGCAGGGCATGGATTCAACTGCGAAGCCAGAGCCAGCTATAATCAGAGAGCCGCGCTACTTTCACAAGCTCGCACCATCGAGTTTCTACACGCATGCATTGGCCCGAAAGTAAATGCCGAAGAATTGTTCGATCACCATCTCTTTACCGCTCTCAATCAAAAAGATATAGATGGCACAATGGAGACACTTAGCGAAGATGCAGTGGTCACTTTCGTACCCACGCTCAGTGGGGGCCACGGAGAAAACGAGCTAAAACGTTTCTACAAAGACTTGTTCAAAGCCCTAAGCGGAGACGCTCAACTGACGACGATCTCGCGCACCGTTAACGCCAACCGGGTAGTGGATGAATTAGTTCTTTCCTTTACCCACGACAGGCCGATGGACTTTATACTTCCCGGTGTTACCCCTACTCAAAAAAAAGTAACGATACCACTTGTGATGCTAGCTACTTTTCGCCTAGAAAAACTTTCTCGCATGAATGTCTATTGGGATCAAGCAAGCGTGATCCTGCAGGTCGGCATATTACAAGATGAAGACTCACCCGTCAGCCTTCATTTACCCGCCCATGGCTCAGAACAAGCTAACAAAATTCTTGACGACTCAGTCAAGATTCAAAAAATCGGCTCGCGAATTCTCTGATTTATTGAAAAACATGCAATTGCAAATACTGCAAGAGCATAATTGTTTTTGCATCCATAATTTCGCCACTTTTGACCATTGCTAGCGCTTTTTCAAATGGCAATTCCAGAATTTCAATATCCTCACCATCAACGCCACCGCGGGCAGCAATCTCACGTTTCTCGTATTCACCAATGTAGAAGTGTAGTCTCTCAGTAACCGATCCCGGACTCATAAAGCAATCGAAAACTTTCTCGATACTTTTGACCTCAAGACCAGCTTCTTCAGCCAGCTCTCGCTTAATTGCAGTATCGGGATCATCGCTATCAAGAAGACCAGCACAGGCCTCAATCAAGAAACCGTCGTGACCGTTGACATATGCCGCTAGACGAAACTGTTTAACCAGAACCACAGATTTGTTGGGTCTATTATATGGAAGTATGGTGGCGCCATTGCCACGATCGTAAGTCTCGCGGGTTTGCTCTTGCCAGCTACCGTCCGAGCGCAAGTATTCAAAATGATGTTTTTTGAGAATGAACCAATCATCAGACAGCAAAGTGCTGCTCTTAACTCGAACTCTAACTAGGTCCACCAATTGCATCCTCCAAAACCATATATACTCTATCGCGCAACTTCAGCCGAAAGCAAGCGGCAGTATGATAACCACTAGAAAAACCGATGAACTCAGCCTGGTCTTGAAGAAGCAAGGCACAGATAACAAAACAGTTTAGAGTATAAGAATGCAATTTCAAAATCTTCTCGCCGTCGTCGCGACCCTAACGCTATTAAGTATTGAACCGGCAAAATCTGCACCAGATCACCCTAAATCTGCACCAGCACAGCCTAAACCGGCACTAGCACAGCCCAACCAAGATCCGCTAACCAGCTTCATTAAAGTACCGCCGGGATTTGTTGTATCAGTCTACGCTAAAGGCCTAGAGTGCCCACGACAAATGGCTCTATCGCCCAACGGCACCTTATTCGTTGGCACAAAAATAAATCGTAACGGCAAAGTTTACGCCATCGCTGACAAGAATAAGGACGGAATTGGCGATCAGATCGTAACTATTGCAGACAATCTAAAGTGTCCCAATGGTGTGGCCTTCCATAACGGTGCGCTCTATGTAGCTGAAATCAACAGAATACTGCGCTACGACAACATCGAAAGCAAACTCTCTCAGTTATCTAAACTAGATACATCAACAAGACTAGCGCCACCAACAGTAGTGAATAGTGCTTTTCCTAGCGAAGGTCACCACGGCTGGAAATACATTCGCTTTGGCCCCGATGAAAAGCTATATGTGCCAGTCGGAGCGCCATGCAATGTCTGTGAACCAGAAAAGAAAATTTTTGCCACGATCATGCGCATGAACAAAGATGGCAGCAATCTTGAACTATTTGCCAGCGGCATCCGCAACACTGTTGGATTTGACTTTCATCCACAAACAAGACAACTCTGGTTTACAGACAACGGCAGAGACATGCTAGGCGACGACCTTCCGCCAGACGAACTGAACTGTGCGACAAAAGTCGGTCTTAACTTCGGATTTCCCTACCGCTATGGCGCTAATCTACCCGATCCCATATTTGGCAACAAAGTCACAACAAATAAGAATTTTACACCACCAGCCATGCTGCTTGGTCCACACGTAGCGGCGCTAGGCATGCGCTTTTATAATGGAAAGCAATTCCCACCGCAATATCAGGGGAACATTTTCATTGCCGAGCACGGTTCGTGGAATCGCAGTAGAAAGACAGGGTGTAGAGTTTCACGAATCGTTCTTGATAGCAAAGCAAACGACACAAAAGACAAAAGCAAAGGAGCAAAGAGCGGAACAGACTATAGTAGTCGAGAAAAATTTAGTAGAGCAAGATACGAGACCTTCGCCGAAGGCTGGCTCAATCAAGCCAAGCAAGAATACGCAGGTCGGCCGGTCGATATACTAGTTACCCATGACGGGGCACTGCTTGTCTCAGATGATACGGCTGGGGTTATCTATCGCATCAGCTACAAAAGCCAGCCCCCTAGAACTAAGGATTTATAGCCGAGTACTTCGAAAGAAGCTGTAGCTAGAAGCTTTAGATAAAAGCTTTAGCAGGAGCCTTTGGCATAATTCATTGCAGAATTTATTTGGAATCCACAGTCTGATCATCCCAAATCATTCGTGGTGCTTTCTCTGCCTTAAATGTGCCAGCGACGAAGCTGCCGTCCGGCAAGCGCAGCGACAACGATCCCGGAACACTATCATCACTGAGCGGTGATAGCAGGGCAAGCTTAAGACCGTAGCCATCCTCAGCAGTGTAGTGCTGCTCTAGAACAGGCTGCGCATTGGAAGAACGGGAATAAACATAAATGTGCGGTCGTTTATTCGTATCAGAAGTAAACGCCAAATTGCACAGCGGTTTCTGGCTTCTCATCATATTGACCACAACCTTACAATAGCGTTTTTTACTCTGCTTCAGAGTCACACTGTAACTGTTCCACTGAACAATATCTGGCCTAAAGGGCTGGCCGCCAATATTGCCCTCAATCTGACCACTCGGTGTTGGTTGAAGGATTACCGCATGACACCAGGCAACCCTTTTTCCGGGCCGGGCATTACTCCCCTTTGGGTTTGTCATTTTTGACTGAGCAAAAAGCGCTGGCAGCCAAGCAAAAGAAACGGTTACCGCAACAAAAATCGAAAACGAGAGAAGAATAGTTCTTTCAACTCTATCTCTATGGCTCAAAGCTCGCCTGTAGTCGAGCTTTATCGCCACCCTCTCGGTTACTTTGCTGCCTATGTTCTTGCCCATGAGCTTGCCTATGCTCTTGCCCATGAACTTGCCTATGCTCTTGCCCATGAACTCACCTATGCTCTTGCCTTTCTTTCCGTCTAACAATGAGCGTCGAGCGCGGCACAAATAGGCCATGATGTTATGGCTTGATGCCGCTGCTGTCAACCATAATAAACCCAGAGGGTTGCACGTTATTAATTATCAACGAGCCAATCAATTGACAAGGTGTCTACAGTATGTCTTCATACAAAGGTAAAAACGATAGCCCGCTGAGTGGAATCAAACAAATTGTCGGCATTCTCCCAAGCAAAAACAGTCCAAGCAATAGCAACCAAAGCAATATCAATCATCGGCCTACTGCTAGCCTGCCTAAGCACGAGCAATTGGGCCAGAGCAATCGAGCCTGACAATTCAACTGCACAAACAAGCAGCAACAAGGCACGAGCCGAAAGTAAGCGACTGAACGAAGATCCTTCTCCGCCAGAGCGCCACGGCAGTGAAATTTTCACTGAAGAGACAGCCAGCGCCCTTCTACTGCAAGCCAAGCAATTTATGCGCCACCACAACTACAATAAAGCCTTAAAGCTTCTCCGGCGCGCTATAAAACTAAACGATGACGACATGGACATACGCGTTCTCTACGCTGAAGCATTGGATGAAAAACTCAGCCACCAAGCCGAAAAAGAACCAGAAATTTTCAATGAATGCATTAAGTCTTGGCTAATAGTAGCCAGACAAGAAGTAGGCCTTGAAAAAGGTATGACATTCAAAGGCATAGGCTTTATGTCAGGCCAGTTCGGCGACGAAGATTGGGTGGGAAAGGCAAAGAAACGCTTGAAGGTATTGACCGGATATAGCCCCAGGCCCTGGGAAACAAACGATCGTTACTTGAAAAAAGTGCTGAGACCAGCAGAAACGTCTGTTTCTGGTGTGATAAAGATGCCCGATACTAGCGAACCAAGCAACCGGACAAAGTAAACGAGTCAATATGGAAACTCCAAAACTACTAATTGCAGGTCTTTCGCAGCAGACGCTAAATCTGGTTCGACAAGCCGTTGAACAACTTGGCTACCAGGTCGTGCCTTCCCCAGCCATGTCTCTAGCCCTGTTCTTAGCTCACAAGAACCTACCAGACATAATCATTAGCGATCTACAAATGCGAGACGGTGATGGTCTAAGCTTCTTGCGCGAAATTCAGCAAGATGAAGAACTCAGAGATATTCCATTTATCTTTTGCTTTGATCAGATGCCCGACGAAGCCACTGAATTGCAAGCCATTAAGAGTGGTGCCCGCAAAGTCGTGCCCAACAACCTCGCTCCAGCCGAGTTTTTGCAAATCATAGAGCCATTGATTGAGGAACGCTTGCGAGACAAAGTAAAACGCCAAGAGCAGACTCCTGAGTAATCACACAAATGCTAAAATTAGTTACTATTCCTGAAAGCCTTGGCTAAGCGGTCTTTTCCTTGAAGCTCTCGCGCAAAGTTCTTATCATAGTTACCATACCGGTTGTCGCTGAACTAGCTTTGGTCAGCGCCTTAGTCTATCAACTAGGTAATGTCGATCGCGCCCGGAGAGAAGAAAGTTATTCACGCGAATTGATTGCCCATGTCAATTCGGCCATGTTTCTCTACATGCAGCGCAGCAACCTTGTCATTTGGGCAAGTACGACGCAAGATCCCAAACTGAAGGCGCGCCAAGAGGGCTTAGCTGGCAAAATAGTTGACGAAGTTAGGATGATTCGCGATCTTGCTCAACAAGGAAAAGGCTCTGACAAAGAAACATGGCTAAAACTAGCCAATATACTCAACCAAATACGGACTGGATTCGACACAGCCAAAGCTGACTATGATGCCGGCAATAAACTAGCCGCTGGATTAACCTGGGCCCGGATACAGGGTGATATAGACGAGCTCATTAACTTAGCCAATCAAATGTCACGCAAAAATGAACTGCTAGACAAAGAAAAGCTGGCTCGCCTGAGAAGAGACGATGAAATCCTCCATCTGATTTTGTACAGCTCCATTGTCCTAAGCGTTGGCACAGCCTTCGGTTTAGCTATTCTATTCAATCGCAGTACAACCGATCGCCTCAATGTGATCATGCACAATACGCAAAGAATGAGTCTCGGCAAGCCACCAACCATAAGACTAAGTGGTGACGATGAGCTAGCTCAAATTGACCGGGTCTATCACCGCATGTACAAAGAACTAGCAACCATGCAGCGCAAAGAAATGGCTGTGCTAGAAAACGTTGCTGATATCGTTTGCTCACTTGATCGTCAGCTAATTTTTAGCAGCATCAACGAAGCGGTCATAGACATGTGGCGCTATGAACAAGACTCAATAATTGGCCGCAGAGCAGTAGACCTTTTCGATGAATCAGAGCGCAGTGATGTACGCGCCAAACTCATGGAAGTGATTGAAGAAAAAGGTTCCAAGCGATTCGACGCAAAGGTAATTAAAGCCAACGGCACAATCTGCGAAAGCGCTTGGTCTGCCACTTGGTCGGACGACGAACAGCTACTTTACTGCGTAATTCAAGACGTTGGTGCACGCAAACAGCTAGAGCAAATGAAGGCTGACTTCGTAGCGGTTGTATCTCACGATTTGCGCACTCCGCTGACGTCTATTCAAATGATTCACTCAATGCTAAAAGAAGACGCCGAAGGAATACTGCCACCACAGGCAATGAAAAACCTGAGCAATGCCCAAGACAATGTCAGCCGCTTAATGGCATTGATCAATAACTTACTTGACCTAGAGAAGCTCGACGCTGGCTATGTCGAGCTAATCATGGAACAAGCGCCACTGAAACCGGCCATCGACACTTCAATCGGAGCCATTGAAGCCTTGGCCAAGAAACAGAAAATTACAATAGTCAACTCTATTGACAACAGCATCGAGGCCTACATCGATTCAGAGCGAATCACCCAAGTAGTGGTCAACTTGCTCTCCAATGCCTTAAAATTCTCGCCCAATGGTTCAACCATAAGCATTAGCGCCCGGCCAGTCGATTCCTCCCAGCCCAGTACAAAACCGGGCACAGCAAAAGAAGGCGAAGCAAAAGACCGTAAGGTGAAAGACGGCTTGTTAAGGGTAGCAATCACAGACCAAGGTCGGGGCATTCCTGCCGATAAAGCAGCCAGCATTTTCGAGCGGTTTAGCCAGGTTAAAAATGAAGACGGCCGCAGCAATCGCGGTAGCGGACTTGGCCTAGCAATATGTAAAGCGATAATCGAGCAGCATGGAGGCCAGATTGGGGTAGAATCAGTTGAAGGAAAAGGCAGCACATTCTGGTTTACCCTGGCATCCCATAGCAAGTATTACCTGGAAAACTGATGGCAAAAATTCTTATTGTTGAAGACGACCCGCAGTTGGCTGATTTGATTGTTCAATGCCTGTCCCGCGAAAACCACTTAGTGGAGCACGTCGACAATGGTGCCGACGCCCTGAGCCAGGTCAAACTCTACATTTTCGATTTGATTATTCTTGACTGGAATTTACCCGAAGTAACTGGACTTGGCATTCTCCAAGAATTTCGTGCCCGTGGTGGCGTCACCCCTGTTCTCTTCCTCACTGGCCGTCGAGAGCTTGCCGACAAACTAGAAGGGCTCGATGCCGGGGCCGATGACTACCTCACCAAACCTTTCGACTCTAGAGAGCTAAAATCTCGCGTCCGAGCACTTCTGCGGCGCCCAACGGCCTTGGTCGGAGATGTTTTGCAAGTCGGCCCACTAGAGCTTGATCCCAAAGATTTCAAAGTTACATTAAGCGGTCAGGAAATCAAGTTGGTACCAAAAGAATTTGCTCTGCTCGAATTTTTGATGCGCCACCCGGGAGAACTGTTCGGTGTCGACAAGCTACTTGACAGCGTATGGCCTTGCCAGTCTGATTCAACCCGCGAAGCTCTTACCACCTGCATCAAAAGATTACGCAAAAAGCTTGACGGCGACTCAGAAAGCTCTTTAATTCGCAATGTTCACGGCGTCGGCTACGGCCTCTTTGTCGAACAGAAGTAGAGCAGAACTAGATACCGCCTGGAGTTAACTAAACAGCAGCCGCTTGTTCACTGTCAATCAGAATCAGCGGCGAAATCTATTCGCCTTGCCTGCTTACAGCCCAGTGAGGAATTTCAGCCTCTGGCTACTCAGGTCACGCTCCCTGGACCTATCAATTTTGGAGGTGGCGGCCTAAAAACCAATATGGTAGCTAGCCAACCAAGGGCGGGCTGGCTTAAAGCCATGACCGACCCCCAAATAGGTGAGGCCATCTCGTTAATGCACAAGCAGCCCGATGCACCATGGACAGTGGCAGCACGGGCGCGCGGAAAAGGCCAAAGAAACTCTGAATGCTACCAATAAAGGCCTAGCAGAAATCTCTCAAAGTGTCGGATATCAATCAGAAGCGGCGTTCAGTAAAGCTTTCAGACGCGTAGTCGGCATCTCGCCAGGAGTGTTTCGTCACGGCAAGAGCAAGGTCTATCTATAGCGCGTCACCATTTCTAGCGACTTGCCTTTTTCTCGGCCTTGGCCACTTTCTTCTCTTTCATAGTCTTAGAAGCCTTCTTTTTAACTTCTTTCTTTTTGACTTGCTCTTTTCCCATGACCGCCTCCAACGAATAGCTTTACAGATTTATGTTACAGCACTGTTAGCTTACACACTAATCACTGGCAGTACTATGACGATAGCGACAAAATAGAACTCCCAAAGTTACTATACCCAAACAGTTCAGGAGTAACAGATGTCAATAAAATCTATCTGCGGAGCACTGGCCCTTGTCAGCGTAATATCAATCAATTTAATTTCCTTCGCTTCCGCCGCTCCCAAAACTAGCAAAGAAAAACCAGCCTCCGCGAAAGCAGCAGCTCAACCAGCAGCAGTCTGGAAAATCGACTCAGCTCACACGAATGCCGATTTCTCGGTACGCCACTTAATGATCTCCAACGTCAAAGGTCATTTTTCCAAAGTTAGCGGCAACGTTGACTATGACGGCAAAGATCTGAAATCTCTCAAAATAGATGCCGCCATTGAAGTAGCTTCAGTGGAGACCGGAGAAAAAGGCCGCGACGAGCACCTCAAAGGCGCCGACTTCTTCGATGCCGCTAAGTTCCCCACCATGACCTTCAAATCGAAGAAAGTTAAAAGCGCTGGCAAGGGCAAATTTACTGTCACTGGCGACCTCACCATAAAAGGCGTAACTAAAGAAGTAACCCTTGATGTTGAAGGTCCAACTGAACAAATCAAAGACATGCAAGGTGGTACCAGAGTTGGTGCCTCAGCAACAACCAAAATCAACCGTAAAGACTTTGGTATATCGTGGAACAAAGCTCTCGACAATGGCTCCAGCGTAGTCGGTGACGACGTCAAAGTGAGCATTGATGTAGAAGCGGTAAAGCAGAAACAGAATTAGATGCAGAAATAGATACAGAATCAGAAATATAAACACAACAAGAACCTGGCAAAATTGTCTCTAAGTAAACTGCCGAAAGAACTCTACAATGCACTCCTGAACAAAGTGTCAGAGCTGGGCGAAAACCAGCGCATGCTCTTAGGCATCGCTGGTTTTCCCGCTTCGGGCAAGAGTACTTTAGCTAAAGATCTAGCCAAAGGCATCAACAAAGATTTGAAGGGCAAAGTTGCGATTGTCGTACCTATGGACGGCTTTCATAGAAGCAACGCTGAGCTGAAAGCCTGGGGAATATGGGAATTAAAAGGCATCCCTGACAGCTTTAACCCCGAAGCCTTCGTCAACTTACTGACCGGCTTGCGTGAGCATACTAATAGCCAAGTTGGCTGCCCAGCCTTCGATCGAAAAATCGAAGAACCCAGCGATAATGCCATTTTAGTGCAGCCACATCACAAATTGGTTATCGTAGAAGGCAACTACCTGCTCTTGGCGAACGGCACCTGGGGCAAGATTAAACCGCTACTCGACGAAACCTGGTACATCGAAAGCAACTTCCAAAAAATCGAACCACGGCTCCTGGAGCGGCACATAAAAGGTGGTCGCAGCCCGGAAGAAGCAAGGCGTAAAATGGAATCAACCGATCTCCCTAACGCCAGACTGATTGAAACATCCAAGGCTATGGCCGATCACGTCATACCTATATAAATCTATGAAATTCTAAGTCTTTAAAATTCTAAGCCTTTGAAATTCAAGAACCTTAAAAGCTTCGCTTGGGGCAATTCCCACTGAAGCGTGAGAAATAATCAACAAATAACTGACTTGGCAGTTATTATTGTAGGCAGGCGAGGCGGAGTCACTGAATGAGTCACACAAACGGCGGCGGGCATGGCCATTCCGGTCATCACGGGGTTCAAGGCGGGCATCCAGACCAATCACCAGGATGGAACAGTGCTCTGCAAGGCGGCGAAAAGCCTATCACCTCCCTGCCCAACCCAACAATTCTGCCAATATTTTTTGCTCTATTTGTATTTGTGCTGATGCTCTTGCCCTTTGTCATTAATTGGGACGCAGAGGGCGTCGAACTGCCATGGGTACATAAACGCAACCAAATTAGCCAAGAACAATCTCTTCAGCAGCAGGGGACACAACAAGAAGGGCCACAAGAGAACTACCAAACATCTGCTGGCTTAGGAGTAAGCCCAGCTCAACAATCTAACCAGGCGCAGGCTCAAGGACAAGCGGCCAACAATGCTCCGCCAGCAAGCTACGAGCAACAACTTTTATACGCGTCGCAACAAAGCTACGGCCAAAATGCCAATCAGCAAACTCAAGCTGTTAACCCTGCAGCACAGCAAAACTATGCGGCGCAACCGAACTATTCACAAATGGCTTACCCCCAAGAAAACTACGGACAGAACTATGCTCCTATGGCTCAGCCACAAAGAAGACACAGAGTCTTTGTCGAGCGCTAGGGCAATCAGCAGCTAGAGTTAAGAGTAAAGCACCATAACTCGCGGCACCAGATATGGTGCCAGCTGTATACTAATGCGCAGTCTTCAATTCTCGTGAAGCCACAGCTTGGGTTTTGCTGAACTGTTCAAGGTCAGCCTGGACTTGCCTGTATACGACTTGCTTTATGTACTGCTGATAGGATACCCCCATCAGATCGGCTACTTTTTTTACCATGTCAACCTGAGAGGCACCCCAGCGAAAATTGACACGGCATTCCTCGTCGGCAGCAGCGATTTGACGTACCGCTTCATCATGTTCATCGGACGAAAGCTCTACAGCCCCCATTTTCAAGACTTTAGTCTTGTCAAATTTTCCCCGTGGTTCTCTTTTCATCAGCTTGTCCTCTGAAAGCAGCTAATTATCATTATTTTGGTTTGCTGTGGATCTAACCAGTACCAATAGATGCCTCGTTTCTCTGTATAGGTCTCAAACCTGTTGTTCTCAGCATTCTCGACTTCTTCAGTTCCTTCAAACCAAACTTCAATTGCGTCTTCGGGCTGGAACAATCCGCGCGCATAAATATGAAGCATC
Organism: bacterium Ga0077546; assembly: GCA_943369735.1. GTDB lineage: Bacteria > Cyanobacteriota > Vampirovibrionia > Obscuribacterales > Obscuribacteraceae. Next base: position 43,386 of record CALROJ020000009.1, read on the forward strand.
CCCGGTGGATCGGTATCGTATTTGAAGAAGAACTCATACCCCTCATATTTAACGACTTCGTATTTCTTTGACACTTTCCTCGTGCTAGCTCACTAGAAATACCAATATACCATAGACATACCAACACTACACCAAAACAGAGGCAATTTGCCACCGTGAATCTACGAAACCGTATGGTTCTGCACACGATCCAGATTTACCACTCTGCTGCGCACTATGCTTCTCCACACTGTCCTGTATCATTACCGCGGCTGGCAATGCTTCTCCTTCTAAGAGCAGAACTTCAGGAGCCAAATCAAAGTGAATCATAAACTCACAAAAATCCTACTCTGCCTGGCGTTCACCTTTGGCACGACCAGTGCGCTGGCGCATACCATTTGGGATAACGCTATGGCAACGGCGACCAAAGCTAGCGACAAGGCTCATTACCAAGAAGCGGAAAAGCTCTTTGTGGTGGCCCTGAAAGAAGCTGAAAAATTCGGACCAAACGACGATCGATTGCCCGCAACCTTGAATCAGTTAGCTAACCTTTACTCGAAACAAGGGAAGTACGTAATGGCCGAACCGCTGTGCCGGCGCTCGTTGGCTTTAAGAGAAAAGGCTCTCGGCCCCAATCATTTATTCGTCGCAACCAGTCTGGTCAACTTAGCGGCACTTTACGACACGCTAGGCAAATATACACAAGCGGAGCAACTGTATAAGCGCGCATTGGCAATCAAAGACAAAGAACTTGGTCCTGACCATCCAGATACTGCAACATGCTTGAATAATCTAGCGGGGCTTTATCAAACACAAGGCAAGTTCGAGCAAGCCGCTCCCTTATATCGGCGAGCCTTGGCCTTACGAGAAAAATCTCTGGGCCCCAATCACCCAGCTGTAGCTGCCAGCCTGAATAACCTGGCAGAGCTTTACAAAGACCAAGGCAAGTATGCAGAAGCTGAACCGCTATACAAGCGCGCTCTATCGATCTGGGAAAAGTCACGGGGGCCAAATCATCCCGAGGTCGCCATAGGCCTGAGCAACCTTGCCCTGCTTTATCAGCGCCAGCGCAAATACAAAGAGGCTGAGCCGCTATACCTGCGCGCGTTGACAATCACAGAAAAATCGCTTGGTCATAATCACGTAGATTTTGCCATAGACTTAAATAACTTAGCAGAGCTATACCGAGAACAAGGCAAGTACGCACAAGCAGAACCGCTGTATAAGCGCGCTCTATCTATAAAGGAGAAGTCGCTAGGTTCTAACCATCTAGGAACGGCTACAACTCTCAGTAACATTGCGCTTCTTTATCAGTTGCAACACAAATACAACGAAGCTGAGCCTCTGTACAAGCGCGCCTTGGCAATAATGGAGAAGTCAGCACCAAACCACCCAGATACAGCTACCTGTTTGAATTGCTATGCTGAATTACTCAGGCAAACCAATCGCAAGGTAGAATCGGCTAAGTTAAAAGCCAGAGCCAAAGCAATTATGGACCATCAAGCGAAATCGATCACTAAGTGATTCTGTGCACTTCCCCGAAGTCTGGGCTCCCTTTATCCACCGAGCACCTCCCGACCACCCAAATATGGTCGCAAAGCTTTGGGCACATTGATTGTGCCGTCTTGATTTTGATGATTCTCCAGCAAAGCAATTAAGATACGCGGAGAAGCGATAGCCGTGTTGTTCAAAGTATGAGCATACTTTTTCTTTCCATCGGCATCGATGTAGCGTATGCCTAAACGCCGGGCTTGGAAGTCATAAAAAGTAGAGCAAGAATGAGTCTCGCAGTATGCTCCACGGCTAGGCATCCAAGTTTCAATGTCATGTTTACGTACTTGGCCCAGCCCCATATCACCAGTACAAACTGCCACCACTCGGTAGGGCAGCTCTAGTGCCTGGACAATTTCTTCAGAGTTCTTGAGCAAACGCAGATGCTCTTGTTCAGAGACATCTACATCGTTGGCACAGAACACAACTTGTTCTACTTTCTGAAATTGATGCACCCGATAAAGACCTTTGGTATCGCGCCCGGCAGCCCCTGCTTCACGGCGGAAACAAGTAGAGATGCCAGCAAAGCGCAAGGCCTTGTGCTCATTGCTGAAATTGTGGTCGCCAAATCCAGTTTCGCCCAAGTTCTGACCAGCAGCATCAGTATCAGCGGCACCCAAGCCCTCCAACACACGATTGGCTTGCATGGCGACAATACCTACTTCAGAAGTACCAGTTAAGTAGCGCTTGCCCTCTTCTAACTGATAGGCGTTGTCTTCACCCAAAGGAAAATATCCAGTGCCAAACATGGCAGCTTCATTCACCATTAGCGGTGGCAGTACGGCAGTAAAACCCTTAGCCAAAACATGATCAAGGGCAAATCGTAACACCGCAAGTTCCAGCAAGGCACCATCACCAATCAGGCCATAGGCCCTAGATCCAGCGGCATAGCGCGCCCCTTCAAAATCAGCCATACGATTGCGCAAGGCCAGCTCAATATGATCACGTTCTTTAAATGTTCGCTTCGCCACATCACCAACGCGATAAATCTCAACGTTATCGTTGTCGTCAGCTCCCTCCGGCACATCAACGGCAGGCAAGCCGGGCACATGAGCCATAAGCGCCTGATACTCAACATCTATAGCCTTTAGATCGCTCTCTTTGACGGCCAAAGCAGCGCCAATTTCTTTAGAATGGACAATATGGCCAGCGCGATTCTGCCCATCACTTGTGACTAAATCAGTTATGCGGTTGCGTTGTTCACGCAATTGATTCACTTCTTTAGTGAGCGCACGCCGCTCATCATCGACCTGCAAAAGGCGCTCCAAATCAAGCTTTATGCGTTTAGCTGCGATGGCAAGCTTAAAAGCATCTGGATTCTTTCGTATTTGTTCTATGTCTATCATCACTACCTCTTAAATTTACTGGTAGCGAGGCACAAAAAAGAGGCCTCGCCTGGGCGGGCCTCTAAAATTCAAATCACTAATACTATGAGTTGAAAGACAAGCAGCACCCGCATCTCGGAGAATTCGAAGATGATGATGACGAAAGTCTAGTTGTTTGGGCGACGTAACTCATGGTTCCACTATAAGTGCTGTCCAAATTTTGTCAACGGCAAAAAAGGTTCTAAAAAGTTTAGAAAATGGGCCAATCTTTGCCAATCGTTGCCAATGCCAGCTAGACTAATTTGTTATGAAACTAGAGATTTATTCAGACATCATCTGCCCCTGGTGCTATGTCGGCAAGGCAAGACTCAATAAAGCGCTAGAGACCTTAGGCGATAAAGTTGCATTCGAAGTGGTCTGGCGACCATTTGAACTCAATCCATCTATGCCCAAAGAGGGAATGTGCCGCAAAGAATATCGCACCTGCAAATTTGGCAGCTGGGAGCGTTCTCTGGAAATGGATAGAGACATCACCGCCAAAGCAGCCGCTGACGGGCTGACATTCAACTTAGAGAAATTGACCCGCACGCCCAATACTTTTAACTGTCATAGATTGCTGTGGTTCGCCGAGAAAATCAGCAAAGAAGAAGGTAAGAAAACCGGTATCCAAGATGAAATTGCTGGTCTACTGTTTCAGCGCTACTTTACTGACGGTGCCGATATCGGTGACATAAATGTACTAGCCGACCTGGCTGCCAAGGCAGGCTTAAATCGAGCAGAAGTGAAAGATTTTTTGCAATCGGATCAAGGCGTTGCTGAAGTCAAAGAAGAAGCACAGAAAGGCATTCGTCTAGGTATTAGCGGCGTTCCGGCCTTTGTCTTAGAAGGCGATGTGATTGCCTCTGGCGCCCAAACCCCAGAACACTTTATAGAATTGCTCACCCGCGTATACGCCAATTATTCCGCTTGAATCAATGCGAAAAGTTAATCCGATTTGGAGATAAAGACCGTGCACACCGAATTACTTGAATACGCCGACGACAATCAGATCTGTGAAGCATTTGTGGCCTATGACGCAACGAAAAAAGAAAAGCGTCCAGCAGTTTTAATTTGTCATGCCTGGGGCGGTCAGGGCGCTTTCGAACAAGATAAAGCCAAGAAATTGGCCGAACTCGGCTATGTTGGCTTTGCTCTCGACAACTACGGCAAAGGCAAACGCGGCACCTCCATGGAAGAGAACGGCAAATTGATGCAGCCCTTTATGGATGACCGTGCCATGCTGAGACAAAGGCTATTAGCAGGCCTGGCAGCGGCAAGGAAGCACCCCATGGTGAGCGACAAAATAGCAGTAATTGGCTTTTGCTTCGGCGGCCTCTGCGCTCTTGACCTCGCCCGTCTCTCCAGCCCGAAAGCTACAGGCGTCGACGGGGCAGTTGCCTTCCACGGCCTTTTCCACCCACCGGCCCTCGGTAAGCAAGAAGAAATTACTGCCAAAGTCTTGATTTTGCATGGCTACGACGACCCAATGGCCACTCCGACTGATGTTCTAGCTATTGCCAAAGAATTGACTGAAGCTAAAGCCGACTGGCAGCTCCATGCCTACGGCCACACCAGCCATGCCTTTACCAATCCAGAAGTAAACATGCCTGAAAATGGTTTGCAATACAACGCCACGGCCGACAAGCGCTCATGGCAGTCAATGCAGAACTTCTTGAGCGAAGTATTGGGTTAGGGCTTAGGCACAAACTCTGCCTTAAGCGCGTCGCGCAGCTTTACCGCCTCAGTCAGCTCAGGGTCGATGGCTGCGGCTTTCTCAAAATCAGAAAGCGCCTCTTGAAACTGCTTGGTCCGCAAGCGGGCAAAGCCGCGCAAAAAGATAGCTTCAGCATTGTTAGGCTTTTTCACTAGGGCATTGTTAAGAAGCTCTGTGGCCTCAGCATAGCGATCGCTTCGCAGTAGCTCACGAGCAGCAACGACATAATAGCGATCGCCTAAATCAATTGGGACAGTTTGAGCATACTTGAAAAGCCCATAGATAGCGCCAATAAGAACGAAGGTACCCAATACCGGATGCTTCGACAGTGGCTTGTTGGCACGAGGCAAATAAAGCGTGCCACAAATGAAACCTGACAGCAGGCCGCCAAAATGGCAAAAATTGTCGAAGCCAAAAGTAAATCCTAGAACAATATTTAGAACTAGAAAAGCTGTAGCCGATTTACTTCCAGCCAAGAATGCTTCTTTGCCCATCTCCTTTCGGTGAGCAAAGAAGAAAGCAAAAAGTGACCCGTAGACTCCAAAAATTGCCCCAGAAGCACCAGCCGAAATCACTCCCGGATTAAAGAGCAAACTGAGGCAGGAGCCACCAAAGCCCGAAATAAAATAGAGGTTGATAAAGCGGCGGGTGCCAAAAAGCTCTTCGGCTGACTGGCCTAAATTCCAAAGTGCCGCCATGTTGAATGCTATGTGCACAAAGCCAATATGCAAGAACATTGACGAGAACATGCGCCACCACTCACCATTGAGAGTGCGCGGACCAAAGTTAGCACCCCAGTCGAGAAGCATCTCCGAACCGGGGGCAGTCAATGCCTTACCGCCCGAAACAACACACATGGCGGCAAAAACCGCTAGGTTCGTGATGACAATCAATCGAGTAGCAGGAAACTTACTTTCGGACAATGGGTTCCTTTATGCTATCTAGCAGCCACAGCTTCGCTGGTGACACCGTATTGCAACAGAAGCGGAGTGAGCTTGGCATCAATTAGCTTCTTCGCCAAAACCAGGTCAACTTGATCTGGTCTCTCTATATTGGAGCACAGTTCGCTCAATATTTCCTCGCAAACCACACCAGCTTCAAGGGCCAGTTTATAAGGATAATTGCTGAATGTCACTAATGAATAGCGTGAGCGATAAGCACCAGCGAATTCTTTCTCTAACAGCTTTTCCACTCCCTTGCCCAGCAAGAATTTAGGGTCGCCTACTTTGTCGCGCATTTCAGTAAAATTCTCAACAGCCATATCGGCTATGGCATCACAGTTTGCTTTGCGGCGCTTGACCAATTCATCAAAAATAATTTGCCAGTTGAATACGCCTTCTTTCATCCGCCTCTGCTGGCCTTGCTCCTGCGAATCTGCTACCGCCACAGCTTCCGGCGCTTTCTCTCGATGATCAATATAAAGACTGCCACCGCGAGCAATGTGCTCGTCAATACATTCTTCTAAAATAGTGAGATCTTCAAAGCCACAGTTAGCACCCTGGCCAAAGAATGGCACAATGGCGTGGGCCGCGTCACCCAGCAAGAGGGCTCTGCCATCTATGTTCCAAGGATAAGACTTAACTGTGTCCATATGGCCAGTGGGATTGGCAAAGAAATTGTCCACCAGATTTGGTATCAATGGCACAGCATCAGCAAATTCAGTGTTGAAGAATTGATCAACAGCTTCTCTTGTGGTTAGACCCTCGAAGCTATCAGCTCCTTCAAACGGCAAGAACAGAGTGCAAGTGAAGCTGCCATCAAAGTTTGGCAAAGCAATAAGCATGTAGGCGCCCCGAGGCCAAATATGCAAGGCATTTTTTTCCATTTGAAAAGCGCCATTAGGGCCAGCTGGAATGACAAGCTCTTTGTAGCCGTAGTTGAGCCTGGACGAAGTGCATTTGTAGCCGTACTGCGAAGTCATATCATCACGAATCTTAGAAGCTGAGCCATCAGTACCGATCACAATAGCGGCTTTCACTGCGTACTCTTGATGAGGCTTAACTGATTCATCGACCATAGCCACAGCATTAGTAGGAATATCTAAGCCATCTGCTTTTTGTTGGAAATGAAAGCGCACAGCGCCAGTAGCTTCAGCCTTAGTCATGAGCATTTGATTGAGACTGGCCCGCGAAATTGAATTGATATACTCATCATCGCTTTTACCGTAAGCTTGATAAGTTAACTCGCCAGTTTTCGAGTGCATCATACGGCCGCGCATGGGCACAGCCTGAGCCAGCACATCGTCGTCTAGACCAGCCAGATGCATGGCCTTGAGACCCCTAGTAGAAATGGCGAGGTTAATAGAGCGACCAGCTGAAATTTGCTCTTTGCGCATGTCAACTCGACGCTCATATACATCAATTTTGAAACCACGTTTGGCCATAAATATTGCTAGAAGCGAGCCCACCAAACCAGCACCAACAATTGCTATTTCAGCTTCTTTTACTTCATCAGCCATTTTTAGTCTTCCTTCTTAGAGCTCTACTTTTGACCAGCAAACTTTTTTACCACTTCGTAAAATCGATAGACATCTTCATAGGTGTTATACATCGCCGTTGGCGTGGCGCGGATAATATCGGGTTCGCGGAAATCGCAGACCACACCTTTCTGCTTGAACTGTTCTAAAAGCTCCTTGCCATCGCCTTTGAAGCGAATACTCAACTGGCTGCCACGCTGTGCGACATCTGCTGGTGTAATTATTGAACAAAAGCCTTCTACTGAGTTGAGCAAGTATTCCATAAAGCTTGTCAGTTTATCGCCACGCTGACGCAACTTGGGCATGGTCGCTTGATCGAATAATTCTAGAGAAGCGCGCAAAGCCGCAAGCTGAAAAATAGGCGGATTAGAAAGCTGCCAGCCCTCAGCACCTGGCATCGGATCAAACACTGGAGCCATTTTGAAGCGCTCTTCTTTGTTGTGCCCCCACCAACCAGCAAAGCGCGGTAGCTCAAAAGAGTGTCCATGTTTTTCGTGGACAAAGCAGCCAGACAATCCGCCAGGGCCAGCATTCAAATACTTATACGAGCACCAAACAGCAAAATCAACTTGCCAATCATGCAACTGTAGCTCTAGGTTGCCGGCTCCATGAGCTAGATTAAGGCCAAACTGCGCCCCTTGAGCATGGGCCGCAGCAGCGATTTTTTGCACCTCAAAAGCTTGACCAGTGAGATAGTTGACATTACCCAAAAGCACCAAAGCAATTTCGCTGCCATGCTGCTTCAAAGTAGCGAGAATGTCTTCAGTCTCAAGAGTGTCGGCACCAGCTCTGGGAGTAAGCTCAATTACTGCTGTGCTCGGATCATAGCCATGAAAACTGGCTTGCGAAGCGACAGCATACTGATCAGAAGGAAATGCATTTTTTTCTACTACAATTTTGTAGCGTTCTTTTGTTGGTCGATAAAATGACACCATCATCAAATGCAGATTGACAGTGAGAGTATTCATCACCACCACTTCAGACGGCTTAGCGCCAACCAATCGAGCACTCATATCGGTGACAAATTCATGGTAGGGCAGCCAGGCGTGGCGGGCGTGTATATGACCTTCAACCCCTAACTTCGCCCAATCTTCTAACTCGGCGTTGATATATTCTTTAGCACGGCGGGGCTGCAAACCAAGCGAATTACCTGCAAGATAAACACAAGAGCTGCCTGAACTAGAGTTACCTGCACTTGCGGCTAGCTCGCTAGGCAAAATGAATTGTTCCCGAATATGGCTAAGCTCGTCAGTTTGATCAAGCGACTTGGCAAATTCAAGAGAATTTTCAAACTGATACTGAACTTGCTTCGTCTCATTCTTTACTTTCAGACTGTCCATTTCTTCCTCTTCTTAGCCCTTTACAGTTGCCTTCCTCATGTCCTCTTGCTCTTTTGTTCTCTTTTTCAATTAGCTAAGCCGCTCATGCCAAGCCACTCTAAAGCTGTTCCACTCAACAGTCGCTCTTTCACATCAACACTGACATCGGTCAATGATTCAATCATTTTGCCAGGCTCGGCTTCCATCAAAGGGAAAGGATAATCGCTGCCCAAGGCAATACACTTTTCACCAAAAAGATTGAGGATAAAGCGCAAGACATTTGCATCATGAACCAAAGCATCAACATAAAAGCGACCGACATAGTTACTTGGACAAATGGGATTATCCACCGCACAGAGATCTTGCCTCGTAGCAAAGCCGTGGGCAATGCGACCAAGGGTCATAGGAAATGCACCGCCACCATGGGCGAAGGCAACACGCAGTTTGGGCAAGCGCTCAAAGACACCACCAAAAATCATTGAACAAATCGCCAGCGAAACTTCAGCCGGCATTCCCACCAACCAGGGCAACATATATTGCGACATGCGGTTCTCGCCCATCATGTCCCAAGGATGCACAAAAATTGCCGCACCAAGCTCACTGGCTGCTTCAAAGACAGGGAAGAGTCTCTCTTCGTTCAAGTTCCAATCATTAACGTGTGAGCCTATTTGCACTCCCTGCAAACCCAATTCTTTAACGCAACGGGTCATTTCTTTAATGGCCAAATCAGGATCTTGCATAGGAATAGTACCTAAGCCAGCAAAGCGCTGAGGATGCTGAGCCACAATTTCGGCAATGTGATCATTGAGATGACTGGAGAGATCAAGACAATCTTTGGCCTGAGCCCAATAGCTAAACATCACTGGCACAGTCGACAAAACTTGCATAGTGACACCAGAGAGATCGCAATCTTTGATGCGGGCAGAAGGCTCCCAGCAATTTTCTTCTATGTCACGAAAGAACTTACCATCATCACGCACCATGCGAGCGCAACAAGGTTTATGGTGGTCAAGCTCAATAAAGCCACCATAGCCATACCGGTCTTTGAACTTGGGTAAGTGCTTGGGCAAAATATGAGTATGAATGTCTATCTTCTTCATGCTTCAATTCTTTCTTATGGTGTCAGGCTTACGGTTTCACACTTATGGCTTCACAACTTTAGTGCCGCACTTCTTGCAGACAGTGTGCTCACTGGCATAAAAGCGGTCAAAAATAGGCGGAAATTGAGTAGCAATATTTGTCAGAGGAAAATATTCTTCGTAGAGCTTCTCGCCGCATTTTTCGCAGAACCAGATAAAGCCGTCTTCTTCGCCGGGCTGCCTTTTCTGTTCAATAACTAAACCAACAGTGTTGGCTGGTCGCCTTGGAGAATGGGGCACGCTAGGCGGCAGCAAGAAAATTTCCCCTTGCTTAATCACCACGTCTTGGTGCTTGCCTTGATCAAAAACCTTAAGGGTAATGTCCCCTTCCACCTGATAGAAAAACTCTTCGCCACCGTTAACATGATAGTCAGTACGCGAATTGGGGCCACCGACAACCATGACGATGACGTCACTATCTTCCCAAATCAGTTTATTGCCCACAGGGGGCTTGAGCAGATGACGATTGTCGTTAATCCAGCCCATGAAATTAATAGGCGCAAGGCGAGACACAGAACACCCCCAAGCTTGAACTAAGATGTGAACTAAGATGATTAGTCTACAAAGCCCGAAGGCCAGAGTGTATATAAAAATGCCTATAACTTAGATAAATCAGATAAGCTTTATATCTGCTGTCTCATTAGCCTATTGGCTAAGTGGCTTGCCTGGCGGCCGGGGCGAGAGCGGCGCCACAGGCGAGAGGGGTAAGATAGGTAAAGGCTGAAATTCATAGTATTTGCGCTCTAAGTCTGGCTGCATCTCATAGTTAGCTAAAGCAGTCTCTACCAAAGTGGGAAAATCAACAATTTTACGGCTAAGCCCTGGCACAATTTTGTAAGTTACGTCTCTGCCCAATTTGGCCCAGATCTTCTCAGGCGAGGCAACGGCCGGGTCATAAATAACTAAATTGTGCGGCCCCTTGCCTTCAGCAATACGAGCATAAACAACCCCAGGCAAGTGCCGCAAAAGATAATTGAAAGCAGCAATTTTGCAGTTGCATGACAAGTGCGAAAACTCCATCAGGCTAGTCTTGTATGACCGCAAACCACCATTCAAAAGTTTAAGACCGGCAGCAATTGTGCCAGCCACAGCGGCACGGCGTGGCGAAGGCTCTTGCTCCTGCAACTTACTTGCTACGGCATTAAGCTCCACCAGAGCCGCCTGGCGCTTGCCCTCCAATACCAAACGAGCGCAGTGGGCCAACACATACTGGCCCTCCTCTGGAGCCAAGGCAACCGCAGTGCTATAGCACTTTGAGGCCATGGACAAACACTTAGAAGCTTCAAAATTGCGACCAAGCCCATAAAATAACTCGGCATCAGTACCAAAGTTAGCTTGAGCCTGATCAAAAATAAATTGATCCAATTTGGCTGATTTGCCCAGGCTCATGAACGCTGCTTGAGCAGAGATAAGCGGGTAGGCAGCAGCCATGTCTAGTAACAATTGGCGCTCAGTGACAGCACCAGCAGTTAAGGCCTTGAGATGGGCAATGGCCAGTTTTATATTTTTCGCCGCCAGAGCGGAGCGCACTAACATCTGCAAAATCGGTCGACTGTTAGGCTGCAGCGCGTAGGCTTTTTGAAAAAGTGGCCAAGCTCTATCAGGATAACCAATTGCTAAGTAAGTCTTGCCTAAAAGCTCCAATTGCCCAGAGCGCGATAACGCTAGAGACGACTTAGGTAAACGCTGACTATCAATAGTTGTAGAAACTGGCGCAGCCAGCGCTAAAGCCTCTGCCCTAGCCAATTCAACTAAGGCCCCTTTGGCTCCACGGGCAGGATCATTGGCATTCATCTGGGCCAGGCCTAGATGGCTGAGAAAATCATCGGGCTTGAGCGCTATGGCCTGGGTAAAAATCTGCTGAGCGTACTGCCTGTCGCCAACGAGGCTCTGATAAGCAGCAAAGTTGTAAGCAGCCTCAGCATTTTTAGGCTCTGCCTCAAAGCGTTCGCGGGCACGGTAAGAAAGCTCTGTAATGTTCGAGTAAGTACTAACCGGCTTAGACTTAGCCATGGCCGCAGGCTTAGAAGTTGATTCAGGCTTAGATGTTGATTCAGGCTTAGATGTTGACTCAGAAGAGGGTGCGGCTTCAGCCGGCAACGAGGTCTGTAGAGTAAAACTTTGCAACGTAAAAATCGGTAAAAGCTGCAAACTTATCAATGACAAGAGCGCCCCGGGCACCTTGCTCCAGTTGAAAATCTTAGGGTTAGAGCGATTCTGCAGCAATTGTCTACAAATTTGCCTTAGGCAAATCAAACCAGAAGTTAGAGCCAGTACCAGGTGAACTAAACACTCCCATACTGCCGCCGTGCTTCTCTATGCAATATTTAGCCACCAACAAACTTTTGCCATTCCCCAAAGCATTAGGGTCTCCATCGGTAGAAGGCTGGCGGAAGCGATCAAAAATGGCTTTCTTCTGATCTTCAGAAAGGCCACAACCGCGATCGATAAACTCTACTCGCATGCGGCTCTCTTCTTCTACAATCTGCACCCGCACTTTACTACCCCGGGGCGACACTTTAATGGCGTTAGACAAGAGTGTCTTAATTACCTGGAACATACGCGCTTCATCGGCCATAACTTCGCCATCAGGCCCGTTAATTTCAAAGACCAAATCAGCTTCGCGGATGTCATGCAACATTGAAAGAACACCCTGCTTCACCAGCACCATTATGCTGTTGGGGCTAAGTTCAACGTCAAAGCTTCCGGTCTCAAGCTTGTCTACCTCGACCATAGCGTCAAGGGCCAAAATTGCCTTCTGCATATCAGAAAGGGCGGCCTCGCCCCGACCCTTTCCTGAACTATCAAGAGTGCCGTGTAGACCCTGAAGAGTTTGCTGAATAAAACCCATAGCCCGGGCCAAAGGCACCTTGATCTGCTCTGACACCACTTCTATAAACTTCTGCTTAATGGCAACAAGCTCAATTCTTTCGTTAATATCGAGCGCCGTGCCTAAATACATCAAGACACCGCCAACGTTTATGCGCTTCAAAGAAAATTCGACCGAAATCTTGCGGTCATGGTCGGTTTTCACCTGCATTTCAGTCTGCTTATCAACATAATTGAGTAAGGTCGCCTCTGCTTGCTTACCAGTTCCGCTGATCGGGAAAACAGAATGAATCGGCCTGGCATCAAGGCCTATGGCACCAGTGTCCATCATATTTTCAAGAGCTTTATTGGCAAACTCAATTTTGCCCGAGGTAGTAGCCAAGAAAACCCCAACAGGTAGCGCGTCAAGCACTAGACGCAGCTTCTCTTTGCTCTCTTTGCGAGTATCCATCATCGGAGCGGCAGCGGCTTGCGCTTTGGCCTTCTCTGCCACTAGAAGCGTGGCATTATCGACCTCTGACCACTGAGCCGTCCAATTCATGGAGACCACAACTTTGTCTGGGCAAACGATTCGCCCTTCGAACGACTTGGCCTGGTTCATAAAGCTAGTAGCAAGAAGAGCCTGCTGAGCCAAAAGAACGTCTTCTGGATGAATAATGTCGAAAAGCGAAGTGCCAAGAAGCTCGTTCGGCGAGACTTTCCAAGCAGCGAAACAAGTCGGGCTCACACTAAGAAAATGTCCATTGCCGTCTACCGACGCGATTACTTCCACAGATACTTCACAGCCAGCTTTGAGGGATTTTAATGAACTGGACGATGCTACCATCTGTAGAAATAGCCAGTCAATATAAACACTATACTGGTTTCTCGGCCGCTATAATTCAGAATGCCAAACGGTTGGCGAAAAGCTACATGGAGATTCTCTGGTGAAATTGCTGAAGATGCTTGAAAATGTCAGGCAACTAATCAGAGAAGGCAAGCTCAACGAAGCATACAGCGAGCTAGTTTCGGCGATTGAAGAACAGACTGGCAATGCCAAGGTCAGCGGCAGCACCAGTGGGGCCAAAGGCGGCACCTTAAGCTCAGACTTACTGGCCGTAGTGGCTGGCCTAATCAAAGCACTTTCACTCAACTCTAATTTTCGTCAATCCGATGACCTCATTGCCCGGAGCATAAATCGCATTGAGCCGAAAGACGACCATTTCTTTCTCACCCTAGCTGACGAACTTGTGCACCAAGCAGAAGTCAATGTCAACACCACTCGCGAAAACGCGGCCCGCTGCGACAAATTATTAGACCAAGCGATTCGCATCAGAGAAGTGCTAGTCGGTGCCGACGGCCCCACAGCTGAACTAATCATCGAATCGGTCTTAAGCAACCTGCAAAGAGCCCGTCATAGTGCCAACAACAACATGGCTCCCGAAGCGGGGGCACGACTAGCCCGCTGTCGCATTCTCATGGGTGAGCTAGAGAGATTGATGGTAGCTATCAATCGCCCTGGCGCACTGCTACTCGCTAGAGTTTGCACATTGCGAGCATTTTTTGCTCACTCGTCTGGTCAAAAAGCCTTGGCCCGCGACAACTTTACCTTGGCCCTTTCTATTTTTGAAAAAATCGCTCTCAATAATAATTTAGAGCGCTCCGATGTTTTAGAAATGTTCATGGATCAAGCCCCACATTTCACCCTTACCCAAGAAGAGAAGCAAAGCCTAGAGCGCATCAAGCAATCGAAACAAATACAAAGAAGACAAGGCACAATCCATAAGATTCGTGCTTTTCCCACCGTGCTGCACATCGAAGAAATAATGGAAAAAGCCCGCACCAAAGCTGGCAAGAGTTTTTATCTCACTTCACTAGGCTTTCTCGGCGCTCAATCACTGACTGTTTCTGTCATTTGCGACAAAGAAAGCCGCGACTTAAATTTCAAAATCGAGCCCTCCAAAACTGAATCATCCAAACACGAAAGTATTTTGCTCACAACCGATGATTCAGCCGAGGTGCTAAGGCACATCAAAGATCTTTGGCGCAAAATGCAAGCTAAACCAACCAACAATTTGCCAGCCAATCTGCAAAAACTAACATACAGCCCTGAGGCTTTTGACACGCCCGCAAAAAACGAAGATTGGTCAATAAAGCCAGTACAGAAGGGCTACTCTGAACCTGCCGAGCCAGCCATATTTCAAAACTCCAGCGCTAGTTACGGTTCACTAGAAGCGAAACAAGAAAGAGAGGCAGCGGCTTTTGAAGGAAACCTCAAAGCTATGCCGAGCTTTGGCCTCTTACAAACAATAGGCATCAACCAAAACACCGGCCTACTCGAAGTCAGTCAACGCGATGGTATGTTGCGCCTCTATTTCGAAAATGGCAAACCAGTGCACGGCAGCTCAGCCTCGCAAGAAGGCATCGATGTACTCTACGACTTTGTTCTGCAAGAAGAAGGCTTCTTCCGTTTTATCCCGGAAAAACGCCCAGGGCAAACCACAATTCGCGTCAAGCTAGATAGCTTTATTTTGGAAGCAGCAAACTTGTTTGACCAAACAAAATATTTAAAATCACTGGGCCTAACCATGTACTCTGGTCTCTTTTCTAAAGAGTCAGTATCAGAGGAGCAAGAGCTGGCCAAAATCTTGCAAAAGCGCGGTGTCACCACTGACGATCACATCTGGCAATTTTATCAAGCTCTAGAAGAGCACCCCATTGTTGCCGATGCTGTGGATCAGGCTGGTCTGCCCCTGAGACAATGGACACCGGCTCTATACAAATTAGTGCAAAGTGGTCTAGTCAACATTTCAAACGATCGTCTCGACGATGAAGATCTAACCCAAAACCTAATCACCAGCTGGAGCTACGATCGTAAAGCTGTCGACAAACTGGCTGCCACTCTCTATGACCAACGCAGTGGTTTACTCAGATTTGAATTTTTGGTCTGGACAATTGAAAAAGAAGTAGAGCGCGCCCAAACCCAGATGTGGCCACTATCTATAATGATCTTCGACTTCCACAAACAAGGCAAAGAAGTCTCCAAACTAAGCGCAAACGACAAAGAACTAGTGCAAACTACACTGGCCGAAATTTCAGATTGCAAGCGCTCAATTGACTGGCTATGCCATTTTGAAGACGAACAATTTGCCCTATTGATGCCAGGTTTAGATGCTACTCTGGCGGCTATGTTTGCCAAAAACTTCGCCGATATTTGCAATCGCAACTTAGGCAAACTAAGAGAAGGCCATTCAGACTGGGAATATAGCTTTGGGGTCTCAAGTATGCCAGGCGACACAATCGAGTGGCAAAAAATGGTAGGTTTCGCCTGCGAAGCACAACGCAAAGCGCGCATGGCCAGAAGCGGATTTGCTACTCACCAAGAAGAGAAGAAAATACAGTAGACCTAAATAGTTCTTGCGAGGGGCCATGTGCGCTGCCGACAAGCCATCAAATTCTAACTTACCTAACGATGGTATCGTGCACGATGGCGCTAAACAGAGAGCTTGGCGCGCCGCCAAACTTCGCGAAGCAATAGACAACCAAACACCATCAGAAATTATGGAAGCACGCACGGGAACATCTGTTCCGCGCTTCGGCATCGATGGCTTGGATGAACCAGAGAGCAAGAAGCACCTGGACAAAAAGCCGGTCAACAAAGAGGAGTCGGAGCGCAACCTCGAACAGAGTACTTCGGCAGCGCAGCCAGCATTCACTGAACGGGATATTGAAGGCCTCTCTAAGGCCATAAACGAAACTGTATTCTTGCTGCCAGAACAAGGGCTTGTCTTTACTAAAGCACAACTGGCCAAAGAGCTTGGTGTTACGGTTGAGGCCATGGCGGCCATGACTGATGAAGGTTACGAGCGGCTGGGTCTAGTGTTGATCAGGCCGAGTAGGTAATGATGTATGAGCGAAATTGATGCGACACAAGACCCGCCACCTGAATTCAACATTTTTGAAGACTGGTTTATTGAAGACGAAAATGGTGTCAAGAAGCCAATCTTCATGCCAACAATTTATGACGGCGGCACAAATCTTTCCTGGCGCTGGAAGCGCTAACAAGCAGTTTCAAAGCTGATGGTTATAAAATTGAATTGAGCGCCCACTACACACTTCAAAAGTCGGTGGAAAATTTGTCAATCCGCGCAGTTCCTGTAGCTTATAGATCAATGGATAATTTTAAGGAAGCTCGTAGCCTCCTGTATCTCGCATTGTTTGCAGCGCCGTTTTATTGGATCGTCGTTCCGTTTCTTGTTTTCAATCACATACGGGAAAACGTCTTGTTTGGACTATTATTACTGAGTCTCAGCATGGCTAATTTTCTACATGTTCTTGCCTGGCTTAACTACAACTTTGTCTTTGGCACTGACAGCGTGAAATTACCCGGCGCTCTCGGCACTCGCATTCAGTATTCAAGAATCAAAAAGATTGCCCGAAGCAATGATTATCCGCTGATAGTGGCGGTATTTTTTACAGCTGATGGTCGTTTGCTTCGAACGAACCGGTCAAAGGATGAAGAGATTTTGCGTTGGTATGCTGTCCGAGACGAAGAGAGTGCAAAGATTCTTTGGTCACACTTTTTGGAACGCTTTGAAAATAGCGCCACTAGAGTGACGGAGAATTGCATTTCAATGAGAAAAGAAAATTGAGCCCCCCCCCTCTGTGACATATAACAATCTAAGGACGAGGCAAGACTGACTTCGCTTCGGCAATTGCAATCCCTATTTGCTCACTTGTCGTGTATTCGGCTGAAGAGTGCCACAGCTGGTAGCAATAGCCCAGATCGCCCAGCGTATTTGTCTATCGATTTGCACCAAGCATAATTTGTGCAGCGTTTCTTATTTCAGGGTCAGGATCTGCTGCCAGTTGAGTGAACATTGCAGTGGCGTCAGGGTCGTTATAACGCTTCATCGATAAAATTAGTTCAGGCACCACATGCCTATTTTTAGTCTTTCGTATAGTGTCTTTCAGTTGCGAGTAAAGAGACTCAGCACGCAAAGTAGAATGCATCACGCCATGAAACCGATAGTTCGCTGGAATTGGCCGGTCACGAATCAATATCAAAAACTTACGAGTCATTTCGGGGTCGTCGGCACTCAAGTAACCGCTAAGAATATAAGATGGAACTTCACCCGTTCCAAGCGCTAGAGACTCTGCAAATTTTCGGTCTTCTAGGGTAGGGCTGCTCAGAAGCGCAGCAAAGGCAATTCCACTTACGGCCTTGTCTGTTAAAAGTGGTGCTAGAGGCTCCTTTAGATTTCCCATTTTATGAGCTTTCATTGTATAGATGCCGTAGCCTTTGGCAGGTCCTTGCATTTTCGCCACACACTCTTTCACAACCCGTTCTGTTTTTGGGTTTGGAGCAGTTACAGCTAGGCTCTGCACTGCTAAGACTTGCGCTTTGACATTGATTGAATCAATTTTTTCATAAGCTGTCTGTCTCAACGCTTCTTTGTCCAATTTCATGTAGAGTGGCAGCATATGCGCGTCACCAAAGTTTTCGTTGGCAACAAGAAAATCAAACAGATCAGAAGTGTGGCGATCTTTTAGATAGAGAAGAGCCGTACCTTGCCAGAATTTAGCGTCAGGGTCAGTCTCGCTTGGAATTGACTTCCAAATTATGTCGTTGAATGAA
This sequence comes from bacterium Ga0077546, assembly GCA_943369735.1. Classification (GTDB taxonomy): domain Bacteria; phylum Cyanobacteriota; class Vampirovibrionia; order Obscuribacterales; family Obscuribacteraceae. The sequence continues at coordinate 61,374 of CALROJ020000009.1, forward strand.
CTGTCTCCCACTGAGGCCACAGTCATGTAAGCAAGCATTCTGTGCTGTGGATTAGTCGAGCGAATTAAACTACTAATTGTCGGCTTGTAAAATGATTCAGTCTTAAGTTTTTCGAGAGTGAAGTACGGTGGTCGAATGCCAGTCGCCTTGATCATCATTTCTGATGGATCGTTACGAGGCGCAATTAGCTTGTAGTAGTCTCTATTGAAGGCCAGCAGTTGCTCTGGTGTCATATTTACTTTTGCGGCATTCTGCAATGCGGCTGAGTAACCTTGATATGTTTCTCTTAGCGGGTCTTGAGCTGGGATTGGACCGTACTTGCGGTGTTCATGACTAATTGCAGGTAGGCTGTGGCCGAATCCAAGCCAAAGGCTGGTTACGAGCAGAAGTGCTCGAACATCTATTCTATTCTTTATGGTCATACTACCCCAATTGATTCGACGCCTTCTGCGGATTGTCACTAATTGCTCTGGCTCATTCTAGAACAGCATGAACATAGGCCGCTGGCCCGGAGCAGTCATTCTCAGCCGAGTTCGTAAAACTTACCATCGCCTGCACGAATAACCGATGCTAGGATAGCGTAATGACCATCGAATCCGCAAAAAACTATTTCTGTCGGATCAACGGCTTTCCGAAACTTCGCCTGTTCGCCGTCGGAGCTTGTGCGGCCACATTACTGGTTCTTAGTACTGGCCAACTCACTCTTGCGATAGACGACGACAGACAGACAACGTCTCACAAAATCTCTAGCCTCCACATGAAATTGAAGGAGCAGGTAACCGCTGTTGACCGAGAGGGTTTCGATAGCTTGGGTAGCGAAATTGAGTCCAAGGTATGGAAGCAACTCAATGGCGTCGAAAGGTACTGGGGCCTTTGCCTTGAGTTCGAAGTTACTAAGGACAGCACATTTAGCCATTTTAAGTGGATAACTCACTCAAGTGACCCAAAGACCGACAAAGAAGTACTCGATGCCTTTTCGCGCGTCTCACTCAATAAGAGATCTACAAATCAAGCGGAATTACCGCTAACTGCTCGCTTTTCACCAAGCCTATATTCTTACCTTTCTGTTCTCAATCCAGCTACAGGCAAAGAAAAATATCGTGTGCTGAGAAAATTTCCCTGCTTCAAGCCTTTGCCCGATTGACGTGAATACTCAGCTTCAGTTTAGGTGTTTGCGTGGAACATACCGTGCAAGCATTTCCACACAGGGGCGCAAAACATAGGATAGCTTAAGCACACATAAATGAAGTGTCTTACGCCTCTTTCCTTTATCCGAACAAACAAGAAAAGTCCGACTAATTGCAAGGCGGCACAAGCTAAAATCGCCCATAACGTTGGTGGCAAAAAATTACAAAGAGCACTTCGAGGTGCCAAGAGACAGTCAAGGAGGAGAGGAATATATGGCCATCCTGCTATCATAACTTTTGCAAGTACCGATTGGATTGGATATCTATGAATCGGAAGCTCAGGATCAGTTAATGGCGACATTTAAGACTCGCATGGTTGAACAATAAAGGCGCTTTCAACATTTCAATCTTACCTCGCTGCGCATAGAACAACATAACTTCTCTTACAGGAATTTCAAAGTTTGCCTTCGAAGAAAAACATTCTGATTTTTTTGGTTGCAACAGTCACCTGCCTGATCGGAATGACTGCATTTTCACAAATGGAGCGCGGCTGGCGATGGGAGATAGATAGTGTCATAGAAAAGAAACTAGAAACGGCAGGCTTTCAAAAATTTGATGGCGTTTCATACAGTTTTCCAATCAGCGACGAAGTTCTAGGAATTGTTCAGATCTACAATCAAGAATTGTTTAAACGGCCTGACCCCAACAGAGCAATAATTAACACCCGGCTTGGAATAATCAACTATCAACTAAATGAGTTACAAAGCAAGTTGGAACGCGGCAAAATTACCCAGCACTCAATGTGTCAATGCACGCTGGGTGGGGCACACGAGGACAGTACAGGCGTTTTTATTGAAATGTTTGACTTGTACAGATCCCAGCCACTAAATGAGAAAGAAGCAGCGATAGACAGCTTAGTGGAGAGAATAAACAGGGACGTCGTTCCAGCATTTCGGAAAAAATTCAGAACCTTGGCAGATATATCTAACCATTTGACAGAAGCAAAGTATCCAGACGAACAACTCTATTGCGTGGCCTTGGCGGCTACAGGCAACGTGGCAAAAGCAAAAGAACGAGCAGATTGGAATTCTGCGAATCTCCAAATCGCTAGAGTTCACAAAATTGCGTGGCCTGAGTTCAAGCCGAAATTTGACAAATGGATTGCAGATGGAGCCGTCGTTCCGAATTTAGCCGAGGCTCGTGCGAATACAATGAAAGCAGCAGAAGAACGGAGAAAAATCATCTCTTCAACCCCAAAAGATGAGCGACCAACCTGGTAGTTTGACAGCCACATGCTTCACGAGTGCACCAACAAAAAATGAACGGAGAGCTACAACAACCTAAAGATGAGACCAGGCTGATTTCGCTGCTGCAATTACAGAACGGGACCAATCAGGATCAAGCACTGCTCACTCAACTCGGTAGACTCGAAGAAAAAACTGTAGCGCGCCGGTCAAGCTGGCGAACTCTAATCTTTCTCTATGTTGTGGTAGCACTGGTAGCGCTACTAGGCAATCCACTCAGCGCGTTTATCAGCATAGTATTATTGGCTGTTCTTCTGCCCCAAGTTGTGCGAGCAATGGCGACCGAAAATGTGGAACCAACGAGGCTTACCTATTCGTTGGAGACTTCCGATTCCAACTTCGAGAACGTCGCAACCAGGTTTAAACAAGTATCTGAGGCATGCCAAAACCTGGCACGAGCAGATGCCTTTTTTCTTCAAGAGCCGCTTGCCAAAACAACCATACGCCTAGCTAAAGAAATTCAGATCAATGATTTAGAACTCAAACCCTGGTGCATCGGAAACGACAGTAGTATGCTCTATTTTTTTCCAGAGTATCTCGTTGTACGAGAAGGAGCCAACCATGCTCTTCTTCCGTATAAGTTGCTTCGCGTCACCCTGCAAGCCCATTCACAGGTGCTCACAACCAATAATCCAGCCCTAATTACTTTCATTGCTCCGCAAGGACCATTCTTTGAATTGCTAGTGTCTGACCCTTATCTGGCCGAGAGTTTCTGCGAGGCAATCAACTCTTAGAGTATTATTCATAGGGCCTGTGGCCGCTAGGCTGGCTCACCGGAGTTCTTACGCTCAAATGTTTTGCCATATTGGCCTTTAGAGCTTCGTCGGCTTCAGCGGCAGCGAACACTTTATCGATAGCTTTACCAATATCGTCGAGCAAGTCTTCGCCCACAAAAACAGCTGAGTCGTTCTCGTAATTTTGCAAATGCTTTAGACCTTGCGCTTCAGCTGTTTTGCGATCGGTTATATGAATGGAATAATCGACACCACCGCTGCGCAATTCGCTATCACCAGCCACCAGCGAAAGGTTATGAACCATTGATGAGCGCATGATGCAATACATCTGCGTCGCTAACGATTTTTCTTCTGGCTCAGCCGGGTCAGTAGAATTTGTCAGTCGAACCACTGGAGAATTGAACTTAAACGGACGCTCGGCATTAGGACCGTAATCGTCCATCCATTCGAGCACAAAGGCTTCGAACTGCTGACGGGTAAGTTTGCCACGGCCTATGCCATTGACCATTCGAGCCAATAACTCGATCAATATGCAAGCGCAAATGAAACCCCATGGGGTGGCCATGAGCGGCTCAATTTCGGCTACCCTGGCATGGAGGTAGCTTTTCCAATACGAAAGATCCATGAGGTCGATTCTAGCAGAATGATACTGAACACTTACTTCCGCTAGGCCTACTTTTGCGTCAACTCGCAGACAACCGCCACCATATCGGGATCGAATTCTTGCAAGTATTCCATGTACTTGCTTCAACCCCAGATCATCCCAAAGACTGAAATAAGCAGGCAAGCCAAAGATACCCCCAAAGGAGAGTGTTCCGTTGCGAAAACAACACTAAAATTACAAAGGGTAAGCGTTCGGCCCCTGTTAAAGAGGCTTTCCGCCTCAGAGGCTTCTATGAAAAGACCACACCACGCCCTTAAAGAATTCCTGAGAAACAAGTTTGGCGACTCTATTGCAGAATTTGGACCGGCGCTTTTTATCGTCCTAATGTTTCTCTTCTTTCCCATGCTCAACTTGATCAGCATGGGGGTCTACTATGGACTGGGCATGGTGCTCAACTACAACCAGGTACACGAAGCGGCACTGCTGCCAGCCGCTGAGGCCAACAGCAACTCCGGGCCAGTTAAGAAATCCATTCCCGATCAATGGCAGGCCGGTATGGGGCAATTCGCTAAACTGAACGGCAAGCCCGAGACCAATATTACGTACCGGACAGGCATGTCCGGACCGGGGGGTGGTGCTGCCCAAAACGAAACCACAGACAAAATCGTAATGGTTCAGACCACAATCAAATGCAATCCGTTCCTACCAATTCCCCTACCCATCGCCAACATTCCCGGCGTAAACGGCCCTTTTACTTTCACTTTGGCTTCTGAAGCTTTGATGGAAAACCCAGATTATGCCGGAAGCGCAGTGGCCATTGCCGATGATGATGACAAATTGACAGTAGGGTCCTTAACTAGACCGACTGTAGGCGCGTCCGACGACGACACCAAACCACCCATAGCGCCAATAACTGGCCGAGGCGGGCTCGGCTGGCCAGGGGGATTGGGCGGCTGCAGTGCCCGCTGAGGCCTCCGGAGGCCTCTCTACGTCATCAGACACATAGTTAGTCCATAGAAGCCTTATAATTAGTTGATGGAGACCTCTAATTCATCACTATCGGAATTTTTTCACCTCAATGAGCGCAATCTCTTTTGGCTCTTTGTCGCCTCTTGCCTTGTCTTTATCGCTAACTGGTTTCTAGGCACCCACGGATACTTCGAAATTGAGAATGACCGACTGCGACAACTGCTCACGGCGGTGAGTATGTGCACCCCGGTAATTGGCATCATCGTGCTGTTTTCTCAAGATTGCCGCAACGAAGTTCCTGTTATTGCGGCACTGGTCTTTGTTTCGATGCTGCTAATGTGGCCAACCGCTACTATTACCTGCTTCGCCATACTTCTATTCTGTTGGACCAATAAGACTCGCGCACTGGGCATCGGCATTCTAGTCATAGTGCAGGTTTTTGCTGGAATACTAATGCTCACAGAAAGAAAAGAGGCAGTAAAAATAATTGAAATAGCCAGGCTGAACACCGCCGAGCACAACCTTGTTCTGCGCGGCTTGACCACAGACGGCACTTTCTGTACAAGCCTAGCTCTGCAAGAAGACTATCCTGTTATTAACGGCCTGCGTTTAGTCAAAACTTTCAATCGCTTTAAAGACAACGACTATGATTATAGAAAACAACTATTCAGCCTAAGCCCGGTTGATGACGATCATGCCGGTTTAGTCATACAACATGGCCCGCGCTCACAACGTGTTGTAGTTGACCTGACAATCAAAAACCGCTGGTCTGACTTTGATGAGAATGTGTATTGAATTTCAGCTCAGTCTATTATTCTTCAGCAGCAGCGAGAATCCGCTCCACCAGTCGATAAACAGTGGAACCCGTTTCCGTCGGCCAGAGAGAACAAGGAGGAGTGTCCCGCCGCCTGGCTCTTGCAACAGCCTGGCGAATATTCGCAGCAGAAAACTTTCGTCCACAAATCTCTTTACTATAGTCAGATAGATGTGCACGCAGCCGGGCAGAACAATCCCTGGAATTAGAAACACCTGAACCGTCCTCGAAATGCAACAGTAGCCAATACTCAAATTTAGGATTACTCAGAGCAATGCAATTGTTGTCCCTTTCTCTAGTAAATCCAACTAGAGCCTGCAAATGACTGTCCGTCCAAGAATCTCTGTCTACAACTACCCAAGCTTCATCTTCCGGTCTAAGGTTTTCGTTTCTCAGCGCCAATCTCAACCGATTCAAAACTTGACTCGGTGCACTGCGAGAATTTCCTTCAATACACTTGACTCGAACAACAGTACTTCCGGCATTGAGCAATGCAAAATACTGCGGCTCGGTCTTCTGACCCTCCACTGCAACAATGAATAACTTACGATAGCGACGCTCGCCTTGAGGGCGCTGAAAATCTCTTCTTGGCACTGTCAATAGCCCAGGCGAGTATCAACAATTGGTTCAACCTTCAAGTAATCCTTAGCAGAATTTATTCTAGGTATACCTCCTAAGCGGCCCTGCAAGTAACTTTTACGAACATCCTTGTCATATCTCACATCTCGATACTCATTGAACGAAATCAAACTTGATCCGCCACTACGGTCGCGCTCTGCAACCCACATTTCGTCACGTCGCAATAGTTTTTGGTCCATGAGCAACACGTCATGTGTAGTAAACACCAGCTGCGCTCGGCTTGTCGGAGAGCAGCTTGAAAGGTACTCATCTAATAAGTGCCGGGAGAGCAAAGTATGAAGACTTCGATCTAGTTCATCTATTACAAAAACTCTGCGGGAGGCTTCAGCTGTAAGTTCCAGAAATGCTGGCAGCAGTTCAATCACTCGGCGAGAGCCATCAGACTCGAGCTGCATTCCAAACTTTACTCTATCGCCAGCACTGCTCGAGTGGAAGGTCATTAACTTGGTGGCAATGACCTTTCCATCTCTTCTTAGCAGCGAAAATGGATCACCCTTAGCAGTGATAAAAAGTTCTTGCCCTTCCTTCATATTCTCAGACAGATTACCGATCAAATCAACCGGAAACGGAATATTCTCAATAGGCACCTCTTCAACTGAAAGATCAGAAATGCCAGTGTCCAATTGAGTCAACAAACTATTCATACTAGCAAACTTCGGATGATCACCATCAAGCAAAGGGCGAGTAAATCTCGATTCAGGTGCAACCAGTTGAAGATTATCGGCAAACCAGTCGTGAACTGGTCGAAAATTCTCGATATTCTGAAAAACTGAATTTGTTAGAAAAAGCTGGTTATCCCTCGTTGCCTTGGACACAAGCTTCAGAAGCCCGTCCTTATCACCATCAGAGCCAAAGTCAAACTCTACTTGGCGCCGTGCATAGAGCATTTTTTCATCGGTAGCCGTTATCAGAACCAGCTTTTCTTCTAAAACAGCATCTCTAGTAACGACAAAACTATACTCATAGATTGTTTCGTCCACGAGCAATTCGAAAGTAAAGCGCGATGGCTGCTGTGCGCTGTATTCGTCGAGAAGAAAGACTTCAACCGGAATTGAATCTTTGGGCTGCGTCCCCTTCACAACCAACATCTTTGCAAAGCGCAGAGCCTTGATTAAATTTGTCTTTCCAGAAGCATTGCCACCATAAATACCAGCCACTGGCAAGATTCTGGTTTTGTACTTACTGACGCGAGGCACTCTCACACCATGGTTTTTTTCGCGACTAGCGACCATGGAGAAACAGACCTCATCCCTGAAAGACATCCAATTTTTTACTGAGAACTTAACAAGCATTGTTCGCCTTAAATGAGCAAATATCTCTTTAATTATACTCTTTTCAATCAAAAATTGTTCTTTCTTCGCACCTAACGAGAAATTTTCTCGCGAGCCGCGCATAGCCCGGAATCATTCGAATTAACAGCTTTCGTTGCAATCACTCGATAGCTAGCCGCACAAACTTAGCACCAGGATGATACTCGGCAGTATCAAATACAGTGTCACAGATTTGGTCGTGCTTGGTATTTTTAACTTCTTGTGTGCACACTTTTAGCTTCCAAATAGATTTATCATCGCCCCAATATGCATGGCGTTCGCGAAAGACGAAACCAGCTCGTTCACAAACAAACTCAGTCATCAAGCCATGAATTTTTTTGTCTTTACCAAACTCAAACTGATGAATTGGCATGACCTCAACAAAGCGCTCATAATTCGCATGATATCTCCGCTGCGCTCGAGCGCAGGCCTCTACAGTAGGCGAATCGTTGAAATGCTTGAATTCAATATAGCTACCAGGATCAATGCGACTTTGCACATGTAGAAGCACAGCCTTATCAGCGACAGCTGCTGGGGCATACAAAGCAGGAGACTGAAAAGAAATCACTCCACAGTCTATCGTCTCAATCTTCTCGCCAAAATGCGCTGCAATCGCTTGCTTCATTTGTTTGCTTCTGTTTTCATAGTACACAAGACCCACGGCACTAATCGAAAGCAGAACAAAGCACCAGAAAGACAACAGTATTTTTTTCTTCAATGACTTCTTTCTCTTGGACAGCTTGGTATTGCTGCCAGAAAAGAGAATTTCCTTGAGCTCCGCTGTTATGCCAGGTTCCAAACCTCGCAGCGCGTCCTTAAGGTCATCAAAATCTTCGAAGCGATCAGCTGGATCTTTTTCTAAAGCCTTGGCAACGATCTTCACCATGCGCGGTGGCACAGCGGCACCACTTTTAGACAGCGAAACTGGTGCTTCATTGATGTGTTTGTTCATCATTTCATACGAATTATCACCTTCAATCGGCAATCTTCCCGATAGCACCTCGTACATGACACAACCGAAAGAATAGATGTCAGTGCGGAAATCGATAGGCCCACCAGTGCACTGCTCAGGCGACATATAAGCCGGGGTACCAAGCACTTCACCGGTCATAGTCAAATGCTCGCGACTACCGCTCTCATCTGAGACAACCTTAGCAAGACCAAAGTCAAGAATTTTCACTGTCTCTGTGCCATCCTCGGCCTTATCTAGAAGAATGTTTGAGGGCTTAATATCGCGGTGAATTAAACCCATGGCATGAGCCGCTGCAATTCCGTCACAGGCCTGCAAAAAAATCTTCAGGGCGCGCTCACTGTCGAAACGCTTACACTCAGATAAGACAGAAGAAAGGGTTGTGCCTGGCGCCAATTCCATAGCCAAGTAAGGCTGACCTTCAGGCAAAACGCCATAGTCATAAACGGCAGCTACGTTGGGGTGAACCAATGTACTAATTGACTCGGCCTCATGCTGGAAGCGTCTAATTTTGTCAGGCTTATCGACAAACTCCGCGTGCAAGATCTTGATAGCAACTGAGCGCCGCAATCCTTTCTGCTCAGCCTTGTAAACAGTGGCAAAGCCACCCATACCTAGCACTTCAACAATTTGATATTTGTCAGCTATAAGTTTGCCTATGAACGGGTCACGCCGCACCACCGCAAGAAGGCTGTTATCAACCGGACAGCGCTCCATTTCAGGGCTATATTTGAGCTTGCATGACGGGCAGACTTTACCAGTCACTAGCGAACGAGAATCCAAATCCATCAGACTTCGCCTTTTTGACGTTCAGCTGACAATATTCCCCAATGGTTTACATTTAGAACCATTCCTAACATATTGCAATATCAGCTGAGCCGACGGGGTACAAATTGGGTATGAAGAACCATTTGACTCAGATTCTCAAATCTTATTCTGGAGAACTGGCCCAACTGATGCCGACTGCCCTCAAAGACGGAGAGGGGGCAAAGCAAAAGCAGAAACTACAGAATACCATCATGATTACGGCGGCATTGGCGCTGCTAGTAATTGTAGCGAGTCTAGTTATCGGCAATAAGTTCGAACTGATAGTCATGGCTCTAATCGTGGTTGCTCTGCTGGTCTATCTATATCGCAGCCAAAATCAATTTCTAAAACAACAACAAGAGCAACAAGTTAAACTGCACTCAATGGCTTCCGCCGTAGAAGAACGCAACCGCGAGCTAAAACGCCTGATAATGATTGACCCACTGACCGAGGTCATGAATCGGCGCGGCTTCGAGAGAGTATTGCAGTCAGAAACAAACAGAGCCAAGCGAAATAACTCACAAAACTTTGCCTTGTTGATTGATTGTGACGACTTCAAAGGTGTAAACGAAAAGTACGGTCACTCTGTTGGCGATATCGTCTTGCAAGAGCTTTCTGCCCGCCTACAGAAAGCTATTCGTCCATCAGATCACGTAGCTCGTATTGGCGGCGACGAATTTATGATTCTTGTCACTGACGCTGACCAATCAACCACTCTACAGGTCGCCGAGAGAGTGCGGCTAGCCGTTGCCGAAACACCCATCAATTTGGCTGATGGCGTCACTAAAATTACAACCAGCACTGGTGTAACAGCGCTATCCGAAAACTTGATGTCGATTGAAGAAATACTAGCTGCCGCTAATGCTGGCTTAAAAATCAGCAAGCGATCAGGAAAGAATAGCGTTTCTTTCTCGAAGCCAGACGGCAAGGTCAACGAGATGGCTGAAGTGCTCGAAAAGCTACGCAGTGGTGAGTGTTTGCGCACAGTTTATCAACCAATTGCGCAGCTCAACAACCAACATGTTATCGCTTACGAAATTCAACCGCGCGGCATGGCTGGAGTATTTGAACAGCCTGAAGCGTTTTTCAAACTAGCCCGTGAACACAATCTGCGCACTGCCGTCGACTTGCGCTGTCTCAAGTTATGCCTGGCAATGATAGACAAACTGCCTGACGAAAGCGATTGCCATATAAAAATCTTTTCCTCTACCCTACTTGATATTCCGATCGACAGCCTGGCCGAAATATTCCAGCCAACCAAACGTAAAATATGCCTAGCCATAGGCGATCAAGAATTTCTGGCTGAACCACTGTGCCTCAAAGGCCATGTAGACAAGCTGAAAGAGCTCGGGATTGCTATTGCCATAGACCGAGTAGGCTCGGGCTTTAGCTCATTAGAAAGCCTATTTTTGCTCGAACCCGATTTGATCAAGCTCGATAAGAGCCTAATAAAGAAATGCGAAACTGGCGAACTACATCAACAGTTCTTAAAAAAATTAGTTAAAGTGGCAGCACAAATAAGTGCTAAAACAATTGCCGAAGGCATCGAGTCACCAGAAGATTTGCGTCTAATGGACAGCTGTGGTGTTGATTACGGCCAGGGGCTGTTCTGGGGCATGCCGGTGTCTCTTAGCGATAATAGATAAGGCTCAAAAAATAAGAGAGTGAAAATCGATTGCAAACAATCGCCAGAAGACTAAAACCAAATCAAGAAATTTTTGCTGAAATTGAGTCACTCTGCCAAACAGAGAATATTGAAGCAGGGGTGATTTTATCACTAGTCGGCTCAGTCAAAAAAGCCGCCTTGCGTTTTGCTAACCAAGAGAACGCCAGCGAAATCGATGGCCCCCACGAAATAGTTTCAGTGACAGGAACAGTCTCAAAAACAGGCAGTCACATACATTTATCGATCTCGGATAGCGAAGGCACCACTATTGGTGGCCATCTACTGCCAGGCGCCATCGTTTACACAACTATCGAGCTAGTAATATTGGATATGAGCGAGAGTCACTCTTTCGCGCGCAGCCACTGCGAGCTATCTGGCTTTGAAGAACTAGTTGTCAGCGAAAAAAAGTAACTACTACTTTCCGGCCGCTCTAATTTTGAGAGCATCGCCAAATGAACTCAAGCCAGCGCCATAGTTGCCGTTGCGAGCGTAGGCATCAGCCAAGAAAAACGCCACAGCAGGGTTTTGTGGGCTAGTTTTCTTCAAGGCCGCCAGCTTGGCCAAAGCAGCATCATGGTTGCCGTCAAATTCTTCTTGCACATGGGCGCGGTAAGCAGCTGCCCAAATGTCTTTTGGGTCACGCTTTATTAGTTCGCCCAGTTGGCTCAAGCACTTTTGATAATACATTCTAATTTGCGGTTCAGCCCAGGCAGGAACGTCGTCTAGTGCTCCAGGTATACGCGGTATAACTGACGCCATTGGTCTTGTACCGGTCAAAGCTGACGCAAGAATGGCAGCACCGCCCAACAAACCAGCTGTAGTTTTGCTTTGTTTCTTTGGCATAATGCCAGCCATGCGATTTTCTAAATTGACTTTGTTACGAGCCTTGGTAGCGAATAGATAAGCCTGCATGTAATAGCCCCAGCCGAGGCCGTAGCGAATACAATTGTTATTAGGTTCATCTTGCAGAGTTAGCTCATACTGGCCCACAGCACGATTGAAATAATCAGGGTCTCCAGTGGCCTGAGCGAGGTTGCGAGCTCGGCGCACTTCTTTCAAGGCCTGTTCGACTTGACTGGTGCGGGTTAAAGCCACAGCATAAATAAAGGCAGCCTCCGGGCTAGTGGGAAATTGCTTTGCTTGTTGCGCCGCTTGAGCAAGATCGCAATATGGAGTGAGGGCATCTTGACCAGTAGAGCCGGTCAAAATCACACCAGGCCGCCAAACGGTGGTCGAACGCGGCGCATTATCAATATTGTCAAACTTAGCAGTTCCAGACTGCAGAGGTGCAGGAATGGTCGCCGGAGTAGCAGTGGCAGGAGTAATAGGCGTAAGAGGAGCGACCGGTGTAGCAAACTGATTAACTAAATCAGGCGACATCACGCTCTTAACTTCTTCAGGCGGTTGCGTTACCTTCGGTGGGGCTGGGGCCGGGACGTTGCGCTGCAAGCGAAAGGACGATTGAGATTGATTAACTTCGACCCCACCTTTCTGCACGGGCGCAGCCAGAGCAGTAACTGGACACGAGCTAGAGAGCAACAAGAGAGAGACCAATAACTTTGACTTCAAGAGGCTTTGTCCTTAGAAAACAAACTAGTTCAGTTTAATGAGTTCAGTTTATTATTTTCAATCCACTAAATTCAATGAACTCTATCTTTCACAATTGTGCCCACAAATGTGGTCGTTCACTTACGTGGCAAGTTTATTTCATTGTCTCGAGAATAGCTTTTCTACTCCTTCACCGGCCTTCAGGCGATAAAGCGCCAACAAAACATAAATGGACATGGCAATGTTGCCTAAAGAGGCCACAGCCAAAAGCCAAAATACTTTCACTGAAAGTGATTTCTCGCGGTAGCAAATCCAAAGATAGAAAGAGAGAAACGCAAAGTAGGCATCGAACAGCGTAGCTTTGAACCAAGGATCATTTAACACCAAAGGTGGTATCGCCAAAATATTCTCTTGAGCGGCAGCCCATACAGTTATCACAATCATGACCAGCAAAATTGCTGCGTAGAGTATTCGCAACAACACAATCATGACTTTCTTCCTTGCTGTGAAGACTCCACCCTAGACTTAAGCGCATTCAAAACTGTAGGTAAATAGCCTTTGACCTGAGAGGCTAGCAACCATGGCGGCAGAACCAATCCACCATCTAGATGAATACTATAAACAACCGATGTAGATGAGGTTTTGGCCACAGGCTCAAGCTCCCATGTTCCCATCACTTCTCTAAACGAACCTGAGCGGCGCTTCCACTTAATCAAGCTAGGCCGAGTTTCAGTGAGGTTGACGACATAGTCAAACTTAATGGGGCCACCAGGCTTAACCAATTGTCGCACCAACTTCACTTCACCTTCGGTACCAATCACGCGACAAAGACTTAGGCTGGTGAAGATTTCGGGAGACTTATCGTAGTCAACTAGAGTTTCCCAGACCTTTTCTCGTGGCGCGTTGATTAGTACAGAGCCGACCACGTATGTGAGACCGCCCCGCTTCTCAATCAGCACATGCGGCCTGTCAGCGGCAGTACGAGAAGTAGCGGCAGTACCAGAAGTAGCGCCAGTAGCTGCGGGCTCAGAGTTCATCAGACCAATACCTCCCTTAACCTGCTGAGCAAAAGCCCTAGACCCGTTCATCATGCAAATATTGAGTAAGCAAAAAAGTAACAAAAGAGCCTGTTTGTGCATCAGAATCTTGTTCTCCAGCTCCTAGCTATAGCCGTTAGGCCGGTAGCGCATACCACCGGCCTAACGCTCTTGACCTATTGTGGCATCAACACGGTATCAATGACGTGAATAACACCATTCGAGCATTTGATATCAGTGGCAGTGACAGTGGCATTACCAACCATCACTTTGCCATCAGCTTCTTTAATAGCAACACTGGAACCTTCAAGAGTCTTGGCTGATTTCATTTTTACTACTTTCTTGGCCAATACTTCTCCGCTCACTACGTGATAGGTAAGAACCTTGGCCAGCTTGGCCTTATCGGCAAGCAAAGCGTTGAGAGCGTCAGCAGGTACCTTGGCGAAAGCTGCATCGTCGGGAGCAAACACTGTAAATGGCCCCTTACCCTTGAGAGTTTCGACTAGACCGGCAACACCTAAGGCTTTGGCCAAAGTGTTGAATTTGCCAGCGGCCACAGCAGTGTCAACGATATCTTTCGATGCAGCATCGGCAGGCTTAGACGCCATCTTAGTAGAACAAGACGGTGCGGCCAGAGCTTCAGTCACCGGCGCCAAGGCGAAGACACAGGCCAATACCGGGCTGATGGCCCGGCAAATGCCTTTGCTTAATCGGTTGGACAACATAAAACCTCCAGCTGCCTTAAGCGGCAGCAACTTAATTGTAATGACTAATGTAAGTTTGACTCAAAATGCATTTATAGTCAATCCTTTAATCGTTAATTGTAAAATGTGTCAGGAGACAAAATGAACCTAACAAGACGCGAAAAAATCTTAGAAGCAGCGACCTGGCTGTTTGGCTACTACGGGTTTGAAAAAACCACTGTAGACGACATCGCCGACCGGGCTTCTATTAGCAAAGGCTCGGTCTATCTTGAATTTCAAAACAAAGAAGCAGTTCTGGTTGCTGTGGTTCAGCAGTTCACCAGCCGCGAACTTGAGCGCATAAACCAACTAGTAAAAGAGGCCAAGGCACCTTATCTAAACGTGCTGCGCGAACTGCTCCACGGGCACGTAATGTCTTACTGGTCAATTGCTAGCGGTCAACTGCACAGCCCTGAGGTGATTGCGTCAGCCAACCCATCAATCATGGCCGAAATTATCAACTTTCAAAGTGCAATATTTTTGCAAATTGCATTCTTACTCGAGAAAGCTGCAAGCAACAAAGAGATACCTCAAGCTAAAACTGCAGAAGAATATTTCTTTCAAGCTGAGCTTGTTTGCTATCTGCTTGCCGCATTATTTCCACCCTACGATCGCCTCAAAGCCCGCGACCCTGGCGCATTTACTGAAGCCACTCTGCGCAAATATTCAGACAGCATGATTGCCATGACTCTAGCTGGTGTGCGCGCTGGCGCAAACTAGGCCTAGAAATGAACTAAGGCTAGAAATAAACTAAGCTCCGAACTACTCTAGTATTTTCTTTGCTGCAGCCAAATCAGCCTTCGACTTTTCCACATTTCCCATACGGGCGTGCAAATCAGCCCGCTCTTTGTAGGCAATGGAACTGGGTTCAGAAGCAATCGCCTTATCTAAATCTTTCAAGGCAGCAGGATAATTCTTGAGCTTCTTATAGATGCTGCTGCGCAGGCGAAAGACATCAGGATCATCAGGAACAATGGCCATAAGTCGAGCAGTCTCTTTTAGTGCTTCTTCTGGCTTACCTGCCTTCATCAAACAATTTACTATTTGATGCCTGGCCCAATCGCACGGATGACGCTGATCAGACTGACGATAAGCATCTGCCGCCTCAGAATTGCGCCCAAGCTGCTCAAGAATACCGGCCTTAGTACTGTACACCGCAACATATTTTCCATAGTATTTCTCAGCATCAAGAGCCGCTTGATAGGCCTGTTCATAGCGCTTAAGCATATTGAGCACCCTGGCCTTAACCAGATAGGCAAGGGGATACTTCACTGGACATTTTAGCGCCTGATTGGTAAACGCTAGCGCCGGTTCAAGCCGATCTTGCAGTAAGGCGATTTCAGCCAAACGACAATAGGCCTTGCTGCAATTCTTATCGATAGCAATAGCCTGATTCAAAAACGATATGGCCTTAACCACATCAGCAGTATCATTCAAATCATCCATATAGGTTACAGCGGAGCCGCAGAGCACATCAGGAGTAATACAATTTGCCTTGCGAAGTTTCTCAAAGATCGCTTTGGCCTCGCCTATGTGCTTATTCTCTCTAAACTCCTCTCCGACAATACACAGGCAACTTACTTCTTCTGCTGTATAGCTGTTTTTACGATTAGACATCAGTTTTTTATACCGAGCCTCAACCACTGGAGCTAGGGCGAAATCATCCTGGGCAGATACAGCCGTTGTGGGAACCAGCGCAATGGCGACCAAGAAAAGAACTCTTGCCAGTAACAGAGAGGGCACCGGAGCTGGTAAAGAAGCAGGTAAAGAAGTGGCAAACATAGCAAGCCTCGAACTACTTACTCTGATCTTTCCCGCCTCCGCGGTGATTCATCACTTTAGAGCAATTGCTAGAGATATTGCCAGACTATTACTAGAACTATTGCCAGATAAATGACCATTATGTTAACTTGGTCAAGAATGACGCCAAAACGAAGTGTACATGGCCAGAACTAAAGCTATTACCAATAGAGCAGAACTAATTGTTGGCGCCGCCGAAGAATTATTCGGACGCTACGGCTACGAACGCACCAGCATCGACGATATTGCCCGTCTTATCGGCATCGGCAAAGGCTCTATTTATCTCGATTTTCGCACAAAAGACGAGATCCTTTTCGCCGTTATATCGAAACACGTTGATCGTCTCAAACAGGCAATGCAAAACAAGCTTGATAATGTCGTAAGCTCACCACTGTCAGCTCTAAAAGAAGTTTTCGAAGAAAGTATCATCATGGTTCACGACAGCGCCACGAGAGACATTCATGCACCGGAAGCGTTGCTGCATACTTCCGCAAGTATGAAAAGCCATTTTGCTCACTTCTTTATCTTCAAGCGCACCATAATTCTTCAACTGCTGCAGCTGGCCGCAAATGCCGGTGAAATGGCGCCAGAAAAAGCCAACGAAGAAATGGCCATAACTATTTTGATGACCACTTCTTCGCTTTACCCGCCATATTTCAATAACTACACTGAAATAGAAACTACGATCAAAAAACCTCAGCTCTTGAAACAGACGAAACTAACTCTAGACCTTTTAACTGATGGCCTGCGGACCGCCTAGACTGGTGCCCAGTGAGTGCCAGACGAGACGACGTTACCAACAAAAGGGGCATGCATACCAACTCTAGCAGCGGCCTTAATACGACGCCCCAAAGTATCTTGAGCACGTGTTGCGACATAGGGGTTTTCGTCACGCGTAAGCTCACTAAGCACCGGCGAAGGCATATTATTGTTCTCGGCCAAGCTATAACGCACGTCAACATCAGGATCATGGGCCAGAGCCATTAGTGTTCCCACCGGTGAGGCAGGATTGTCAGCCACGGCAGTGCGAACCTCTGGGTGTTTGTCAGCGGCCATTTGCGACAAAATCACAGGAGCTTCACCAATATTCTCAACCACTGCCACCAAAAGGTGAGAGTCACGCACGGGAAGAAACAGCTGTTCTTTAACAGTATTAGTTCGTCGTACCGAAACGTTCTTGTAGAAAGCACGCAACCAGCTTCCTGCTGATACCGACCGTGTGGAACTGGCCATTCTAGCCCGTTCAGCGCGCAATCGAATTTTGATCATTTCAAATGCAGAAGCATTTTGCGTTTTCTTTTTTGACATGGAGACCTTCCTTCTTTCACTTCTTTCGCGCTCAATGTTCGAGCACGATTGTTCTAAAGAATCGACAGGTCTTGAGACAGCAGCCAGTCTACAAAAGTTCCCAAAATCGCTTGAAATATAGTTAGCACCCTAAAAAGAGTCGATTCCCGGAAGGTTGATGGCCTCAACCTACCGGGATTCGTCTCTACCCCCACGGTAACTTTATAAAATTGTGCTCTTCGCTTGATTTAGCACTTGACTCAGCTCTTGACTTACTTCTTCAGTTTCGCCAATCAGGTGCGGTGCGTTTGCTCTATTAAACTAATGGCACGAGCGTGAAAAAGACGTGAGTAAATAACGCACGTCTAAATTTTTTTTGATTTCTCACATTAACGCATGCGACCAGAATTCATTAATACCGAATGCTGCAAAATTGAAAACTGCTGCTTAAGCTGCCCATAGCGCATCTGCACGGCGGCATTGGGGCCAGCTTGGTTGAACTGGGTCTCAAAGTTATTAAATGCTGTTGCCATCAACTGCACTTGCATTTGCTGCTGACCATAGCTGTTAGAGCGCGCCAAGCTACTGCCAGCGCTCTTAACTGTAGACTGCAATTGCTGCAATGAGTTGGCCATGGCGAAAATAGCAGAGGGATTGCCAGCATTAAAACCACCCGAACCAAGCGACTTTTGCGAAAAACTAGAGAAATCGCGCATGGCGTTATTCAAATCACTAACGCGACCGCTGACATTAACGCTGGTATTGGCGTATTGATTGCCAAAGTTGTTGTTAAATCCGGGATTGTTAAAGCCATTGCTGCTGCTACCAAAACTGTTTGTGCCAAAATTATTGCCATTAAAACCGGTGTTGCTATTAAAACCTGGATTTAATGCTGGGTTAAATGCTGGATTAAAGCCATTATTGAATGCCGGATTAAAGCCCGGATTAAACCCAGCTTGATTGACTGAACCTTGGTAGTAAGGATTGCCATAAGGATTGGCACTAGAATTTGCATATGGATTGGCATATGGATTGCCACTAAAAGAACCGATCTGGTTTTTAATGCTCATCCAACGCGCTGCCACATCAGGTGAATTGCCAGCCAGACCAATATAACTATCAACATTGGCAGCACTAGCCTGTAGCCCCGCCATTTGCGGATTGCCAAATTGACCATTCTGATATTGATTATTATTCGAGCCATTAGGTGCTCGTTTTACTTCCTGGCTAAAAGCCTGTAAGGCTGTACACAGCTGCATCTCCGGGCTACCCACAGGAGGCGGCCACTTACCTTGCAAAGTCAAACCTGTCTGCACCGATCGCACTAGTTGATCGGTATCACGTTGCAAATTACCACTTCCGCCCGCTTGAGCAGCCGATATTGGCACTATGGCAGCAGCTAATAATGCAATAAGTGAGCATACAACTTTAGGGTGAGCTTTCAATTCTAGTCTCCATTTACTTTGCCAAATCATCGAGCACAACCAATTGGCCTTTGTTCAAGCCAAACTTAGTTTTCTTACCTACTACTAAATCTCTGGAGTTGACCAAATCAGGTTCTATCCGATTATTAAATGCCTTTTGCTCTTGCAGCATGGCAGAATCAACCACCGTATTTGGTGGCAAATCCTGCAGCACTCTAACAACTGTTCCTTGAGCGGTATTAGCCTCAAGCTTCTCAGCCTTATGCATGGCCACTTCGCTCACTGCGATTTCGTTGCCAGCGTAGTATCCCGCCCCCATAGCTATCGGCACGAGGAACAAGAAATATTTGATTGGCTTCAAAGCGTCTTGTTTGTCAGTCATATTGAGATCACCGAAATTCCGGGAGAATATCATGCTTGGCCAAATACTGGCCCTTCTTTAGGGCCCACTTGGTCTTATGTCCGATGCAATCAGAGGCGAAGGAAAAGGCGTCAAGAGCAATATGGTCGACAGTTTCGTAGTGTTCATCGACATTATTTGCGTCAATTTCGGCACCGGCTGGTATGTCTTTTGTCACAGCCACAAGTTTAATCTTTAACGGCTCTGCGCCTATTGCAGGCCCGTGTCGATCAGCGCTCCAGACATTAAACCAAGCCCAATAGTACGTGCCACTAGTGCAAACCAAGAAGGCCAACATCACGCCCAATATCACTAATAATTGTTTTCCAGCCATTGCTTTATGCCGTTAAATTTGCAGTTAGACTTGCTATGAAAATACTATCTCAGCCTAAAATCGTAGCACTAATGAGCAGCACAGCCCCATCATTGTTGCCTTTGACCCCAGAGTGCTTAATCTTAGAGCTTGATTTAATGTACTTAGCCCCGAGTACTCAATCGTCTGTGCTTAATCTCGTTTGCTTAGCCTGGGTGCGTATTCCCCCCATTACAACCAGGGCAGGCATGCCTTATCTTAAGGAATAGCAATCGACTCAGGAGTCAAAAATGTCTGACCAGCCACAAGAAAACGCCATCCTCAAACGCTTTCATAGCGGGCTCAATCTTAACTCTGTGGACATTCACAAAGATCCTTCAGCCAAGGGCGTCGAGACCCCAGCAACGACGGCCAAAGATCTGCCTGACTTGACCGTACAGCCAGATGCCAATCTTCGCCGCTTGCCAGTGACAAACGAACAAGCTGCTCCTGCTGAACCAACCCTTCGCCGCTTGCCAGTAACAAACGAACAAGCAGCTTCTACTGAAACAACTCTTCGGCGCGTACCCGAGCCAAAGCCAGCCACTCCTGTCATTAAAGATGAAGATGTGGCCAGGCCTTACCGCAGCCATCTTACTGCCGGTCAAGAGCTGAGCAACATGATCGAAATTCCCTCAGCTTTGCTCTCTGGCTATTTATTGGCCAGACGCGGCAGTAAAAACGTAGCAGAATCGGCTGGTGCTAAAGTAGCAACTCTAAGTGACCATGCTATTCCCCAAGCCATCGCCACCGATTTCAACATTAGCCGCGAAGACTTAACCACTAGGTTGAAGAGCAAGTTAACAGCAGCAAGCGCCACAGCTGATGCTGCCGTTCAGGCAGACCCATCTCTGCTCGACAAAGGCTATCGTTTTGAATTCGAAAAAGCCAATTTGGCTGAAGATATGGTGAAAAAGCTGCATCGTCCGGGCGACCTCGATGAAGTGCTCAAGGCCATTGATAATGTGCCAAAGACTGCACTAAGTGCCGAGCAACTGCAGCAAGTTAGTGAATATTCTGAACACCTGGGCAAGAGCCCACTTTTGCAACAAGAAGACCTGACAAAGTGGACCACTGAACTAGATGAAAGTGCTAAGAGATTCAGCAAAGCACTAGCCGATGCTGGCCCTGGTGGCGCCAGTGACCTGACTGAAGCAGGCAGAGCCGCTAATCTTGCCGAGAAAGAATTTTATGGCAGCTTGCAGAATCTGCGCGCCAACATTGGCTTGAGCAAGCATGCCGCCGACCTCGAAATGCAAGAGCTGATGAAAACTCATCCAACCCTTTTCGAGACCGGAAGGCGATTTGAATTCGACCCAGCGCTGAGTGCAGAAAAAGTAGCTGAACTCAAGCGCCCTGAGCAACTCAAGGGATTGCTTGGACAAATTGAAAAAACCCACGCACCGGGCGCCGAGAAATTAATTACAAGCCAAGGCGAACACCTAGTTGCTCTAAAAGGCTTAAGTCAAAATCCAGTAATCCAGAGTGAAGGCCTATCAGACATGGCTGCCACACTAGAGAAGAATGCCGGCAAAATAATTGAATCGAGAGGCAAGGCATTTAGTTTACTTGGGCAAGAACAAGCCACTTTCATGAAGACAAGCCTTCTCACTCTGGGCGCCGGCGTCGGCATCAACTGGGCTGTCGACAAACTAGCATTCAAAGACCAAACCGCAGGCGTCCTCACCCACGGAGCCAACATCTTCGGACCAGCAATTCTGCTTTCAAACTACAAACCACAAATAAAACTCGGTGTAATCGTCGGCTCCCACGTCTTGGCACGCATCGCCGAAAAGCCAAGCTCCGACCACTTAGAGAGCTCATTCAAGAAAAAGTAAACATCATCTCCGCTTGCAATAACTTTGATTGAAATAGCTGACCAATGTTGCCAAAATGGTCACTATCAATTTGGTTAACAATGGAGACTAGATTACTTCTATGAGCAAATACAATAAATTGTCGAAAGATGATGCCGCCGTACTATTGGTAGACCACCAAGCTGGATTGCTTTCTTTGGTGAGAGACTTCAGCCCAGACGAATTCAAAAACAATGTATTGGCTCTTGCTGACCTCGCCAAATTCTTCAACTTACCGACAATTTTGACTACGAGCTTTGAGCAAGGTCCAAACGGCCCACTAGTGCCCGAGCTAAAAGCAATGTTTCCGGATGCTCCATATATTGCTAGACCGGGCCAAATTAACGCATGGGACAACGCCGACTTTGTTGCTGCGGTCAAGAAAACCGGGCGCAAACAATTGATTATCGCCGGTGTAGTCACCGACGTCTGTGTTGCCTTCCCAGCGCTTTCTGCTATGGAAGAAGGTTTTGAAGTATTTGTTGTTACCGATGCTTCAGGTACTTTTAACACCACGGTTCGCGATGCGGCTTGGAGTCGCATGACGCAAAATGGCGCCCAACTGATGAACTGGTTTAGCGTCGCCTGCGAATTGCACCGCGACTGGCGCAACGACATCGAAGGGCTTGGCGCCTTGCTATCAAACCATCTACCAGCCTACAGCAATCTGATGCAGAGCTATTCGCAGAAGTAACTTGAAGCTTAAGCCGCTCACTGAGTCAAATTTCGAGGGCTATTGAGTTTTGTCCTTAGGACTGTAGATCAATCTCTTCTTTTCGAGATCAGCGCGCTCGGCTTCAGTAATGGGTTCACCGCGAGCTACTCGGGCTAAGGGGCCGTCCCCTTCAATTAGGGGTTTACCTAAGAGCTTGTCTCTCCAACTGGGGCCTGAAGAAGTCGATTCAGCCTTGGTTTCACCAGGCCGATCGTAGAGATCGGAACTGCCAAACACCTTATTCTTAATACCGCCACCGTTGAACTGAATGTCTTGAGGAATGCCAAGGTTGCTTTCTGTAATAAGCATTTTTTGACCTTTGGCAGTTTCTATTACTGTCGATCTAGTGCCGTCTGGACCTGCTGTGTTAGAAACATCGACTTTTGCTCCTGGCTGTTCCGCCAGATGCCCTTTGATTTCAGTCATGACCCGAACTTTAGCATCACGACCCAAACCATTGATGGCCTCTGACACGTTATTACCATTTAGTAAATCGTCGCCAATCTTTTTGGCTATCTGCCGCTCTTCATAACTCATATTCTGTCTCGTGGACTGAGACATACGATCATCTACACCTGGTCTACCAGTGTCGGGCACTGTCTGTGTGCGAGTATCTGCAGTTTTAGCAGCTACCTGTTTTTTACTATCACCAACTTCAACAGCGTGCGATGACGAGCCGTGTTTAGCCTGACCAGCCGGTGGAGCAATATAGTCGAGCTTGCTAGTGGCTGAGTCGTAACCGATTTCGAAACCCTTGAGCATCGAGGAAACATGGGTGCCTTGCTTAGAGTCTGGCGAACCACTAGCCGCACGCAGGTCGGCAAAGACCTGTTTGCGATCTTCCGGAGAACATTCAGCATTGAATTTAGCCGAAATGTCCTTGCCCTGAGCCGTTTGCCGGATCGCGCCGTCAAGACTGCATACTTCTTTGTTGCTTTCAGGACCGGCCATAGATAGATCCAACCTTGAGGGGCCTATTCTTTATGCCCAATTTGGGGGATTCTAGACGGAACGAAGCTGCCGGCCAAATCTTCGGAGCCGTCAATAATTAACAAATAACGAGAGGCTTGCTGGGTCATCGGGCAATCCCAAAGCTCGGAAAGAATCAATAGGCGGGCCTAAATGGCGCCGTGGTGCTGACAAATGGCAAATTTGGGTATGACTATTTTTGCTAGGATGAAATTCATGGTTCTTTCATCAAGACTTGTCCTTCAAAGAAAAGATACGAAGCCTCAAATGCGCAGTAAAAACACTCTTTCACTATCGCTTCTCTTGCCGTTTCTTTTGTTGGGTTCCGCCCCGCTTTCACTAGCGACCGGAATTTGCTTTGCCAGCCCCTGCCAGGCCAGCAACGGCGTCACCGACTACTTCCCCGCACCCGCTCCAATGGTGCCTAGTCAACAACCGCTGACTTCGGGCGTGAGCAGCACCGGCCCCTTGCAGGGTGGAATCAAAAGTGAATCGCAGTTAAATCCCTCACTACGCCTAGTCCCGCAGTTTCAGGGTCAGGTTAACGGCAATGGTGCCTACGGCCGGCCCATGTCGCCAATAAGAGATTCATACGTACCAGAACAAATTCGCGGCAACGTGCACACCGGCGGCACCAATGGCGGTATTACAGGTGGCCCAGTAGAACTTCTCGGCGACACGGCTAGAGGCGGCAATGGCAAAATGTACGGACTGATTGCCCCCATATCTTCGTACAACCGCACCCCGGCGCATGGCGTCATCAACTACATTCCAGGTTCAAATGTCACATCAATATTTAGTGGTGGCAGTAGGTCAGTTGATAACACTCCGAGTCACTACCAGACAGTCGGCAGAGGCGTCACTGTTCTATCACCAGAGTTAGCTGTTTCATCCATACCAGTTCCGCTAACAGCACAACCGACGGCGTTTTTCGGTGGCCGCATGGTAGGCTCAGCGCTGGGTTCCTTAACCAGTGCCATTCAGCCCGCTTTGCAAATGATTGCCCCAGGCATCTATACAATTACTAATTTGAGATCTAGCCTGCCCGCTCCACAAGCGGAAGAAACTCACTACATCACCAGGCACGGTATCACAACAGCACCGGGTTACGAAGTGAGCATAACGCCACCCGGCCAAAGCAAAGAGACTCTAGGCGGCCGCTGGTCAGCCAATCAACCTACACCCGTTAGCTTGAGTGCTGTGCCAGGCACATTGCAAGCACAGAGAATTTTCACCAGAATAGAACCAGTTAGCGAGATGGCTAGGGCTAACGTGCTCACTCAATTTCAAGCCACTCCTTGCGACACATGGCCGCAATGGTATCGCGTCGTAGCCAAAGCTATTTATACTCGCTGGCAAACAGCCGACGTCTGCCCCGGAACAGCCAAGTTAGAAGTCACCATCAAACCAGATCATGACATTTCAGGCCGAGTTGTCGAATTCGTTCCGGCGGATGACGTTGAGCGCAACATACCCCGCGAAACAGAATTTAGAGAAACAGCTGTAAAGATTGTTGATCAAGTGGGCTTCTTTGAAATACCCGATTTTCCCAAGCCGCCAGCCAATCAAGTTACTTTTGATATCGATCTCAAACGCACTGTTAACGGGCCAACTGGTGTTTCGATTGTGGGCGTGCCAGCGAAGTAGGCAAGATTTGGCTTCGTTAGTAGCGAGGACAGCATTACTTTGTTCTTGCAAAGCGAAGCTTTATGAACTCTGACATAGACATGCCTAATACCTTAGCTTCTGCTTCATCTAAAAATTCTGACGTAGCAGCGCCACCCCGAGAAATACAGGAAAAGAAATGTATTGCATCCAAAGCCTTAGGTTTTGGTCCTTCTGTTACTCGGTCAATGCAAAATAAGGAGAAGTCGTAACATCCCGCTGCTTCGTCGTCCATCTGACATTTACAGTATGCACTGGCAGCAATATCTGTCAGTACATCAATGTCACTAACGTCCTTAATAATGGGACCAGCAATGGCTGTCCAACTTGCAGCCCTCGGCTCCGCTTTCCTGGTTAAAGAACCTGCTTGAGCTAGGTACGAATCCATAACTCTAAGAGCTTGAAATTGCCGCGCCAGAATCTCACTTCGTTTTGTTGAACGAGGAACAACAGAACGCTTCATTGGACAGAGAGCCCTAGACAGAAGAAATTGAGCTTGCCCGTCAGACTTTATACAAGCTCTCTGAGTACAATTTCGGTACAACCCTTTCCATAAAGCCATATCAGATGATGGCATGAAAGAGTAGATGCTAATTTTCATCTGTGCAGCCAAGGCAAGATCGACCAAGACTTTCGGATCATTGATGTCGTTTATAAACCGTGCGGTTTCCCTTGTTGCTTGCTTCTCTGACATAGTAGCTGTGCTTTTGCGCGCAACTAGAAAATGTAAGAACTGACCAAGTATTCCTTGGGACGTTTTCATCTCGTCAATAGCAGTCAGAACGATCTTGGTCGACACATCAGTGGGTGCAGCAATCACAGACGGCACGGGCAGGACAAGTCCTGCCGCGAGCAAAAGAACGAGAGACAAAGCGAAGCCATAGCTTCTACACCTCTTCGTTCCCAGATGCAGGCCGAGCGGATGTAGTAATAGATCCAATGCAAGACTCCCCAAAAACTGAAAATAGCAGTCTAACGCGTTAGGCCGTCTAAATTGTACAGGCATTGCCCAAGAAGCAATAACTTCGACCAACGCATTAGCCCCCGGCCTTAATTCAGGGTGTTCAATGAACAATTCATCATCCACCAGGATTAAAGCTGTCAAGCCTCAATTGACAAAGTTGTTGACCAATGCCTTAATTCACTGATGGCCGACAACTATTTCGACTACTCATACCGGTATCAAACCCCTAGCGTTCTCAAAACAAGCTCGGGGTCGGCGAAGCTTCAGCTTGCAACTTCTAAGCAGGCAGAAACATACCCCTATTTTTTTGAGGGCACTCTACTTCAGCCACATACCAGCGCCAAGCTCTTGTTGGTTTTATCGAAATTGGTCGGCACTCGATTTTATACACCTACCAATATGTTAGATAGAATAATCGCTGAGGCAGACCCCGTTGTCACCAGCGGCGGTGGCTTGTTAAGGTTCGAAGGATTCAGCGCCTGTTGTAGCACATATGCTCGCGTAGACATAACGCCAGACGCGTACAAAGGAGAAATTGTCGGCAAGGGCACAACCAATGTTGACTTTAACGCACCAATGCGAAGCGCACTAGCCATGGTGCGAGATCAAGACCACCTTGATCTTTCAATCGGCTCAGATCAATTAGTACTCAAGCACGGTCTTGAGCAAGTGATCGAAAAGAAAGTACACCTGCCATGTCGCTGGCTCAAGGGTTTCGTAGAGGTTCAAGCCTATCAGGCGAAGATGGAACACTGCCTAACTCTGGGTCATGCGGAAACAATAAAATTCCTGCGCTCTATACCCAGTCAGACAAGTAGTCGCACTGGCTTCTGGGCAGCACCAGTCGGTAATGGCTTGAGACTGACGCAGACGGCAAATGCTTCAGGCGTGAAAGTAGGAGGGCTAGAAAGACTTCGCCTATTGCGAGACTTAGCACCCCTAGCTGACCAATTGCAAATATTCGCACCGCCCAATGGCGAATCTTCTGAATGGCAATTGCGTTGTGGCGGGCTACACTTTACTTTGACGTTGACGGCAGAGTCTTCACGCGGCTTCTCCGGCGAAGGACAGGTTTTAGACAGCCTCGCGCAAGCTCAGTCAAAAGACGTAGCCAAAGTAATGGCAGCCCTTAAATGGCAATCTAAACTCGATATTGAAAACATAGCCGACAGCTGCAAAATTGAGAATGAAAAAGTACAACAAGCTCTCAGCATTCTCGGCTCACGCGGTTTAGTCGGCTTTGATGTCGGTCATGGATACTTTCACAGAGAGCTGCCGTTTGACATAGAACAGGTTGAAGCAGTTCATCCCAGGCTGAAAGCCGCGCACAAACTTTTGGCAACAGATTGCGTGACAATACACAAAATTCATAACGATTTAGTCGAAGCTTATGTGAGCGGAAGCGATATCAAACATTTTGTCCAAATTGCACCCGGCAAAGAAATATGCACTTGCCCGTGGCAAGTAAAATATGCAGGCAAACGCGGGCCGTGCAAACACATTCTTTCGACCAAACTTATGCTCGATCAACAGAACAGCAAAACTGAAAATAAAGAAGAAATTTGAGTCGATAAGTAATGCAAAAATCAGACGATAAATTGCAAATATTCACAGACATCTTGTCACGGAGAAGCCTGCCTGAGCTTCATACATACTTGAGTGGATCAACTGACGCCGAGCGCTCCAAATTTGCAACCAAAGCGATAGCAAACTATAAAGCAGCCTGTAAGCCAAGCGATGAAACAACTGAAGTTGGCGGAACTGTCCTCCATACAGGCCGCAGTTATGTCGATACTTTCGACGCTGTAGCTGTTCTGGCTACAGCAAGCGAAGAGCAGCTAAAGAAGCTGACCTGGGGAATACTACTTTCGAGACCTTTTGATTTCACTATTCTAAAAGAACTAAAACCCATAGCATTGCGATCATTCGGTGACGTACTACTAGAACAGAGTGACGGCTACTTTGATCTGGTGTACGAGCTATGCAAAATAGACGTGTGTCAAACTCCAAAAAGTGATGCAGCCGTATTTGCTTGGCAAACCGGTGGCCGAAGATACCTAATACACTCTGCCAAAGCAGACGAAATTGATCCACGATTGCTAGAGCCTAACTTTCTCAACGACACTGTCTGGCGCTTCTTTGATGTAAACAGTAGCCAGGGGCGCAGCCTCTCTTCCCTCGACAAGTATCGAACCGATGGCGGGTGGGCCAAAGTTATCAAAACCCTCGCCGAGCAAGGTCACCTTTCAAGAGATCGGCTTCTTCGCGAGAGTCTAATAGCATTGAGTAAAGACTTCCCTCAAAATAGCTCAAGCTGGTTCTCAAATTTTCATGAGCTTTTAAAGCCGTCTCTAGCAGAAAGATTGACACTGACTGAACTATACGCCACCTTGCTCGGTAGTACGATAACACCAACTGTATCTTTTGCAGTCAAGGCTCTGACAGTAGTTGATAAATCACAGCCACTGCCTCAAGTCATACTTGTTAAGTACGTTCCACTGACATTTGCGCTCAGACAGAAGAGTCCAATCATTGCTGCGCTAGGGCTCCTAGAGCATGGAGCGATGCTCAGTCCAGCTTTTGCACAACAATATACACACATAGCAGTTGATGCACTGCAGCACGATGCATTGGAAGTGCAGCTGAAAGTCTGCGACTTACTCGAAAAATTTGCAGTCACTGGCGACATGCGATTGGAGGCAAAACTCAAAGTTTATGCTGAAACGGTATCTTCCAGTACAAAAAACCGCCTAACACCTTTTCTGGGACTGCAACAAGCTACCCCAATTCGACCCTCAATCTCGGCAGAATCTACCTACTCCATGAAGAATATTCATGTAAATGGATGGCCACTAAAGTGTTGTACCAAAATTAATCCAATCGAAAGCACCATTGAACTCTTAACTACAGCGGCTTACAGTTTGGAGCATCCACACCTTGTATACGAAATAGAGCGAGTGACTGACGCCATTTCGCGAATTAAAATTGAACGCACTAAACCAGCCAACAACCTCATTGCACCACTGAGAGCACGAGCCTTAAAAATACTTACGAGCAAGAGCTCAAATAATCCACAGCTCCAGATCGCCTATGCAGACTTTCTTCAGTGCATACTAGAGCCAACAGCTCCTTCACGCCTTGGCGAAACTGATAAGCTTTATCCGCTCATTGATTTTATGCAGCTGCAATTTAAGGCCATTCTTCTGCGCATCAGAAAAGGCCTCTTCCTACCAGTGCTCAGTGCACCGACACACATCGGTGGATGGATAGAGCCAACACAATTGATTGAGCGTCATAAGAAATGGAATGCCGCTGGCCTGAGTCCGCCGGATGTCGATTTGACCTTAGCTCTTTTGCGAACACCCGAAGATGAGCGCGAAGCCCTGCAACAGGAGCAAGTGCTCTGCCTTGACTTAAGGGAAGCTTTTAAATCCCTACTTACAACTCCTGGAACCCCGAGCCAGAAGACTGAACCCCACAAGCCAGAGCCGCTCAGCGAAACTACAGGCTCGGCACTGCATCGAGCGACCCACTACATGCGTGGTCCAATCGACACGGCTTATCTACCAGACTTCAGCACAGGCGCACTGCTGAAGGAAGCCGATCAACTGTCAACAATAAATCTGCAGGAAACCTGTCTTCCAAGTTTGAGAGAGTGTGTTTTAGCGACCGGCGTCCGGCGAGCAGCCGCGACCATTGATGGAATTTCAGCATACGAGCATGGTATTGCTGGTTATTTTTCAATGCTCAGTCAATCAGGAGCTCCACTAGAAACAAAAGCCTATGAACTTATGGCCATTGGGCTAATACATAGCGATCTTGAATGCCTGGTTTCAACTCGTGACGCCTGCATTGCTGCGATTAACGAAGGAAGGCTCGACGTTTCCAAGCTCGGCAAGAGACTTTCTGCCTACATTCACTCAGGAAAAAACCGCCCGAAGCGCCTTGTAGCCTCGCTTTCTGAAATCGCGCGATTGAGCGAGACCCATGCGGATGCTGTAATTCAGATTCTCGAAAATACTCTACAAGGAGAAATGCGCATGGTACCAGTTGGCCTCGCAACTTTGCTTGAGTTCTTCCAAGAACTACTTGTCGAACACAACAGTCAGATCAAGAACGGCGACACACGCAAGTATTTAGAGACTTTGCCCACGGGAGGCAAGACAGCAAAGATTGCTAAGGCTTTGCTCTCAAAACAGCAGCACTAAGATCGCTATCCCACGGTATTTTTACCCACGGGCTATTTTTCTCGGTAGAGAGCAACTTGCAAATACGACTGTATTCCACTTTGCCTTCCTTCCAGGTTTCTTCATTCCAGAACTTTCGACCGATCAAATACTCTTCCCCCATCTGTTTCCAGCTACCGTAATTGCTCTGCAATCTTCTAGCTACTGGAATGAGCAAAGAGTTAGCCTCCTGCTCATCGACATAGCCAAGCAAAAGGCCCCAGCGCACAAGACAAATATAGCGACAAAGATCCCAAGCGAGAATGCCACGCTCGCCGAACTTCGGACCGTACTCTTTGACAACAGCCATGCGACTACTGAAGTCACCACTGGCGATGTCACGAGTGACATCCTGCACCTGATCGAGGCTTATGCCAACTTTCTGATAGTTTACATACTCCTTCCAGGTCTGGTTGTGGCCACCGTCTGTGCGCAACGCCTCCAATTGAGCTAGTAAATCTTCTCGCGAATCTATGCCCCACCACTCCGAAACTGCCGCTCTCTCACTTTCGATGTTAGCTTCGGTCGGAGCTTGGCCAAGCAATGAACTACAGCCGTCATGGTGATAGGTAAACATCAAGCCAGAGCAGGCTAGAGCCCAACGCACGGGCGCAGATACGCCATGGGCGGCATCGTAATCAAGATCATCTAGAGTGCGAAAAGACACCTTGTACCAGTCAGGCACAGGGGCATAGCGAGCGGCCAAATCTAAATCAGCCCGTGCTTTAACTAAATTTCCCATGGCTTGATGGCAAGCCGAGCGCGATTTATAGAGCTCGTGATCTTTAGGGTCCAACTCAATTGCTTTGTCATATTGTTTCAAGGCTAGGCTGGGTAAGCCGTCGTCCCATAGATAGCTCGCCAGTGTATTGAATTCATATTTTGAAGATGCCGGTAAACTCATGGCAATGCCAACGTCAGCTTGTGCCTCAGAATGCAATCCTAAACTATCTTCTGAATTGGCTCTAGCTACATAAAGTGGTCCATACCTTGGCGTACGACTGATTGCTTCAGTGGCGTCCATCCTTGCTTTGGCAAATTCTCCCTTTCGGAAATTGGCAACAGAACGACCATACCAATGAACATAATGCTGCGGTCCAAACTTTATAGCAGTTGTGTAGTCAGCAATCGCTTGATCTTGCAACTCTTTGGCCAAATACTGATTTCCGCGATCGTTGTATGCTTCCTCGAAGCGCGGATTCAATTCGATAGCACGATCAAATTCGGCAATGGCCTTGTCGTAGTCATCCTGCTCTGCATAGACAGCTCCAAGACCATAGTGCGCGTCTGCTGACTTGCCGTCAGTAGCCAACTTGTTCTTGAACAGGGCCGCTGCCTCTTCTAGCTTGCCAGCCTCACAGAGAGCCACACCTTGCTCTCTCAAGGAGTGATTTTCTTCAACAGCATGCTGAGAACAGCCGCCCAGACTTGCAAGACAGACCAATGCTAGAGAAATGGAAAAACTCTTGGCGACACATTTCTGCGAACGACTTAGATTTTGCTTGGTAAGTTTTAAGTAGTTCAAGGTTCGAATAGTCAATTATTAGACTCTACTCTGTTGATTCTCCACAGCCAATACTACTGTATCTCTTAGAGTTTTTCGGTGAAACTAGCCGGCATCATTCTTTTCTCCCAGGACCTACTGGAAAAAGCAATGGTCATACCGACGAAAGAACCAAAGATAGTCCCGAAAGCCAGACAACCCTTAAAGACCTCTGATGATGAGGAGAGCGCCCCTTGCACCACCAAAATAAACCAGGCAAAAGCAAGAGAAAAAATAATAGCGCTAGTGGGCACTGGTAAATGAGGAATTCGCAGTTCTGCATTGGCAAAGACCCAATCTCCAAATACTTCCCACCCAGGAAACTGCTTTTTCATGTCCGCAAAAGAGACTCCCCTACAAAGATTAAGTAGAGCCTCAAGAAGCAATATTACGAAGAAGTAGACCATTACAGGAATTGCAAGGTAGTCAAACAGTAAAAAATTTCTCGGGCCATGCTTTTTCTCAGCTTCGCTCGCACTCAAGTGAAAATACAAAACTTGACTGATTAGATACAAAGGCATAAGAAGAAGCACTGACACGACTAAACGCAGAAACAAGGGCAAAGTTGCATGATAATGCAAGTATTCGGCAAAAAAATTGTTTACGGTCAAAAAATCTTTTACGGCAATTGTTATGCCAAGACACAATGTGAACAATAGAATTTGCCCAAGCAACCACAAGGCAAAAGTCGCTTTGCCGTGTAAACACTGACCGATTGGCGGCTTGATTTGCTGATCCGTGGTCATAACCATCTACCCACTGGTATATCCAGCATCATGACATGGCCAAGAAAAAGCCGCAAGCCATTAACGCCGCTCGCTCATAAGAGGCACGGTTAGCATATGCGCTTCAATCGTCCTTTTAAATGACTCTGGCATAGGTAGTTCATCGCGCAATCTAAGCCACGAAGACTTCAGGGCATCAACGGTTTCGAAAACAGTTTTAACAACTGCTCTCTCAGGCAATTTCGCAATCTTAGCAAGATTCCTAAAATCTTGAATGCCAATCTTTTTGAAATCTCGTACACCCGCAATTTTGTGAGGCAGCACACTTGAGATGTTCGGATAAACAATTGTCGACACCAAATCATACGCCGGTGACAATCTAGCTTGCCGAGTATCAGGATAGGTCAACGACCAGTTCTTCAAGTGCATATCGGCATTGCCAAAGGCAAAAGTATGAACTAAGCGCCGGACAAACTCCAAAACGTCATCCAGACCTGACTCTAACCACAATACATTGGCAATAGACTGGTAGTTGTAATGTTCATCATACTTATCATAGATAGAAAACACTTGGGCAAAATCTTCCATATGAATTCTGCCACCATCAACAGTGCGGTCAAATCGCCTCGAAATTAGACAATTACCTTGAATACCTTCAGGAAGATCCTTTGGCAAATTTTCAAAATCATGCAACGACAACAGCTGTGACTCCGCCACTGTAATTCCGATATCAGCGGCAAGCTGCAGCATCGAATACTCCAACTCGTTAAGGTGCGGATAAGATGGAGAAGGAAGCTTAACGATCCAATGCCCACCAACTCCACGAGCAGGAATCACCAGTTTCGAATTGATCAGATCGCCAGAAAACTTGAGCTGCACTCCAGCTAGCGAAAACCTCAGTTTTTCAGTATCAGAATGGTGCAAAACTTCTGGATCAACACTCGATTCGTGAGACAACGGCACACCGTTATCGCCGCGCAAAATGATGGCTCCGGGCAAATCATCAGAAAGCGCAGCCAAAAGCGGAAACTCCTGAGTCTCTCGAACACCAGCCTTGACTGCCAGATATGTTCTCAATTTTCCCTCTGGCAGTAAATTAGAAAAAAATGGCGAGAGCTTACCTGAAGGCGAAAGTAGGTTTCCAGATGCCGTAACACCACGAACAACATTCTGATACGACAAACTAAGTGTGGGCCGATTTGGATCACTAAGGTACTTTTCGTCAAAGGCTAGAACAGTCCTTCCATCAAGAAGCTGACTGAGCACCCCAACGTAATACTGATTGAGGTAGACCTCTAGGTTTCTTGCGGCCACTTGCTTCAAACCTCATCGGGCAATGGGCCATAAGCTGGTGGCAATTCCTCAGCGACCAGCAAACTATCAGAACGAATCATGTAAGAAACTGCAGGCACATCCTGGCGAGGAACAAGCATAATTTCTAAGTCGAGTACTCTGGCCCAATCAACCAGTGTGCTGGTTTTGATATCATGCTTACCGCGCTCAACTTGCGACAAATAGCTTTGGCCCAACTGCAAGAGTTCAGCCAACTGAGATTGAGTGAGGCCCTTCGTTCGCCGAGCCTGGTGAAGAGTAAGGTACAGGTCACTCACGAGAAATTAGTCGCCCCATTAACTATTTTGAGCCAATTAGTCTATATATCTACTATTGTAGCAGCTCAAAATAGTTACCAGGAAGACTAATTTAATCAAAATTAGTCTTCCCAGCAACTAAGTATCGGAATACAAGAGCGAAGGCACCATAGATCACATGAGTATTACCTCCGGCAGTCAATTCAGCAAAAATCGAAACATCACAAGAGGATTTAATCCTTGATCTTGCAAGGCAATAACTGAAATTTTGTGTAGAGTATTGCTATCAGATGCTTTCACTCTTCTGAGTCAACAGGTCTAAGAAGATGAAAAAGTCGTTCAATTCAATTGTTATAGCTATCTGCGCCGCAAATCTCGCAGTGTTGCCTGCTCTAGCTAGCCAAAGTTCGGCACCACCACCAAAAGTAGCCCTGGCGTTGGGCGGCGGTGGCGTTCGCGGCGCGGCCCATATCGGCGTCTTAAGAGTTCTTGAACGCGAAGGTATTCCAATCGACTATGTCGTCGGCAATAGTATGGGAGCCGTCGTTGGGGGGCTTCACTGCGCCGGAGTACCACTGGACAAAGTTCAATCAGTACTTTCAGACGGCTCACTCGTCAGTGCCTATTTGCCACATTTTCTCTGGTGCCGAATGCTACTTGCACCCGTTCGCAATGTCTTCTACTTGGGCAGAAAAAAGCCCTACGCAGGGCTAATTAGCGGCGAAAAGCTCAAGACAATAATCGACAAAATGCTGCCAAATCCTGATATTAGAGTCCAAGACCTTAAGGTACCTTTTTCTAGTATCGCCGTGAATCTAATTGATGGACAAGCTCACGTTCTTAGCGAAGGACGTCTAGACAATGTGCTCCGAGCCAGCGCCACTATTCCTCTGCTGCTACAGCCTGTATCAATCGATGGCAATCTTTACGTAGATGGCGGAATCCGCAACAACCTGCCAACAGGTGAAGCCAGACGGAGTGGTGCAGATCTTGTTATTTCTGTTGAAATCGATAATGACATAAAACCTGTAGCAGCCGAAGAATTTACTTCATACAGAACAGTCTTTGACAGAGTTATGAACGCCACCCTTGAGCAACTAGATGAAGACAAAGTGCATGGTGCCGACATAGTAATTCGTCCAGAACTCGTAAACATTCCTATTCTTTCTAAAGATAGGCGCTTTGTTGATGAAGCCGTATCAAAGGGTGAAGTCGCAGCCCAAAAGGCTATACCGCGCATTCGCGAGCGACTTCAACAGTTAGGCATTGCCCTGAAAACAAATCTATAAAAAAAATATTTAGAAATTCAGGGTCAGTATTTCTTTTGGTTTTAAATTTATTACAGAGCGAATGTCCAGTATTGGCAGATGGAAACCCACTGTTAATAAGGCTATGACAATTAGCTCTCCGCAACCAAGCGGACATTTTTAAACTTGATCTGAAAATTCGAATATTTGTAAGTAATGAAGGAGGGTTACGCTATGTTCTTCCAAGAACTTGCATCACCGTTTGATTCAGCAACACAAATGCACATTCTGCAAGACCGCCTGAGCAGACTCGTTAACAATATACAAGAAGGAAGAAGGAATGAATTTCCACCTATCAATGTGTGGGCTTCAGAGAAAAGCATTGTGGTAGTTGCCGAAGTACCTGGTATTGACGCGGAAGACATCGATCTTCAAGTTTGCAACCAAACGGTGACACTAAAGACAAAACGCGATCTGGCAGAGGCTGTAGAAGGCCAAACTTATCATAGGCGCGAACGGGGCCACGGGCAGTTTACACGCTCTATTGAGCTACCTTACTTAGTCGACGCCGAGAAAGTCAATGCCTCCTTCAGCAACGGCATGCTTAGAATTGAGTTCAGCCGAGCTGCAGCAGACCTACCGAAAAAAATTATCGTTCATGCATCGTAAGTCACTACATATTTGAAAGTTTGAAAGGAGATTCGTACCATGACTAGTGCCATCGCTGAACGCAAGAAAGAAGAAGTTGCCTCTCCACAAACAGGGGAGCCCATCCGCAACCGGCGGGTATTTGTGCCGTTGTCAGACATCTATGAGACCAAGGACCGGCTTTTCATTCTGGCCGATATGCCCGGTGTAG
This sequence comes from bacterium Ga0077546, assembly GCA_943369735.1. Lineage (GTDB taxonomy): Bacteria > Cyanobacteriota > Vampirovibrionia > Obscuribacterales > Obscuribacteraceae. The sequence continues at coordinate 97,267 of CALROJ020000009.1, forward strand.
ACGAGCAATCTATTGATATTACTCTCGAAAAAAATGTACTAACCATCAATGGATTCACAGCGCAGCATGCAGAGAATGAACTCAGGCTCGTGCACTGTGAATGCCCAGAAGGAAACTATCGTCGCGTCTTTATACTGTCTGAAGAAGTCGACCGGGATGGTATTGAAGCAACAGTAAAAAATGGCGTTCTGAAGCTCATCCTGCCAAAATCGGCAAAATCAATGACGAGAAAGATCACGGTAAAGGCGGAATAAAGTCCCCATTTACAACAGCGAGTTCCAATTTATAACAGGAGGAATAAATATGGACTTCAAATTATTACCTTCAAAATGGCTCAACAAAAAAAATGGCCTGACGGTCCACAGAGACGACTCAACTGATTTTAGCGACCACAAAGAAGAACATCCGGTCTATTCGCTACAAAGCGAAATGAACCGCTTATTCGATGATTTCTTTCGCGCCACTGAAATGCCGATGCTCGGACGCTCTTTTGCGCCTCCATCGTTCGGCAACCTAGAACAAAGCGCTGTCACCCCGCGAATCGATGTTCGCGAGACAGACAAAGAGCTTCGCATATCGGCAGAATTGCCGGGCCTTAACGAAAACGAAATTGACGTTTCGCTATCGAGAGATATGCTCACAATCAGTGGTGAAAAGAAACAAGAGTGTGAACAAAATGTCAAAGGCTGGTATCGCATGGAGCGCAGCTACGGGGCCTTTACTCGTTCAGTTTCACTGCCTTGCGAGGTAGACCAGGATAGCTGCAATGCTTCTTTCAAAAACGGTGTGCTAACTGTCTCACTTAAGAAGACACCACAAGCACAAGCAAGCGTCAAAAGTATTGCAATCAAGAAAGAGTAACCTGTTGCGACAGCTCTGACGCAGAGGCCATTAAATTCGGGGAGTCGGCGAGAGCCTCGGTGAGCCGAGGCTCTCACAAAGAGCCTTGAAGGGCGGCTCGCAAGAGGGCGAAAAGGAAAGCTTAACGGGAAGCTCAAACGGAGGAAGAAATGCCATGAACAACCTGAAAGCAAAAACAATCGGTTTCTTTGCATTGACACTATCTATTGGCTTAATCGGCGGCTATGCCAGTAGAGATATATTCGACACTCAAAACTCTGCTAGGGCGAGTGAAAATGCTGCAAAAGCTGCGGCCGCTGCAAATGTTCCAGTTCACAAAATGAAGACCGCAACTATTTCAACCAACCATCTGATTGCCCCCAATCTATGGAACATTTTTCTCGACCCATTTTTCACACCTGTTGACTTAGACATTGCACCACTGGCACTGCCCAATTTTGTTAGCATGCCTATGGATGTACCAGCAGTCAAAACTGTAGACGGCAATCAGGAAATTCAAATTGTGGCCCAACTGCCAGGAATGACAGAGAAAGATGTAAACGTTGAAGTAGGCACCGATGTTGTCACCATAAAAGGCGAGAAGAAAGAAGAGAAGAACTCTCACAACTCGTTCTCCACTGTCAGCCAGTCATTTGTGCGCACGGTGCAATTGCCATGCAAAGTCGACGGCGACAAAGTACAGGCCACGCTAAAGAATGGAGTGCTGACTGTATCTTTGCCCAAGCGGAAAAACTAGCGCGTAAAATCAAATAACGCTCTAGTCGAGCCAATCAAAGTTGCAATTCCATCTATTGCACTACTTAACCTTGTGCGCTCTCAGCCGCTTTAGCTCCTCGCGAACACGAGCAAGCTCTTCGCTGGGAGTTGCGGCCTTCTTTACATGCCTAGTCTCAGGCGCTTTGGTCATAGCAGCAATCATGCCACGACGCAAACCAAAAGAAACCAACGGATCTGATGTGATACTACTAACGATATCGTAGGGCGCACCCAGGGTGGTCAGTTCATCATCCAAAATCTGAGCAAGTTCTTGCCCGGAAGGATCGTCACCTAATTGTAGAAACAGAAACTGGGCTTCTAGCGGTGAACGAATTCGCTTAGCAGCGTCTATCAAAACATTCTCAATCTCATCGTTTGATACCAGGGCATCGGTGATAACTACAACGAGCAGCGGCTTACGTTTGGCATTCTTAAAGTGCTTATCAATCACTTCGGTGAGCGGTGTGGCCAAGTCTGTACCACCACCGGGACGACGATTCTGCATAAGCTGCCTGACAGTAGCAGCCGTACAATTAGTAAACATCTCGTGATCAGACTGAAACGTGCAAAGAGTAAAGCCACCACTACCAAGCTTCTCAGCTTCCTTGGCCAGATTGTATATTTCCTTACTGCACCATTCCCATTTTGTCATCGGTGGCGATGTTAGCCTATCGTCCATCGAACCGGATGAATCGACCATAACAACAATTTCATAGCTCTTCAAAGTACGCCAATCCACAGACTCGGTGGCGGCAGCGGCAAGCACGCGCGCAGCTTCTAACTTTCTCTCTTGCTCAGGTGTAGTGACCGTTGTGGCACCGGCTAAAAGTTTCAAATTCGGGTTATTCCGCGCAGCTTCACGAGCAGCATCAGCAGCCAGATTATCGGGAGTATATTGCAAGGCCACAGTATATTTTTTACCGCCGCGCTCTATGGCAAGAAACATTTTGTTCTGGCCAATCTGGCCGTTGAGAATGCGATCGCCTGCTGCCAATCCGGCATAGGCAGCGGCAGAACCCATTCGCACTTTCTCTATCACAGTAGGTAGCTTATTGTCTTTGATTGAAATTCCAGAGGAAGCACAGGCACCAGCCAGAACATTGACTTCACCAGATAGCGTGATAGAGCTGCTACTTGGTGATTTTGATGGCGTGGCAGATTTTGATTGAGAGATAGCCTTAGATTGCGAGACAGATTTAGATAGCGGAGCAGAGGTTGCCATAGGAACAGCAACAGGTAAAGCGACTAAGCAGAGTAGAAGCGCAAAATACAACACTTTTGAAGGCTGCGCCTTCAGAAGCAATACTTTTGCAAGCACGGCCGTTAACTTCATTTAGCCTTACCTGACAAAAGTTGCCCATTGCCTGCTGACGGCTTGCTACGGTTGCGACTCGAACGGGCAGTACTCTCGCCGCTCTTGGTTTTCGTAACAGCGCCAAGAGACAAAGCTGTGGCGCTCATTGACTCAGGCAGAGGCTTGACTACAGGTTCTACCTCGTCAGAGTAATTGATGTAGTTCTTCACTTTGCTAGAGCTCAAGGACGGCATCACTCGAATTGTGCCTTTGCCGCAGTTGGTCTGACTTAAAGCGTTGGCAGCATGATTTCGCAAGTCTATAACTTTGCGAAAGTAATCTTCATCGAGGGCTCGCAGCTCTCGTTGGTAATAATTCGCATCGCTACTGCTCTGCTGATACGATGAAAACGAATAATCTCTCGGGTTATGCCGCATACGTGAAGAGTAGCGCTCGCTAGCCAGTCTCTTTGCCTGAGTTAACTCATCGAGCAGCTTGGTCTCAGCCTGCTTCTGCTCATCAGCCAGGCGCTTCTGGTAAGCGTTCAATTCGGTTTCTTTCTGATGCGCGGGCGATTTTAGGGCAGCTGCCAAGGCGGCTTCTTTCTGCTGCAATAGTTTCTCAAGCCCCTGGCGAGAAAACTCTTTCAGCTGAGCCGAAGCACTGCTATTCAAACACTGCCGATACTCAAAAATAGCTTCGTCAGTTTTACCCAATTTCGAAAAAGTATTGGCCAGATAGTAGCGAATTTCTATATCGCCTGGTTGCTGGACCAGAGCCAACCTACCGCTAGCTTCAGCCAGCTTGAAATCGCCATGATTATATTCAGCGATAAGCTTCTTCTTGGCACTGTCATCACTGGCAAAAGCTGGACAATACAAGACTGACGCAGCCATAGCCGCGGCCAGAACCACAGCCAACGCCGCACAGTACGGTCTAGATTGTCGAGAAAAGCCTAAGATCATCAATCTTTCCAATTAATGATCTTAGTTTACCCCGCCCGACAACTTTAGGGCTTGATTTAGCGCCTGACTACTCTGTGGTTCCAGGTTTGAGTCTTCCAGGTTTTCACTTTAGGTCTAGGACGCACGGCGGTCTTCTGCACTGTAGTTTTCGTGCGATTAGAAGCCGTAGTTGTGGTCACTGGCACACTTGGAGTAACTGTCGACTCGGTAATAGTAGTATTGGTTCTAGGGGCAAGACTGCTACTGGCCGAGGTCGACCGACGGTCGACTGTAGCCGACTGAGTGGAGTTGGAGGTCCCAGCCTGAGTGGAGTTCTGTGTGGTAGCGCTAGTAGTTGTGGTTGAGCCCACCGGTGCAGCTTCGCTACTGCTTTGTCCTTGAGCCATGCTACTAGATTGCGTTTCACCGGCGTAGCAGGTGAGAGTACCGAGCGGCACTGCGCACAAAGCGGCTGCCAGGGCAAATGCCTGCTTCAAATTCGACATGATTACTTTTCCTCTTCAATCCTTGGTCTGCCAGCTGACGGGATAGAAGAGTGAAAGTTCCGTTTTAACTCTCAGTTATGCTCTTGAGCTTAGCTAGGCCTTTCTCGAAGTCTTTTCCGCACATTTCATCCATATTGCAGAGCACTTGCATTACCTTGCACATGAACGGACTTTCGCCAGCCATGGACCAAGTAACTTTGGTCATGTCACCTTCAGGCACGAAAGAAAAATTGACTTTATTGTCACCTTTGAATGGTTTGAGAAAATGCAAATCAATTTTTATGTTGGATGGCTCTGTCGCTTCAGTGATCTCCATACTGCCAGAACCCACTTCATCATTACCATCCCAAGCGTAGATAGCACCCTTGCCCTTCTCCGCACCACTAAAGGTGCGCTTCATTTTTGGATCTTTTTCTTCATATGGAGACCATTTACTCCAGCTATGCAAATCATTCAACATTGCAAATAGTTTCTCTGGCGGAGCTTTGATTATTGCCGAGCGTTCAATAACCATCGTATCTGGCTTGCCGGCTGCTATACCTAAAACTACAACCACTGCCACAGCCAAAACAGCAACGACACCAAGTGCTATTTTTTTGATCATTACGCCTCCCTAACTTAGTTCAACAAATTCAGTTCGACTATTTGGACTTATCTAGCTCGCTTCAACTAGCTCACTTCAACTGTTTTACTGCCACAAGCGGAAGATTAAGCTGGGTGCGCCATTGAGCAGGATCAGGACCACTCTCTGGGCCAGCAAGGTAACACTCCCAAAGGTCTTTGGCAGACTCATGACCATGAGCATCAATCCATTGCAGAAACTCGCCCCAGGCCTCCCCGAGCCCTTCGTATCCGCCATGGTAGACAGTGCGCGCCACGGTTGCTGCGCGCAATTGTCCAGGCTTAACGCGACCTACTGGTGTTACCGGCGATGCCACAGGAACACAGATATCAAAATCAAAAGTTTCATCAGGGCGCTTTAAATGGTGAGTAAACCAAGGGCCGATTGGTACAAGACCCTGAGCGCTAAGCGCCTCGAAAATCTCTACTATGCCCGGCCCCATAACGGTTTGAATTTCCACTCGGGGAACGACAATGTGAATATAGGCAATCTCTAACTCAGGGGCATCTAGCACTGTTGGTGTTTCGATCATCTAAAAAATTTCCTCTAATTGATTACAACTACTATGTCCACAAAGCCTTATTTAAGCTTTGCCACTAGCGCTTCAAGCTGGTCTGTAGCGATGCCCCAGCCCTCATAGAAGCCCATTTTCTCGTGAGCTTCGCGGTCGGCTACCGTCCAATGCATAACCCGAGCAGTATATTTAGTTTTGCCTTCGTGCTCTTCAAATGTAAGAATGCCAGTCATAAAGGGCTTCTCTGATGGCACCCAGGCGCTGGTGTAAGCATCAGTGAAAACCAAACGCTCATTCTTCACTACTTCTAAGTAGATACCTCTGTTTGGAATCTCAGTGCCATCGGGAGCCTGCATTACAACCAAGCTTGAGCCACCAGCACGCAAGTCTACCTCTGCCGCTATCGTCTTATATGGTGGCGGTGTAAACCATTGGACGATCAGATCTGGCTCTGTCCACGCTCTAAAAAGTTTGTCTGGTGTGGCATCGATGATGCGCGTCAGAGTCAACTCGCGCTCCAAATTGCTGGCGACCTCTGGGCGATCGGGCATGGTAGATGTAATTTCTGACATGGTTACTCCTTAGTAGAGGGATCAAACAAAGATTCCAAATAGCGGCGCAGATGCATCATGCTTTGCACAGCCACTTCTGGGCTTTGCTTGGCTTTGGCAAAAATGAATGCGCCTTGTATAACTGATTGAATGAAATAGCCTACGCTCTCAGATGTCCAGCTGGCCTTTGGTGCGTAGAGTAATTTAGCGTCTTCAATATCGTGCGCCAAGTCTCTTACATGGGCTGTCATCCCTGCATCACAGGCCTGACGCACGCTTGGATGGGTAGCATAAGCTTCTTGCACCATGGTGCCAAGCAAGCACGTGTACTGTGAGATTTCAGCACCAAGCATGGCGATGCGAAAATCTATGTAGCCCAAAAGGCGATCGCGAGGATCTTCAAGAGCCTGATAGGGGGCAGCTCCAAAAATCTGCTCAGCCATATTGCTAAATTGTTCAGCAGCGGCAACGCCAAGCTGGTCTTTGCTTTCAAAATGATGGAAGAAGCCGCCCTTGGTCACCCCGGCCGCCTGGCAAATGTCGTCTACGGTTGTGGCGCTGTAGCCCTTGGCGCGAATCAGGTCACGAGCTGCGTCAAGCAGCTTGGTGCGGGTTTCAAGACTATTGCGGGTGCGGGCCATTGTTTAGGCATGTCTCTTTTTTGAAATTTGGATTTCGCCCAAAATTCAGTACCGACTAGTTGGTATGTAATTTACCAAAAATAGTAAATAGGGTCAAGAAGGCTAAATTTGGGTCGTTCCGAATTGACTGTATACAAATTTGGCTACATAATCGACTACAGAGGTATTTAAAAATGGAAAGCAGAGCCATCAAGCAACCGACGGTTCGAATTAATCTCGCAGCCAAGGCTAAGCTAGACAATATGCAGACGCTCACACATTTGAGTCACCCTGCTCTTCTCGACCGCGCCATCGAATTGCTTGAGCAAGATATAAACTCCAAGCAATTGATCAGCGATTTAGCAGACCTGTCGGCCAACCCTGCACTGTTGAAACAGTACCAAGAAATCTCAGCAGTTATGGAAGGTGCTGCCTCCGACGGTCTCGCTCAAGAATGACTACTACACAAGGATTTTATCAACCTACCAAACCAAACGCCTTCAATCGCGGTGAAATTTGGATGGTCGATTTTGCTAATCCAATCGGGACTGAACTAGGATTGGAACACCCAGCAGTGATTGTCTCAACGCAAGAATTGAACAATGCCGCTACAAAAATAGGTCGAGTAATTGTGGTGCCAGGAACAAGCAAACAAACCACCAATTCCCAAGGAAAGACGATTTCTATGCACCTAGAGATCATTGCCACACCTAGCAATGGACTGCATCACACAACTTATTTCATGTCGGAGCAAGTCAGAAGCGCTTCCATCTTGCACTTTCGGCGCTTGGTTGGTGTCCTCGAGCGAACCAACTTGCGAGAAATTGAGAACAGGCTCTGCTTAGTCATGGGCCTATTTAAGTAGAGCTCACCACAGCCTGAAATGAGTTGACCGTTGCCTAGCAGAAGGATAAGCTCGATAAATGAAGCTGCCAATTTCAACTAAACAATGAAGAACAGAAGCAAACCAGATGGCGCTCTAAAGATAGAAGCCCCACGTGAGCCAAGTCTGCTTGAACGACTTGAAACGTACTTCAAAACAATAGTCATCAAACAATCAATCGAAAGAGAATTGGATGAAGAAGTAGCCCGCGCGCGCAAAGAAGCACAAATGAGTGCTGTAAAGGCGCTAAAGAAACGGCGGCCTGGGTACGAGCGAGCGGGCAAAAAAACTCCCAAGTCCACTAAAAGAGCAACGAGTAGAAGCTTGCCAAAAGTATTGACGATGCAACAAAAGCCTAGCGAACTAAGAGAGTCTCCCGATCATTTGAGCGATATTAAATCAATGCTCAGCAATGCAAAAGTATTCATCAGACGTCGTCTAATACCCAATCCTGAAGATACGATATGGTTCGCTACAGCTAACCTACGAAACCTTAGAGACAGAATAACGGCCTGCCAAAAACTTATTCAGCTGGCATCAACACAAGAGCAAGAACTGCGTACTAAGGCACAGCAAGCGAGGCGCGTAGCGGACAAACTAAATCGACGGGCAGCTATGCAGAAGAAATCACATAACCTTTTACCGAAACAAGTGGCCGAGACAAATCGATACGCATCAAGACTAGAGCGCTCAGCTTCGCAGTATACGGAGCTGCTAAAACTTAGACTGCCAATACTGAAAAGTTGCCTAGTTCGACTTGAAGACGAGAGCCACAAAATGGACATGCTACTGATCACAACAAAGACTCAGGCATTGACGGAGATGTTGAAGAAATCCGATGCACTGGTGAACAAATGTGGCCCCGGTAGCTCAGCTACAGCCCAGGCAATTGCCAGAATGGAGCAAAGAGTGCTCGAACGCGAAGCAAAGCTCGCCGAAGCACTAGATAATTTTGGGTGCATCATCGAACTCTCACCGACTATATTTGAGGGAATGGAGCAGAAGGTCGCCGCAAGCGAAGAGTTGGCTAAAGCCTCTTTGGAAAGCATTGCCAATCTTCCTGCTGCAGAAACAAAGTCAATGAACTCAGAACAAGTAAAATATGCACTTACTGCCTACGGCGCAGCCAGCAAGGAAATCACAAACAGCTATGAAGCATTTGCGAAAATCGAAGAACATATCAATGAGCAAATTGTGACGTGGAAAGAGCGAAAAGAGGATTGGCAAAATCGGCAGTCTAAAGCTGAACTAGACAAAAATGAGGACTTGGCAAAATTAGCCAACAAACGCGCCCGCGCTGCGGCCAATACCATTGACCATCTAGAACAATCAATTCAGGCCATACCCGCCATCAAAGAGCCAATTCAGCAACGACTAGACGAGATAAACTTGGTATCGGCGAAACTGGCAGAGCGCTTAGTCGAGATTGAACAAGCAAACAGACAAACAAAAGAACAAGCAACAAATGTCAATTGATTCACGATCCCGCTATCTAGGCTGCCTTCTTGGAATGGCTAACGTCCAGAAAGACCTGGTTCATAATGAACCGAATCGACCTAGTTGACTTCTGTCGAGCTGCCAGATACGCTCGATAAATGAACGATCGTTTAGCCTATGCCGCTAAGAGTCAATGAGAAACAGAAGCAGATCAGCTGGCGCTCCAAGAGACGAAGCCGCACACGAACCAAGTCTGCTTGAACGACTTGAAACGTACTTCAAGGAAGTGTTCTTAATACTTTCGATTGAAAGAGAATTGCATCAAGAAATAAAACGCTTCCGCAAAGCAGCCCAAATGAGTGCTGTAAATGCACTAAAGGAAAAGCGGCCTCATCGCGAGCGAGCGGGCAAGAAAACGCCCAAGTCGTCTAAAAGCTCGACAAGTAGAAGCCTGCCAAAGATACTGACGATGGAAGAGCTGCCCAGCCAGTCGATAAATATATTCAATTTCTATAGTAAAGCTGAATCACAATTATTCAGAATCAAAGTAGCAATTAGACGCTCCTTGATACCAAACGAAGAAGATCTCGCAATTAAAGCAGAATGGGATTTGCAAAATCATGCAGACAAAGTAGCTGCTTGCCAGAGGCTTGCTAAAGAGGCACGCACAGAAGAGCAAGAGCTTCGGAGCAAAGCACAACGTATGAGAAGGGAGGCAGACAAAATTATTCGCAGGGCAGCTCAGCGAAAAAAAGCAAGTCATCCCATAATTAAACAGGCGGCCGAGATAAGTCAACAAGCCATAAAATTAGATCGTTCTGCATCAAAGAATTCGGAACTACAAAAGCACAGACTTGCCATACTAGAAAGAAGGTTGACGAGACTGGAAACGGAATGCTTGGAGAAAGGAATAGAACTAAAACAACGCCTAGCACTAGCCTTCGCTTGGCGCATGAAGCGAGCCAATGACTCAATAAAAAAAAGCGGTCACAAAATTGGAGCTGTTAGACAGGCAATTGCTAAGGCAGAGCAAAAAGTAGTTGACAGAGAGACAAAGCTTACCGAGGCACTAGAAATTAATGGAGGCACTATCACACTCTCTCCGACAATGTTTATGCCTATGGAGAAAAAAATTGAACTGAACGAAGAGATGGCAAAAGCCTCCATCGAAAAGATAGCGAATCTTCCCGCAATTGAAACGAAGTCTATGTCTGCTGTGCAAACAAAGAAAGCACTTTCAGATTTTAATCTAGCCAACAAGGAAATGATAAAGTGGTGCGCCAGCCTAGTGGCTACTGAGATGGAGATAATACAAGCTCTAGCAAAGTACAGACAGCAAGCAACCGTTTGGAAAGAACGACAGATGATGGCCGAACTAAAAGAAAATGCAGAGCTGGCAAAACAGGCTAAAATACATCGAATAGGTGTCCTTGATGCTTCTCTGCACGTCGGACAATCACTTGAAGACATCCGCGCCATGAAAGAGTCGGGTCAGCAACGACTAGATGAGATAAACTTGGTATCGGCAAAACTGGCAGAGCGTTTAGCCGAGATTGAACAAGCAAAAGGCCAACAAACAAGTATCAATTGATTGACGTTCTCGCTATTTAAGTTGCCTTATTGGAATGGCTACCTATTGAAAGTATCAAAGATTTCGAACAAGTCATAGACAGATCCGGCACAAGGATAATCGAAGAATGGCGACGATCGCAAGAAGCAACGAAAAATAGTGAAGAATGAGTGATGGCAGGCAACAATTGCTCAGCTCAGTTGCCAAACAAATTCAAAACAGCTAGACAGTTTCTCACAAGATTAATATCGCCATTCTCCAGAAACCAAAACCATAGCAACAGTCTCCCTGAAATGCACTTGATTGAATTCAGCAAAACTTTGAGGCAAGCGCTTTGCTAACTCTTCAAAATAGCGCTGCCAGCTGAGGCGGCTTCTCGTCATACTCTTCTTGTGGCGAACAACAGCAATTGCCACCATCTTTTCACTCTCAGGCGTCAATCCAATTTGATCAGCAATGAAATCATCAGCGGTTTGAGAGAACAGTCCTAAAGGCTCCAAAACTGCTGACGGAAAATGGCGAATATTCTCTGTAACAATTACATCGGCACGACATTTAATAGCAGCAGCCAGAACATGCCTATCATTCAAATCCACTAGCGATAGACTTTCAATCAAAGGCTCATAACCTGATACCATCGCTTCAGCAAACTCTTTGTCCATGCGTTCCTGCTTACGCTCCAAAGCTGCACGGTCACCATCTGGATAACGCTTCATCCTGCTGTCTATCCACTCAACATGAATATCCTTCGACCATTTGACCTTAAAGATCTGGCTGTCAGCCATGAATAGCAAAAGATTACTCCCGAAGATCGGAAACAAAACCGATGAGTCCAGCAGGGCTGTATAACCAGAGGGCTTCTCCAAATTAGTCTCCTAGGCCATACATCTCATCATCTGCAGCTGTCATCTCTGACAAAGCTTTAGCTCTTCTGCTTTGAGTTTGTTTCTTATAGGCGAGGAGATCTTCGCAAGGTACTCTTCGATGACGCCCCACAACTCGGCAAGGAAGCTCACCTTTGTCAATTAGCCGAATTAGAAACGGCCTGGACACCCCCAACAACTCAGCGGCTTCGTAAGTGCTCAACTCAGCCTGCAGCGGTACTACGAGTACAGCATGCCCTTTTGCCATTTCACTAAGAATGGTAAGAACATAATTAAACGCATTTTCTGTTATGGGCACCCGCTTGCCGGTCTTGCGTCCAAGAACGAAGTGAGAATCTGAAGAATCTTTCTTTAAAGCTTCAAACGATTTACGCGCCTGAACGATTTCAAACTCTGATGGAATTGTTGGACGATCCAGTATTTTTGCCATAGCCCACTCACCCATGAAGTACTAACCAATTATACCCAAATATGTGCATTATTCGCAATAGATGCATTAAATGCACCCATTGCACGAACAGAGTAGGATAGCAGCACAGAAGCGGCGAATTCGTTTGAGAATAGCCTCTCCGTCACCTTGTTCCTTGCACAACAGCAGCGCTAAAGGCCCTGCTGATTGCAGTTGCAAGCGATCCTTGAGTGTTACCTAGAACGAAAAATAAATTGAGGCCGATAAACCAGGCGACAAGCATGAATGCAAATCTGCCTCGGAACCATCTACTAGCGCAAAGAAGAAAGATCAACGGTGAGCAAAATAAATAGAGCGCCGTAGATTGATGTCCGTTGTCGCGAATGAAGGTCGCAAGAGGCGGACAGTTGGCCACAAACAACAGAAAACCAGCGAGCAAAAATGGGAAAGTAATTGGATAAAACCAAACCAAACTAGCGAACCCGACAGGCGGTTCGTCTAAAAACTCTCCAGCACGTCTAAAGAAGGCTCTAACCGACCTTCTCCTCAACAATCGACTCTACTTTCTCAGTATAGAAACCAATGCGCTCTTTGAGTTCAGCCACTGCTGCGTGGGGCGTCTCAAAGGAGAAGGCAGCGTTTGCCGAGTTAGCATCGCCGCTCTTCAGGTTGAAGTAAGAGACATCGCCTTTGTACGGACAATAGCTGGTCTTTTCGCTACGCTCAAGCAATTCCATCTTTACGTCTTTGCGAGGGATGACAAAGCGCTCAGGGCTGCTAGGCTGCTTGAGAATGACCGCCTCTGTAGTATCAGCAACAACCACTCCGCCAAACTTAACGACGACCCGCGACGGGCTCTGCTCAATGGTAATAGGGTGGCTTGGTCCAGGTATCAACACCGTCTTGTCGCTCATTTACTACTCCTTACTGCTACTATCCATGACTTTGCTAACAATATCTTCCAATGCAGCAAGCAGCTTACCATTCTGCTCTGCTGTGCCAACTGTAATTCTAACCTTATCAGCCAAACGGGGTAGATTCCACCAACGAACTAAAATAGATCGACTCTTCAATTCTTTGTAGATACTCTCAGCGTTCGTCCCCTCAGGTACTTGAGCCAAGAGGAAATTGGAATGAGACTGAGGCATATCAAAGCCCAAGGCTTGAAGAGCAGAATTCAATCGCTCTCGCTCAGAACAAACGCTATCCCACGTTGAGCGAGCATATTCTTGATCGGCAAGTGCCGCTGTGGCTGCAGCAATCGAAACTACATCACACGGATAAGAATCGCGCACTTTGAGTAACTGTTGCAGTAGCGACGCCTGGCCTATGGCATAGCCGAAGCGCAGCCCCGCAAGTGAATAGCCTTTCGACATGCTGCGCAAAATAACTACATTGTCATACTTATGCACCAATGGCAGTGCCGAGTCTTTGGCGAAATTGACATAAGCTTCGTCAATCAAAACAACACCGCGAAAATTCTTTACTACATTCTCAATGCTCTCTATAGGCTCCAGATGACCCGATGGTGCATTAGGATTGACTATCAGCAAAAGCGCTGCATCAGTCGTTTCGATATTGGTTGGCAGCTTCCATTCAGTGCCGTCAATGTCGTAAGACAAGACCAGTGGGCGAGCGGCCTGAATCTTTGTCAGAACCGGATAGAGCGAATAAGATGGCTCCAGAAAGGCGACGGCGTCTCCTTCGCCAGCGCAGGTGCGAATGATGACATTGAGCAAGTCATCACCGCCGTTGAAAGTCAAAATCCAATCAGCGGGAACGCCGTGCAACTTCGCCGCCTGTTCACGGAAGACTCGTGCTGTTGGATCAGGATAGCGGCGCACTTGCTCGGCGCCAGAAGTAGCAATAGCGGCAATGGCAGCTAGTGCCCTGGGGGAAGGAGGATAGGGGTTCTCATTGGTATTGAGCTTGATTGTAGTAGTATCGCTCGGCTGCTCACCGGGCGCATAGCCTTCAGTTGTCGCGATGTCTTCTCGTACCAAATGGGTCATGATCAGATCCTTCTAAAAAGCTGTGCTGAAGGCACTTGCCTTAAACTATTCGCGCCCTCGCTGCCGCGGCGTGTGCAGTTAACCCCTCAAGATCGGCAAAACCAGCGGTGAGTTTAGACAGTTCACTGGCGGTGTCAGTAAGATGTAGCCAACTTTGGCCACGCAAGAAAGTGAATGGATTCAAGCCGCCGGCAAAGCGAGCGGCACGGTTAGTGGGCAGGGTGTGATTAGGGCCTGCAGCATAATCTCCATAGGGAACAGTAGCGTTGTAACCCATGAAGAGAGCGCCGTAATTCTTCAGCTGCGACTTAATGGCAGCGGGGTCATTTACTTGCAACTGCAAATGCTCCGGAGCGATATTGTTAGCAGCAGCAATACAAGTCTCCAGAGAATCAAGAACGACAATAGCGCTCGACGCTAAGGCAATATCGATATAATCTGGCAAGCTAAGCACACTGATTTTCTCGACTAAGATCTCTGCCACAGATCTTGCTAGGGCCTCGTTGTCGGTGAGTAAATAGGAGCGGGCATTAGGGTCATGCTCCGCTTGCGAAAGCAGATCAAGTGCGAGCCATTCAGCCTTGGCACCCAAATCAGCAACAATTGCTACTTCACTTGGCCCAGCCAGCATGTCGATTCCGACTTTTCCGTACACTTGACGCTTGGCTTCAGTGACGTAAGCATTACCAGGGCCGACAATCATGTCGACTGACTTTATCGATTCAGTGCCGTAGGCAACGGCAGCCACAGCCTGAGCACCTCCGACTTCGTGAAACTCAGTCACACCGGCAAGTGATCCTGCGTACAAAATTTCGTCTTTCAAACAGGGAGAGACTATGCAAATATCTTTCACACCTGCCACCTGGGCGGTGACAGCGGTCATTAAAGCTGTTGATGGCAGGGGATAGCGACCAGCCGGAATATAACAAGCCACACGCGCCACAGGCTTAAAATCGAATCCAGCAGTGTACTCGCCGCAGTCGACCGCTACAGGCTTGGCCACTGCCACAACGGCCTCGGCAAAGCGTCGAATACGCTTCGCCGCCTCATCTAAAATGTCTTTTGTTGCTTGCGGCAATCTTGCCGCCAAAGCTGTCTTAGCCGCCGCATCAAGCGTCACCGTATTCGGTGCTGGGTCTTTAAAACGTTGAGCCAGAGTAGCCAGACCTTTGTCTCCGCTGGTGCGAACCAGTGCAATAATCTCGCGTACAGAATTTTCCAACCTGAGTTCTTCGGCAAGGCCAGCCACAGCGGCAACCTCTGCTGACTGCTCAAGGCTGTTATCCGAGACCGGCGAAGGCAGCGGATCGCTGCACGAAGATCCACCAAGAGAGCTAGCTTGCGCGGCGGCCCACTGACGAGCTTGCTCGCCAATCAGAAGAGGAATTATCTCAGCAATTTTACTATCTTTCATTATCGCTCTCTAGCTGTTTTTGCTCACTTGCACTTTGCGCTACTTAGAATTATCTTCGTCTTCCAGCCAACTCTGATTCTATTTCTTTCCACTCAATGCCTTCATCTACAGCTAGAACGCTGGCAAAATAGAGAAGATCGGCAATCTCCCAGCGCAAATTGTCTTTAGAGGAATGTGATACCACTTCATAGGCTTCTTCCATAATTTTCTTGAGAAGCAAGCGACGATCGGCAAACAAAGTCTGGGTATAAGACTTCGATGGCGGCTCAGCTTTTCTTGATTGCAGAGTCTCAAATAGCTCATGCATGGAAAATTTGCGATCAGCCGATGCAGCACCGAAACAGCTATATGTATCGTTGTGGCAAGCTGCCCGGTTCTGCACAACAGTGAAAAGCAAACAGTCACGATCACAATCAACTCGACATGAAATAAGCTGTTGCACGTTACCAGAACTCAGACCCTTCTCCCAAATCTCGCTGCGAGAGCGACTGTAATAAATGCCCTTGCCTTCCCGCAATGCTCTGGTCAAAGATTCTGCTGTGCTGTATGCCACCATGAGAACCTGACCGCTAAAATCTTGCACAACTGTTGGCACTAGGCCATCAGCGTGAAACTTGACGCTCTTCACCACAGCCTCAACCGGGTCAATCAATCCAGTATAAAGAGCCATGCCCACTTGCACGTCAATACCCAGTGCTGAAATTTCCACTACTTCGTCAAGCTGAGCAATACCGCCAGCAACAGTGAGCTGCCCCGGTAGACGCTTTTTCAATTCCTTGATGGCAGCAATGTCCATTCCCTGCAAACAACCCTCGCCTTCAACAAAAGTGGCGAGAAAGCCGGAACAATACGGTGCGACACGCTCAGCACGCTGCCATATGGTCTCACCAGTAGAATTTTCCCAGCCCTTATCGACAACTATTTCACCACGGTGATCGAGAGCGACCATAATCTGCTGAGGAGTGAACTTTTCAAGAAACTCAGGGGTAGCCATGGTGCCAACAATTAATCGCTTGGCACCAGCTTTCAAATACTCGCGGCCGCACTCAATGTCGCGGATGCCGCCGCCCACTCGTACATCGGCGATGCGACAAATGTCTTTGATTAGTTCGCGATTGTTGCCTTTGCCCATGGCAGCATCGAGATCGATAACAGCAATTTCACCGCAGCGATTGAAATCGCGTGCCAGCTCCATGGGACTGCGCTCAGATTCAAGCACAAACTCTTTACCCTGCTTCAGTTGCACGGCCTTGCCGTTAATGATATCGATGCTTGGAATTAACATAAGCGAACTGTGATGCCCTCGTCTTTAAGAGTGGTTTTGACTTCGTTGACTGTGAACAATCCATCATGAAAAATGCTGGCAGCTAAAGCAGCATCAGCTCTGCCAGTTGAGAATACATCGACAAAACTTTGCGGATTCTTTGCCCCACCAGATGCTATCACCGGAATGGGCAGACCAGAGAAGGCTAGAACCATTTCAATATCAAAGCCCTCTTGAGTGCCATCAGTGTCCCACGAGGTTAGCATGAACTCCCCAGCACCCAGCTCAACGCATTGCCTTGCCCAATCTGAAGCATCAAGGCCTGTGGATACACTGCCACCTTTAGTCAATACTTCCCAAGAAGGTTTCCCACTATCTTTCGCAGCCGCAGAATCACCCAAAACCTTGCGAGCATCAATCGCTACAACGCAACACTGCGAGCCACAAGCCGCCGCAATATCGGCAATCAGCTCGGGGCGCTGCACGGCCGACGAGTTGATAGAAACCTTATCAGCGCCCAGTGACAATAGCTTCTTCACGTCGTCTAATTTAGAGATGCCACCACCAACGGTGAAAGGAATTGATAGGTGTTCAGCCACAGAACGCACCAAGTCAAATACTGTGCTGCGCTCTTCCCGGGAAGCCGAGATGTCCAAGAACATTAGCTCGTCAGCCCCCTGGCGCTGATACTCAATGGCCAGCTCAACGGGGTCACCGATATCACGCAGATTTTGAAACTTGACGCCTTTGACTGTGCGGCCATTAGCAACGTCAAGGCAAGGAATTATTCGCTTACAGAGCCCGCTAGACAACATCGCTCACCCATCTTTTCAGAAGACTCTCACCAAATTCACCGCTCTTTTCTGGGTGAAACTGAAAGGCTGTAATGTTGCCAGTCGACACAGCAGCGCAAAATGGGCCGAAGTAGTCAGCCTCATAGAGAGTGGCTGAATCATTCTCGGGCTTGGCATAATAAGAATTGACGAAATAAACAAAGCCGGACGGCCAGCCCTTGGCGCCGTCACCATTGCCATTGACCGGTCTTACTTCATTCCAGCCAGTTTGCGGCACTTTGCCTTGAGTATATTTGACGACCTTGCCTTTCACCAAACCAAGCCCAGCAACACCAGGGGCTTCTTCACTGCTATCAAAGAGAATTTGCATGCCGACGCAAACTCCAAGAAATGGAGTACCAGCTTGTACCAATAATTTGACAGCTCGATCAAATTCACCCTCTCTCAGGGATGCCATAACCGCCCCAAAGGCGCCAACACCCGGCAAAATAATAGGGCGCGAACCATCGGGCGGATTGCCCACATCAACAGCATTAAAATTGATACCAAGGCGAGTCAAACTGCGACCGACGCTGCCCAGGTTGCCACCAACTGAAGTGACGAGGTCGACAGCAAAGTTTGGGGAATTCATACAGTCGCTCCGATTTCAGCTTTGACGTCAATTTCAGCTCTCATCCAACACGCCTTTTGTGCTGAGATATTCACCAGTTTCTAGCGGCACAACGGCCTGACGCAGGGCTTTGCCAAGGCCTTTGAAGACTGCTTCTATGACATGGTGATCATTGTCACCATAAAGTTCGTGGCAGTGCAACGTGGCTCTCAAGCCATCGACAAAACCCTTGAAGAATTCTCTAAAAAGATTGGGGTCGAGGTGACCAACTTCAAAGTTGCCAAACTGTACTTTCCAGGTTAGATTGCGGCGGCCACACAAATCAATGGCGATAGTGACCAAGCTGCCGTCCATCGGGTAAGTAAAACAACCAGCGCGGTTAATTCCAGCCAATCCACCTAAAGCTTTAAAAATGGCCTCACCCAAAGTGATACCAGTGTCTTCAATTAAGTGATGGGGATCAACTTCAATATCGCCAACAGCACGCACCTTGAGGCCAAATCTGCCGTGCACAGCAAAGGCTTCTAGCATGTGCGACAAGAAGGGCAAAGATGTCTCAATATCTGGAGGGCTAGGTTGATCCAAATTGATTTCTATAGTGATGTCGGTCTCTTTGGTTTTCCTAGTGACCGAAGCAAATCTACTGATCTTCTGAGTCATTTGTTCCCTTTCAATTTGGTCTTTTCCAATCTGCCCTTGTCCAGTTCGTTCTTGTCCAACTTGGTCTTTTCCAGAAGCTGTTGTCATAGTGAAAATACCTGTCTTAGCTCGTTTACTGATTCTAGAACTATCTGTGCACCAGCGGCACTAAGAGCGTCAGCTGGCAAAGTGGAAGTGATACCAATGCGCGATAGGTTAGCATCCCGGGCTGCCCACATGTCGTCCACGGCGTTGCCAACATAGACTCCAGCTTCTAAATTGAAATCAATCATCAATTGCAAAAGATAGTCGGGAGACGGCTTGGGCGCCTTACCGGGAACGTCATGGAGGCAATAAACCCGCTTAAATAGTGGATCTAAGCGCTCACCCCAGATGGGATTGTACTCCGGTCTGGTGCGACCAGTGACAATGAAAAGCGGATGCCGCTCTGAAATTTCGAAAAGAAGCTGATCATCAAACAAAGCAAATTCATTGCTTGGCGCCAGTTGCAAATATAACTCAGTAGCTTCTTGGACAATTTTAGAAAGCGGCTCGGCAAAGCCACGACGGCGCAATAGCTCGGCAGTAGTTACCCAATCGTCGTTGTATCCGCCTTCTTGCCGCAAGTCAGCTATCTCTTGGTCAAACAGTGGCGCGCCCGAATATTTTTGCACCATCTGTTTAATGGTTTCATCGAAACTCTTGGAGGTGTCGACAAGAGTGCCATCAAGATCAAAAATCACAGCATAGTTTGCATCATGACCCTGTGGTACCAAATGCGCTGGACGGCTCCCGGTGTTGCACTTATCGTTACTGCTGCAAATGCTCTCGCTGCTCACGCCGTCGCTTCTGTTGTTGTCGCTACTCATTTGTCGTAACCTGCCACAATTTTCTCTACTTTATATTCGAGAATATCGCGAGCACCAAGAGCCACTAGCTTTGGAATCAAATCAGGCACTTCTTTAGTAGGCACGGCGATCTTGATAGCATAACCGTCACCATTGTAAAGTTCTGAAATCGTGGGTGCTCGCATACAAGGAAGTTTGCTCACCACCCGCTCAAAGTCTTCGCGCGATACATTCATTTCAAGCATAACTTTTTGCTTAGCCAGAAGTGTGCTCTTCATCAGCATTGTCATCTCTTCAAGCATGCGGCGTTTGATGGGATCTTCAAGAGCTTTAGGGTTGCATATGAAGCGCGTGGTGGAACGCATAATTTCTTCCACAATTACCAAACGATTGTGCTTGAGAGTAGTGCCAGTGGAGGTATTGTCGACAATGATATCGGCGTCTTCTGGAGGCAGGGCCTCGGTTGCGCCAAAGGTCTGGAGGAAAATTGCATCTAACTTATTCTTCTCAATAAATCGCTTGGCCAAATTGCGATACTCAGAAGCCACTATCAATTTTCTACCAAAATTCATGGTTCTAAAATCGCCACCGGCAAGCAAGTCTTCAGGCATAGCAGCAACAATGCGCACTGGGTCAAACTGCAAATCAAGCAGCTCAACAACTTCGGCGTCTTGCTCAATGGTCCAATCGTAGCCAGAGAAGCCGCAATCATGGCGACCAAGGGCAACCAAACTGGGAATATTTTGTGACTTAAGCAACTTAGTAATTACGTGTGGGTCTGAGCAAATCGGGCTATACGAACGGCCATCAGTGAGAAAATTCATGCCAATCTGACTCAAAAGAGCCATGACCTTTTCTTGAATGCGCCCCTTTGGAATAGTCAGCCGCAAATCGGTTTTTTGATTCCCTTGAGCACTCCCTAAATCTGCAGATTTAGCAGCGCTCGTAGTGCTTGCAGTGTTTGCAGTACTTGCCGCATTCTCACCATCTTTAACAGTCTTGGTCATATTCACATCCTCAAAAATTGCATAAAAAAAGAGCCCGCAGGGAGCGAGCTCTAAACAGTTTCGTGCGTAAACGCAAGGTGGCTGCTAGTCCGCTCCATCGAGAAACATATGATGATGATGATGGTGGTGGTGGCGAGCGGTCATTTCGTATAGAAACCTGCGAAACATTAACTGAGCTGAGGTTAACATCGCCCCGGACGGATGGCAAGCACTTACTACGAATGTTTAAGGTTGTGGTTGACTCCCTTGGTCATTTCGACTATATTGGAAATATGAAAACGAATACAGCCGTAACCGCTCTATCTGCCTTGGCCCATGAAACCAGGCTAGAGATCTTTAGGCTCTTGGTGCGTAAAGGTCAAAAAGGAATGGCAGCCGGAGAACTAAGCAGCCACTTCGTCATGCCTGCGGCCACTATGTCTTTTCACCTAAAAGAATTGAGCAGCGCCGGTTTAATAGTGCCAAGACGCGAGAGTCGCTCAATTATTTATTCAGCAAATTACGATCAAATGCAGCAGCTGATGAGCTTTATGCTTGAAAATTGCTGCGCCGAAGAAAGCGAAAATAATGACGATAAAGATGGAGGAAAATGCCAATGAAAAGATTTCACGTGCATGTAGCCGTGGCAAATCTAGAGCAGTCGATTCAATTCTATTCAACGTTTTTTGATGCCGCTCCAACCGTGACAAAAGAAGACTATGCCAAATGGATGCTCGATGACCCCCGCATCAACTTTGCCATCTCAACTCGCGGCAGAGAGCCTGGTCTTGACCATTTAGGCATACAAGTCGAAGATGCAGACTCACTAAAAGAAATTTCAATGCGCTTGAAACAGGCGCAGCAACCAATTCTTGAACAAGAACAAACAACTTGCTGTTACGCCAAGGCAGACAAAACTTGGGTACACGACCCCCAAGGAATTGCCTGGGAAAGCTTTCACACCACCGACATGGCTACTACCTATGGCGAAGATGCTGAACTTCCTGGACTGGCCGGACCTCGCGAACTGGCCGGACTTCCAGCAGCGCAGGCCTCAGCTTGCTGCGCCCCAGAATCGGGTAAAACTTCAGTGATCTCAGAGAATCAACCAATCAGTATTAGTCTCACCAAAAAGGAATGCAAAAGCTCATGAGCTGGGACGTAATGGTATTGAACTTTGGTGGCAAGCCACCCGAAGACCTAGAAGAACTGCCAGAAGATCAGAATGCCGATCCGTTAGGCTCAGCGGAGGAAGTGCGCCATCTCATAAGTCTTGCACTGCCTGGCGTAGACTGGTCAGACCCCACATGGGGAATCTATACTGGTGACGAATTTTCCTTTGAATTCAATACCGGCAAAGAAGATCCAATTGAATCTTTGATGGTGCACGTGAGAGGCAACGGCCACCCAATTCCATCGCTACTAAAATTTGCTAATCCAAACAAATGGTCGCTTATTGACTGCTCAACCAGCGAACTAATCGATCCACACAACCCTTCAGATGAGGGCTGGCAGGGCTTTCAAGCTGTACGAGACAAAGTGGCGAAGATTTATGGAGACGAAAGCGCTACAAGCGAAGATGCGCAGTGAGAGAATGACATTGGGCTGACTCAAGGGCCTTTCGGCCAAGGATTTTTTCTGAATTTTATCGGCCAAATCTCCAAGTCAGAAGTCCGACGAAATAACCGACCATCGGCAGGCAACGTAATGGTTCGGCCAGCAGACGAAGCCGGCTTCATCGAAGAATTTGGCTGCCCATCAATACGGAGAACAAGAGTATAATCATCGGTGCTTTGCATTGGTGAATGCAACACTGTCCTCATCAAGACCGGGGCCTGACCAGCGAGACCAGAACCTGCAATTTTATCCCGAGAATTAAAAGCGTAGAACTCTGGATCAGATACATACTTAGCCTTGGTTGAACTCACGCGCCAGTGCTCTATGCCGCGTGCAATGCACAGTTCTTGTATTTTCCGTACTCCGGCATCAAGGCGCCACTGGGCCAAAGGCCAGCCAACAAAATCACCAATAACTGACTTCAATTCAGCATCTATAATTTGAGGACTTCCACGAAATGAAACGCCTTGAAGAACAGGCGCTTCGGACACACAGAACAAAATATCTACCTTGTCGCCGTGTAGCCTAGGAATAACCTTCAAACCCTTAGATTCAAAGTAACCAAGATTGTAAATCGAGCGAAGGTCTTTGACTAGCTGCTCACGATCATAAACCTCGCCCTCTTTGGTTTTTATGACCCTTTTTATGGTCTCAGCAAAAATAAGCCAATTGCCTCTAATATCAATTCGACCAATTCGGTACTCAACCTCCTTCTCGGCGGTCTTAACGGTAGAATCAATAGACTTGGTATCCGAACTACTAGACGCAGCCGGCAGCGCAATCTCATCAGCGATCTTAAAACTATCAGCAAATACAGGCGCACACACACCAATAACTAGCACGCCAAAAGCTGCGACAAAAGCTTTTTTAAAACAATCGTAGATCATAAATCATTCATACCACATCGCCTGAGCATTTCTAAAACGGAGAGATTTTTGCGCAAAAATCGCTCCGTTTTAGAAACTACTTTGATCAAGGCCCAAATTCCGCTGAAGACCAGAATTCCGCTTAGCACCACGCTTCAGCATAACCATCATCACCCCGCTGCCAAACAAAATACTTGGGCACAGTCCGGCGACGAACCATATTGTTTTGACAAAATAATAGCTAATACCAGGTCCCCACTGACCAAAGTGAATGGGTAGCAACCAAGCCATGATTTGTTGACCAAGGGGCAGCTTCGCTGGGTCTTCAACTCGCAGCAATCTAGCATCCGATTTATTGAAAAAGACAGTAATGCAACGAGGCACTACATAAGGCACTACATAAGAGTCTCCGGGGCTAATCATACGTACCCCCAACTTATCCGTAATTGCAACTGCCACCATATTTGGTAGAGCATGATTAGCAGCAGCCAGCATCGCATCGTAGGAAGGTGCCATGCCCTTACCTTCAGATTGTTGCCCCTGCGCACCTTTCCGTTCAGCCTCCACTGGCCCACCGGTCAATCCAGCGACAATCGCCACGGCCTGTTCGTGCCAGAGGTCACTGGAAGCAGTCAAAGCCAAGACAAACAATATTCCAGCAGCGAAAAATCCAACAACATTGTGAATATCAAAAACTTTGCGATTGAAAGAGCCATTCAGCTTGACTGTGACTTTCTGCTTGAATTGGCTCAGTACTTTTGACATCTTAAGCGGTTCGACAAGACCAGTAATAGACGACCACCAGAGCCAGACGCCAGAGAGCAACAGCACAAATATAGCCAGCACACCATAGCGATGAATATCCTCGCCAAGATCATCAAGCAAAAGCTTGGCATGCAAATTATGCAAAGTACGAAAGAACCAGCCACCGCTAAGTTGCTCGGTGATTACCTTGCCTGTATAAGGATCAATCAACGCCTGTATTGATTGACCCTTCTTTTGCCCAGGTTCAGGCGCCCTATAACCGACAATCAAAACATCCCTAGCAGCAACAGGTAGACCAAGCGAAGCAATCGAAATATCAGGATGGTGCTCTTTAAAAACCTGAGCCAATTTGTCCAGTGATAGTCGAGTGCTATTTTCAGGAGGGACAACATAATAAAGAGATGGGTTAATGAGACGGTGTAACTCCCCCTTGAAAAGAAGGGCGCTGCCTGTCAAACCCATAAGGCTGAAATAAAGTCCAAGCACTAGACCAATGCAGAGATGAAGAAACAGGACTGCTTTGCGAAGCCGCCTTGGTGCCAGTTGTGAATCTGGTCTTTTAGTTACGGCACTTGTCATAGTAATTCCTAAATATCAAACCTAAATATCAAACCGAGATAGCAAAGCTAAAAACTAACCCAAAAGCTAACTTAGCAAAGCAGATTTAGTGCAACAGACACGAAACAAGCGAAATTGAGCCCAATTTACGTTGCGTAATGAAGCTCTCGTAACAACATAGGCAAATCGGTAACTAAATCATCCTCAAGAATGAGAACCAAATTTCTCACCGTATATATTGCCTCAGCCGCTTAAGCCCATTGGCTGATGTAGCGACTATCCAACGCTGCCATTATACCTTCAGTCTTCACGCTTAAAGCATCGCCAGTTGTGGCCGCAAGAGATAGCGCCTGGCTGAAAGGTAACACACAAATGGACCCGCACTCCCTTATTCCACACTATCAGGCACTGCCTTTTCCTGCCCCGCTGTGGCTCCTACAAACGCTCCTTATATTAGGCTTCTTTCTACACGCCATTCCTATGAACTTTATGCTGGGGGGAACTTTCCTCGCAGCAATTTTTTTAGCGAAGGGTCTAAAAGACAAAAACTCATATGAATATAGAATTGGCCGCGGCCTGGCAAAAGGGCTGCCCATCTATACTTCAGTAGCAATTACCCAAGGCATTGTGCCTTTGCTCTTTGTGCAGCTGATCTACGGTCCAATGTTCTACACGTCATCGGTGCTAATTGCTGTTCCGTGGTTCGCCATAATCTTTATATTGCTCGTGGCTTACTTCCTTCTTTACTGGGTCGTTTACAAAGCCTCGCCAAGCGCATCTGAAGACAGCAGCAAATATCCCAAAGCAAAATTTGGGCCACTAGTATTACTAATATCAGTGGCAATGATGGCAGTTATCGGCTTTATCTTTAGCAACAACATGACACTGATGTTGCACCCTGAAAAATGGATGGCACTCTATCAACATAGCGCCAACGGCCTCAATCTCAACACAGCCGATCCACAAGTGCCACCTCGCTACTTACACATGCTCATTGGCGCTCTAGCTGTGGCCGGTTTGCTGGTTGGTATGTACGGCCTCTACTGGAACAAGAAAGACAACGACTACAGCGCCTGGTTAATCAAGCGCGGCTCGGCCATCTACATTTTCTACACTCTATTGCAAATTCCTGTCGGTCTCTGGTTCATGTACAGCCTCGGTCACGACACCATGCACAAGTTTATGGGCGCAGATACCTTGGCTACCGGAGTATTCGGAGTATCAATGGTGCTGATGCTGGCATCGCTGGCGGGAACAATATTCGCTGCATTCAAAGGCTCAGCCGCGGCTTTCACGAGTGGCATGACCGCCGGAATTCTCTGCGTGCTAGCTATGATTGTCAATCGTCACCAGCTCAGGCATTTCATGGTCAGTCCATATATTCAACCTGAATCGGTACAAGTATCAACCCAGTGGGATCTACTAATAATATTCGTACTGTCGGCGGTGGCACTGATTGCCTATCTAGTTTGGCTCGGTAAGACAATCTACAAGGCGCATAATCCAGCTAATAATGCGGCACAAAGCGCCACGTAATACCCTGCGCAAAATAGGCACTCACACTAGGCGAACAAAGCCAAACAGCAGTTTAAAAAGGTTACGAAATGGAAGAGCAGAAACCAGAAGAAAATAGTGAGAAGCACGAGCACGGCGGCTGCGGCGGCTCAGCAAAGGACAGTTCTGGCAGTCCCTCACCCTGCGGCAGTTCAGCAAGTGGCAGCTCTAGTTGCGACGGCGCTGGCGGATGTCACGACGACAAATCTAGCACTGAGAAATCTAACTCTGAAGAGTGCAGCACCAAAGGCAATAGCACCGAACACGCGGCTCCTGGCTGCGGCTCCAACGGCGGATGCGGCAATTCTAGCGAGGATGGTAGCGAAAAGTGCAGTCGCAGTCAGTTTCTCAGAACAGCGGTACCATGCGTCGGCGGTGTCTGGGCGTTGATGGCAGCCTATCCAATCTACAGCTATCTCACACCTAACGGTGGCGACGAGCCCGAAAGTAAAGTATCAAGCGTCACCGTCGGCGACATCAAAGATCTGCCGCCTGGTTCTGGAAAGAACTTCAAGTTTGGCAGTATGCCAGCTTTGATCACCCACACCAAAGACGGGGAGTTTCACGCCTTTAGTGCAGTGTGCACCCACCTTGGCTGCACAGTGCAATTCAGGCCAGAAAAAGATCTGATCTGGTGCGCCTGCCACGGCGGTTGCTATGACCCTTCAAGCGGAAAGAACATAGCAGGCCCGCCACCAAAGCCACTATTGGCACTAAAAGTAGAAGTAGTAAAAGACAAGATAATCGTTTCGAAAGTCTAGAAGTACGGGGAACCTGTCGTGACAAGTGGTACTGAAAAAGCAAGTAGCAAAAAAAAGGACGGTCTCCTGCAATGGCTCGATGAGCGCCTAGGGCTTGAAGCGGCCTTCAAGTTCGCCCAGAAAAAGCAAGTACCAATTCACAAGAATTCGGTCTGGTACTACGCCGGCGGCATTGCCTTGATGCTCATGGTAATTCAGTTTGCCAGCGGCATTCTGCTAATGGTCTACTATGTGCCTGGCCTTGAGGCTGCCCACGCCAGTATTCTCAGAATCAATTCACAGGTTGATTTCGGCTGGTTCTTCCGCTCAATTCACAGCTGGGGGGCCAATTTACTCATCGCGGTTTTAGCAGGTCACCTTTTTAGCGCTTACTTCATGAAGGCCTATCGCAAGCCCAGAGAATTCACCTGGTACTCAGGCCTAATTCTTTTAGTGATCTGCCTTGGTTTTGGCTTTACCGGCTATCTCTTACCTTGGGATGACGTGTCATTCTTTGCCACTAAGATCGGCCTCGACATTGCTTCCAAAATGCCAGTATTTGGCGAAGCAGCGGCTTCAATGCTGCGGGGAGGCCATAACATAGGCCAAGGAACACTTAGTCGCTTCTTTATGATCCACGTCGCCGTGCTACCACTGCTCTGCCTAGGCTTAATGGCATTGCACCTACTATTTGTACAAATGCACGGCATGTCGGAACCAGCCTATTTCAAAAAGCTTGAAGCGGCAAAGCGCACTTACGAGAAATTCTTCCCGAATTTCTTCCTCAAAGATTTGCTAGTTTGGTTGCTTGCCCTAAACGGACTGGCTGCCCTAGTCACCCTCTACCCTTGGGGTCTTGGACCAGAAGCTGACCCATTTGGTGCAGCTCCCTTCGGTATAAAACCTGAATGGTATTTCCTGGCACCGTTCCAATTCTTGAAACTTGTACCGCCTCATATTGGCCCCATCGAAGGCGAATTGTTCGGCGCCTTGTTAATGGTGGTGGCCTGCTCAGGCATGGTTATAGTGCCCTTCTTTGACAAGGGTGAATCGGCTGGTAAAGCCAAAATCGCTACTTATTATGGCCTGGTCTTGTTACTCGGCATAATCGCATTTACAATCTGGGGAGCCCTGTCATGAACTATCCGGTCTGGATTGTGCCTTATTTAGGCGGTGGTTGGATTATCGGTATAATCGCCATCATCCACGTCTACCTTTCACACTTTGCCGTTGGCGGTGGCGCCTTCTTAGCCATTACCGAAGGGCTTGCCTACAAAAGAAAAGACGACCGAATCTATGAATATCTGAAAAGCCACTCGCGCTTTTTCATGATACTGACTTCGGTATCAGGAGCAGTCACTGGTGTTGCTATCTGGTGGGCGATTGCCCTAGTAAACCCAGACGGCACGGCCATTCTCATTCAAAACTTTACTCTAGCCTGGGCGCTTGAATATCTATTCTTTGCCGCTGAGCTAGCTACAGTTTTTGTCTATTATTATTCTTGGGACAAAGTATCCAAAGAAACGCACTTGTTCTTAGCAAGACTTTATTGCTTCCTTTCAATCATGACTCTGGTGATTATCAACGGCATTCTCACCTTCATGCTTACACCGGGGCTATGGATTAAGACTCACTATTGGCTTGATGGTTTCCTCAACCCAACGTATTTCCCATCACTGATAATGCGTTTACTGATCATGTTTGCCATCGCTGGCATGTACGCCATGGTGACATCGTCAAGACTGAAAGACGAAGATCTACGTACTTACATGGCCAAGTACTGCGCCAAGTGGCTATTGCCAATCTTCCTGCTCGGACCACTGGTTGCTTTTTGGTACATCTCGAACGTGCCACAAGCGACCATGTCGACAATATTTACAGGCATCCAATCGTCTGGTGTGGGTAACTTCTCTATTCTCGCCAGAACACTCTATCTAAGCTTGATTCTCTCCGGCACCATTGTTCTCTTTGCCTACTTTGGTCCGTATCTCAATCCAAAGGGCTTCACCTTCCGCATTGCCATACTCTTCTTAGTATGCGGCTTGGGTGCCACAGGCTCAACAGAATATATGCGTGAGCTTTTGCGTAAACCTTATGTCGTCTACAACTATGTCTATTCCAATGGCATTCGCAAAGAAGATGTACCGCGCTTGAGCCAAGAGGGCTTCCTCAACGCTGGCGTCTGGTCAAAAGCTTGCACCGCTCAAGGAGAAAATAATGAGCAGCGCGGCGAAGTGATGTTCCGCTATCAGTGCATGAGTTGCCACACACCCACAGGCTATCGCAGCATGAAAAAGCTCTTGGGTGAGCGCGATGAAGACGCAATATACGGCTTTTTGACCATGCTCAGAGAAACTAACCCAGAAAAGAATCAATATCTCGGAATCATGCCGCCGCTCACAGGGCGTGATGAAGAGCTGAAAGACCTAGCGAAATATCTCTCGACTATCAATAAAGCAAACGTCAATTTAACTTTTAAACCGAACTGAAAAATTGCGGGAACCAATGTAGTCAATTTACATCTTAGACAGAGTTGTTCTGCCTAAGAGGAAACATGAAAATGTTTAGCGCACAGTTTTGAAGAGCACAAATAAATTCACTGGCAGCCTGTTAACTTATTCAATTATGTTAGCGGTTGCTGTTGCACCGGCTCAGGGCAGCGAGCCAGCACCAAACGAAGTTCCAAGCTTAGTCACTGTGCCCACGGTCGATCAAGCTCGAGCAGTGCAGAGCCCGCCAAAGTTAGCTCTTGTCCTGGCAGGCGGCGGCGCAAGAGGGTTGGCTCATATCGGCGTGCTCAAAATTCTAGAGCGTGAGAAAATCCACGTAGATTATATATCCGGCACCAGCATCGGAGCGCTAATCGGCAGTCTGTCAGCTGCTCGACTCAGCGCTCACGACATAGAAACCATTGCTTTAGATGGCAAACTCGGCAAAGCCTTCTTTCCTCGCTCAGCAGTGCTTCAAGAAATTATTTACTTACCGAGCTATGTTTTCATGCGGGTTTTGCAACTCAAACCGGCTCTCGGTCTGTATAGCGGCAAGTCAATTGCAAAATTTGTAGAAAAGAACCTCCCGGCAAAGTACAAAAACATAGAACAGCTTCCCACTCCTTTTGTGGCAGTCTCTGTTGATTTGAGCACAGGAGGCAAAGTTGTGCACTCCAAAGGCAATATCGCTAGAGCAGTGCAAGCGAGCTGTTCGGTGCCGTTCTTGTACAGACCAGTGAAAGAGGGCAACAAGTACATGGTGGATGGTGGCATCAGCTCCAATCTACCCACAGCCCCAGCCGAAGCCACCGGAGCGATCGTACTAGCAGTAAGGCTACACGGTTACACAGAAAAAGAAAACCGCAACTCATTTGATACCACGCTTGAATTTGCTGATCGAGTGACCAGTATTTTGATGGCCTCAGTTGAAGAAAAATCACTGGTAAGTGCAGATGTAATTATTGAACCGAAGGTTGAGCAGTTTGATTTAGGTGCATTCAAGCGAGAAGAAATGCTAGAGGCCATAGCCGCTGGCGAAAAGGCAGCGCTAGCAGCTCTTCCCGATATTCGGCGGGTGTTGAATGGAAAAGTGAGCACAAATCCTCGCTTAGAGCCTCAGGATTAATTTTCTGCTGCAAATCGGTGATCTTCAGTCATAATGATGACTTCTTGACATCGGCTCGTCCCACGGAGCATTACTATGGTAGACAAACTCGAAGCTACTGCGAAAGCAGCAGATGGCGCTGGCCTAGAAAAAGGAGACAAGGGAGATAACCCATCTCTCAATTTAGTAGATATCACAGCTGGCAGCGCCACTAAAACTCCCGATACCACAGCTGGTAAAGCTCAAGCGGACTCGGCCATGAAAAGCCTTCCCGCCGTCGATCTTGTCGATTCTTACCCGGTCAACGATTCGCCGAATAAGGCTTGGAATCGCAATTCATTTAGCGAAAAAGACACTCCTCGCTATGAAGGCACAAGCAACTGGGCTAAGCTAGAAGGGCCTACGGGCCAGCCTGATTCGCCCAAAGAGCAAAATCGCAAGTCATTCAATGTCAAAGAAGTACCTAGATACGACGGCACCGGCAATTGGTGAGATCTTAGTCAGCCTATTGCTACTCTTCTATTTATGTACTGGTCCAGCTAGGGCCGATGACCCAGGCTGGAGCATTACTCAAAACGGACAGATATACGGCAGGAGTCAATTCGCCATCACAGCTAAAGGCTTTCGCACTGACTGTCTTGATGCCGGATACACATTAGTGTCAGCAGCACCTTCGTGGAAAATTTTTCTTTTCAACGAAAAATCAAAGTCATATTTCCCCTTCAATGCTGAGGCCACAACAAATGTCTCCAGCGGTCGCACTTCGTTGTTGCGCACCGCCCTAATGCGGAACGCTGACGAGTGCTATTGGCGAAAAGCCTACAAAACAAAATTTAAGGGCCATGACATTACAGTCTGGCGCACAGCACCCAAAAACCCCAAAGTATCGAAAAACTTTAGGGTAATGGAACTATGGACAGCTGATGAAATTCCGCTTGCGCGAGAAATAGCGGCTTTTGACCACAAGGTAAACGGCCTGCCTAAGGAAATGGCGAATTTGCCCCTGAGATGCTTCGCAGTGGCAAGCAAAAGAGCTAGAAGTGCCTTCATTGAAACCACTAGTATTGAGCCAGAGGCATTCCCAATAACAAAATTTAGGGTGCCACAAGGCTATAAATTGGCGCGCAATGAAATAGATGTGGTTATGAACACCGACGATTTGAGCAACATCTTGGAAGGAATTGGCGGGGACAAGTAAACACCAGAGGACCTGTGCCAAGAATATTAAGGTCGACGCAAATACTCACGAGTATTTCACGTCTTTGCCAGTAATTTATCAATGTTACCGAGCGCCACTTACTATTTTTGGACCAGCGCTTTTCCTGCCTCATTTGCCTCTCTGGAGGGCCTGTTAATGTCAATGCTTTCACTTACTAAAGGTAGCCGCCGCGCTGTTCTTACTTTATGTGCCTGCATTATGTCATCAGGGGCTGCTCTAGCCCAAGTCGCCAACGACTTCGACATGAGCACTGTGGCACCGGCACAAGGGGATAACACTGGCACACCGCACCCACAATCAGACTTCCAACCTAACTATGTCCCTAGCCCTTCTGGATTCACTACCAATCAACGGCTTGCCAGCTTGGCTGAGACTTCAAGAACAATCTTGAGCCAACGCAGCCAGAGACTGCCCAGAACCACCCTCGATAGCTTCGTCTATCAAGCTGGTGGCCAAGCCGAACAAATCTATGGTGATGAAGGCGTGATGGGCCTGCCGCCAATCAACGGCCTAGGCGGCGGCAATGTCATCAATGCTGGTATCCACAGCAGCAGACTGACTACCGACCACAGAAGCGACCTACCTAGCGTTATGTTGACCTATTACTAAATCTCTGGGACAAGAGAAAAACAAGGCTCGCCTGAAGGTTTGCTCAGACCTTCAGGCGAAATTTGTTTTTGAAGCGGAATAAGTAAAAAGCAATAAGCACGAACTTGCTCATTGCACTCCCCCGCGTCCTGAATTACAAGGTCATACAGACACACTAGGAGAACCCATGGCCGCAAATGAACTTGTTCAAGCCCGAATTGACGGAGCCATAAAAGAAGAAGCAGCTGCCGTGCTTGCCGCTATGGGCCTGACGATTTCGGACGCCGTGCGAATGTTGCTAACTAAAATTGCCAGCGAGCACGCCCTTCCTTTCGATCCGCTGGTTCCAAATGCCACCACTATCGCGGCAATGAGAGAGGCTCGCGCAGGCAATCTGCCTCGTGCAAATAGCATTGCAGAACTAAAGCAAGCTCTCGATGCGGACGATTGAATGGACTGTACAATTTAAACGAGACTATAAGCGCGCTATCGAGACCATCCCCTCACCGGAGAATGGAAGGATCATCGAGACTGTCACATCAAGCCAGACTTAGTACTTATATACCAAAAGCACGACACTAATACACTTCGACTTGTGCGTATCGGCTCACATAGTGAACTTGGCATATAAGAAATTCACACAGCACTACGTGCAGCGACCTACCTAGCGTTAGGTTGAGCTATTACTAACCGAAAAACTTCTTCCACCACGGGGTGGGCTTCGGTGTAGCAGAAGTGTCAGAAGAAGAAGAAGAAGAAGAAGAAGAAGAACCGGCAGCCGACCAGCCAAAGAAATCTTTTGGTGGGCAAAATTGCTCAGGCACTTTCACCGCATTGCCTTGCTCATCAATGCAATGATATTCACCTTCCATCCACATTTCACAGGGAACTCGGAGAGCCGGTTGCAACCACTTCGTTTCTTTGAATGAAACATTTTCGAAGACCATAGGCTTGAGACTATCTCTTAGCTGTTGTGACAATTTAGAGATGTGTAGCGGATTTTCGGGAAGTCCCTGACGCTTATAAGGAGGCGCACCTTCAGAAGACTCGTCGTCAACTTCATCCTCCTTTTCTCCGTCGATATCTGCTCTCGATGAAGATTCCGCAGGCACCAACTCTTCAGACCAATCTAAATCACCGTGATAGGAATACAAACCAACGCTTTCAGGTAATGCCATACGGTATTCATTAAATTTTAAAGTCAGCCCTTCTTGCTTGGCGACAGCCTTAACGAAGTCGTCGTTAATGCCTAGATCATTGTTTCGGCAAACCAGCGGCAACGCCCCTTCCTCATTTGTTTCCATGACAGCAACAAAGCCGTCCTTGTCTACAGCAAACCAGGTGGTATCCATGCTATGGGCCGCAGGATAATCAGTTTCCATCAGTGCCTCCACAAAAAGTTAAATCGAGATCTTGAAGAGCATCCATAAGGCCTTCAAAGTTTAAAGCTACAAGCTTACGGCGACTCGTCGTATACGAACACCAAGCAACAGTTTGATCAACTGCCACTGAGCAAAAACGCTCACTCTTATGACAAGATGCAAGGCAGGACATCGACTGAAAATTAGCACCACCAGCAACTGTTGCTATCTCATGAGGGCTGGGAGTATCAGTGTGCCGCATGGGCAAATAGACAATGCGCTCGTTGCCGATACCACTTAGATGTATACGCGAAGCCGCCTGACGAGCTGTCTCCAGCCACGAGCGAGCCACTAGGAGATTAATACCACTTTTAATTCCGGCAGCTTGCAACTGGTGCACTTGATCTATAACGCGCTCTACTTCTACTTGATCATCAGGAAAGTGAATAGAAACATGCACCTTGTCTGGCTTAGCTCTAACCAGCTGAGAAAGATTTTGCTCAAGCAGTAATCCGTTTGTAGTGAGTGAGCGAAAGAGCTTTCCCTGTAGTCGGGTCAAAATGTTAAAAATATCAGGATGTTGTAGGGGCTCGCCTCCGCCAAACGAAACGGCCTTAAGACCATTGGTCGCACAGTCTTGCACAAAATCGACCAGCTCAGATTCAGCCCAAAATCTACTGCCCTTGGCGTTGCTGCCGTTGTAGCAAAAGCTACAGCCTTTGAAGCAATAATCGGTTAGCTCAATTGAAATGCGCTCCAACGACTATTCTCCAGAACTAGCTTGCAGGCTCTTATCGCGCCACTCTAACAACTGTGCAGCAATACTTACAGCAATTTCTTGGGGATCATTGTTACCAATTGGCAGACCAATAGGACAGAGAAAAGCACTCTTATACTTTTCGTCTAAACCAGCAGCGCTTATATCTTGCTTGAGGCGCTCAGCCTTGGCTCTGCTACCAATTACACCGAGATAGGGAAAAGCAGCTAGACCAGCTTGGTAGCCCTTGAAGATCTCCATCAACACCGGTGAATCAGTACTGTGACCCTTCGAGAGAAGCAGCACGAATGAATCACGACTAACTTTTTCAATGCCGTCTTTGTAGTCTTTGACTAAAAGCTTCTTCACCTTGCCACTGGCCGGTAGGCTATCGAGCCAATCGGAGCGGGTATCAATACAAGTGATATGACAATCGAGCCTGTGCAAAATTTCAACTAAAGCCAAAGCGCAATGGCCAGCACCAAATATAGCAATGTTCCAAGTGCCGAGATTGTGCACCTCGAAAAACATTTTGACCGAGCCACCACAAGTCATGCCGATATCTTTTTCTAGATTCCAGCTGACAAAGCGGGTTCTTGGTGCCTTGTGATCGCCTTGGCTTAACTCGCTCAGAAGCTTAGTCGCCTCTTCAATGGCGCGGTTTTCAACCTTGCCGCCGCCGACTGTGCCGAAATTGCGACCAGCAGTTGTGACAATCATGCGCGCACCGACTTCTTGCGGCACACTGCCAATGGTATCAACCACCACAGCAACAACAAAGGGCTCGCCAGAGCCCATCAGCTCAGCCACCCTGTGATAGAAAGTTACTAGAGACAAGTCTCAGCCCCAGATTTCCCGCCAGATTTATCCTCAGACTGGCCTTTCTGCTGGCCTTTCGGCTTATCTTCCTGATTTGCCTGAGGCTTGGCGCCATTCTTACCGTTACGGCCAGCATTACCACCCTTGTCGCCAGTGCCACTATTTGAACTGGCCAAATAACCTTTAGCAAATGACGGCGCCTTTGCTAAAACCGGCGAATCGGCTCCAAACCACGGCTTGAACGACTGCCCTTGGCCTTCCTGCTTATATTGAGTCAGTCGAGCAAGAATTTCTTCATTAGTAGCCGGTGTGGTCAGCGTCGGTATCTGCTCACCGCAGACGTACGAGAGAGCATTCTTAACTGCCATAAAGACAGAATTAGCCAGCAACAAAGGCGGCTCACCAACAGCTTTTGAGCCGCGCACATTGACAGTGCAGTCGTTATCAATGACATCAACATTAAAGATAGGCGGAGTATCGTAGATGTTAGGAATCTTGTAAGTTGTGGGCGAATAAGAAAGCAGCGCACCACTGGATGAATAGCGCAGATCTTCGTTGGTTAGCCAACCCATGCCTTGAATAAAGGCACCAGTAATCTGACCACGATTGAGACCTGGGTTAATCGATTTACCAATATCCATCAATATGTCGACACGCTCTACTTTCATGTCACCGGTGAAGCGATCAATCAATACTTCAGAGCAAGAGCAGCCGTTGGTGTAATAAAGAAATGGCGAGCCCTGCCCGACATTCCAATCGAAACCAATGCCCGGTGTAATATAGTGCCCGCGCTCACCCAGGCTAACTCTTGAACGGTAGGCAAGATTGACCAATTGAGGGAATGTAATTTTGAGCTGGGGGCGGCGCTCGTCAAAGACATAACCATCTTTATAGACGATCAGGTGGCCATAGGCACCGATGCCAACTTCCCGAGAAGCAAAATGCTGTGCCGCTACTTCATTCAAGCGCTCTTTCAATTTGCGGCAGGCTATGACCGCTGCCGAACCATTTAAGTCGGTAGCAGAAGAGGCAGCCGTCGCCGATGTGTTGTTGTTCTTCTCAGTAGAAGTAACCATAACAATGACATGTTCATGAGCAATTGAAAACTCATCAGCCACTAACATCTTGATATTAGTATTGACACCCTGACCCATTTCAGTGGCACCAGTTGAAACTTGTATTGTGCCATCTAAATAGATATTGACCAGAGCATTGGCTTGGTTGAGAAACTGATTGGTGAAGGAAATACCAAACTTCACAGCTGTGAGCGACAAGCCTTTAAGGTATGTCTTTGAAGTGGCATTGAACTCTCTTACCGCAGCCAAGCGCTCTTTGTATTGGCACGACTGGTGCAGCTCGTCGAAAATCTGAGGCAAAGTATTATTAGTGATCAACTGACCATATGGGGTAACGTTACGATCATCAATGCCATAGCAATTTTTGCGACGTACTTCATAAGCATCCATCTTGAGATAGGCAGCAATTTCTTCGATGATATTTTCGATGGTGATCACCCCTTGGGGGCCACCAAAGCCACGGAAGGCAGTGTTAGGCGGGAAATTGGTCTTGGCTATTTTTCCTACGGCTTTGACTACAGGTAGAAAGTAAGCATTGTCGATGTGGGTAAGTGAGCGCCCCAGAACTGCCGTAGAAAGATCGTTGTAAGCACCACCGTCAGCATACAAGTTAGCCTCTAGGGCTGTGATCATGCCATCGGCAGTAAATGCTACTTTATAGTCATTTTGATAGGGATGGCGCTTGCCCGTGTACTTCATATCGTCGTCTTTGGTATAGATCATACGAGCAGGACGCTTAGTTTTATGCGCCACCAAAGACGCCATCACAGCCGGGTGGGTCGCCTGACACTCTTTGCCACCGAAGCCGCCGCCCATGCGCTTAATCAGACAAACCACTTGATTAAGTTGCAAGCCCAATAAGTGGGCAACGGTGTGTTGAATTTCAGACGGGCTTTGGGTAGACGAATGAACAGTGAGCTGATCGTATTCACCAGGATGAACTAAGCAAGCTTGTGACTCAAGATAGAAGTGATCAGCACCACCAATGACAAAACGCCCTTCTATAATGTGTTCAGCGCTAGCAAAAGCAGCAGCTAAATCTCCCCGTTCGATTTTGTAGGTCTTATCCAAATACTTATTGTTAGCAATGGCAGCGTCGACTGTGAGCACAGGCACAAGCTCTTCCATATCGAGCTTAATCGCTTTCTTAGCAGCCTTAATTGCTTCAAGAGACTGGGCAGCAATAACAACAATCGGTTGACCAATAAATTCAGAGACATCCTCAACCAATAAAATTTCGTCTTGGGTGATTGGGCCAAAGACATTGTGATGCAGATCTTTGTATGTAAACAAAGCCACAACACCAGGCACTTTTAGGGCCTCGCTCAAATCGAGAGAACGAATTCGTCCATGAGCATAGGGCGAACCAAAATAATCGACTAGCACTTCATTGCGCGACATCGGAATATCATCGATATAAACCGACTCACCGCTAACGTGGCCGGGTGCTGAATCGTGAGGAATATTCTTGCCTACTATCGACATGCAAGTGCCCTCTCTTTAGCGCCGCTCTCATAATAGAACTTGGTCATAATATTTTCGGCCAAGGCCAGACGATAATCGCGGGATGCTCGCACATCGGTAATTGGTGCAATCGCTTCGCGAGCAACTTTGCCCGCTGCCTCATAAGTAGCTAGTTCATGGGGCTTACCAAGCAAAGCTTTCTCTACTTCAGGAACACTCTTCACCACAGGCCCAACCCCACCAAATATTACCCGGGCGGCAGCAATTTTATTGTCTTTCAAAGTAATGCGAATAGCCGCAGTAAAAGCCGAGATATCCAAATGCTGGCGGCGCGATACTTTGTATAGCCGCAGTATCTCGTCGGCCTTAGGCAAAGGCAAGAAGACCCGAGTGATCAGCTCATCTTTCTTCAGTGAAAGAGTCTTATAGCCAGTATAGAAATCGGCCATGGCTATGCGCCTCACCCCTGCTAAGCCAGTTACTTCTACTTCTGCATCCATGACAAAAAGAAATGGCGGACTATCGGCAATTGGCGAACCGTTTGCAATATTTCCAGCTAGGGTGCCGGCATGACGTATCTGCGGTGAACCATAGACCCAAAGAATATCGTAAAACTCTGGCACCAAATCTTTTATGGCTCGCTCTAACTGACGCAAAGTCACTCTTGCGCCAATGCTCATAACCTTGCCTTCAGGCGTTTCTACCAAGCTCAAATCATCCAATCCAGGCAGCGCCGAGGTGCTCATAATTGCCTTTGGAGAAAGACCGCGCTTATTCATGTTGACCGAAACATCGGTGCCACCGGAAACAATCACAACTTTCTCGTTGTCGGCCAAAAAGCGATTGGCACTGGCCAGACTAGTGGGGTTAAATGCCGTGCGACCATCTACTTCTATCAATAATTCTTGACTAGCGTGAGCCTTAAAATTAGCAACAATCTCAGCTTCGTTATAAAGGTCGGCTAAGGGTTTGAAGCGCTCAAGATCCATGGCCATTCCGGCGTTGATTATGGCTTCGTAACCTGTGCAACGACAGAGATTGCCGGTCAGTGAGTCTTTCACAAGCTCTTCAGTGAGTTTTTGCCCCGCGGCGAATTTCGCGCTACCAAGATCATGGCAGCCTGGTGCCGTTCCTGCTTCTTTTCCGGGTTCACAGGCCGCAGCACATTTAAGATCGTTAGCCAGGCCACACATAGCAACGACAAAGCCAGGAGTGCAATAACCACACTGGGCGCCATTGTGATCGACCATCGACTGCTGTACAGGATTGAGCTGACCTTCTACTTTCAAGCCTTCCACTGTGATTAAGTGGCTGCAATCGAGTTGATAAAGATATTGAATACACGAATTAACCGGCACGTAGTCTAGCTTTTGACCACTACTATCTTTGCTACCATCAAGCCTGCCTATGATCACAGAGCAAGCACCGCAATCACCTTCGGCGCAAACTACTTTAGTGCCGCACTTACCAAGGTCAAGCCTGAGATAATCACTAGCTGGCTGAAATGCCTGGGCGCCATTAATGCGCTGCTCTTGGCCGTTGATATACAAAAGAATGTAGTCTCGCATCAACGCTCCACAATAAGGCAGGAATAAATTTTAGAGTCTCGTGGACAAAGCAATTCAAATCAGAGCAAAGCCATATATTGAAGAGATATGATAACGCAAAGCAGCCAATTAGTGCGGTGAAATTAGCTTGGCAATAGTAAAGGCGGCTAGGGCGGCCAGAGTGCCAACCACGGCGGTTTGAAAGGCGCTGCGAAAAGGCTTAGAACCAGTAAAGCGCCCCTTGACATAGCCAAACACAAAAAGGGCCAGCACAGTTACCAGAGCCGAAATCATCAAAGCAAAGTGAGAGTCGCTGTACATCATGTACGGCAAAAGCGGCACAATGCCGCCGACGATATAAGAACCAGCAATTACTAGAGCGCTGATCAAGCCGCGATTAGGATCAGGCTTGTCGAGGGCTAGCTCATACTTCATCATAAAATCAATCCAGTGTTCATGGTTGCGCTCTAAACCAGCGACAACTGGCTGAATCTCTTCATCTTTGAGGCCGTAAGCGCGAAAAATCTCAAAAATTTCGCGACTTTCTTCTTCTGGCATCTCTTTAACTTCGCACCACTCGCGGTGGCGCTCTTTATCATAATGCTCAGCCTCACCGCGGGCAGCCAAATACCCACCCAGACCCATGGCAATCGATCCTGCTGCCACTTCCGCCACTCCGGCCGTAACTACCAATCCACTATTGGCAATTGCCCCGGACAAACCCGCAGCCAAAGCAAACGGCACAGTTAATCCATCCGACATACCAATGACAATGTCGCGAATAACCTCACCAGCCGTAAAGTGGGTTTCATTGTGTTTTGACTTTGGTGACACGGGAGGGGCCCTCTAAAATTTTGCCGTCAATGCCGGCAGCAATGCCACGCAACATACCATTGAAGACAAATTCATGCAAAGGTGTAACAGCCCACCAGTAGAGCAAACCAAGCAAACCTTGTGGTTGAAATCGGGCATTCTGCTGCACTACAGTGACCCCGTCACCATTGTTCGTGATCGTGAACTGCAAAAATGCTTTGCCGGGAAGTTTCATCTCAGCCACCAATAAAAGGCTGTGTTCGTTTTCAACATCCACCACTCGCCAAAAATCCAGAGCATCGCCGGGCAAGAGCTCCAACTCATTGCGGCGACCGCGATTGAGCCCCACTCCACCAATAATGCGGTCCATATAACCGCGCAACTTCCACAACCAATTGCCGTAATACCAGCCGGTCTTGCCGCCCAAGCGCACTAGGCGATACCAAACCTGGGCCGGTGAATCACTCACTTTTATCATACGATTATCTTCGTAAACCGTTCCTCCCGCCCAATCCGGGTCACCGGGGCTAGGCCATTCGGCAGGCACAATTGGCATTTCGCCTGCATCTGTCCAACGGCTTTCGACGCGGTGTTGATCGATGCACTCTAAGGCAATGGCAATGGCAGCGCGGCAATCGAGCAATGGCTGGGGAATCAAGGTCAAGATGTCATTGTTCTTACAGACAACTGGGTTGCGCAGCCCCTCAGCCAAAGGACGAGCAATATAGTTGGGAACCGGTGTAACAAAGTGAATCCAATAAGAGCTAATTGTTGGCGTAAAGACCGGTACGGGGAAAATCCAACGCTTACCCAGACCAGCCTCAACCGAATAGACCTGCATCAAGTCTTTATAGGTGAGTACTTCTGGCCCGCCAATATCGAAAGAGCGGCCAGTAGTGGCCTCAACCTTGAGACATTCAATTAAGTAATAGAGAACATTGCGCACGGCAATCGGCTGAGAAGGAGTGGAAACCCAGCGCGGAGTAATCATCACCGGCAAACGCTCAACCAGGTAACGCAAAATTTCAAAAGAGGTACTGCCAGAACCCAGTATCATTCCCGCCCGAAGCACTGTGACAGGCACAGGGCCAGCCTGGAGAATTGCCGCCACTTCGGCGCGAGAACGCAGGTGTTTGCTCAAATCGGGGGAATCTTCGCCCAAACCACCTAGGTAGATAATGCGCTTGAGACCGGTGCTTGCCGCAGCCTCAACCATATTGTCAGCAGCCAAGCGGTCAGCAGAAGCAAAATCTTTGTTCTCCAGATTCATGGAATGGACAAAATAGTAAGCAGCAAAGGCGCCAGTCAAAGCGGTCCTGAGCGACTCTTTATCGAAAACATCGGCCTTTAATAACTCGACATCTTCGTGCTTGGCCCAGGGCCGGCTGCTGAGCTTCACAAGCGAACGTCCGCAGGCACGCACGCGGTAGCCTGCTTCAAGCAGGCGGGGAACCAGTCGAGCACCGACATAGCCGGTAGCACCGGTAACCACCACTAATTGTTTTTCTGGCAACGGCAAGATCCAACGAGAGTTAAGAGCAACCTATTGGCAGCGACAATCTTAGATACTGCCGCCTTGTTGCAGTATAGCGAGCTGCTTGAGGCATTACCCATTTTCTGCTAGAAATTCGAAAGCAGCATCTTATTTGGAATTTTGCAGCTTCTGTAGTTGCTCCTGAAAAACACTGTCATCAACTTTCAAAAGGCGGGCATTGGCAATACGTGCCTTCAAAATATCCCGCAGCAACGGCTTGTTAGCATTACTTCCGGTGTTCATAACAGAGACAGCATCGTAGAGCTTCATCAGCTCGGCTTGGGCAAAAGCTGGCACCATTTGCTTATCAGCTTCTTGAGCCATTTGCAGACGGAGCTTAAAAATTGGTTCCATGTCTCTCTCAGAGATGTTTGGCTTTGCTTCCATTTTCTTGATGCGACTTGCCAGTGCTTTTATCGAGGGCTTGGTCATGGCCACTTCTTCCCAGCTAGCTGCTGCATTTTTTCCTGGCACGTTAGGGGCAACAATGCCTCCGGTGTGGTTCGGACCCATCACTGGTTTGCCACCAGTCATCATCGGCTCGCCCCGCAGCACCGAGGGCTCGGAAGACTTGAACTGGTTCGGCGCGGCGACTTTGCCCTTAACGACAGGCAAATCTTTGTTCTGTGCAGCCGATGGCAGTCCAACCAGAAAGAAAGCAGCTGCACCTGCGGCCACGCTCTTAACTCGCCTCCAAGTATCGCGAATGCGGCGCAGACCCACAGGGCAATCATCGGTAATAATCGTGCCGTCAAAGCGTCGGTAAAGCTGCATGCAGGGCAAACTGCCAGAGGCTGCACCTTGCTGAAGCAACAGAGCGGCTTCATCGGTGGACAGCTTAGAGATGTCATAGACATTCTTACTGCATTGCCCGCAGAAGCGCACAGCTTCACTAGAGGTCTCACCCATGGTGCTCCATGGCACAGAGCAGGGGCTGGCTATTCGCAAATCATTTAGCATGCGCTTTGTACAATCAGAATCTTTCACAGCCAATCTCCACTGCTAGTATTTAGCGATCTTAAACCGGCCGGCATGATCGCTCTATAGGATTTACCCTGAGCAGACATTTCTAAAATGACGTTAGTAATAAGGGTAAGGGTCCGTTCAAGAAGATTCTCAAAAGCAAATCTCTGGCACTTGCGGCCGAACCTGACTTGAGAATACTTCCAAGCGGCAGAGCGGTACTATTCGTCAAGAGTGAAAGCGGCAAAGAATCATCGCCTATAGGGCTAGATGAGTTTCTTGAGGGAGTAGTAAATGTGCCGGACTATAAGTAGCTGCTTGAAGATTGAGAAGCAAAGCAATTCCAAATGGTGTAGCGAAAAAATCACGACTGCGTAATAAACTGTACACATAGGGCTGTAGCTGCTCTGCGAATTTTTCCGCTGTCCTCTTGAAATAAAACTATTTTCTGAAAATACTATTATTGCTTGCATGTGTTAATGCGCGCCAATTTCAGACATATTGTCGCCCTATTGCACCTACTAACACGTTTGCGCATATGTCGCGTAGATGACATAGTGACCATTAGTAAAACATTGAAGCATATGTGCGATAGAAGCTGAAGTGGTAGAAACTGAGAGCAATAGAAGCTAGAAGTGGAAGATCGAGACAATACCAAGCTTTTCAAATACCTGATTCAGGGCGTAAAAGACTACGCTATCTTCGCGCTCGATCCTGACGGTAAAATTATTACGTGGAATGCTGGCGCCGAGCGCACCAAAGGTTATTTGGCTACCGAAGTGATCGGCAAGCACTTCTCTATGTTTTATACCGATGATGCCAAAGCCTCTGGTCATCCTCAATTCGAATTGCAAGAGGCAATGCGCACTGGCAGCTATGAAGAAGAAGGATGGCGCGTCCGAAAAGATGGGAGCCAATTCTGGGCGGCCGTTGTAATAAATAAACTTATAGATGATCAAGGTGTACACCTTGGTTTTGCCAAAGTTACCCGAGATCTAACTGAGAGAAAAAAGGCGGAATACGCCCTCGTAGATTCAACAGAACAACTTCAGCAGAGCGAAGCAAAGTTCGACCTGATCGTCAGTGCTGTTAAAGACTATGCCATTCTGATCTTAAATCCGGATGGCATAATAATGACCTGGAACGAAGGTGCTGAGCGAATTAAAGGCTATACGGCCGCTGAAATTATCGGCAAGCATTTCTCAGTTTTTTACACCGATGAAGCAAACTCGGCATCACACCCGGCATATGAGTTGAAGAAAGCCTTAGAAGATGGCTCATACCAAGAGGAAAGCTGGCGAGTACGCAAGGATGGTAGCGAATTCTGGGCCAGCGTCACCATTACTCCTATTGCCGGTGGAAAGATGGGTTTCGTAAAAGTCACTAGAGATTTGACCGAACGCAGACAAAACGAAATCGCTCTCGAACTGGCACGCGATACTGCCATTGAGGCAAACGAGTTGAAGTCGGCGCTGGTTGCCAACATTAGCCACGAAGTGAGAACGCCCCTTAGTGGAATTCTAAGCATATCCGAACTGCTCTCGCGAGATCCAAAATTAGATGCTGATACTATCGATAGTGTCAGCCGTATCTTTGCGGCTTCACAGCGACTAATGACCATTCTCAACGATCTTCTCGACTTCGCCAAACTAGAAGCGGGCAGATTTGATACCGAAAGTATTCCGTTTTCGCTTGTCGAAGTTGTAGATGAAGTAATCGGTCTCACCACGAGCAAAGCTGAAGCCAAGGGCTTGGTGCTTGCTGCAGTCATCAATGAAGCTCCCAAAATGCTGCAAGGCGATCCAAGTAAAATACGCCAAGTGCTTTTGAATTTGATCAATAATGCCATCAAATTCACCGAAGAAGGTGGAATAGAGCTGACAGTCAAAGCACGAGACAGCCGAATTCAATTTGCTGTTACAGATACAGGAATTGGTATTCCAGAAGAGCTTCAAGCTAAACTTTTTCACCCCTTCATTCAAGCAAAAGGATCGACCTCACGCCTTTTTGGTGGCACCGGGCTAGGCCTCTCTATCGCCCAACAATACGTCAAGTTAATGAACGGCGATATCGGAATGTTTAGTGCAGAAGGCATAGGAACCACAGTCTGGTTTACTATTCCGGTAGAACTTCCTACTGAAGTGGCGGTGACAAAATGAAGAAGAAAGATGCAGTAATTCTTCTTGCCGAAGATGAAGAGTCACTTCAATATGTCTTTGCCTGCCAAATTAAAGCGCTGGGTTACCGCACGCCCGAGTTCGTCAACAACGGCTTTGACGTTGTCAAACTGGCTTTACAGAAGCGCATTGACATCATCTTTATGGATATTAGAATGC
This sequence comes from bacterium Ga0077546, assembly GCA_943369735.1. GTDB lineage: Bacteria > Cyanobacteriota > Vampirovibrionia > Obscuribacterales > Obscuribacteraceae. Next base: position 141,856 of record CALROJ020000009.1, read on the forward strand.
CTGGTCTTGATGGTATCTCGGCAACCCGTCGCATTCGCGAGCAAGAAAAAGGCACCGCGATTCCAATTATCGCTCTTTCTGCGTTCTCACAGAAAAGTGCTTGCCTGTCAGCGGGCATGAATGACTACATGCAAAAACCGGTGCTGCTCTATCAAATCGATGAAATGATTACAATGTATCTCTCTACCACAGACAAACCACTGCCACCGAAACTTCTTACCGAGCCCGCAAAGATCGAAATTGCCCCTGACAAATATTCTATTGAAGATGAGAAGTTGAAAGAAGTTCGCGAAAAAATCGACAACTTGCGCAAGCACACAGATATCTTTTAAAAACTTATGGCATCGACACTACTGGCGGTGCAGCACTTCAAAATAAATTCAACACAGCGACAGTCGAAATCACTTGAGCAAATTCTCCATTCAGACTCGCTAACGCACTTTGATGAATTTCTTCAGCTGGCCAATCGCGCCCATCTATTCCTTTACGATTAAAAGTAGCTGTGGCATCGCTCACTAAATATGTTTTGAAACCTAAATTGCCAGCCATGCGAGTACTGGTGGAAACACAGTGGTCTGTGGTCAAGCCGCAAATCACAAGCTCATCGATGCCCTGCTCACGCAAATACTTTTCAAGCTCTGTCCCAATGAAAGCACTATTAACCGTCTTGCCAAAGACTTTCTCGCCGAAGGCAGGAGCGGCCGCTGGCTTAAATTCATTGCCGGGCTGGCCGGGCCGGAGGGGCGACTGGGGCTCTACCGACATATGTTGCACATGTATAACCGGCTTGCTCGCCCTACGGAAAGCAGCAATCAGGGCGGCTATGTTGTCCTCGCATTGGGGATTATTGCGTTTACCCCAGTAAGGTTCGTCGAAGCCTTGTTGTACATCTATAACAAGTAGCGCTGCTGGCATGGTCGCCTCTTCCTCTTGGTCTAATGCTTCCAAATATATTTTCTTGAAACAGATTATTAAAGTGAATTTCTGAGGCTTCTATTATCTCTATATTGAGCTTCTGACCACAAAATTCTTTTACAAAGCTTGCAACATTCAGCGCCACAGGCCGATTACGAGTTCATTAATGATGAATGAATCTTTTTCATGAGGCCTAATGCGGCTTACGCGAAGTTTAAATCAATCATTATTACTATTTACCTTCATGTAAAGCGGTAGCGGCCATGATAGGGTTTCAATTGTCACTGAGTATGGAACACGGACGTCAACATGGGCATCATCAACACGCGCAAGCTGGGTAACCAGGGTCTCACTACATCTGCCATCGGTCTTGGCTGCATGGGCATGAGCTTTGCTTACGGCACAGCCGATGAAAGCGAAGCAATCAAAGTAATTCACAGAGCTTTAGAGCTAGGCGTGAATTTCCTCGACACCGCCGAACGCTACGGCCCATATAAAAACGAAGAGTTAATTGGTCGTGCCATCAAAGGTAAACGCGATCAAGCAGTAATTGCCACCAAGTTCGGTTTCAAATACGACGAAGCTGGCAATTCAATTGGCTTAGATAGTCATCCAAAGACAGTTAAGGCTGTGGCCGAAGCTTCTATGAAAAGACTAGGAATCGACGTTATCGATCTCTACTATCAACATCGCGTCGATCCAAATGTTCCTATTGAAGAAACTGTTGGCGCTATGGCTGAGCTCGTCAAAGAAGGCAAAGTTCGCTATCTCGGACTATCTGAAGCCGGCGAACAAACTATTCGCAAAGCTCACAAAGTGCATCCTATTTCAGCTCTGCAATCAGAGTATTCAATCTGGGAGCGCAACCTAGAACCAGTAATTATGCCGGTTCTACGTGAACTCAAAATCGGTCTTGTTGCCTACTGCCCAATTGGTCGCGGCATTCTTACTGGCGAAATTAAGAGCTTCGACGATCTTCCTGAAGGCGACTATCGCCGCCACGACCCTCGCTATCAAGGTGAAAACTTCAAGCGCAATTTGCTTCTTGTTGACGAAGTCAACGAAGTTGCCGATCGTTACGGCGCCACACCAGCTCAAGTTGCTATCGCTTGGTTGCTTCACCAAGGCATCGACATTGTGCCGATTCCTGGTACCAAGCACGTGCGTTACTTAGAAGAAAATACTGTATCGTTCCGTTTAGATCTTGAAGACGAAGATCTAGCGGCACTCAGCGGACTGGCCACCAAGACCGCCGGAGAACGTTACGAGCAGCCACTTTTAGCGCAGATCGATCGCTAAGAATCGCTAGTAAATAGAGCAAAAATCTCGTTTACAATTGCCGAAAATCAGCCAAAGGGAAGGTTCGCCTTCCCTTTTTTCTTAAGCGATGTTGCGCTCAGATGTGGAGACTCTAATTGACAAGCGGTTACAAACGAGGCCAACTTAACCTCTCCTTAGCATTTGTGATGCACTATAGAGTCTGTTGCTAGCATCCGCTAACAGGAGAATTTGAACAAATGGAAAAGCAAGATAGCCCTAAAGAAACTAAAGCTACTGAAGAGAGAAAAAGCACCCGCGGTTTCGCCATTCCAGCAGAATCATTCAACCCGAACGACCGCAGCCTGGCTGAAGGCGCTGACTAAATAATTAGGCCGATTTGACGGCTTCCTCTGATAAATCTATTTGCTGCCTGGGTACAAAGGGCGAAGCATATAAATAGAGCTGCGTGAATCTTGTCCTTTATCAGGCCTAAGCATGCAGAATATCCGGGGGAAATGCTTGTGTTCAATCGTCGCACTCTTGTACCTTCTTTTATTGCCACAGTTTCTTTTACGGCCCTTACTGCTACGCTTGCCGCCACAAATGTTCTGGGAATTTCAAGCATTTCTAGCATTGTCGCGCCGGCGGCGCTAGCTCAGGACTCTGGTCAAGTTGTGCCTGGGCAGGGCAACAAAGCAAGACCAGGCAAAAAAGACGATGAGATCAATGCTCGCCTTAGACGTCAGAGCAAAAAGATTGATGCTGCTTTAAAAAATGGCCAACTAAGCGAACAACAGGCCAATCGTCTGCATATGGACGTAGCCAATATTGCGAACCGGGCAAAAAACGAGCGCCTGCAAAATGGCGGAGAACTGAACCCTCAACAACATACAACTATTGAAAATTTGCTCAACCAGAGCTTAAATCAAATCGAAACAGCAATGGGTGTTGGCACAGCTGTGCCTGCCGGAGCTAATCCACTAGGGGCTAACTGGCAACCAGGACCAGACGGCGCCCAAGACCCAGATGCCCTAAAAAAGAAGCTGAAAGCTCAAGAGCGTCGCGCGCTAAGGCAAGAGAAACAAGCCAATATTCAGGCTATTGAACAGCAACAGCTGCAGTACGAAAAAGAAGTGATCAATTCTCTCGGCGAGCAAAAAACAAAAATTAAGCAAGAGAAAGAACAGCTAGAGAACGCCCGCAATAACTCTGGCGCAAATTAGCTTTATGGCTGTTTGATAGTTGATGGAAGATTGCATCGGCGAACTATCTAAATCATCGTTGTTTACGGTTACCAACAAAACCATTGCCGTGCTACTTGCCAGCAGTGAAGAAACGCAGCAAGCAGTTGAACTATTGGGCACAATTGTCGATAGCAAATACAAGATTGTGCAGCTGCTTGGTGCGGGCGGAATGGGAACTGTTTATCTAGCGCGACACTTGATGCTCGACAAAGATGTGGCGCTAAAAACATTTAAGTCTGCGAGCCTGACCGATGAAGAAAGGCTACGTTTTCAGCGCGAAGCGCAAGCAATAGCCAAGCTCAGCAATGCCAATATCATTGAGGTTTTCGACTTTGGCTATGTCAACGGCGAAATACCCTATTACACAATGGAACGGCTGGTCGGCCAATCACTTAGAGAGAAGCTGGACAATTGCGGGTTTCTGTCGGTATCAGAAGCTGTATCAGTATTTATTCAAGTATGCCGCGGACTATCGGCAGCCCACAAAAAGGGCATTATTCATCGAGATCTAAAGCCCGACAATATCTTTTTGCAATCGGCGCAGCCCTTGCAGTCTTTGCAATCGGTGCAGCCCTTGCAGTCTTTGCAGTCGAGGACGACTGGGTCCAATGGGATCCAGTCAAATGCTTTAACAGTCAAGATAGTAGATTTTGGCATCGCCGCTCTGGCAGTAGCACCCGCTGAAACCCAGAAATTAACAGCGCTAGGCACTATCTTCGGCAGCCCCCTTTACATGAGTCCAGAGCAATCTATGGGGCAGTTAGTAGGCGAAAGCAGTGACATCTATTCCTGCGGCTGCGCATTGTTCCAGGCCCTCACTGGTAAGCCTCCGTTTGTCGGCAGCAACGCACTCACAACTTTGCTCATGCATCAAAGCGCTCCCATACCGAGGCTTAACTCTTCGATGAACGGTCGAGCATGCCCGCACGCGCTTGAAGAATTGGTAACAACAATGCTGGCTAAATCACCAGAAGATCGCTATCAAAACGTAGACGAAGTTCTAGATTTCTTGCTGCACATTGAGAAGATGGATGAGCTGGGTCTTGAGGACTTTCAGGAAGTGCAAGACAAGGACGCAGTAGAAAAGTGGAAAAAAACTGAGGGCGAAGCTGAAGAAGAAGAAGGCTACAACGAGGACGATCAAGACGAAAGCGGTGACCACTCCTCTCGGACAAAATTTGCCATAGCCGCTCTAGGCACCGCTCTCGTAAGTGCCCTGAGCATAGTTTTGATTACTTACCTCTGCTTTAACAGCAACACAAAAAAAGCATCGATAGAGTCGAAAACCATGCCAATTAACGCAGAACCAATACCTAGACCTAGACATGCACCATCTCAGGTGCCAGAAAAATTTCCTGATGAGACGGATTTTCCCGACATACAAATGGACAAGCTCGAAAAGAGGTTGGCGTCGCCCACTTACGATAAGCGCTTGGTCGTCTCACAGTTCGCAAAACTATCTGACAAAACTATCGAGCTCATAGCCAACACAAGTTGGATTCGCAATTTGACGATCAGCCGTTGCGAATTCAATAATAAAAGCCTAGGCAGACTGAAAAAATTGAACTTGATGAGAATCAATCTTGAGCATACCAAGTTCAACGACCAAGGCGCTAAATCACTATCGCGCTGCCAGACTCTGCAAGAAATTAAAGCGCAATCAACAGACATCACCAACGCTGGACTAAAGGACCTATCTTCTATCACGGGTCTAAAAATCCTGCGCCTCGGCAAAACTATAGTCAAAGCTGACGGCATTAGATACCTGTGCAAGAAAAATAAAAACTGCACAACTATCTACCTAATAGACTGCCGCAACATAACATCAGAAGAGATCGCCAAATTGCGCCAAGAGTTTCCCCAAGTCAATTTTATAACCGACATAAACGCTCATTAGCGCTGGACGTTCCGCTATTAGCCTTCCTAAGGTTGAGTGACGGTCTCACCGCGACTAACAAACGAAATACTCTGCGAAGAGCCCGTGCTGACCATTACAGCCTCGGCAATCGGGGCGGAGACAGCCTTGCTTGCCAGCCAATCAACAATAAAATTAGCACCAGCACCGCCACTAACATCGGTGCGCGCCACAATAAAATCAGCAGTCGACATTGGCCCCAATTCTACAGGGCTCGTCAAATACTTCTTCACGAGTTTGCCATCAGTAGAATAATAGTCAACGCTGCGCAAAATAATCGAATTTTTCAAATCGGTGTTACGCACGCTGAGAGTAGCAGCCAAATCTATGGTGCGTCTGCGGTCTTCATAATAAATTGCAGAATAAATCGGCACATAAATACTGGCTTGCTGCACTGCCTTAAAGTCATCAGCAATTTTGACCACCTTTAAGTGTGGCTGCGAAACTTCTGGCGCTTCCTCAACAGCGGGTTTTGTCAGCCCTTCAATATAATCGCAACCAGCGGTGACAAATACCATGCTGGCCAGCACTACTATCTTGAGAGTCCCGCCAAAACAAATCTGCTGTCTAAATATACGGTTGAATATTTGCATGAATTCCACTAGAACCGGAGCAATAACATCGTTCAATAACCCACATATCATGACGCCTTGACTCCCCGCCTGCAAGTGCTTAACCCAATGATTTTCTTAGGTCTATACTTGGCTGAATAAAAGTACAGACAAACTGACAAGCCGACGAGCAAACAAGCATTTATTCATGTGGCTGCGCCTTGTTTCAAACACTTACTGGCACACCTCCATATTTGGGTCCCAACGCTTTCAGCACTATGTTAATGCATCAAAATGCCGCCATACCAAGCCTGGCCACCGAACTAGACGGCCGAGAGTGTCCAGCAGCCTTGGAACAGCTAGTAACAAAAATGCTCGCAAAAGCCCAAGCAGAGCGGTATCAGAGCGCAGAAGCAGTACTAGAAAACTTGCTTGGACTGCAACAAATTTCCATAATAGGCAAGGGCGATAGACGCCAGCAGTATAAACCTTTCAGATGATGGCCTTAAAGAGCTAATCAAGCGAAAAGACCTGACAACACTCAGTATTGGCGGCACAAAAATAACTAAAGCAGGGCTCCATGATCTGCAAAAGTGTAAGAAACTAAAGTCTTTGAACCTCGCCAGCACAAACAAACTAGGCCATGACGAAATTGTTTGCGTTAGCAAAATAAATAGCCTGAAAGCCATAGACTTGAACGGAATCAAAGTATCAATCAATTTGATTCGGCGACTCTGCAAGCATGCCAAAAACTGCAAATACATAGAATTGATAGATTGCCCCAACATAGGAGCAAACGAAGTCAAACAGCTGCACTTAGAATTTCCAGCTGTCAAATTCAAATGCCAAGGGCAAACATAGCTAATTTTTCATGTCGCTATGCCGGGAAATTTTAGCCTTGCCATAGAATTCAATGCAGCGGAAGACAGATTGCCAATTTGGAGCAAATTATGACAACCACCAAAGAACAGCGTACTCATATGTACACAACCAGAATTGATATTCCAGAGAGCCTGCGCGCCAAGACCATCGAACTTTTGAACGATACCCTGGCCGCATCACTTGATATGTGGTCTCAGACCAAACAAGCTCACTGGAACGTTAAAGGCAAAAATTTCTACCAAGTACATCTACTTTTTGACGATATTGCTGAGGTAATCTACCCACACATTGACGAAATTGCTGAGCGAATCACGTCTCTAGGCGGAGTGGCTCACGGCACGGTCAAAGACAGCGCTAAAAACTCAATTTTGCCTGAATACCCAAACACCGAGAAATTGAATGAAGAAGGACACCTAATGGCAATCGCTGATCGTTTGGCTGCTTATGGCAAACACCTGCGCCAGGCCATTGCTAAAACCAATGAATGGGAAGAGCAAGACACCAACGATTTGCTCATCGCTATTTCACGTGAAGTCGACAAGAAACTGTGGTTTGTTGAAGCTCACTTGCAAAAGCACGTTTAATTTTAAGCGTATAGCTTAAGTTCAAGCTTAGCTCTCAAAGTTAAGGCGGTACGCTCGAATTTAGCCTAAACCGAAACTAGAAAAGCAGCGAAATTTCGAATGGAATTTCGCTGCTTTTGACATTTGGCCGATATCGGTCAAGTGTTTACCGATATCGTTGAAGTTTGACCGATATCGGCCAAACTTCAAATCAAACTCGCTATCGACAATTTATTGAACTAAATTGGCGCAAGTTTTTAACCTTTTATGAAAGCCAATAGCTCTTTATGAAACCGCTCACGATGAGTAGCAGTCAAACCATGGGGTGCCCCTTCATAGACACTCAAAATTGAACCTTTCACAAGCTTAGAAGCAAGAATCGCTGAAGCCGCAATTGGCACAATTTGATCATCGTCGCCATGTATAAACAATGTCGGCACATCGATTTTCTTCAAGTCTTCGGTAAAATCACTTTCTGAAAATGCCTTGACACAATCGTATGCAGCCTTCAAGCCAACTGACATTCCTTGCAGCCAAAACTGTTCGCGCTGACCAACGGTCACCTTAGAATCAGCCCGGTTAGCTCCGTAAAATGGCCCGCTCAAATCCTTATAGAACTGCGAACGATTATTAGCCACGCCCTCGCGAATATCATCAAAGGCTTTCATGGGCGTGCCATCAGGGTTGCTAGCGCTTTTGAGCATAATTGGCGTGACAGCGCCAACTAAGACAGCCTTGGCCACACGCTTAGTGCCATGGCGGCCAATGTAGCGGGCAACCTCACCACCACCGGTAGAATGACCCACATGCACAGCATTACTTAAATCAAGAGCTTCAGTCAGAGCAGCCAAATCATCGGCGTAAGTGTCCATGTCGTTGCCTTCCCAAGGCTGGTCAGAGCGGCCGTGCCCACGACGATCGTGAGCAATAACTCTGTATCCGCTTGAAGCCAAGAAAAACATTTGCTCGTCCCAAGCGTCAGCTGTGAGCGGCCAACCGTGGCTAAAAACCACGGTCTGCTTATTATCCTCTTTGCCTCCAAAACCCCAAGCTTTATAAAAAATCTTTGTGCCATCTTGTGCGGTGATAAAGCTCAAAACAAAACTCCTTAAGACTGCGAAAACTGTGCCTGCAATTAACTGACTGGCGACTAGCCTAAAAGTGCCTGCTCACGGCCACGCTTTTCATCCACGAAGAAAACAATGACAAGACCCAAAATGAAAAACATCAAAGTGGAGAGCAATGCTAGTCGATAGTTAGAACCACTGAGATAAGTAACTAGACCATAAGTCATCGGCCCAATTATGGCCGAAAGTTTCACCGACAATCCCCACAAACCAAAGAATTCTGCCGAGCGACCAGCAGGAGAAAGCCGGCCAACCAACGCTCTTCCGGCCGAAGCACTAGCCCCCATAGCAATCCCCATAATATTGGCAGCCAACCAAAAACCTTCTTTGTTTGTGGTAGCAAAGGCAATGAAAATGGCCAGCGACCATAGCGCCAAGGTTACGGCAATAGTGCGCACCGAACCAACTTTGTCCTGAATGAATCCAAAAATAAAGGCACCGACTGCCGCTGTCACGTTTACAACCATAATCAAGATTATTGATTCGTTGGTCTTGAAACCCATAACCTGCTCGGCATAGACAGCCGCCAAGGCAACAACGGTGGTGCTGCCACAGCTATAACACAGTAGCGAAAGCAAAAATGTGAAAAGGTCGCGATGCTTTTTGGCATCGGCAATTGTTTCGATCACCTGTTTAAATGCGCCGCTGGCAATTTCGCTCAACTTGTTCCTCACAACAGCGCGCTTGGCTCTCTCTTTCAGCCAAATGAAAGTCGGTGCGGCAGCACTAGTGAAGATCACTGCAACAAATAGCATTGTTACCGGTACAAACTGAGCAGGGGTCTGCCCTGCTTTCTGGGCCCAGGAGACATAAGCTAAACAAGCGCCTAAAACCGCGATACCGCCAATGTATCCGAGAGTCCAGCCGAATGCTGAAATACGCCCCATTCTCTCTGGAGTGGCGATCTCAGGCAGAAACGCCGCTATCAGATCTTCAGAGGTGCCAAAAGCAAAATTGGAAAGCACCAAAAGAGTCATGGCCAACGCCACATCACCTTGATGAACCAACGACAAGCTGGCCGTGCAAATGACGCAAGCCAGGCTAGAGACAAAGAGAAAGCGTTTTTTTATGGCAAAAGCATCAGCGATAGCACCCACCACTGGGGCCGTCAGAACCACCAAGAGATTGGCTAGACCTAGCGAACATGTCAGATAAAGAGTGGCAGTGGAAAGCTCAACACCGCTAGCCACGGTCTTGACGAAGTAGGCATTGAAGATTGCCGTGGTGACCACTGTGGTATAGCTAGAGTTAGCGAAATCAAACATGGCCCATGACCAGATTTCAAGCGAACCAGCCGGAGCCAAATTTTCAGGCTTTTCCCTAATTTCACTAATCTTTGTGTCACCATTAGAGGTCAAAATTGGTTCCTAAAATTGTCTGCGGAATATGGGCATTCTTACACAGCCGAGGGAACCTAAGTTGATAAGCCCACAGTTTCGCTAGTGTAGTCGCTATTTACCGAGAGGATGCCAAGCTCCATGAAAATCAAAAGCCTTTTGCCAATCACCGCATTGCTAGCTCTTTCTTTCAGCGTAAGCGATGCTTTGGCATTAAGCCCCAAGCTTGAACGCTACGACACTTCGGCTCAAAGATCTTTTGAACAAAGCGACTATAAACGGGCCCAAAGCCAGTGGGACAAACTGCGCCTCGAATTGGAGAAAAGCAGCGAAGGTTTGGCCGGAGCGGAGAAGCAAGAGCAACAGGCCACGATTGAAAAAACATTGAGGCGCATGGGTGAATGTTCGCTACAAATGAAGAACTTCAGCTCAGCATCAGACTTCTTTGACCAAGCTAAAGCAGCACTTCCAGCAGGCAGCGCTGACCCAGACTTAGATAAAGACGTAAGCCAGCTTTCATCACTCTATCGCTTAGTCGAACCAAGCAGCTTTGGTACTGAAGTAGCAAAAGCCTTCAAAGACGTTGGAGCAGAAAAAATATCTATTGCCAAAACCGATGATGGCCATCATATCGAGATTGTGCTGAACGAGAAAGTAGTCAAACCGATAGATCAAAAAGGGGTTTCCGAAGTAGGTTTTGACAAGACTATTTCGTTTGATTTAAGTGAGAAAACCGAAGGCGAAATTAGAATTGACCGCATTACCGGGCTCAAAGTTCACGCTCAATTCTGGGTTAATGTCATTGCCTCTAAGTTACGCAAAAATGAGGCCCAAGAGCCAGTAGCCGAAGTAACCGGAGAGAAAATGGGAATCTCGCAATCAGTTTCAAGCAAACTTCCTGATCAAATCTATCAACCGATATTGGCGCTCGTGAACAAAGTACGCAATGTCTTCGGCGAGAGCGCCACCCAAGACATCGCCACTGGCAGCGGGACTAACGCAGGGACTAGCACAGGAGCCAACATGGTAGCAGGCAGCGGAACTCCATCAGCTAGTGGTTCCGGCAGCAACTCCGGCAGCATGTTCTCTAATGGTATCAACAATGGTGCCCAACCAGGCAGTGTCATTCCCGCTAGCAATACTGGTAATGGTGGATCAATCATGCCGCTTGTGAACGATCAACCGATGGATAGCAATGGCAATGAAAGCGAAAAATAGGCAACCTCTTACTTCTAGATTTTCGTCTTCCAAAATATCAACTGCTAGGCTGATGGCTTCTAAGTTATTGGCATTGTCTTTGCTCTGCACTTCAGGCGTTTTGGGCGTCTTTAGCGTGGCGACCGCAGCTCCCGCCATTGCCGCTCAGCCTGCCGCCAAAGATGATGGCGAAGCATTTCTTGGCGAAAACGGCGATATGTTCATGGAAGAAGTGACAGATCCCAAAACCAAGCCAAAACCGAAACCAACTATTCCAATTGATTTAAGCCGCGTAGGCGTGTCCGTAGACCCCCACGGAAACATAGTACCGCTCAAAGATTCAGCCGATGATCCCTGGGCAGGCAGTGGCGTAAAACCATTCGTCAACCAGATTGAAAATACCTTCCAACCACTGCCGTTCTATGGCTTTGCCGGACCGACTCCATTTGGATACGCCGTGCCTGGGTACAACATGCCTGGCTACGTCAACCCCAACTTGAACTATCGGGCCCTGGGCAATCCCGGATACGGTTTCGGCTATCCAGGCTATGGTTATCCCCAGTACGGAAATCCCGGATACGGCTTCGGCTATCCAGGCTATGGTTATCCCGGCTACGGAAACCCCTATGGGAACCCTAACTACCGGCCCGGAATCTCAATCAGCTTTGGTGGCGGCCGTGGTGGCATAAGCCTTGGCGGCCCAAGCTTTTACAACGGCTACAACAATGGATACTATGGTGGTGGCTATACCCCCTGGAACACTTTCAACAGCTTCGCCGGTGGTGGCAACCCCTATTTTGGCTATGGTAATTCAGGATATGGCAATTATGGCTACGGTTATCCCTATAGCCCCTATGGTGGCGGCTATCCTTATGGTTATCCCGCGGTTGGTGCGCCTTTAGCTTCTTTCAACATAGGAAAATTCCAGGGCGCGATTGGTTCGTCGGGCCCTGGAATTTATCCAAATGCAGCGAATTCAGTATTTTTTCCCAGTACCACAAATTACTCTCAATCGAGTATGTGGCGCGCCTTCAATCTAGCGTTTTAAGCTCAACAATCAGGATTTAGTTAAGCTCTAGAGCCAGATCAACTTAAACGTTTCGATCTGCGCACTGGCCTCCTCTGTAGTCGGTTGTGATGTTGGATTCGACATGCGTTCAACAGAAATAGAGTGACCTTTTCTCGCAGGGTTAAAACCCACTCAAAACGTCCTTCCATGTGGCGGAGGCGTGAAACCTCCGTCGGTCTACTGTGTCTAGTTTGACCTTCATTCTTGCACTTCGTTTGCTCCATAAAGTGCTCGGCGCGGCCATTGAGCTTATCCCCTCGCAGGTAAGCACGGTAGCCATCTGTTAGCACTCTTTCCGAATAGCTCGAAAGTAGGTCGGTTCTTTTTCCAGTACCTGCTGAGTGATCTCTATAAGAGGACCCAACGGTGATAGACAGTCTTCTGCCTCGCATTCAATACCCGCCTTTGCCAATTGTTGGTCAAAACAATTGTCGCCATTGCCACTTAGATCGACTGCAAACCTCCACTTTGTTTTCGATCAACTAGTCCTCCGCCAAGAGAACTTCTTTGTTGTACTTAACGAGATATAGTATCTGATCAAAAGGCATATCTTGGCAAGAGCCAATATGTCGTATATTCCCCACGCGAAACAGAGATAGAAAGCTAGTTTCATTGATTTTGTAAGGCAGCCAACATTTTCACTTGACAAGCGCTCGCTCTTGCCTCAATAATGGCAAATTCCTCCGCCGACTTACTAATAAATGCAAGCAGAAAAAGCCCTACCGTTAGACGGTATCCCTGAGGCTCCGCATCCCACGGAGTCATTCACGGCCGTCAGGGCTGATGTGCAGACCCAACTGAGCAGCCCGAAAGACATTTCTGCCGCCACGAACTTCTTTAAGCCCCAGGGCGCCGAATCGTTCTTACCATCGATGCCCACTCCATCAGGAATGGAAGCCGCCGCCCTGACTCCAGCCGGTATGCCCATTCCTGGCGCTGAGCAAATGTCGCCGCTCATCAACATGATTATGAAGATGCCTGGACACCTCGGCCTGGCTTCTTCATTCTTCGAGTTTCTCGGCTCATTCTTCGGCGGCAACGACATGCTCTCGATGCTCGACCCCATCACCGGCCAAATCATGGACGGCATAGGCGGCCTCACCGAGCATTTGGGCATAGACCTCAATTTACTCCCAGACGACGCCCCCGGCTTAACAACCCTGGGCGACGCTACGAGCCTTGAGCCGCTCAACAACAAGAATCTACTCTCCTTCAACTCTTCAGAGCCACTAGACGGCCCAGGAGTATCGCTAGACCACAGCTTTGCCAACGCTCCTGACCTCAACGTTAATGGTGGCGCTCCATTTGGTAAACCGCTCTTTGAGCAAGCCGGGCAAGAAACAGCTCTCAATTTCGCTCCAGCTGGTGAGAACAACCTCTTAGCCATGGACCCTGGCGGTGGATTCGGCTCAACCCTCGGCCCCAATACCGGGCAGGCTGTTGACCCTCAAAGCTTACAGAATCAATTACCAGCAAATCAAAATTATCAAATGCAAGGCGCTCAGCAGGGAGCCGGCCTTGAGCGCGGGGCAGGACTAGATGCTAACGGCAATCCAGTAAATGATGCCAACGCGGCACAAAACGGCGCTGGCGGACAAGGGGTAGATGGACAAGGCGACGGACAAGCCGCATCAGACGCTCCAGAAACTACTTCTTATACAGTAAAAGAAGGCGACAACTTGTGGGACCTCGCCGGTAAACACATGGGCGACAGCACCCGCTGGGGCGAAATCTACAAACTCAATGAAGGCATAATCGGCAACAACCCACGCCTAATCATGCCTGGCACTGAACTGCAATTACCAGGAGCCGGAGGCCTAGACGGCCAGCACCTAGCTCAAGACTACACAGTTAAAGCTGGTGACAACCTCTGGGATATCTCTAAAGACAACCTGGGCGGCGGCGAACACTGGAAAGACCTCTACAGCAATAACACTGATGTGGTTGGCAGCAATCCTAATTTGATTCACCCTGGTCAGCAGCTACATATGAATGGCGCTGAACACGGAGCCTCGCATGCAGCGGCTGGACACGCTGGCGGTCATGTCGCCGGAAATCACGCAGCTGGAAATCATTTAGCCAATGGCCACAGCAATCATATCTCGAGTAATCACACCGGCACACACGCTGGCGATCACCACAGCACCGCCCACGGTATCAACCATACTGGAGGGCACGCAAGTGGCCACGATATAAGCCATGCTGGCAATCAGAACATCAGTCATGCCTCCGGCAGTCACACTAGCAGTCACGCTGGCGATGCCGGGCACGGCAGCAAAGTAATCTCAGCCAACCCAACTAAGCTTACAGACGTCAGCTCACAACCTGTAGAACTGAAAGCTGTGGCGAAGTCCCTTCCGGGCATTGAAATGTACCAAGACGGCACCGGCACAGGCGCAAGCACACCAGATCTGGGAACATAATTCGCCAATATAAATCGAGAAATTAATTTGCGCCGAACATCGCTCCTTACAAACTTGAGCTACAAAAGACTTTCACTTCTACTTTTAGCCTGCATATTTTGCGCTCTATTCTTAGTTCAAAGAACCGAAGCAAATCCTCAGGTACTAGCCTGGAAATTATCACAAGTATCTTCTGCGTGGGGGCAGTGCACTGTCTACATTTCAAACGATGCACTGAGGATTGACTCACTAGATCGAGACTTCTATCTGTTTAGTAAAGCACCAAAATGGGAAGTGCAACTAATTAGTGACAGAAAAAAATTACGCTATGCAAGTGGCACCAACTGGGAAGGTTTCCCAGTGCAGAGATTCGGATGCAACTTTGGCAACATCAATGAATATAAAAAAAGGCCTGTTGCCTTTATGGCACTACCGGCCACCTTATATTTCTCAAATAGTAAGAAGAGGATAGATGACCTTTTCAACTTCAATAAATTTGAAAAAGCCCAGCAAAAGAGCTACTCAACGGATGTCCGTTACACTGCTGTTCAATGCAAAAATGTCTCAAATAATGCAATCGCGATTCTAACAAAATTCTACGATGTCCCACGTGGTTGCCAGCAAGTGCCAGTCAGCCTGCTGCATCTAGAAGACAAAGAAAAGGCATTTCGCCTAAAGACAAAAGCTATTGCTCAAGTAAAAGTTGATGCTTCAGTTTTTTCGACTAAAAACTATCCAAAGGCAGAAAAAGCGGAAGCAATCATTTTGCCTCCTACAGCAGAGGCTACCGACGATATGCTCAAAGATGCTGGATTTTATTAAACGCACAAACTCTCCGCATGGACAACCAGCGCTCATCGTGAAGGCAATGCCTCTATAGCGCAAGAATTTGATATGGCCTAAGTGCTAAGCTGTCAACCGCATGGATAACTCCGACGAGCTTGCGGCGAAAGAAAAGTACAAACCACGAATTTGGTAACCATATGGACTTCTTACTAATCGACACCGAGATTGCAGCCGCCCTAGCGTCGCTCACTGCAATGGAAATAGTGCTCGGCATCGACAACATCATCTTCATCTCGATTCTGGCATCAAGACTGCCTGAGCATCAACGACGCAAGGCAAGAATGCTAGGACTAGCATTAGCCATGCTTACGCGAATCATGCTTTTGTTCTCACTTTCGTGGGTGATGAGCCTGAAGGCTCCGCTCTTTGAACTGTTTCACCATCCATTTTCAGGTCGCGATCTTTTGCTACTTGGTGGTGGATTATTTCTCGTCGCCAAAGCAACCAGAGAGATTCACGAGCGCATAGAAGGTGAAGGTGACGAACTTTCAACGAAGAAAAATTCTACATTCATCGGCACACTGATTCAAATAATGATACTAGATATAGTGTTCTCGCTTGACTCGGTCATCACCGCTGTGGGCATGGTCGATGAGTTGTGGATCATGGTCACAGCTGTCGTTATCTCGGTCATTACCATGATGATCTTCTCAACATCAGTCAGCAACTTCATTTCCAAACATCCCACAGTGAAAATGCTGGCACTGAGTTTTCTATTGCTCATTGGTGTCGTACTGGTTGGAGACGCCATGGGTCACCACATTGCCAAAGGCTACATTTACGGAGCCATGGCCTTTTCTGTCTTCGTGGAATTTCTCAATCTCGCCGCATCACGCAAGAAGAAAGAAGAGAAAGCACATCAGGCTTCTTGAGCGGCAATCCTGCAATTTACCCAGCTATTGGCTGACAGCGAACTAGCTACTGACCGAGAAACTAGCTACTGATTAGGCGTTAGCTGCTGCCCTTGCTGTGGCGCAATCTGGTTCTGTAAGAAGTTGCCCAAGCCGTTTTTCACCATTCCACCAAAGCCACCACCGCCTTGCTGAGTTTGCTGTTGAGTCAACGGAGCTTGATTAGACTGGAAATTCTGGGGAGCGACTTGCTGGCCACCGAGGAACATCTGCCCATTCTGCACTGTTACGTAAAATGCCTGACCGCTTTGCACATTGGTCATCAGATACTGAGCCGGAGGCAAATTGACCGTGCCAACCAGAGCAGGCGGCTGCTGACTAAGGGCAGTACCTTGCTGCTGGCCATTTTGACCACCGAGCAAGCTGTCTTGAAGGGTCTTGAGGAATTGAGCTTGGCACGGAGCCATCGAGAAACCTGTAGCCACCAGCGAAAAGACTGCTGCGAGGGAAATGACTGCGTAGCGATTCATAGTGAACTCCTTCAGCGGAAATGACGCTCATAAGGCTAAAGCGTTTCTAGTGGGCTCTAGTTTAGCAAACGTGGGAGCGCCAAAGGTCAAAATGGCCATTACCACCATTTAATAGACGATTGAGCGCTAGAATCTTGAATAGAATCGCCAGTTCATCACAAGGGCCGCAGTGAAGACCATCGCAAAAATACCTTCGCCAGCAATCTATCTGATGGCAGCTCTTTGGACTCTTCAGGTCTGCTGCTTTGCTTTTGGGCATTTTGATTTCTATAACACTTCTTTCTCTTCTGTTGCACATACGTCAGTATTAAGCTCTCTCTTTTGGATCAGTGCCTTTGTCCTACTGCCAGCCTGGCGAGCCAAGAAACAATGGAAATTCTTGGCCTCGGTGACGTTGTGGTTCTCAAGCCTTGGCCTGCTTAGCGCCTTCCTTGGTCAACAAGACGAAAGCCACCTCTATTACTCACTTCTCAAATCGCAACCGCTAGCGCAGGCAGGGTACACAGCCAAGCTAGAAAAGCAGTTCGATACGGTTTGCAATGACTGCAGAACAAAAGTCGTGCTGTCTTATGAACGAAACTACTGGAATGCACTTAAAGAAACAAAAGAAATTTTCTCTCTAAGCCCCAGCGGGAGAGGCTCTTTTGAGATATCTCCAGACGGTAAATTCATAACAGTGACAGCCACCACTGAAGATGCGAATCATCAAAAATCAGTAGAAACCTTTTCGACTGATTGGAACTTAGTGAAGCCTAAATTACAATATTAGTGAGTTCGCCCGAGCAACAACACCCTATAAACATAGCTGCGGCCGCCCGACAAAGGCACGGCCCTCATGAAATGACTTTGCCCGGGGAAAAGTTTTGCCAAAAACATTGCGGCCAGAATAATCAATGTACTCGCTGTGATCGCCGTCATGAACAGCTACAACAGCAAAGCCCTCTGAAAAATCGTGGGCCGCAACGTACTTGCACGGAATGACTTCCTTGCCGGTGTGATCAATAAAACCGAAATGACCTTTCACGGCAGCCCGCTGAAAGACACGCGCACGGCCCTCAACGAAGGGCCAGCAATAGTCAAAACGAGGAACAACAATTGTTCGGCCTGAGACATCGGCGTACCCAAATTTTCCATTCTTCTCAATTACAACCAGACCTTCAGAAATGTCATAGTTCAAATCAACCGGACGACCCAGGTGATTCGCATCTGCGCTATTCTTCACAAATTCACTCTCACCGCGCTCCCAGCTTCTGAAATTTATGGGCTCAGGAAAAGGCCTAGCAAGACCAAATTGAACTTTCCCATCGGCATTCAAATAATCAATGCGGTTGTCTTTAGAAACCACAACAGCCGCCAAACCTTCACGAAAAGGTCTAATTTCTTCGTCATAGGCAGGTGCAAGAATCACTTTACCCGAACTATCAATCAAGCCCCATTTATCATTGATGCACACAGCAGCTCGATTCTGTGCGAAAGATGAGACTGACCTGTATGGTCCCTTAATTTTCGTGGTTCCATTTCTATCAACAAACTGCCAATACAGGCTATCTTTCGGCCGCACTGCCGCCAGACCCTGCGAGAAATCCCGAACCAATCCGTAGGAACCAAACTTGCGAACTCCTGTTCTATCTATAAAACTCCAGTCACCATCAAAATGGTGCCGCATATCCCGTTCGATA